>CABUHY010000005.1 GCA_902491475.1 uncultured Eubacteriales bacterium
TGAAAAATGACTGAGGGAGAGATAACGAAAATTTGATATAAAATAGCGGCGGGAGCAAGCCCCCGCCCTACACTGTTCGTTATAATTTTTAATCCGTGCGAAGCGTTGCATATCATCGTTTGACTTGCGTTAATTTGCACTGATTTTTTCATTAAGGTACTTCTGCAATTCGTGAAGCCTTGACTTGTCGAGTGCCTTTGTGTCCTTTAGCGGGTTCTCGATTTTCAACTCGTCATATTTGAAAAAGCCCATCGTGTGAAAAGCCAGCAATTCGTATTTTTCAAACTTAAACTGCTTTGAAAACTCGGCGTATTCGTCCATTGCCGCTTCGGTATCGTTGATACCCGGCACAACAACCGTACGAAGCCACATCCTCACATTTTTTTCGCTTGCGTATTTTCCCACTTTGACAAAGCGTTCAAATTCGCCCTTTGTATATTTTTTATAGTCCGACGGATTATAAAACTTAATGTCAAGGATAACCATATCGGCGTTGTCAATCGCCGTTTTGACCTCGTCTGTCAGCTCGACGCTTCCCGAGGTATCAAGGCAATAGCCGATATTTTCGCTTTTAAGCATAGGCGCAATTTCGTTTATAAATTTTGCGTTGAGAAGCGGCTCGCCGCCCGAAAATGTGACGCCGCCGCCCTTTTTGAAATAAGGCTTATAGCGTTTTATTTTGTTGAACAGCTCCTCTGCCGACATCTCTATCTCGCCCTTATGGTGCCAAGTGTCGGGATTGTGGCAGTAGGCGCAGCGCAGAGGGCAACCGCTGAAAAAGACATCGAAGCGTATTCCCTCACCGTCAACTGCGGCAAGGCTTTCAAAGGAATGTATATTCGCCATAGCTTATCTCCTTTTCTAAAATTAACGGGTGGATTTCTCCACCCGTTTTATTATTCTCAAAAAGTCTGTAATTACATCGACTGATGGAATGTACGAGCAATAACCTCTTCCTGCTTGTCTCTTGTAAGCTTGTTGAAGTTTACTGCGTAGCCCGAAACTCTGATTGTAAGCGAGGGATAAAGAGTCGGGTCGTTCATTGCGGCAATAAGCTTTTCACGGTTGAGGACATTTACATTGAGGTGATGAGCGTCCTGCTCGAAGTAACCGTCAAGCATTGTCGTAAGGTGCTCAACCTGCTGTTCCTTATCGCTTCCGAGTGCGTCGGGAGTTATCGAGAAGGTGTTTGAGATACCGTCCTGGCAGCAAGCGTAGTTAAGCTTTGCAACAGAGTTAAGCGAAGCCAAAGCGCCCTCGCAGTCTCTGCCGTGCATGGGGTTAGCGCCCGGAGCAAACGGCTCGCCTGCTTTACGGCCGTCGGGAGTTGAACCTGTCTTTCTGCCGTACATAACATTTGATGTGATTGTAAGGATTGAAAGGGTGTGTCTTGCGCCTCTGTAACAGGGAGTCTTGCAAAGTTCCTTGTAGAAGTACTCGATAAGGTCCTTACCGATAAGGTCAGCTCTGTCATCGTCGTTGCCGTATTTGGGGAATTTGCCCTCAATCTTGAAGTCCGTGATAATTCCTCTGTCGTCCTTTACGGGAGTAACCTTAGCGTACTTGATAGCCGAAAGCGAGTCGATAGCAACCGAGAAGCCCGATACGCCGAAAGCCATAAGACGCTCAACATCGGTGTCGTGAAGCGACATCATAAGTCTCTCATAAGCGTACTTGTCGTGCATATAGTGAATGATGTTCATGGTGTTGACATAAAGTCTTGCCATCCATGAAAGGTACTTCTTGTATGCCGTGTAAACCTCGTCGAAAGAAAGAACCTTTTCCTCAAACACTTCGCCCTCGGGAGCAATCTGTGCGCCCTCGATTTCGTCCTTACCGCCGTTAAGAGCCATAAGAAGAACCTTTGCGAGGTTGCATCTTGCGCCGAAGAACTGCATCTGCTTGCCCATCTTCATTGCCGAAACGCAACAAGCGATTGCATAGTCGTCGCCGTACATTCTTCTCATTACATCGTCGTTTTCATACTGGATTGAATCGGTATCGATTGAAACCTGCGCACAGAAATCCTTAAACGCCTGAGGAAGTCTGTCCGACCAGAGAACCGTGATGTTGGGTTCTGCCGAAGAACCGAGGTTGTAAAGGGTCTGAAGAACACGGTAAGAGGTCTTTGAAACCATATGCTTACCCTCGCCCGTTACGCCTGCAAGAGCCATTGTAACCCATACGGGGTCGCCTGCGAAAAGGTCGTTGTACTCGGGTGTACGCAAGTGACGGACAAGACGAAGCTTGATAATCAAATCGTCGATAAGCTCCTGTGCGTGAACCTCGTCAAGTGTGCCCTCTTCAATGTCTCTCTGAATATAAATATCCATAAACTCGGCAATTCTGCCTATTGAGTTAGCCGCACCGTTCTGTTCCTTGACAGCACCGAGGTAACCGAAGTAAAGCCACTGAATAGCCTCTTTTGCGGTGGTTGCGGGCTTTGAAATGTCATAGCCGTATGAAAGAGCAAGTCCCTTAAGCTGATTCATAAAGTCGAGCTGCTTTGAAAGGTCCTCAAGAGTGTGGATGGTCTCCTCGTCAAGGATTTCCTTCATACCGAGCTTGCGCTTGTCCTCTTTCTTCTGCTCGATAAGATAATCCATACCGTAAAGAGCAATTCTGCGGTAGTCGCCGATAATTCTTCCTCTTGCGTAAGCGTCGGGAAGACCTGTGAGGATACCTGCGTGGCGTGCAGCCTTCATAGTGTCGGTGTATGCTCTGAAAACACCGGTGTTGTGTGTTGTTCTGTATGTGAACTCGTCCTTGATTTTTTCCGAAAGCTCATAGCCGTATGCGTTACAAGCCTGAACGGTGTTTCTTAAACCTGCGAACGGCGAAACGCCTCTTTTAAGCGGCTCGTCTGTCTGCAAGCCTACGATGATATCCGTGTCCTTGTCAACTACATAACCCGGTTCGTGTGAAAGGATTGAAAGAACCCTTTCCGTATCAACATCAAGCACGCCGCCGTTGTCATTTTCCTTAATGAGCAGCTCGTGCACCTTGTCCATTTCTTTCTGTGTTCTTTCTGTGGGTCCTTCAAGGAAAGAACTGTCGCCGTCATAAGCGGTGTAGTTCAATTTGATAAAGTTGGATACGTCTATTCTGTCGCACCATGCGCCTTTACTGAAACCTCTCCATGCTTCCATGTCTTTTTCCTCCGTAGAAATTTTTTACAATTTATATTATCCGATTAGCCGCTTTCACCCTGCATAAAACGCTCGTGCCGTGTCCGCAGTCCTTACAGGCTGTTTTTCCGCACTTGCCGCAACAGGTTGAGCTCCCCTTGCAAAGTTCAATGTCTCCGCCGTGAATAACAAGCGACTTTCCGTAAATAATAGCATCTGCCGTTTTTGCCCTTGCCGAATCGTAAATCGAAGCGACGGTTGAGCGTGCAATGTCCATCTGAACGGCACATTCCTCCTGCGAATACCCGAGGGTATCCATAAGCCTCATTACCTCGTATTCGTCAAAGGTCAGGTCAACAACCTCGGCATAGTCGCCGAACGGTCTGAAACCCATTACTTTAGGGTATGAACAAATCCTTCTCTGCTTCTTAGGTCTTGCCATAAAAGTCCCTCCAAATAATCGTCTTATTCGACCCTATATGCCTATTATACAGTATTTCCGACATATGTCAATAACTTTTTCAAAGGGAATTTCCGAGCAAGTCAAAAATCGGCGTTTTTGCCGATAATTCAAGGCTTTTCGGCGTTGTGAAAGAACGATTTTTGTGCCTTGTAATATTCAAATACAATAATAATTACCGACACAATTCATAGTTTTTGTACAGTTTTTATAAATATTAGGCTTTATTAAAAAACAACAAAAAACCGCCCCGAAAATCAGCCGAAATCCGGGGCGGAATATCATCTTTTTTTATTCTGCGTGATGATGCTCGTAGTGGCAACAGTCCTCTTTGAAAAGAGCCTTGTCATATTCAATGCCGTTCTTTTCGTAGTAGTCCTTGATAGCCGCCTTGATAGCTTCCTCTGCAAGAACCGAGCAGTGGATTTTAACTGCCGGAAGTCCGTCAAGAGCCTCAACAACAGCCTTATTTGTAAGCTTGAGAGCCTCCGAAATAGGCTTGCCCTTAATCATATCCGTTGCCATTGAAGAGGTTGCGATAGCGGAAGCGCAGCCGTAAGTATTGAACTTGACATCGGTAATAATGCCGTCTTTTACTTTGATATACATTTTCATAATATCGCCGCACTTAGCATTACCGACCTCGCCGATACCGTCGGCGTCTTCGATTTTACCTACATTGTGGGGACGGGCGAAATGTTCCATTACTTTCTCTGAATATTCCATTATGCGTTACCTCTTTCTTTCTGTAATCTTTCCCAAAGCGGAGACATCGAACGGAGTCTGTCGATAATCTCGGGGACGCAACTGATTATATAATCAACATCCTCAACGGTGTTGCTCTCGCAAAGCGTAAGTCTTAACGAGCCGTGTGCAACCTCGTGGGGAAGTCCTATACTTAAAAGAACATGGCTCGGGTCAAGTGAACCCGATGTGCATGCAGAGCCCGATGAAGCCGAAACACCTTTCATATCGAGATAGAGAAGAAGCGACTCGCCCTCAACGCCCTCAAAGCTGACATTGACATTACCGGGAAGTCTGTGTTCACGGTCACCGTTGAGCCTGCTTGACGGGACCTTCAAAAGTCCGTCTATGAGCCTGTTGCGAAGAGCTGTCATTTTCTCCATATTTTCGGCAAGGTTGTCATTGGCTTCTTTAAGAGCCGCCGCCATACCTGCCATAGCGTAAACAGCCTCGGTGCCCGCTCTCTTGCCTCTTTCCTGAGCGCCGCCCTCGATAAGATTGGGTATTCTGATACCCTTTCTCATATAAAGAGCGCCGATGCCCTTGGGTCCGTGGAACTTATGGCTCGACATTGAAAGCATATCAATGTTCTGCGCCTTGACATCAATCGGAAGATGGCCGACAGCCTGTACGGCATCGGTGTGAAAAAGCACGCCCTTTTCGTGGCAGAGCTTTCCTATCTCGGCAATAGGCTGAATTGTGCCTATTTCGTTGTTTGCGTACATTATTGTAACAAGCGCCGTGTCCTCACGGATAGCCTTTTCGACATCCTCAACCTTTACTATACCGTTTTCATAAACGGGAAGATAAGTGATTTCGCAGCCGAAAAGCTCCTCGCACCTTTTAACGGTGTGGAGCACCGCATGGTGTTCAAAAGCAGTTGTAATAATGTGCTTTTTACCTTTCTTCGCCATAACCTCGGCAACACCCTTGATTGCCCAGTTATCGGCCTCACTGCCGCCCGAAGTGAAATAAATCTCATTTGTGTCGGCATTGATTACCTTTGCAACAGTCTCACGCGCAGCCTGCACGCCGTGATGAGCCTGCTGTCCTATGTCATAAAGGCTCGACGCATTGCCGAATGTATCCGTAAGATAAGGCATCATAGCGTTAAGCGCAGTTTCTGACAATTTTGTTGTAGCCGCATTATCGGCATAAACTTTCATAACTACATCTCTTTTCTGAAAAAAATATTTAATTCATACTTTTCTTGTCGGAATTCGCATATATCATACAACATTAGTATGATATTGTCAATACGGTTTTATAACATTATTTTACATAAAAAAGTTAATTTTCCGTGAACAACTTTTCCGCATACCTTACGGAGCCCATTGCGTCCTTGGAATAGAAATCGGCGCCTATTCTGTCCGCATAATCCTGCGTCAGCACCGCTCCGCCGACCATAACCTTACATTCGGGATAAGCCTCACGCAGCTGCTTGATTGTTATCTCCATATTTGCGACCGTCGTCGTCATAAGCGCCGAAAGACCTACAAGCTTTACCTTTTCCCTCTTTGCCGTCTCAACGACAAGCTCGGGGTCGACATCCTTACCGAGGTCTATTACATCGAAGCCGTAGTTTTCAAGCAGAACCTTTACTATATTTTTGCCTATATCGTGAATATCGCCCTTGACGGTGGCAATGACAATCTTGCCCTTTGACTCTTGCTTTGCACCGTCCGCAGTAAGCTTGAGCTTTATCTCATCGAACGCCGCCTTGGCGCAGTCAGCACTCATCAAAAGCTGCGGCAGGAACATTTTTCCCGTTTCAAAAGCCTGTCCGACAACATCGAGCGCAGGTATGATATATCCGTCAATCACCTTCAGCGGGTCTGTGTTTTCAAGCATTGCTTTGGCACACTCGCCCGACTGTGCTTTCATACCCTTTATAATAGCGGTTTTCAAATCGACCGTCTCTCCGCTCGAGACCGCTTCGACCTTTGCAATGTTATTTATATAGTTTTCGCAGTTGTCGTCATAGCCTTTGAGCGCACAGTAGGAATAGTATGCATTCATCATCATATCGCTCAACGGGTTTATAATTCCCGCGGAAAGTCCCGAGTGCATCGCCATTGTGAAAAATGCAGTGTTGATTATCTCCCTTGACGGCAGACCGAACGAAATGTTTGAAACGCCGAGACAGGTGTTTACCCCGAGGGTGTTCCTCACATAATCAAGCGTTTCAAGCGTTACCTTTGCGTTGTCCTTACCCGTGCTTACGGTCATTGCAAGGGCGTCGATAACAAGGTCGTCCTTTGTAAGTCCGTAGCTTTCGGCAGTTTTAATCATACGCTCGGCAATTTCAATCCTGCCCTTTGCGGTGTCGGGTATGCCGTTTTCGTCAAGAGTGAGGCAAACGACAACGCCGCCGTACTTTTTGGCAAGCGGAAAGACTTTTTCCATACTCTCCTTTTTGCCGTTTGTCGAGTTTATAAGTGGCTTACCGTTATAGATACGAAGTGCCTTTTCCATAGCCTCAAAATCCGAGGTGTCTATCTGGAGCGGAACATTGAGCACGCTCTGCACGGTTTTTATTGCACGCACAAGCATCTGCGGCTCGTCAATTTCGGGGAGACCGACATTGACATCCAATACATCCGCTTTTTTATCGGCTTGTGCCACCGCTTCGGAGACAATATAGTCCATATTGTTTTCCACAAGTGCGGCTTTTAGTTTTTTCTTGCCTGTCGGGTTTATTCGCTCACCGATAATTACCGGTTTTTCCCCAATCAGCGTTGTTTTTGAATATGAAGTTACCGCAGTAAAGTGCTTCGCCTTTACAGGAGAAAGCGGTATTTTTTTGCATTTTTCGGCGGTCATTCTTATGTGTTCGGGCGTTGTTCCGCAACAGCCTCCGACGCAGTAAACGCCGAGTCTTGCGATTTTTTCCATCTCGTCGGAAAACTCTTCCGCTCCGACCTTATAGCTCGTTACGCCGTTTACACATTCGGGCAGTCCCGCATTGGGATTGACAAGAACGGGTGTGCTCGAATACTTGACCGTTTCCTCGACATGCTCAAACATCTCTTTCGGACCGAGACCGCAGTTAAGACCTATCATATCCACGCCGAGACCCTCAAGCGTAAACACCGCCGTTTTGACATCCGCGCCCGTAAGGAGCTGACCCTTTTCGTTGAATATCATTGAGACTATCAGCGGCAGGTTCGTGTTTTCCCTGATTGCAAGCGTTGCCGCCTTGATTTCGTAAAGGTCGCCCATTGTTTCGAGCAGCACAAGGTCGGCGCCTGCTTTTTCGCCTGCCACAGCCTGTTGTTTGAAAATATCGTACGCCTCTTCAAACGGTAAATCGCCGTAGGGCTCAAGCAGCTTACCCGTGGTGCTCATATCAAGAGCGACATACACATCTCTTCCTGCGTTTTCAGTCGCCCTTTTTGCTATATTCACGCCCTCGGTAATAATCTCCTCCACCGAATGGCCCGTACCGTCAAGCTTTAAGCGGTTTGCGCCGAAGGTGTTTGCCGAAATAATATCGGCGCCCGCATCGACATACTGCTTGTGTATTTTGTAAAGTATATCGGGGTGCTCTATATTCCATAACTCGGGTAATTCGCCTGCTTTGAGTCCGTTTTCAATAAGCAGCGTACCCATTGCGCCGTCGCATATGAGCATTTCCTTGCCTAATTTTTCCTTAAACTTCATTATTTCATACCTTTCTGAATTCACACTCGGTGTTATCGCAATTCGCACACGAATTTATACTGCAATCCCTATCCTTCGTAAGACCTATAAATGCGCTGACGGATTTTGTCGGCATCATAAGACAGTTGTCCGAGAGATAAACGCCTATCCTCTTTGTAATGTCAAGCAGAGAGAAAAGCTCCCTTTGCGAGGTCAAATCAAGGTCGCCGTACCCGGGAGAAAACCTCGGCCGCAGATAATATCCGTTTTTTGCCTCTTTTTCGGCGATTTCGTCGCAGATTTCATCGCAGTAGCTCTCGCAAGCCGCCGCAAGCGTTGCCTGTGCAAGCACCGCCTTTGCGGAATTTGACGAAATGTATTTGCGGAGCATTATATCGCTCGGAGTGCCGAGAGTCGCCGCAAACAACAGAAGCCTGTCCGAATTTTTCAAATGCGAAACGAGCTTTTTACTGCGAAAGACCATACCGTCGATGATGACAGAGTCCTCCGTTTTCGTGAATTCAACCTCTTTATATATACTCTTCGGGTCGGAGCAAAGCTCAACCTCTTTTTTCAGTTCTTCTATCATTTCTGCCGTTTTCGGGTCGGGAGAAGCCCCTCTGTACCCCGAATAACGCAGAATTTCCCGTGTATCTATTGTCATTTTCTCAACCCTTGTTGCAGCAAATTCCCTTTGCTTTCTGCTTCTTTACAAGGTAGTCAAGCGTTATCGAATCGACAACCTCATTTATGGCGTCTAATACATTCTGCCATATTTCAATCGTCACGCAGTCGTCGCAGTGCTCACAATGGTTTTCTGCGTCATCAAGGCACGAAACGGGCGCAAGACTTCCCTCGGTAACACGCAGAATTTCCCCGACGGTGTATTCCTCGGGCTTTTTCATAAGACGGTAGCCGCCCTGTGCTCCCCTTGTGCTTTCGACAAGTCCGCTTTTTGAAAGCATCTTGATTATCTGTTCAAGATATTTTTCGGATATACCCTGCCGTTGGGAAATTGTCTTTATCGAGACATAACCCTCGTCGCAATGCATGGCGAGGTCAAGCATAAGCCTCAAAGCATATCTGCCCTTTGTTGAGATTTTCATTTTAGTCACCCTGAAAGTAAAATATGTTATAAATTCGGTTGATATATATAATAATACAATTTTAGTAGGAATTCAACAAAAAATAAAAAAGTCGGGAGACTTTGTAAAATATCAAAGCCACCCGAACCTCATATAATCTGTTATTTAGCGTTCTTTTTCACAAGGCTTACTCCCTTGAAGCCCGTAAAAACGCAGTAGACTATTATCCCAACCGTCATTGCCGTTTTAACCGCCGTTAATATATTTATGGTTTTGGTAAATGCGGATATTACTCTTAAATCTTCGGAAAGTTCAAACATAAAAATCACCATAGCCTTTCAGGCAACAAATTTTTTATTGGAAATCACCGATTCAACCTGCGTTGCCTGAACAGGCGTGATGGTGATTTCTGCCATCTCAAAATTTTGCCAATGGCAAATTTTGAGGGCATTTTAATTATGATTAGCGTGATTTTTCACGCTAATCTCCTTTAGTTGTTGTCGGGCTTTGACAAAAGCACTGCGTGCGCTATGGACGGTATGCTCTCCCCCTGTAAGGAGGAGGTCGGAGACATCAGTGCTCCCGTTGCGACAAAAAGTATTTTTGAAAAATCGCCTTTTTCAAGCCTGTTCATAAAATAAGTGTTGAGGATTGAACCGCCGCAGCCGCAGCCCGAACCGCCTGCATGGACATCCTGCTTTTCCCTGTAATACATCATCATTCCGCAATCGTTGTGAACCGACGAAATGTCAAGCGAGTAGTCCTTTTCGATAAGCTGAAGCAAAAGCTCGCTTCCGACAAAGCCGAGGTCGCCCGTAACAATCATATCGACATCCTCGGGCTTCATTCCCGTGTCGGAGAAAAAGTCGGAAATCGTCATTGCCGCCGCAGGCGCCATAGCAGCACCCATATTGGTGGAGTCCTTAATTCCCAAATCAACGATTTTGCCGAATGTAACCGCTTCGACGCACGGCTTGTTCGGAATGTGCCTTGCTACAACGCTCGCCCCCGCCCCTGTTACGGTCCTCTGCGCCGTCGGGGTGCGCTGACCTCCGTATTCAAGCGGCAAGCGGAACTGCCTTTCGGCGGAACAAAAATGTGACGAGGTTGCCGCAACCGCAAGCTTGGAGGCTTCGCAGTTTACGAACACGCTTGCAAGGCCAAGCGACAGCGCCATGGTCGAGCAAGCGCCGAACAGCCCCAAAAGCGGTATTCCGAACTCACGCAGAGAAAAGGTTGACGCCGTGCACTGATTGAGCAAATCGCCCGCAAAAATGTATTCGACATCTTCTATGGGTCTGCCCGATTTTATCATTGCACGCAGGACAGCCTCCCTTTGCAGACTGCTCTCCGATTTCTCAAACGACTCCTCGCCGAGGGTGTCATCCTCAAAAATATGGTCAAATTCCTCTTTGAGCGGTCCCTCGCCCTCGGTTTTGCCGACTACGCCCGCATATCCGATTACCGACGGCCTTTCGTTCAGCTTCAATGTGTATTTACCCAAACGCTCAATCATAAAATCACCTGTCCTTTAATAAGATTTTTTACAAAAAAGGCGATTTTATTCAAAAGATAAAACGATTGAATTCGGCAAAATTTTATCGGTAATTTTGTGACATTTCCGAGGGAACGGAACTTATCGGATAATTTCATATTCATTTAGAGCGTAGGGCGGGGGTGATTCCCCTGACAGGGGAAATGTCTGCGTAAGCAGACAAAAGGGTGCCCGAATTCGGAAGAATTTGCTCCCGCCGCAAATCCGCAAAAATCGGTAGCGACAGTGAGCCGTCGGGAGGGCGTTTACAACCGAGCAGGCGAGCCGAGCGTGATTTTTGCGGAAAAGGAGGAGTTGCGTAGCGAGTGAGAGGCAGCCAAAGGCTGTTGCGAACGATATGAAGCAAACGACGACATGCGAAGCACCCACACCTCTTCACTCTTCACTCTTCACTATTCACTCTTACCTCGCCCGCAAGGGCGCTGTCAACGGCGGGAGCAAGCCCCCGCCCTACCGTGTCGCCATTTGATTTTCACAAAAAATAAGGACGGAAAAATCCGTCCTTAAATTCATATTAAATTTATTTTTGACCGTAATATGCGTTCTTGCCGTGCTTGCGGTTATAATGCTTTGCGAGGAGATAATCCTCAATGCCGACCTGCTTTTGCTCAACTGCGGCAATCTGCTCCGTCCTCAATGCCATTTTGGCAACCTCTTCGAGAATGAGCGCATTTTCAACCGCCTTAAAGCAGTTTTTGCCCCAGCAGAACGGTCCGTGTCTGTGAATGAGAACCGCCGGGCAGTCGTCGGGATTTATGCTTTCGTTCTTAAAGCACTCGACAATTACCTTGCCCGTGTTGAGCTCATATTCGCCCTCGACCTCGTCCTTTGTAAGTCCTCTTGTACAGGGAACGGAACGGTTTGCAAAATCTGCGTGCGTTGTACCGTATGCTTTTATCTCCCTGCCCGCCTGTGCAAAGGAGGTTGCCCACGGAGAATGTGTGTGCACAACCGCGCCGATACTCTCAAAATTTCTGTAAAGCTCAAGATGCGTGGGTGTGTCGGACGAGGGGTTGAGCGTGCCCTCGACAATGTTCCCGTCCAAATCGACAACCACCATATCTTCAGCTTTCATGGTATTGTAAGGAACGCCCGACGGCTTGATAACAACCAAGCCCGTTTCCCTGTCGATTGCCGAAACATTGCCCCATGTCAGAACAACCAAGCCGAACTCTTTAAGCTGCATATTAGCCCTGTAAACATCCTGCTTTAACTGTTCAAGCATTATTTGTTCCTCCAGATAACATCGTTGTATTCAAGCTCTTTTCTGAAATCGGGAATTTTTGTATCCTTGTTGATATATACAAATTCAATGCCCATAATCTCGGCAAAATCACGCATATGCTCTGCGGTAAGGTCGTATGAGAGCACAGAGTGATGCGCTCCGCCCGCATATATCCAAGCCGTAGCCGAGGTCTTGAAGTCGGGAAGCGGCTTCCAAAGAACTCCCGCAACGGGAAGCTTGGGCATATCGTGCTCCTGAGTCTGACACTCAATGTCATTTACAATCATTCTGAACCTGTCGCCCATATCGACAAGCGAAACAACGATAGCCGAGCCTTTTTTCGCCTTGAAAACAAGTCTCGCAGGGTCCTCTCTGTCGCCTATGCCGAGGGGGTGCACCTGAATTTTCGGCTTTTCGCAGGCAATGGTCGGGCAGACCTCAAGCATATGAGCGCCGAGTATCATTTCATTGCCCTTTTCAAGATGAAGCGTGTAATCCTCCATAAAGGCAGTGCCCTTGCCGATGCCCTCTGCCATAACCTTCATAATTCTCGTCATTGCGGCAACCTTCCAGTCGCCCTCTGCGCCGAAGCCGTAGCCCTGCCTCATAAGGTCCTGCGCCGCAAGTCCCGGGAGCTGGCGAAGTCCCTGCAAATCCTCAAAATTCGTGTGGAACGCCTTGAAATTGCCCCTGTCAAGGAATTTCTTCAGCGCAACCTCTTCCTTAGCTTGGTAACGAACCGACTGAATGTTGTCGGTGTCAAATTCATATTCGTTTTCGTAAGCAATCATCTGCTCGTCGATTTCTTCCTCGGTTACCTTATCGACCTCCGAGATAATATCGCCTACGCCGTAGTGGTCAACGCTCCAGCCGAGCTTTATCAAAGCCTCGACCTTGTCGCCCTCGGTAACGGCAACATTACGCATATTGTCGGAAATGCGGAGCACCCTGAGCTTTCTCGACTCTGCCGCACCGACAGCTGCCCTCATCCAAACGCCTATCTGCCGTGTGAAATCCTCGTCCTGCCAGAAGCCGACAACAACCTTTCTGTTCATACGGAGTCTTGCGGCAATATAACCGTGCTCACGGTCGCCGTGCGCCGACTGATTGAGGTTCATAAAGTCCATATCAATATCGTTCCACGGGATTTCACGGTTAAACTGGGTATTGAGATGAAGATAAGGCTTTCTCAACGCAGTAAGGCCTTTAACCCACATCTTTGACGGGGAGAAGGTGTGCATCCAGGTAATAACGCCCGCACAGCTTTCGTCGTTGTTAGCCTCGTTCATTATGTTGTAGATTTCCTCGCTTGTCTTAACGCAGGGGAACCATTTTACGGTACAGGGAATATTTTTGTCGGCATTGAAGCCGTCAACCATTATTTTTGAATGTTTGTCAATTTCAACCAAAGCTTCCTCGCCGTAGAGGAACTGCGAACCGACAACAAAATAGAAAACATTGTTTTTCATAATTTACCGCCTTTATATGTATTTGCCGAGCCGTGCCCGACCTTGTCCTAACTTTAATATTATATTATATCCGCCTGTTGTTTTCAAGCAGGAGATGAAAAAGAAAATTACCGACAAACATTTATTGCTCGTTACTATTTGCAACAATGTGTATACATGTATTGACAAAATCATAAAAATCATGTAAAATAATAATGCTTAAAGGATCATCGTATTCTTTGAAAGAAGCCCATAGAGCGTTGGTAGCACTCTATGGGCTTTCACTTTTTTATTCCATAAATTTATCTTTTGCAAATTTATAATCGCTTTTCTTCTGCGTTAATAATTTATATCTTTCAATAAAATCATTGAGACATAAATCATTAGCACACCCTGCCCAGCTATCCGGCTCATCTTCCATAAGTTTATCATCTTCCCACCCGCAAAACGGACAAATTTCATTTGATGAAATATCACTAAATTCATATTTTCCGCATACAGGACAAATGTGAGCCTGCGGTTTATAATTATCTGTCTTTTCGTCAAAGTAATTATAATCGGGATTTTCGGCAAGTTTTTTCTTATACTGTGCTTTGTATTCGTTAAGCGATAATACATTTGCTCCGCACTGCTTATCGGGATTTTCAAGTTGTGATAAGTCATAATGCCAGCCGCACATTTTGCACTCTGCGTTCTCCGGGGTAATTCCGCTCCAGATATCTTCCAATGATAATTCTTCAAAGCGGTATTTTTGGCAAACCGGACATAACATCGGTTCAATTTGAGGCAACTCGGGATATTTGTCCCGCTTCCAATAATAGTCGGGATTTTGTTCCGTATAATATTCATACCTCAACTTATAATCATTTAAGCACAAATCATTGGGTCCGCAAAGTTCAAACGGGTTTTCTTCGTCTGACGAATCGTGTTCCCATCCGCAAAAAGGACATATGCATGTTCCGTTATCTTCAAACGCAGGAAATTTATGTTTACCGCAAACCGGGCATAAAATATAGTTCTTCAACAATTATGTTTCCTCATATCTTTATAGTATTCTTTAATTTCGCTCTTAGGTTTGTAATATGTTTTAACAAATCCGTTTCTATCAACAATAACAAACTCATTTGTTTTTTTACTGTATTTAACCGTAGAACCGTCCTTTCTGATATACGAAACATGGTATTTCCTATCAATTCTGTTTGCAAAAGCTACGACATGTGCAACATAAGAAACTGTTCCGTATTGTTGCCCGTGCTTTTTGGCATGCGATTTTAATGTGGATTTATCAAAATCTTTTGCCCAAGCAAACCCTATATGTTCTGTGGGATGCCCGTTTCTGCTACCCCTGGAATTTCCGTATCTGTTGCTTGCGCCCTTAGTCGGCATACTTTAATTCCCCCTTTCGTCTTTTATCGATCCAGGAATCAAAGAAAACAAAATTGCTTTTATCTTTCAGTTCATCAAACATTTGTGATGACAGTGTACCGTAAACAATTATATTTGCCGGCTTAATATCCCTAATGATTTTATCTATGAAGCAATACCATTCATATTTTTCACGCATTTCTTTTATAAATCCGTGAGTACCGATTGCAATATTTGACCCTTTCGGAATAGCAGTTTCAAATTCAGGTAACAAATCGTAAATTCCGCATCTTATATTAGGTATAACAGGTATTCCGTTTCTACCATAATAATATGTCAACGACAGATTGTCATTAATTTGAGACTTTTGTTTAATTATCTGCATATCCGTATGTATGCTGTAATCAAAGCCGATGATTCCGGCAGTCCTTTTGAAAAATTTCAAATACTTTTTAGGACTCTTCCTTACTCGTTCAAAACTGTTATCCGGAGCATAAAAGCAAATAAAAGTTTCGCTTAAATCCCCACGATAATTAATTGCTTTATCAAAAGGCATTATATCTTTTGGAATGTCTTTTGAAATAAAATCAGCAGGAATAATTGGATATTCCTCGTTTTCAGTAAAATTCGCACCGTCAACAAGGTAAGCCTGAAACGAATCGCTTACCTTACGGTTCGCCCTTAAAAAGGGCGTTGTTAAAATTGCCATGTATATTCCTTCCTATATGATTTATTAAAAGTTATCAGAATACGATGGCAAGGGCTTAAAGGATCATCGTATTCTTCGATTTAACTACATTTAGACACTGATATGTTGGTAGCAAATCAATGTCATTATAAATAAAGCAATTTAATCACATCCTTTAGAGCTTTTATTGGACAAATTAATAATCTGCCGTAGTTATTAATTCTGTCCTTATGCAAACCGATTACAGAAAAGTTTGTGCTTTAACTATTCAAGTTATGCCTATTGTTTTTGGCAACGGCAACCTGCTATCGGCAAGATAATTATATCATACAGCATACAATAAATCAATACACATTGTACAAATTAATATTTAATTACATATTTAATATTAAATTATAAATATTATATATATTTTTTTGCAAGTTTGGAATAGTATTCTGCGTTGTCGATGATTTTGGCTGCGGCGTTTTCATCTATATCGCCGACCCTTTTAGCGGGCGCGCCCAAAATCAGCGAATTGTCGGGAAACTCCTTGTTTTCCGTAACAAGCGCCCCTGCGCCGACAAGGCAGTTTTTGCCGATTTTTGCGCCGTTTAATACAGTTGCGTTCATACCGATAAGCGAGCCGTCCCCTATTGTACAGCCGTGTATAACGGCATTGTGACCCACAGTAACATTTTCCCCGATAACAACGGGGTAGTTTTCGTCGCAGTGCACCGTGCAGTTGTCCTGAATGTTTGAGCCCTTACCCACAGTGATTTTTGCCTCGTCGCCGCGGAGAACCGCATTAAACCAAACCGAGCTATCCTCACAAAGTGTGACATTGCCGATTACTTTTGACCCCTCCGCCGTAAATGCAGACGGCGAAACATCAGGCGAAATTCCGTTAAATTCAATAATCATAAACCTTACCTCACAATATTATTAAATAACATTTTATCACTGAAGCAGACTTTTTTCAAATAAGCCGCAAAAAACGGCGTCCGCAATGTGCGAATGCCGTCATAAGTGTTTATTCTGTGTGCATTTGGAAAAAGGCAAGCATTTCATCAATGGTCTGTCGGCTCTCTTCAAGGTCAGGATACGCAACGCTCGTTATGTGCCCCGACGACTTGTTCACGGTCAAGCCCCAGTCACGGTAAACATGCTCAATCCCCTGCTCGGTCAAAACGCTGTCGAAGTGTTCTGCCGAGGAATGGAGAAAATCCCTTGAACACGACACTATATAGCACGGCGGAAGCTTGCCCAGCGGCAAAACCTCTTCGGGCTGTAAATACGGATAATACGGCGAGTTTTTATAATCAAATCCGAAATAGCAGGATATAAGAGGAGCGTTGAAGCCCGTTTTCATATCGTACATACCCGAAACAAGACCCAAGGCGTCAATTTCAAGTCCCGACGGGGAAACGCCGTAAAGCTCGCAAAGCTCGGGGCTTGTCTCGACAAGCGGAACATAATAAGCAAGGTTGCCGCCTGCGGAGTCGCCCGTAACATAGACCTTGTCGAGGTCAATATTATAGCTGTCGGCATTGTCGTTTACCCACTTAAACGCCGCCATAATGTCCTGAACCTGCGACGGATACAGAACATCGGGCGAAAGCCTGTAATTGACGCATACCACCGTGTAGCCTCTTTTCGCAAGCACGGAACAGTAAATCTTATTCGAGTCCTTGTCGCCCATCATAAGTCCGCCGCCGTGGATGTCGATTATAACGGGAAGCTTTTCGTTTGTGCCCTCGGGATAATAAACATCGAGCATATGCTCGTTTGTGCCGTCATCGATATAGGGAATGTCCTCAAGTCGGGTAACGCCCGTTTCCATAGTCTGCGAAGCCACCCTGCTCTTGTCAAAGGCGGTCACAATATCCCACACGATGGAAATTGCCTCCGTCACAAAACCTCTGTTCGTAAGGTCGCCCATTGCCTCGGGGCTTATTTTGTTGAGCTTTGTGTCAAGTGCAAACAGGCTGTTGAAAATGTCCGTAAGCTCGTTTTCCACATCATTGTATTCAATGTTTCCGCCCGAAAGTATAACCTTTTTGATAAGCGAATAAAGCCTTGTGAAAACTGCGTTTACCTGCGCTCCGAATTCGGTATCTCCGCCCGCCTCGGCAGCGCTTATCAGCTTGTCAATGTCCTTTTCCTTACTCTCAAATTCACGGGTAAGTCCGCTAGACACCTCGGCTTCGGTATATGCGCCGCTTTCCTGCGAAACAGCCTTTACCTTGTTTGAATAGTCGGTACGCCTTGCGAATAAATCGGTCTGATAGCATATCGGGCAGGTAAGAGCTATGACCAGCACAAGTGAAATTATCCTGTTAAGCCGTATAACCATATCCTTTACCTACTGAAAAAAGACGCAACGACAGACGCTATGTACATCATAACGTCTGCCGTTCTTGTATTTCTGAAAATATCAACCAATTTGTCTGAAAGTTCCTTAAAAGCTCTCATAAAATCACCTTATTTTGCGACGATATTTACAAGTCTTCCCTTAACATAGATTTCCTTGATTATATTCTTGCCGTTGAGCTCTTCGGCAATTTTTTCGTCAGCCTTTGCCGCAGCGATAGCCTCATCGTTTGAAGCGTCGGTTGCAACCTCGATTTTGGCACGGATTTTGCCGTTTATCTGAACTGCGATTTCAACGGTGTCGTCAACGCACTTCGCCTCGTCATATTCGGGCCATGTGCCGTCCTTTGCAATCATCTCGCCGTAGCCGAGAGTCGACCACATTTCCTCCGTGATGTGCGGAGCAAAGGGATTTACAAGCAAAAGAAGTGTTTTAAGCTCTGCACGGTTTATCTTGCCGTTATCGTAGATTTGGTTGAGAAGCGTCATCAAAGCCGCAATAGCGGTGTTGTACTTCATTTCCTCAATGTCCTCTCCGACTTTCTTCACGGTCTTGTGCATTGCGGAGGAAAGCTCCTTCGAATACTCGTCGCCGTCGGTCAAAATATCCTGAAGCTTCCATATACGGTCGATAAATCTCTTGCAGCCCTTAACGCTTGACTCGCTCCACGGAGCAGCCTGCTCATAGTCGCCCATAAACAGAACATAGGTTCTCAAAACATCTGCGCCGTAAACATCAACGACCTCGTTCGGGTCAATGACATTGCCCTTTGATTTACTCATCTTAACGCCGTCGGGTCCCAGAATAAGTCCCTGCGCCGTTCTCTTGAGGTAAGGCTCCTTGAACGGAACTGCGCCGATGTCATAGAGGAAGCGGTGCCAGAATCTTGAATAGATAAGGTGGCGTGTAACATGCTCCATACCGCCGTTGTACCAGTCAACGGGACCCCAATATTTAAGCTTTTCGGGGTCTGCCAGCGCCTTGTCGTTGTGCGGGTCGATATATCTTAAGAAATACCACGAAGAACCTGCCCACTGAGGCATTGTGTCTGTTTCTCTTCTTGCGTCTTCACCGCACTTCGGGCACTTGCAGTTTACGAAAGAATCGATTTTCGCAAGCGGGCTTTCGCCGTCCTGTCCGGGCTCAAAGTTTTCAACCTTGGGCAATTTAAGCGGAAGTTCATCATAGGGAACGGGAACCATTCCGCAGTTGGGGCAGTAAACAATCGGGATAGGCTCGCCCCAATAGCGCTGACGGTTGAACGCCCAATCCTTCATCTTATACTGAACGCCCTCTTCGCCGATGCCCTTTTCTTCAAGGTATTCAATCATCTTTGCGATAGAGTCCTTTTTATTGCTCATACCGTTGAGGAAGCCCGAGTTTACCATCTCGCCGTCGCCCGTATAAGCTTCAACCGAGATGTCGCCGCCCTTGATAACCTCGGTTATATCAATGCCGAACTTCTTTGCAAAGTCGTAGTCTCTCTGGTCGTGAGCGGGAACAGCCATAATTGCGCCCGTGCCGTAACCCATCATAACATAGTCGGAAATATAAATCGGGATTTCCTTGCCGTTGACGGGGTTCTTTGCTGTAAAGCCTTGAAGCTTTACACCTGTTTTATCCTTTACAAGCTGAGTTCTCTCGAACTCGGTCTTTTTCGCACATTCCTGTCTGTACGCCCTGACCTCGTCCATATTGCCGATGAGGTCCGCATACTTGTCGATTATGGGATGCTCGGGAGCCATAACCATAAAGGTTACGCCGAAGAGCGTATCGGGACGGGTGGTGTAAATTCTGAAGCTCTCGTCAGCCTCGTTCACCTTGAAGTTTACAAACGCACCCTTTGATTTACCTATCCAGTTTATCTGCTGAAGCTTGATGTTCGGGAGATAATCAACCTCGTTGAGTCCCTCAAGAAGCTTGTCGGCATATTTTGTGATACGGAGATACCAGACATCCTTTGACTTCTGAACAACCTCCGAGTGGCAGATGTCGCACCTGCCGCCCTGCGAGTCCTCGTTTGAAAGGACAACCTTGCATGACGGGCAGTAGTTTACCAATGTCTTGTCACGGAAAGCAAGTCCGTTTTCAAACATTTTGAGGAATATCCACTGCGTCCACTTGTAGTAGTCCTCCTGCGTGGTGTCGATAACCCTTGTCCAGTCAAATGAGAAGCCTACCCTTTTAAGCTGACTTGTAAACTTCTCTATGTTCATATCGGTAACTTTTCTCGGATGTATGCCCGTCTTTATAGCATAGTTTTCCGTGGGAAGTCCGTATGCGTCAAAGCCTATCGGGAAAAGCACATTGTAGCCCTGGAGGCGTCTTTTTCTCGAAACGACCTCAAGACCCGAATAAGCCTTGATATGTCCGACATGCATACCTGCGCCCGACGGATAAGGGAACTCGACAAGTCCGTAGAACTTGGGCTTATCCGAATTGTCAACAGCGTGGAAAACGCCCTCTTCGTCCCATTTTTTTTGCCATTTTTCTTCTGTCTGTCTGAAATTATAATCCATAATTGCACCTCTGTATCGGTAGTGATTTGTTTATTCGGTTATCCACTCTGAAATATCGACTTCTTTTGCGTCCTGCCAAAGCTTTTCAAGGTTAAAGTTTTCCCTGTCGGCAGGCGTAAAGATATGAACTACAACCGTTCCGTAGTCAAGCAAAATCCAGCCTGTGGTTCTGCCCTCGACATGGTTCGGTTCCTTTCCGAGAGCCGTAAGCTTTTCCTCCAGCTCCTCGGCAAGCGCCTTTATGTGAGTTGACGAAGTACCGCTTACGATTACGAAATAATCCGCAACCGAGCTCAAATCGGTAATTTCAAGAGCCGTAATATTTTCCGCTTTTTTGTTGTCAAGAATTTTGACGGCGTTTTCAAGCAGTTGGTTTGTCTGCATTGTTTTTATCCTTTCCCGCTTTTTCCTTTTCGGAAATTGCGACTTCATTATATGCGAGAATGCTGTCGGGATGAATTACAGCGCCCAGATCAACGCATTCCTTGATTGTAAACTGTAAGCCGTAAAGCATTGCCTCTTCAAGGCTTCTGTCCGCCTTTTCCCTGATTATGTCAACATCGGGGTAATTGCGCTCTGCCGAGGTGTAGTCCGCTATATACAAGACCTTTTCAAGAAGCGACATATTCGCCCTTGCCGTAGTATGATAACGCACCGCAGAGAGTATTTCCTCATCGGTCACATTAAGCTCGTGCCGTAAAAATGCCTCGCCGCTCATTGCATGCCATATTTTCGGGTTTGCAAGCTCCGTCGGGGTCATCTTGTGAGAATACTTTTCGATTATCTTCCGCTGGGTTTCGTAATCGGTATCTTTCATTATATCGTGAATAAGTCCTGCCGTAAAGGCTTTATCCTCATCCGCACCGTATTTTTTTGCAAGACGGCGAGCCTCGTCGGCAACATTGAGCGAGTGGTAAAACCTGTATTCACTCAATCTCTTTTTGATTTCTTCGACAAATTCTTCATTTCTTTCGGTATCCATAAAGTCCTCTGTCCTCGATATATTTTCTGACCGCAGGGTCAAGGTATCTGTCGGTGTTTCCACCCGATTTGAGCAAATTGCGAAGCTCGGTGGAGCTAATCTCGAACGGCTCCGTGGGGGAAATGATTATACCGTTTCCGCAAAGACCGTCAATCGGTATTTTGAGCACATTCTCCGAATACCGTCTCAAGCCGTCAATGCTTTCCTCCTCGCACCTTGAAGCAACGCACAGCGTACACATATCAAGTATTTCACGGTATTCATACCATTTTGCGAACATAAGGAACATATCCGAACCGATTATAAGATACAACTCGTCATCGGGATACAATTTTTTAAGCTCACGCAGGGTATAAACCGTGTAACTGTCCGTTTCCCGTTCGGTTTCAAGGTTGCTTATCTCAAACAGCCCGTCCGAAAAGGCAAGTCGGCACATATTGAGCCTGTCCGTGTCCGACTCCAAATCCTTTGCCGATTTGTGCACGGGAGTCTTGTCGGGGATTATCAGCACCCTGTCAAGCCCGAGGCTTTTTGCAAACTCCGCCGCAAGACGGGTGTGCCCTTTGTGGGGCGGATTGAAAGTTCCGCCGAAAACACCTGTTTTCATATTATTTTCTCACTGTTTTCTTCTTTTCGTGGAGCTTCGGATTGTATCTGTACAAAATCATAACTGCGCCGATAACGCCGACAACCTCGGCATTTGTTTTAAGCGCCAAACACTCGGCAACCTCTCTCGGTGTGTTGGGGCAGGTCTCTCTCAAAACCTTTAATTTAATAAGCTCTCTTGCGGTAAGTGCGTCGTCGGTCTGCTTGATGAGTGCGTCCGACATTCCGCCCTTGCCTACCTGGAAAAGCGCTTCAAGCGAATTTGCCTGCGCTCTGAGAGCGGCTCTTTCTTTACTTGTCATATTTTCTCCTGTTTGTGTTTTGTGTTTTTATTTGATGAAATCCGTAGGGACAGCCCTTGCGGCTGTCCGTAAATCCGCAAAAGTCGGTAGCGACAGCGAGCCATCGGGAGGGCGTTTACAACCGAGCAGGTGAGCCGAGCGTGATTTTTGCGGAAAAGGAGGAGTTGCATAGTGAGTGAGAGGCAGCCAAAGGCTGTTGCGAACGATACGAAGCAAACGATGACGCCGTGCGAAGCACCCACACTTCTTCACTATTCATTATTCACTCTTCACTCGCCCGTAAGGGCGTTGTGCGGCGGGAGCAAGCCCCCGCCCTACACTGTTCAAGATAAATTAAAAATTGTGCCGTCCTTTTTATTACGCAACATTTAATTATATATACTTTTTAACTTCCTCTGCGAAAAGGCGAAGGGCATTGCCTCTGTGGCTTACCTTGTCCTTTTCCTCGGGTGTAAACTCGGCAAACGCTCTGCCGTCAATATAGAAAAGCGGGTCATAGCCGAAGCCGTTTGAGCCCTTTCTCTCGTAGCCTATAACGCCGTGGCACTCGCCTCTGACGGTAAACTCCCTGCCGTCGGGGAAAACGCAGCAAACGCAAGCGACATATTTTGCGGTTCTCTTGTCCGCAGGAACATCCTTTAAGCAGTCAAGCAACTTGTCGTTGTTCTTCTCGTCGTTTCCGTGGTCGCCCGCAAACCTTGCCGAATATACGCCGGGCGCACCGTCAAGGGCGTCAACCATAAGTCCCGAGTCGTCGGCAATGCACGGCATACCGCTTTCCTTACAACCCGAAACGGCTTTGAGCTTTGCGTTTTCCTCAAAGGTCGTGCCCGTTTCCTCAACATCGGTAAGCTCAATACCGAGCTCGTCCGCGGTTTTAACATTTATACCGAGCGGAGATAAAATTCTTTCAAGCTCGGCTCTTTTTTTCATATTATGAGTGGCGATTAAAAAGTCCAAAAAATCCCTTCTTTTTCTTGTTTTCTTTCTCCTCGGGCTCTTCGTCCTCGGCTGTTTCTTCAACAGCTTCGGTCTCCTCGGGCTGACTGTTTTCGTCTGCCGCTTCGGTTTTTTCCTCTTCGGGTTCTTCGTCCGGG
Source organism: uncultured Eubacteriales bacterium (assembly GCA_902491475.1). Classification (GTDB taxonomy): domain Bacteria; phylum Bacillota; class Clostridia; order Oscillospirales; family Acutalibacteraceae; genus Fimenecus. The sequence goes on from CABUHY010000005.1 coordinate 23,200, forward strand.
AGAACCTCGTCGAGCATTTCGACCGCAAGCTCGTCGATTATCTTCGCTGCCTGTTGTAATTGAGAAACTCCGCTTTCATTTGAGACAGAGCCGTCTGTTTTTCCTGTTTTTTCTTCCTGTGAGGATGAAGCAGCTTCTTTACCGTTCTGCTTATTTTCATCTGAGCCGTCGCCGTGTCCATCGACACCAGATCGTAAATCGCCCAAGATGTTTTCAGTAATTTTTTCGCTTTCATTTTCATCCTCCTCGTATTCTATTTTCTGGAAAAGTCCGTCCGCAAACGCCTGCGGATTAAACGGCTGTAAGTCGTCAATCTGCTCGCCGACGCCTATGAACTTGACGGGAATACCCAATTCGTTCTTTATTGCAAGCACAACGCCGCCTCTTGCGGTGCCGTCAAGCTTTGTCAGGACAATTCCCGTTATCTCGGCAACCGCCTTGAACTCCCTCGCCTGGTTTACCGCATTCTGTCCCGTGGTTGCATCAAGCACCAAAAGCACTTCACGGTCGGAATAGGGAAGCTCGCGGTCAATAACCCTGTATATCTTTGCAAGCTCGTCCATAAGGTTTTTCTTGTTATGGAGTCTGCCTGCGGTATCGATTATTACAATATCGGTGTCTCTTGCCTTTGCTGCGTTTACGGTGTCAAAGACAACCGCCGCAGGGTCTGCGCCCTCTGCATGCTTGACAATATCCACTCCCGAGCGGTCAGCCCATATCTGAAGCTGATCTATCGCCGCCGCCCTGAAGGTGTCGGCAGCGCCGAGCAAAACCTTTTTGCCCTGTGCCTTGTACATTGCGGCAAGCTTGCCGATAGTGGTCGTCTTGCCCACGCCGTTTACGCCGATTACAAGAATTACGGACGGCTGTGTTATAAGCCCCATATCCTCGCCGCCGTAAAGAAGCTCGGCAACGACATTTTTCATTTCAGCCTTTATCTTGTCGGGAGTTTTAAGTTTTTTCTCCGCAGCATTCTTTTTGAGCGTTTCGGTAATCTGAACTGCTGTTACCATTCCGACATCTGCCATAACAAGAATTTCTTCAAGCTCGGCATAGAGGTCATCGGTAACCTCGTCAGCGTTATCGAAAAGGTCGTCGATTGCGCCCGACATTTTATTTCTGGTCTTTGTAAGACCAAAGTTGATTTTACTGAAAATTCCCATTGCTTTTTCCTTTCGGCATTATGCCAAACCAAGTTTTTTAGCCATTTCGGCGGTCTTTAATTCAAGCAGCTTCGATACGCCCTTTTCCTGCATTGTAACGCCGTAAAGGACATCTGCCTCCTCCATGGTGCCTCGTCTGTGCGAGATAAGAATGAACTGTGTGTTCTTGGTCATTCGTCTTACATAGCTTGCGTATCTTGCGACATTTACATCGTCAAGAGCCGCCTCGACCTCGTCGAAAATGCAGAACGGAGCAGGCGTAACCTTGAGTATCGCAAACAAAAGAGCGATAGCGGATATTGCCTTTTCGCCGCCCGACAAAAGGTCGATGTTCTTGACATTCTTGCCCGGAGGCTGAACCTTGATTTCAATATCGCACTCAAGCAGGTCAAGCTCGTTTTCAAGCCTCAATTCGGCTTTACCGCCGCCGAACAGCTCGGAGAAGGTCTCGCCGAAGTGGGCATTTATCTTATTGAAGCTCTCCCTGAACTGTGCCGCCATCTTGCCCGTCAGGTCAAAGATAAGCTTGTTGAGCTCATTTTTCGACTTCTCGACATCGCCTATCTGCTTTGACATAAACTCGTACCTCTCGGAAACCTCCTTGTACTCGTCTATCGCCGAAACATTTACCGAACCCAACGCCTTAATCTGCGATTTAAGCTCGGAAAGGCGTTTGCCCGCCTGCTGATAGTCGTCGATTTTAATATCGAGAGCCGCCGCCTCACGGCGTGTAAGCTGATACTCGTCATAGAGCTTTGCGCTCAATTCGTCGTATTCCTTGCGCATTGCGACTTTCTTCTCTTCAAGCCTTGCAAGTTCGTTGCCGAGCTGTTCACGCTCAACCGTCTTTGAACGCTCAAGGAGTCTCAAATCGCTCTGCTGTTTTTCGTATCCGTCTCGGCTTGAAATAAGCTCGTCAATCTCCTGTCTCGAAGCGCTTGTGCCCTTTTTCAATTCCTCGATGTTGAGCGAAAGATTTTCTATATTTTTGCTTAACTGCTCGTTCTTTTCGTTTATTCTTGCAATCTCGGCGTCAAGCACTCCCGCCTTGTCGGTGTGACCCTCCTTACGGGTGTTGAGATGTACAAGAGTGTCCGTGTTCGTCTCAATATCCTTGTTGAGCGACATCATTTTAAGGCTCAACTGCGCCGCCTTTTCGGAAAGCTCCTCACGCATTGCGGTGATGTTTTCCCTGTCGCCCGTCAGCTTTTCAAGCTCGCCCTCTTTTTGCGAGATAAGCGTGTTCAGCTCTTTTACACGGACAACCGCATTTGCGGCGTTTTCGGTTATTGTATCGATTCTCTTTTTAAGAGTCTGTTTTTCTTCGGCAAGCTCGCCTACGCCGCCCGAAACGGTATCAAGCTGTTCTTTTGCAAGCTTCAGGTCGCCCTCAAGCCTGATTTTCTCCTCGTTCTTACGGAGCAAGTCGCCCTGTGTGCCCTCCAAATCGGCAAGAGCCGCCGCCTTGTCCTCACTCAACTGCTTGAAATCAGCCTGCAAGGAAGCCATTTCGTTTTTCATGGCTTCAAGGCTCTTAGTGAGTTTTTCAATCTCGTTGCCTCGGCTCAAAATGCCTGCGTTCTGCGTTCTCGAACCGCCCGTCATACTGCCGCCCGCATTGATAACCTGTCCGTCAAGGGTAACTATCTTGAATCTGTAAGTGTATTTTTTCGCAATCGCAACCGCACAGTCAAGGTCGTCGCAGACAACCGTCCTGCCGAGGAGTGATTTTATAATCTCACGGTATTTCGGGTCGGTTTCGACAAGCTCCGAAGCCATATTGACATATCCGAACTCGTCGTCAAGTCCTCTTTCGGTAAGCGTTCTGCCCTTTATTGCGGAAATCGGCAAAAATGTAGCCCTGCCCGAATGTGAGTTTTTGAGGAAGCCTATTGCCCTCTTTGCGTCGTTTTCGGTTTCGGTTACGATGTTTTGCACCGCCGCTCCCAAGGCTGTTTCAATCGCCGTGGAATACTTGTCCCGTACCGTGATGAGCTGTGAAAGCGGACCGTGAATACCTCTGAGCGCTCCCCTTTGCTGTTCGCGGATAACCGCCTTTATAGCGCCCGAGTAGCCCTCCATACTCTTTTCAAGGTCGGATAAAATTCTTATTCTGTCCTCCGTTTTGTGGAACTCCCTTTCCTTTTCCGAAAGAAGCGCCTCACAGTCCGAAGCCTTTTTACCTCTCGACTCCAAGCGGAGAGTATAGCCGTCGATTGAGTTGTTGATAGAATTTATTTCGTCCTCGCACTTTTTGAGAGCTTCCTGTGCCGCCTCGTGCGATTTTTTATATTTGAGATAGACCTCCTGCCTGCCGCCGAGCGTGCTGTCGATTACCGCTATACGGTTCTTGATTTCCTCAACGGAGGAATTTGCGGTTTCGCTCAACACCCTGCAATCCGCAAGCTCTACGGAAAGAGCCGAAACCTCCGCAGAGAGCTTCTGAGCCCTGTCCGAAAAAGCGGCGTTGTCGGTTTTTATGCTCTCCTCTTTTGCGGTAAGCTCCGCCATCTCGTTTTCGAGGGAAGCAACCTGTGCCTTTGCGTTTTCGATATTCTGCCGGGCTTCCTTGATTCTCTCATCAAGATGCTGTTCGGTTTCGTTCTCGTCCGACTTGTCCTTTTGAAGTCTTTCAATCGTCTCGTTGTTATGTAAAATCGAGCTTTCCTCAACTTTGAGCTGAGTTTCAAGTGCCGAAATCTGCTCGTCCGATACAGACGACTGTGCCCTTATCTCCTCGATTTTGATGTTTATATTCTTAATTTCCTGCGTTGCGGAGTCAATCTTCTGCTCAATGGAAACAAGCTCTTCCTCCGCCTGCTTATAGTTTACCTCCGAAGCGGAAATCTTATGGTCCTGCTCACGAAGCCTTTCGTTTGTGCGGTCAATCGTGTTGAGCCATATGCCTATTTCAAGGTCTTTCCTCTCCTCGGCAAGGACTATAAACTTCTGCGCCTTTTCGCTTTGATTTTTAAGCGGACCTATTCTCGTTTCAAGTTCCGTGAGAATATCACGAAGTCTGACAAGGTTTTCCTCCGCCTGTTTAAGCCTTTTTGTTGCGTCCGCACGCCTGTAACGGAAGTGTGAAATTCCTGCCGCCTCTTCAAGCATTTCACGGCGTTCGCCCGTCTTTGAGGAAACCATATCGGCAATCCTGCCCTGTCCGACAATGGAATAGCCGTCCCGGCCGAGACCCGTATCCATAAACAGCTCGTTTATGTCACGAAGTCTTGACGACTCGCCGTTTATGAGGTATTCACTCTCGCCAGAACGGAAATAACGCCTTGTTACGGAAACCTCGTCATTGTCGTTCTGGAGGGTTCTGTCCTTGTTGTCAAGGCGCAGCGTTACCTCGGCAAAACCCTTTGCCTTGCGTATGTCCGTACCGTCGAAAATGACATCCTCCATCTTAGAGCCGCGCAAATTCTTGGTTGACTGCTCGCCGAGAACCCAACGGACAGCGTCGGAAATATTACTTTTTCCGCTTCCGTTCGGACCTACTACGGCGGTTACGCCTTTATTGAATTCAAGTACCGTTTTGTCGGGGAAAGACTTAAATCCCTGCATTTCCAGTGCTTTAAGAAACATATCATTTTTCCTTCACAATAATATCAAAATCTTCTAAAAAATCATTTCCCTTTATTGTACAATAAAATCCTTGATTTTTCAATGCCTTTTCATTTCTTTTTGACTGCCCTTTCGCCTTTGAAAGCGACTTTTCGGGAACTTCTATCACATATTCCTTTTCACGGCTTTTTCCGTTCAGCTCCGAGAGCATTTTTTCAAGATAAATTTCGCCCTCGCACAGCTCACGGAAAGCAGGATGATAAGCCCCTGCAAGGTAGCCGTCCTCCACATTTCCGCCCGAATGAAGCCCGAGCCTTATGACCTTTATCCCGTTTTCACGGAACATCAAAAGCAGCCTTGCACAGAGTCTTACCGCCTCATCAAGTGTTTCGGGGACATATTCCCCATTTTTCATACATTCAGCAAGCGGTGTGTTTTCAAGCACTATCGTGGGATAAATTCTGACCGTTTCGGGCTTTAATTCAATCAGCTTTTCGGCGGTTTTTATGTCCTTTTCAAAGCTTGAGCCCATAAGCCCCGTCATCATCTGAAGCCCCAATTCAAACCCGTTTTCACGGATGAGCCTGCTTGCGTTTTCAATGTCCTTTGCGGTGTGACCGCGCCTGTTGAGCCGCAAAACCTCGTCGTCGGTGCTCTGCGCCCCGAGCTCAATCGAGGTTACGCCGTATTTTTTGAGGATTTCAAGTTTATGCTCATTTATACAATCAGGGCGTGTGGAAATCCGCACACCCTTGAAATAATTTTTATCAATGTATTTTTTTGCGGCGCAAAGAAGAGAAATCATATACTCCTCGTCAATCGCCGTAAAGCTTCCGCCGAAAAAAGCTATCTCCGAGCTTTCCGTGGAAGTGTTTCCGCTTTTTATCGCAATTTCGCAAGCCGCTTCGACATCCTGTACGGTAAGCGCTTTAACGGAGCCCGAAATGGTCTTTTGATTGCAAAAGCTGCACTGATGCGGACAGCCTGCGTGCGGAACAAAAAGCGCTACATTTGCGTGTTTTTTCAAATCCCCATCAACTCCAAAGCCTGCTTTGCCGCCGCCTGTTCGGCTTTTTTCTTGCTTCCGGCTATGCCCTTGCCTATTACATTCGAGTTCAGATGCACCTCAACCTCAAAGGTCTTGTCGTGGTCGGGGCCCGACTCGTTTACAAGCACATATCTGAGCTCTTCGCCGTGATTTCTCTGCACAAGCTCCTGCAAAATGGTCTTGTAATCCTTAAAGCTCGGCTTTGTCTCAACATAGGGAGCCACGAAACGCAAAACGAATTTTTTCGCTTCGTCGATTCCTCCGTCAAGATAGATAGCCGCTATAACAGCCTCAAATGCGTCGGACAAAACCGACGGTCTGTTTCTGCCGCCCGTTATATCCTCGCCGTGCGACAACTTGATATATTCGCCGAGGTCAATTTTTTTCGCAAATTCATAAAGCGATTTCTCGCACACCGCATAGGAGCGCAGCTTTGAGAGGTCGCCCTCGTGGAAATCCTCGTGGTGTGAGAAAAGATACTCGGCAGTAATAAACCCGAGCACCGAGTCTCCCAAAAACTCAAGTCTTTCATTGTCCTTATATTCCCTCAAAACCTCGTTTGCGTATGAGGAATGAGTAAGAGCCCTGTCAAGCAGACTCTTGTCCTTAAACGAATAGCCTATTGCATATTCAAGTTCAGTCATCCTTTTCACCGTCTTTCATTGACTGAGATACAATATCTATAAACCCGCTGTCTATATACTTTATCGCCTGTCCTATGGCATTTTTGAAAGCATAGGCGTCCGATGAGCCGTGAGCCTTGATAACAGGCTTCCTGACGCCTATCAGCGGCGCACCGCCGTACTTTTTATAGTTCATCTTCTCCTTGAATTCGTCCATTCCCGACTTTATGCCGAGATACGAAAGCTTGGAGAACAGGTTTTTCATAAATATTTCTTTAATCTGATTTGTAATTGATTTCGCAACGCCCTCGTACATTTTCACGATAACATTGCCCGTAAAGCCGTCGGCAACGACAACATCCGCTTCGCCGAACGCTATGTTGCGAACCTCGATGTTTCCCGTGAAGTTTATGCCGTCGAGAGCGCTTAATTTTTTATAGGTTTCAACCAGCATCGGAGTGCCCTTTGTCTCCTCCGCACCGATGTTTGCGAGTGCGACACGGGGAGAGGAAATACCCATTATTCTCTCCATATAAAGGCTTCCGAGCCTTGCAAACCGGCAGAGCATATCGGGCGTGCACTCAACATTCGCTCCCGTATCCACAAGTATGAACGGACCTGCACTCGTAGGCATAACGGCGCCGAGGCAGGGTCGCTTTACGCCCTTTATGCGCTTAACTATAAGCGTGCCGCCGACTAAAATTGCACCCGTGCTTCCCGCAGACACAAAGGCGTCGCCCTCGCCGAGTGCAAGTGCGTCAAGACCTACGCCGAGGGAAGTACCTCTTTTGGATTTGAGTATTTCCGTGGGCGGAGTTGTCATTTCAAAGACCGTGTCCGCCTGCTTTATCTCAAAGGAAGAAATGTCAAGGGAATTATCCTTTGCGCATTTTTCGATTTTATTCCTGTCGCCCGTGAGCATTATATCAACGCCGAATTCCTTTTGCGCCTCGATACAGCCCTTTATTATTTCAAGCGGAGCGTTATCTCCGCCGAATGCGTCAACAATTATCTTCATATACCGTTTTCTCCTTTGAACGCCCTGAGGTCATCCATAGCCCGTTTAGCCAATGCCGAATACCTTTCGCTCTTATCCCTTATCTTATCGGGGAGCGCGGGCAAAACGCCGAAGTTTGCGCCCATCGGCTGAAAATTCTTAACCGTTTCGTCGCTTATATACCGTGAGAGCGCACCTATCATTGTGGTTTCGGGCAGGGTAACGGTTTCCTTTCCCGAAAGTCTGCGCGCGCAGTTGAGCCCTGCCATTATTCCCGAAGCCGCAGACTCCATATAGCCCTCAACGCCCGTTATCTGACCTGCGAAGAAAATGTTTTTATGCTCACGCAGGCTGAAATCGGAGCAAAGATATTCGGGCGAATTTATGAATGTGTTCCTGTGCATTACGCCGTAGCGCAAGAACTCCGCATTGTGAAGTGCGGGGAACATCGAAAACACCCTTTTCTGCTCGGGGAATTTAAGATTGGTCTGAAAGCCGACAAGGTTGTACATCGTCCCCTGTCTGTTTTCCTTTCTCAACTGAAGATTTGCCCACGGTCTGTGCCCCGTTCTCGGGTCAACAAGTCCGACGGGCTTGAGCGGTCCGTAGCGCATTGTGTCCTTGCCCCGTGAAGCCAAAACCTCAATGGGCATACAGCCCTCATACACATCCTTTTTCTTATCAAACGAATGGAGTTCGGCACTCTCGGCTGAAATTATCGCCTCATAAAACGCCTCGTACTGCTCCTTGTTCATAGGGCAGTTTATATAGTCGTCCTCGCCGCCCCTGTCGTATCTCGACTGGGTAAAGGCGAAGTCCATATCCACGCTCTCCGCCGAAACTATGGGCGCCGCCGCATCGTAGAACGAAAGCCCGTCACGGCACAGAGTATGTATGGTTTTTGAAATGCCGTCGCTCGCCAACGGCCCTGCGGCAATGATTACCGCATCCGCTTCGGGGAGTGATGTCACTTCTTCGTTTATTATTTTAATATTTTTACAAGCCTTTATTTTCTCTGTAACAGCCTTTGAAAAGAGGTCCCTGTCAACTGCCAGAGCGCCGCCTGCCGGAACGGAATTCTCCAATGCCGACTCAACGCATACGGAAGAAAATGTACGCATTTCCTCCTTCAAAAGACCTGCTGCGGAATTTAATCTTTGCGCTTTCAAAGAGTTTGAGCATACAAGCTCTGCGAATAAATCCGTTTTATGTGCGGGAGAACGCTTCTGCGGCTTCATTTCGTAAAGCTCGGTTTCGATTCCCGCCATATTCAGTTGCCACGCCGCCTCGCATCCCGCAAGACCTGCACCTATAACAGCCGCTTTCATTTATTCTTCCTCTTTTTTGGTTCTTTTCTTGCGCTCGGCTTTCTTTTCAAAGCCGCATTTTTCGTCAAGGCACACAAGCAGTCCGCCCTTGCGCTTGAACAGCGATTTACCGCACTTGGGGCATACCTCGTCCGTGGGCTTATCCCAGGTCATAAAGTTACACTCGGGATAGTTGTCGCAGCCGTAGAATGCGTAGCCTCTCTTTGATTTCTTTTCGATAACATTTCCGCCGCACAACGGGCATTTTGCGCTCGTCTGAACGACATACGGCTTGGTGTTCTTACACTCGGGATAGCCCGGGCAGGCAAGGAATTTACCGAATCTGCCGACCTTGACAACCATCATTCTGCCGCACTTTTCGCACGGAATGTCGGTAACATCCTCTTTGAGCTGGATTTTAACGCCCGACATCTCCTCCTTGGCTTTTTCGAGACTCTTCTCGAAGCCGTCATAGAAGGTGTGAAGCATTTTTATATAGTCAACCTCTCCGCTCTCAACCTTGTCGAGGTCGGATTCCATATTAGCCGTAAACTTGACATTTACTATATTCGGGAACTGCTGTTTAAGCAGGTTTACAACCGCCTCGCCGAGCTCGGTGGGCTTTAACTGCTTTTGCTCCCTGACAACATACTCTCTTGCGAGAATTGTCGAAACTATCGAAACATAGGTACTCGGTCTGCCGACTCCCGTTTCCTCAAGCGCCTTTATAAGAGCCGCTTCGGTGTATCTTGCGGGCGGCTGTGTAAAGTGCTGATTGCCGTTAAGAGATTTCAGCTTGAGAACATCGTTTGCCTTTATCGGAGGCAGTACGCTCTCTGCGTCCTCGTCATCGTCCGTTGAGACCTCATAAAGCTTTGTATAGCCGTCGAATTTAACCGTGTAGCCCGAAGCCGAAAATTCACAGAACCTGCCGTCTGATTTGTCCTTTTCGGTTGCGGCTTTAATGCCGACCTTGACGGTATCCTGTACGCAAGCCGCCATAAGACTTGCCATAAAGCGTTTCCAAATAAGCGAATAGAGCTTATACTGCTCAACCGTAAGGCTGTCCTTTACCTTGTCGGGAGAAAGCGACGGAGTTGTGGGCCTTATCGCCTCGTGTCCGTCCTGTGCGTTTGCCTTTGTCTTGAAATATCTCGGCTTTTCGGGGAGATAATTCTTGCCGTAGGTTTCGGTTATATAGTCGTTTGCCGCCGCACGAGCCTCCTCGGAGATACGAAGCGAGTCGGTTCTCATATAGGTTATAAGACCCATTGCGCCCATGCCCTTGATTTCCATACCTTCGTAAAGCTCCTGTGCTATCTTCATGGTCTTTCTGCCCTGATAGCCGAGCTTTCTCGATGCGTCCTGCTGAAGCGTCGAGGTCGTAAAGGGCGGTGCGGGCTGACGCCTTCTTGTGCCCTCTTTCACGGAGTCTACCGTATATTCCGCACCGTCAAGTCTTGCAAGATATGCGTCCGCCTGAGCCTTGTCGGCAATTTTTACCTTTCCTGTTTCATCGCCCGTAAACGAAGCGCAGAAAGCCTTTCTTGAACCGGGAGCGGTAAGCTTTGCGTCAAGAGTCCAATACTCCTCGGGCACAAACGCACGGATTTCCTCTTCCCTGTCAACTATCAGGCGTACCGCAACCGACTGAACTCTGCCGGCTGAAAGTCCTTTTCTTATTTTCTGCGAAACAAAGGGGCTCAACTTGTAGCCGACAAGCCTGTCGAGTATTCTTCTTGCCTGCTGTGCGTCAACAAGGTCAAGGTCAATTTTTTCGGGGTGTTCTATACCCTTGACAACGCTTGTCTTGTTGATTTCGTTGAACTTAACCCTGTTTTCGTCGTTTGTGTCAAGTCCGAGAACCGTTGCAAGGTGCCACGAAATAGCCTCTCCCTCACGGTCGGGGTCGGTTGCGAGATAAACGCCGTCCGACTCCTTAACCATTTCCTTGAGCTCCTTGACAAGCTTTTCCTTGCCCTTGACTATCGCATATTTGGGCGCAAAGTCGTTCTTTACATCAACGCTGAGCCTTGACGAAGGCAAATCCCTGATATGACCTACGGAAGCTGTAACCTTATAGTCCTTGCCGAGATATTTCTGGATTGTTTTTGCCTTTGAAGGAGACTCAACTATTACTAATTTCGACATATTAAAATCATCCTATACTATATTTTTTTATATTTTCTGCCGGGAAGCACCTCGATAACAGAGTGCATTTCAAGCTCGGTAATTCCCGAAAGTACCTTTACAACATTAAGTCCCGATTTTTCGACGATGGCATCAAATTCCGTCTCGCCGTCTATTGCCGCATAAATTTTCTTTGCGGTTTCGCTTGCCGTATCGGGTAACGGCTTCGGTTCCGTCTTTACGGGCTTTTCGGATACACTTTCCCGTCTGACGGTTTTCACGGGTTCCGCCGAATGCTCAATACTGCGGGAAAATGCGCCGTCACTTCTTGACAGCATAACCGCAAACGGTTCGTCCGCAAGAGCGAGGTCAAATTTCTCGGGGAAATCGTCCATAAAATCCTCAACGATTTCTCTCGCATTGAAAAGAGGCTTTGCCCCCTCGTTTATTATTTCCGAAGTGCCCGAATAGGCAGATGAAAACAAATCGCCGGGCACGGCATAGAGCTTTCTGCCCTGCGCCAAAGCGTCCTTTGCGGTAATGAGAGAACCGCTTCTCTCGCCCGCCTCAACGACAACCGTCGCAAGAGACATACCCGAAATAATCCTGTTACGCTTAGGGAAAGAAACCCTTGACGCCTGTGAAAAAGGCGGGAACTCGGTTATGAGCACGCCGTTTTTCTTTATCCTGTTACGCAAAGCCGCATTGGTTTTAAGATAATCCGTTCCGAGACCGCAGCCGAGCACGGCTACCGTCTTTTTGCCTGCACTCAAAGCGCCCTCGTGAGAGGCGGCGTCAATTCCGAGCGCACCGCCCGAAACCACGGTCATTCCCGCAAGCGAAAGCCTTTGTGCTATTGCGCCCGCAACCTTACAGCCCTGCACGGAAGCATTTCTCGTTCCGACCATTGCGATATTCGCTTCGGTCATCAAAACATCCGTATCGCCGTCCGCATAAAGGACTGCCGGCAAATCGGAAATCTGCGAGAGCAAAAACGGGTACTGTGCGTCCTGCGGAGTTATTATATCCCAATGTCTGTCCTCGCAAACCCGCATTATGCGAGCCGACTCGGACGGGCTGTGTTCGAGAAGCCGCTGAACATGCTTTTGGTCAACAATTCCCGAAATCCGCCACTCGTAGCTGCCTGCCTCGTACAGTTCCCTCGGGGAGCCGAAATATTCGATTATGGGTTTTATCTTGGCTCCCGCACCGTAGGCGTTCTGAAGCCAAATCCAATACTCACAGTCTTTCATCTCATTATTTCCCACATTGTGATAACGGCGGCAACAGAGGCGTTGAGCGACTCTGCCTCGCCTTTCATTTTTATTGTGATTTTTTCCTTTGCAACATTTTTGACATCTTCGGTAACGCCGTTGCCCTCGTTTCCGATAACGGCTATCACGCCGCCCGAAAAATCGATTTTTGTAATATCCCGTGCGCCCTCGTCGGGAACGGTAACCGCAGTGAGCATACCCTCTTTGTTTGCCTGCGAAAGCGTTTTCGCAAGGTCGTCAACCGTTGTAATCGGGATACGCAAAAGGCTGCCCATAGACGCACGCAGCGCCTTCGGGTTATACATATCACAGCCGCCGCAAACGATTATTCCGTCAATCCCGAGCGCTTCCGCGGTTCTTGCCACGGAACCGAGATTTTGCGGATTTTGGACATTTTCAAGTGCGATATACTTCTTTGTGCTCTCGATTTCAAACCCCTTGCGGTGTTTCATTTCGACAACGCAAAAAATCCCCTGCGAATTTACCGTATCCGAAAGCTTTTCCGAAACCTCCTCGGTTATCATATAAACGCTTTCGGCATTTCCGGAAATAAAATCCGTGTAGTCCGAAAATTTAGAAACGGCGGCGCAGGTAAAATACGCTTCCTTTATCGTATATCCGCTCTTTGCGGCGTCAAAGCAAAGCCTTGCCCCCTCCAAAACGAAAAGCGAGGTGCTTTTACGCTCCTTTGAGCTTGAGACAAGCTTTGCGACCGACTTTATTTTTTCGTTGTTTCTTGAAGTTATTTCAATGTAATTCATAGCGCAAAAATTAACCACGCCCCGAAAACAAGGCGTGGTTCCAGCTTATTTAAGTGCCGCTTTAGCCTGCTCTGTAAGAGCTGTGAAAGCTGCGGGATCCGAAATAGCGATTTCGGAAAGCATTTTACGGTTTAATGAAACGCCTGCCTTATTAAGACCGTTGATGAATGTTGAATAATTCATACCGTTCATTTTGCAAGCTGCGGAAATTCTTGTAATCCAGAGCTTTCTGAATTCTCTCTTCTTCTGCTTTCTGCCGATATATGCGTACTGACCAGACTTCATAACTGCCTGCTTAGCAGTCTTGAAAAGTCTTGACTTTGAGCCGTAGTAGCCTTTTGCGAGTTTTAATGTTTTGTTTCTTCTTTTGCGAGTCATCATCGCACCTTTAATACGTGCCATTTATTCTACCTCCGAAAATTTGTGAAAACGGTCGAAAACCGCATTTAATTTATTGATTATTTGTAAGGAACAAGACGCTTGATCTGCTTCTGATTCGTTACGTCTGCAACTGCGGTCTTGCGAAGATTTCTTTTTCTCTTCGTAGATTTCTTGTTGAGAATGTGAGACTTGTAAGCGTGTGCTCTGATCGGCTTACCGTTCTTTGATAATTTGAAGCGTTTTTTTGCTCCCGAATGTGTTTTAATTTTAGGCATTTCTATTTCCTCCTGAATGATTTGTTTACTTACTTGTTTTTAGCCGATAACGGTGCTAAGAACATAAGCATCTGTCTGCCCTCAAGCTTTGCGGGTTTTTCAACCGATGAAAACTCCGAGCAAACCTCGGCAAACTTCTTCATTGTTTCCTCGCCGATTTGCGGATGAGCCATCTCGCGTCCTCTGAAACGAATCGAAACCTTGACCTTGTGACCGGTCTTTAAGAATTTCATCGCCTGATTAGCCTTCGTATCGAAATCGTGCGTGTCGATGTTGAGAGAAAGTCTGATTTCCTTTGTCTCGATTATACGCTGGTTTTTCTTTGACTCTTTCTCTTTTTTCGTCTGCTCAAATCTGTATTTGCCGTAGTCCATAATCTTGCACACGGGAGGCTGTGCCTGCGGTGCGATTTTAACGAGGTCGAGATTTTTCTCCTCAGCCTTTTTAAGGGCTTCCTTGGCGGACATAATACCTAACTGTTCTCCGTCCGCAGAGATAACTCTGACTTCCTTATCACGGATTTCTTCATTGAGTTGCATTTCTTTGACAGCGATGGATAATCACTCCTAAACAATAAATTAAAGCGTGAACAAAAACCGTTCACGCTCAACACACACAATAAGACCGAGGTCCTAAAAAGTATTGACCTGTTTCATTAAAAATCACAGGTGAGAACGGGTGTTCCTCTTTGTTGTGCAGATATTATACTAAAACGCCGAGCGTTTGTCAAGCGTTTATTTCAAAAGCGTTGCGAGAAAAGCAAACCACTCCCTGACAATGACCGTCGGGAGCGAAAACGGCTTTGATTTTGAGCTTATGCTGTACGGCTCTATACCGTTTCGCTTTGCAAGCAGGGTTGAACGGAACTGATGAAAGTCCGTTGTTATTATAACCGCTTCGTTACCAAAATTGTTTTCGTCCATTATTCTTTTTGAAAAGAGCATATTCTCTGCGGTCGAGGTCGATTTGTCCTCAAGTATAATCCGCTCGGGAGAAATCCCCTTTGCAACAAGAGAATTTCTGATAGCCTCGGCTTCGGATATATTTTCGTCGTCGCCCTTGCCGCCCGAAGCTATTACGACGGCGTTTTCGTTTTCCGCAAGATATTTATATGCCGCCGCAATACGGTTTTCAAGCATTGTGCTCGGCGTTTCGTCGTTTACCTTACAGCCGAGGACAATCGCGGGAGTGTCCTTCGGTATACCGTGCGGGTCTGCCCTGAACGACAGTATTTTCACGGTAACCGCCGTGCAGTAAACCGCAAAAATTATAAGAATTACCGTAAGAATTTTCAGCACCGCTCTACCGCCTTTTTTCTTTTTAATTTCGGAAATTGCACTCTTTATCCTCTGTGAAAACACACCCGACAGTATAACCGCAATTCCGAGCGCCATACCTATTATACTTCCGGAGTTCAGCACAAATGACACAAACGGGGTAAAAAGTATAAAAATTACCGTTCCCGCAATGATTTTCGGTACGCTTACGGACTTTAATTTTCCTGTTTTCATAAAAGCTTTTCAACATCCTTTGTGTTAATACGCTTTGAGACTATAAAGGTCTTGCGTTTGAGCTTTCCCTTATCGGTCGAATATGTACCGTGTGCCTTTTTCTCGGGAGAGAAAATTCCGTATGAGGAGGTAACAACAGTACCGTCGGGCAAAACCACATTACCGCAGTATCCCGTGTCCGCATTTGCGGTAACGGACGGCTCGGTCTGATTGGGAAGATATGTGTGCGCTATCTTTATCCTGTAATCGCCCTCCCTGCCGTTTTTGAGGTCATCATAGCTTCCGACCCAGGCAATCCAGCCCTCGGAATACCAACCCCGAAGCTTCTTTTCACTGTATTTGAAATTTTTCCGTCTGTCCCTTTCAATCGAGCGGAATGTGATAAACAGCCTGCCGTCTGGAAGATAATCCGCTTTGTGGCGTTCGCCGTTTATTGCGCTCGGTGCAAAGACGGGCTGCGACCATGTTTCGCCCTCGTCCGACGAAAAAGACAGAAGCGAATTTACCTTTTTGGAATTGCTTCTGGTAATAAGCATAAGCTCGTCGCCGTTGCCGCCGTCGCTTCTTACGCACTCAACCTCGCACATCTGCGATTTCTTTTCAATTTCCCTGTATGCCGAAAAATACGGCACGGGCGTCGTCCAATGCACTTTGCCGTTGTCGTCAAAGGTCAGAAAGGTCTTGTAGTTGACAAAATTCTTATCGTGAAAAAGTCCCATCCACTTATCGATGAACTTTCCGTCTTTTTTAAGTTGCGTAAGTGAGCTCATTGCCACTATCGGATAAATCTCACCCTTAAAGAAGAGCTCAAATTCGGAAAAGCTTTCGCCCTCATCATCGGAAACAGAGCAGTTGAAGCCGCCCACCGAGGTCTTTTCATCCCACCATTTCGGATTGCCGCATATAAGTATCAGCTTGTCATTCCAATCGTGCTCGCAAAAGCTGAGCCTGTAAACGGTCGGCGTTTCCTTTGACAGCTTCCAGCTTTCGGGATGATTTTTCACGCCGTCGCCGTCAAGATATGTCCTGCCGCCGTCCGTGCTGCGCTTTGACAGTACCCGTCCCTTTCCGTGACCCTCGGGATAAAATGTAAGAATATCTCCGTTTTTCAACAATATGCTGTCGGGATGCCCGAGATAGCCGTTGCCCTCATCCACGGTTGTGTACTCAAAAAGGTAATCAAGATTTTTATCGGCTGTGCCGCTTCTTTTTGAAAGGTCAATCTGTTTTATTGTATAATTTTGCCCTTTATTTTTCATAATTTATCTCCGTATCAAAAAAAGACCGCCTTTACGGCGGTCCGTTTAACTTGAATTATTTTGCTTCGTCGTCCCAGCCGAAGTGATATTCCATACGGTCCGTACAACCGAATTTGAGGTTCTGCTTTCCGAGATAGCCGAGATCTCCGACCCCGTTTACAACCGTTGAAACATCCATATTCTTGTCATAGGTTACGGAAAGAATGTTGTCCGTAACGGCATTGAATGTTGCGGTAATCGTGCAGCCGTCAAAATCAATCGAATAATCGTCAACCGTGAAATAAGAAGAAGCCTTTTTCATCTCGTCGAGGATTGCGTTCTTGTCGTGCATCGAGTATGCCTTGAGAACCGAAGCCGCGTCGTCCTTGAGCTCGATTGTGATAATCCTCGTGATACCGGTTACCACCTTGACTTCCCGGTCTACCTCTTTGCCCTTTTCGTTTACAACCTTTTCCGTAACGGTCTGTGTTTCATACGAAAGCGAGCTTACCGCAGAAACAATATCATCCGCTGTGATTGCGCACGCCTTGTCCGAGCCGAGAAGATAAACAATGTCCGTAAGGTCGTCGCCCTTTTCGGTTGTTCCGTTCGGAAGATTTTTTCCTGCGCCCTTAACGACATAATAATCAAAGAACTTGGCAGCGGTTTTAACCTTGCTGTCGGTATCCTCTCCGTTTTGGCTGAAGTTGATACTGCCGCTGTCCGTCCAAAAGCTTTCCTTGTACTGCGTAATCGGTTTTTCCGACTTTGCGTTATTGATTTTGTTTACAAAATATTCGACAACATTAGCCTCATTCGCCTTAATCGAAGCCTTTTCCTCCTCCGAGAGAAGATTGAGGACATCTTTCCACAAATCGTCGTCGCTGAACTTTGTCGTGATGTCGTTGTAGCTCAAATCAATGGTAATGTCGTCCGAGAGCTCGTCATAGTCCTCAAAAAGAGTACCGAGCTTATCCGCCGGAAGAACCGACTTCAATTCGCCGTATGTAAATGTAAAGCTTGAATCGTTAAGGTCAACCTTTGCGCTTACCGCCTGAGGTATTTCCTCCTCGCCGCCGATTACATCCTCGGCACTGCAGGAAGCAAAAATCATAACCGTCATAACGATGCAAAGCACAACGGCAACCGTTTTTTTCCATGAAAATTTCATATACTTGAATCCCCTTTTGCGTTATGAACTAATAATAACACAAATTATACTGTTTTAACAATAGAAAACCGCTATTTTTTAATAAGTATCTTTCAGACCCTCGCTGTCATACAAAAATGCGGTTTCAAGAAGTACATTTATACTTGCCTCAACCGTTTTGGGCTCAAGAATATCGGGCTTGTCGTCTCTTGTATGATAATAGCTTGCGGGAGTCGGGTCCATAGCGGCAAGCGCCGAAGCCCTGATACCGCTCTGCTGAATAGCAGCAGCGTCCGACGAGCCGAAGTAAACCTTTGAATAAGGAAGGTTGAGACCCGCATTTTCGCTTGCTTTCTTAACCATGGCGCAAACCTGCTTGTCAAGGGTTACCGTGCCGCTCATATCCTTATTGTAAATGCCCATATAATCGTAATCTTTAAGTGTATCAACGGCAATCGCAACAGTCTCTATACCGTCGTTTGCGTGCTTCTTGGCATATGCTCTCGCACCTCTGAGTCCGCATTCCTCGCAACCCGTGGAAACCGCAACGACATCTGTGTGCTCAAAGCGGATGTCATTCGCTTCCATATAGCGGATTACAGCCATTGAAGCGAACACGCCCGTGAGGTTATCGTTGGCACCGGGAACAACAAGCTTCCAGTTTACGAAGAACGAGCAGGCAGCTATCGGAACAGCGGTAATGAACGCAAGCACGATAATTACAATGTCAAGCCAGTACGGAACATTGAAGAACGAAACAACATCGAGCACAAGGTTCAAGCCGATAGAACCTATCGAAAGAGCTATCATTCTTATAAGGAATTTTCCGCCGCCGAGATGTGTGAAATACCACTCGTATGCCGAGTCGATATGACCCGCAAAAACAATTCTTTTCTTTGTCTCTCCCGAAGCCTTGCGGGTGCAAACCACATTGCACGACTGCCTTTTCGGGAAGAACGGGTCAAGCATTTCCTTATAGAAAAGGAACTCGCCGACCATAAGTATTACCGAAACAACCGTAAGCACCGTTGCCGCAATGCCGAGGCCCGTATTCGCCGCCTCAAAAGCGTTGAACTGCTTTAACAACAGGCAGATAATCGACGCAAGCATAAGCACGACATCAATTACGACCCAGCTCATAAACGCCTTGGGATGAACCTCAAAGTCCTCTATTTCAACACTGTCGCAAACATTTTTCATTGACTGTGCGACATATGACTGAGCCTTTCTCTCGCTCTCTTCTCCCGATTCACGCGGACCTATCTCCGCACAAACCTTTTTGACCTCACGCACTGCATAGTTCGTCATTTCACGAAGTCGTGAAGGATAATTGGAATTACTTTCACTTGCTTTCATTGAAGCTACACTCCTGTCCGAAAAAATAAATCAATATATTTTAGCACATTTTTTTACATTTGTCGATAATTAAATATCTCCGTAAAAGCCGACATTCACAAGTCGGGTGTGCAATTAAATCAAAAGTGCATTAAAAGTACATATTTTTTATTATTGTATTGATTTTCGACTTATGATATGTTAAAATCGTTTTGCAACAGAGGATAAATTATCCTCGGATAATAGCAAAAAGCATAATTTGTTTTAAGCGATTAGGCGATTGTTTCTTCTCTCATACTCAATCAGAGGGAGAAACAGCTTTTTTACTCCTTCTGAAATTTAGAAGAAGGAGGTGGTGCTTATGAAAGCTTACTTAATAAGCACCGATTGTATCGTTGATTGCCATTGGCGATTTATTGACAATTATTTCGATTGCCGTAACGGTTATTTCCATAGTCTTAACGGTATCGGATATTTTGGATTAACAACATACAGCAAAAAGACCGCCTACACCTTCCAAGCATAGCGGTCTTTTTCGCATCAAGAAGGAACAATCACTTAATTGTCCTCTGTTGTACTTTCATTATAAGTACATTCCGGAAAATTGTCAATACAAATTTTCGCATTTATTCGCATTTTCTCCGCCGTCAAACGGCGGCTTATTTTTTGCCTTAATTGATTGACAACCGCCCGCAAATTGCATAAAATATATTCATTCACTTGTGAAAGGCAAAAGATATGGAAAAAGGAAAGAAAAAAGGCATAACCAAAAGAGCGCTACGCACAAAGCTCATACTGTTAATCGTTCTTGCGGTAATTATGGTACCGCTTGTTATTTTATATAAATCGGTCGGAGACACCACCCCGAAAATAAAGCTTTATAACAGGAACGAGGCATCGGATACAACCGAAGAGGAAACAACCGAGGAAGCTTCTTCCCCTGCCGAGCCCGTTACGGACGAGCCGCAAACGGCAGAACCTCAGACGCAAGCCCCTGCGGCAAAAGCTCCTAAAAAAGATAAAACGATAGTTTCGGTTACCGACTCCGAAAATTGGTCAATAGCTATAATCAACACAGAATACCCTCTGCCCGACTCATATGCTCCGACGCTTTCAAACGCAATAGACGGAAGCGATATTCAGCTTGACTCAAGGGTCAGCGAGCACTATTCGCAAATGTATGCCGCCGCAAAGCAGGCGGGTTGTGTGCTCACGCCTTATTCGGGTTACCACACCTACACCCTCCAGGAAAACACATATAAAAGGAAAGTAAATTTCTATGTGAACCAGGGTATGTCCGATGCTGACGCAGCGGCAAAAGCGCAGCAGCAGGTGCTTCCCGCAGGCTGTTCCGAGCACAACGCAGGGCTTTCAATGGATATAGTCAGCGCAAGCTCCGACTTTGTAAACACCAAGGAGTACAAATGGCTTTGCGAAAACGCACAGAATTACGGCTTTATTCTCCGTTATCCCGAGGATAAAACAGCAATAACAGGTGTGAACTTTGAGCCGTGGCATTGGAGATATGTCGGCGAAAAGGCGGCAAAGGAAATGAAAGAAAACAACCAATGCCTTGAAGAATATCTCGGTTTGGCGTAAGTGCAGATACAAAACACCCCCGAATATGCCCGTGAGAGCGTGTTCGGGGGTTATTTTTATCTTAATCGCTATCTTCTTTTTATTCCGGACTCTCTGTAAATCCTGTCCATTATTTCAAGGTCCTTTTTATCGGTGTCCTTGATTTTTACAAGCTTTTCTCTTGCTTTTTTACTGAACAGCCGCTCAAACAGGCGGACTATCCAAAACAGCGGTAAAAGCACGGGAGCCTTTTTGAGCACGGGGAAAAGCAGCCGCATATGCTTCAGCGGCGGGAACACCGACATCAAAAGCATTTCCGCCTTTGAGCGATTTTTGCCGTCTGCGCTTGCCACGCCCGTGTTTTTGACGGGAGGTCCGAGAACAATAAAGTTTTCGGTAATTTCAAGCGAGGACTCCTTTTCCGAATTTCCGAACATACCGTCCGCAACCCTCTCGATTTTTTTAACGAAATCATCAAGCCAGAGCTTTTCAAATTCCTTTTCGATATACGGAAAATCGAGTTTATCCGACATTTTCTTACGCATAAGATATATATCCATAGTCGGTCTGAAGCATGCGCCGCCCGTTGTAAAATGCTCCGCCAGATGAGCCGCGGTATAAATGTACATATCGCTGTAGGTCATTGCATATTCGTGCTCGCCGATTTTTTGCGCCTTATCCCATACGGATAGAAAATAGTCATACATATAATATTCTTCAACAAAAAGCGTGTTGTGAAGTTCAACGGTCAAAAACGGTTTTTTCGTAAACGCAACGTCTTTCCCGTTGTCCGCCTTTTGTTCAAAGCCGTGCGAGAGCAATATTTTTTTTGCCTTTTCCGCATCGTCCGAACGGACAAGCACATCGGTATCCGCCATAAAACGGAGCTCGGGCGCAGGATAGAGCTTTTTAAGATGCGAGCCCTTTAAGAACATAAAGTCAATACCGTTATCCGAAAAGTCTTTTCTTATCCTGTCCGTTTCGGCTTGCTGGCTTATCTCACGGGCAACCACCGTGCGGTACGACTTTTCAAGTCTGTCGTTGTACTCGAAGTCCTGACCTTTGAGCGCAAGATAGCCGATAGCCTGTAAAGAGTTCTTGACAATAAGCTCCAAAAGCAGACGGTCGTTTATATTTTCGGGCATTTTCGGTATTTCGTCCGAATTGATAACGGCGCCGACCGCTTTCAAAAGATATTCTTTTGTCTCAATAAGCTCTGACATATTTTCTCCTGTTATTCAAGTGTAAATTCCGCAAGCAACGGGAAGTGGTCGCTCGGATAAACGCCGTCAAAGGTGTCTGTTACAACCTTATAGCTTTTGACATTTATGCCTGTTTTTGAAATCATAAAGTAGTCGATACGGTTCCTGTCAAGCTCCTTGCCGAAATTCTGATAAGTGCAGGAGTCGACTGCGTTGTCAACCTGATACCTTGCATCAAGGAAATCCTTTGTAACATTTTCATAGGTTACGCTACCCTCTTCGGCATTGAAATCGCCCATAATCATACTCGGCAGCGAACCGAACTGTGAAATTTTGTCGAGCACAACGCCTATGCCGTTTATTCTTGCCTCGTCGCTGACATGGTCAAGATGCGTGTTGAAAACGACAAACTCCTTTTCGGTTGATTTTTCTTTGAGAATAACATAGCTGCAAATCCTGTAACATTTTGAGTTCCAGTCCTTGCTCATTACCTCGGGAGTTTCCGAAAGCCAGAAAGAGCCCTTGTCCACAAGGTCATACATATCCGTGCGATAGAAAATCGGGCAACCCTCGGAAAATGTCGACTCGTCACGGTATGTAATGACCGAATCGAAGTCTGTGAGGCAATCCTTGAGATATGCGTACTGCCACTTCGTAGCCTCCTGGAAGCCGATTATCGACGGCTTGTTGTTCTCAATGTTTTTAATTATAAGATCGGCACGGTAGAACCAGCTTTTCTTGCCCGTATCGAGCGGATTTATACAGCGCAGATTTGCGCTCATAACCCTGATAGGTTCGTCAACTTCCTTGATGTCCGTAAACTGTGCGGGCTTCTTTTCAGCTTTGTAATGCGGATAATATCTGAAAAGCAAAAACGCCGTTATCGCCGCCGCAACAAGTATCAGCACCAAAACGATTATAAAAATCTTAACCCCTTTTTTCATAATTACCCTCCGTTAAATAATTCGTTGAGAAAAGCGAGAATGTTATTTTCGCTTATCAATGCATTGAAACAGCACTCATCGGTCAAAATGTCAATGTTTTCCTCGGAATATTCGACCTGCTTTGACAAATAGCGGGTGTTGAGCGGCAAATCCCCGTTCACACAGTCAAAGAGAATTTCAAACACCGTCATCATAACCGCAAATTTGAAATGAGCCGATACATCTTCGTCAAAACATGCCTTTATAAAGTGCCTGAAAACGAAATACGAAAAAGATTTTTCATACCGTATTTGTTCTTTAGATAAATTTTTACTAAAGCGTTTCTTTATCTCATCAAATGTCAGCGCTTCAAGTGCTTCGGTATAACCGTCCCACAATTCGTCAAAGGGCGACATCTCTTTCATTATTACGACACATTCTCCGTAGAATGAGTCCGTACCGCTCTGTGCCCCGACATCTTTAACGCCTGTTTCGCCGAAGCATTTTTCCACCCTTTCGGTAAAGGACAAATCCCGTCGATTGATAACGGAAAACAGCCTTTGCCGAAGTGAAAACATCTCTTCGCATACTTCCTCGGGCGTGTCGTCGTCCGCCGCCTCTTCGGTTTCAACGCTCTCATATTCGAGCACGCCGTCGCCCTCGAACAAAAGCCTTACCGCCTCTTCGCAGCAAAGCCCTACGCCTGCGTCTCGGAAATTTCCGTACCACTCATAAAACCTCGGGTGCTCACGGCAGATGTCGCAAAGCATATCCTCCCCGTGAGAGAGAATAATTTTACAAAGTCCGTTTTCTTCAAGGAACGGACAGCGTTCGTCCCTTGTAAGAACAAAATGGGGAACGCCGTCCGAAACGGATATATTCTTTTGAAAATCTTTCGGCATAAGCCGATATTTTTCATATGTATCGGTGTCAATATCGATTTCCCAGCCGATGCAGCAGCTGTCCGTACAGCGGTCGGCGATACATCTGAAACGCCGATAGAACTCGGGAAATGTAAGTGTCATAATTATTTTGACTTATGCGCTTCAACCTTGAGAAGCGTGCATTTAACTCTGTATGAGTCGATTTTGATTTTGATTTTCTTTGTTTTTTTCGGTCTCTTGAAGCAGATAATCTTCTTGTAGCCGATAACCGTCTTTTTGGAGATTTTTCTCCACCTGCCGAACTGCTCAATATATACGGAGAATTTCTCTATCTGCTGACCCGTTGCGATATTCTCCTGCAAAATAAGAGCGTCAAACTCGGTCTTTTCGGGGAATTCAAACACAATTTCGGGTGCTTCGTCATTCTCGCCCGCCTGCCAATAGAGCGTATCGTCGGAGGAGATTATGTTCTTTGCGCTTTCGTTATTCGACGAAGCCGTAACGGTCGCATTTGCCAAAAGGTCCTTGGGAAAACGCCTGTCAAGGGTACGTTTGAAATTTTCAAGCAAAAGCACATCTGTTTCGTAAATTCTGCCTGTTTTATCGGGCGGAACATTCAAAAGCAGGGTGGAGTTGTTGCCGACCGAGCTCAAATAAATGTTCATAAGCTTTTTAAGTGATTTCTGCTTGTAGTTTTCGCTCTCGTGGAAGAACCATGCGGGCCTTATCGAAACATCGACCTCGGAGGGGTACCAGATAAGCTCGTCTGCGTCCTTGATAGCCTTTCTCGAACCCATGTCCATAATCATCTGACTTTGGCTCTTGCGGAACTTCTTGTTATCCTCTTTTTGGGATTTTTCGGCAGTAAATTCGCTTATCGAATAATACGAGGGAACAACGCTCCACTCGCTCTCTCTGCCGACGCCCGCTTCATTGCCTACCCAACGGACATCGGGTCCGCAGATGTTAATTGTAGCCTCGGGCTGAAGCTCACGCATAACCTTGTAAAAGCCCTGCCAATCGTACTTCTGAACCTTGCCGTTCTTGCCCTCTCCGCAAGCGCCGTCAAGCCATATGCAGAATATATCACCGTAGTTTGTGAGAAGCTCTCTCAACTGATTTTTATAATATTCGTTGTATTCGTCGCCCTTGCCGTAGCTCGGCTCGTGC
Organism: uncultured Eubacteriales bacterium; assembly: GCA_902491475.1. Classification (GTDB taxonomy): domain Bacteria; phylum Bacillota; class Clostridia; order Oscillospirales; family Acutalibacteraceae; genus Fimenecus. Next base: position 47,717 of record CABUHY010000005.1, read on the forward strand.
CTGTCCCACGGAGAAAGATACACGCCGAATTTCAATCCGTATTTTCTGCAGGCGTCGGAAACTTCCTTTACAACATCGCCTTTTCCGTCTCTGAACGGACTTGCTTTAACCGAATAATCGGTATATGCGCTCGGCCAAAGGCAAAAACCGTCGTGATGCTTACAGGTTAAAATAAGTGCGCTCATTCCGCCGTTTTTAATTGCCTTTACCCACTGCTCCGCATCGAAATCCGTAGGATTGAACAGCTCGGGAGACGCGGTTCCGTCGCCCCATTCCTTACCCGTAAATGTATTCATACCGAAATGACAAAATGCATAGAATTCAAGCTTCTGCCATTTGAGTTGCCGTTCCGAGGGAACAACCTGCGCCGCACGCTTATAAGCCTCGACCATACTAACACCCGCTTTTTCATAATAATATACTTAGAGTATATCATATATAATCCGCCTTTTCAATCAAATGTTGACTTGCGTATAATGAAAAGTGTATCATATATTCGGTGATGTCTATGGCAGGATTTGCCGATAAAAGGAACATAACGCTGTTAAACTCCGTATTTTCGCAAAGTGAAGAAATCGGCAGAGAGTATCTTGACGGCGTGGATATTGACAGGCTTCTGTCGCCTGTTTTTGAGGCACACAATATGCCTGCTCCGAACAACGCAAAGCGCTACGGCGGTTGGGAGAGAAAAAGTGCAAACAACTGGGAGAAGAGCCCCGAGACATTTTCGCTTGCGGGACACTCGCTCGGGCACTTTTTGAGTGCCGTTTCGGAGTGCTATGCCCAAAGCGGGGACGAAAAGCTCAAGCAGAAAATTTTATACATTGTCTCACAGCTTGAAAGCGTGCAAAGCAACGCAAAATCGGGATATATAGGCGGCTGTAAAGAAAATTGCTTTACAGAGCTTTTCAATAAAAATCTGACTTCTTGGGCAGACGGATATTGGGTTCCCTGGTACAATGTGCATAAACTTTTCAAGGGCCTTACGGACGCATACTCGGCTACCGAGGACCAAACCGTTTTAAGGGTTCTGTTACGGTTTGGCGATTGGGCTTGCGACGGTCTGTCGGATTTTTCGGACGAGGATTTTGAAAAAATGCTCGAATATGAGCACGGCGGAATGAACGAGGTTTTCGCAAATCTTTATGAAATAACAAAGAGCGAAAAATATCTTTGCTTTGCCGAAAAATTTACTCATAAAAAGCTGTTCCGCTTTCTTTTGAAAGGCGAAGATAAATTGGACGGTTGGCACGCAAATACCCAAATTCCCAAGGTAACGGGTATGGCGGCAATTTACGCAGCCGCTCCCGAAACCCATAAAGAATACAGGACTGCGGCTGAAAACTTTTGGCGTTTTGTCACGCAGGACCGTTCTTACGCAATAGGCGGCAACTCCGACAAAGAACATTTTGAGAAAAAAGGAAAAGAGACTCTCTCAAAAAAGACATGCGAGAGCTGTAATACATATAATATGATGCGGCTTTGCGAGTATCTTTTTTCTTTTGAACAAAAATCGGAGTATTTTGATTGGTACGAAAACGCACTGTTCAATCATATTCTTGCCCAGCAGGACGAAAGCGGAGCAAAAATGTACTTTGTCTCTCTTTTGCAGGGGCACCACAGAACATATGAGGAAAAATATAAATCCTGGTGGTGCTGTACGGGCACGGGAATGGAAAACCCCGAAAAGTATGAAAACAACATCTTCTTTTTTGACGGAAACGCTCTTTACATCAACCTGTATCTGCCGTCTCGGCTTGAAACGAACGGTATCTCTCTTGAAATAGACACCGATTATCCCTATTCGGATAAAATCAATATTACCGTTAAGCGCAATACCGAAATTGACAGCTTAAAGCTTCGCATACCCGAATTTTCCCACAAAGCCGCCGCAATCAGGCACGGTGCGGAAAAGTTTAGGGAAATCGAAAAGGGATATTTCACTGTCTCAAACATAAAAAGCGGAGATACCGTAGAACTTACACTGCCTATGGGAATAACCGAGTATAAATCCCGTGAAAAAGATGTCTGCGCCTTGAAATACGGTCCCGTTACGCTCTGTGCACCGCTCGGCAAAATTACCGACAAGGTTTCCGAATACATTTCAAACGAGCTTTTGATTGACGACATAACCGTTGAATATCCGTCGCTTTTATTAAACGGGAAATCGGCGAAGACCTGCGTTGAAATATCGGACAGGAAAAAGCTGATTTTCAAAATTCCCGCAAAATACTCGACCCTCGGCAAGCCTATTATGCTCAAACCATTCTTTGAAACAAGGCACGAATTTTACACGGTATATTTTGATAAAAAGTAAATAATACAAGCAAAAAACCGTTCTCTCGATTTGGCTGAGAGTTCATAAGGAAGTATTGGTTTCTCGCATAAAAATTTATTATGCCTTTGTCGGAAATCCTCGCAAGGCGGCAGCCTTGCTTCGTTTTCCTACTTCTGCATAAAAGAATTTTTATAGCTACGAAACTGCAACGCACTTCAAAATGATATATTTTTGATACAAGAAAAGGCAAACCCCTCAGATAATGCTGACGCATATCTGTGGGGTTTAACTCATTATTGTGCAAAAAGATGTTATTTTGAAGCAAAACTGCCTTATTAACTCTCAGCATTGGGAGAACGGTTTTTTAATCGGTGTTATATCGTCGCAATTCTTATTGTGTTGGTGTTGCCTGTGGTGCCCGAGGTGCCGCCTGTTATGAGTATTCTGTCGCCCTCTTTAAGGTTAAAGGTCTTTTTAGCCATCTGCTTTGCCGTATAGAAAAGCACCTCTATCGACGGATAGACCTCGCACATAACGGGAGTTACGCCCCATGACATTGAAAGCTGATGATAGGTCTTTTTGTTTACGGAAAGTCCTATAATATCAACGGGCGGACGAAATCTCGATACCATTCTCGCCGTCATACCCGAAATCGAGCACACAACTATCGCCTTTGCGCCTATGTCCATTGCCATACCGCAGACCGAATGTGAAATTGCATCCATTTCGTTGCGTATACGAAACTCCGCATTTGCGAAACGCTTTTTGTAGCGTATATTCTGCTCCGTGTTTTCGGCAATTCGCGACATAGCCTCAACCGTCTGCACGGGATATTTTCCCGCCGCCGTCTCGCCCGAAAGCATTACGGCGCTCGTGCCGTCGTAAACGGCATTTGCAACATCGGAAATTTCCGCCCTTGTGGGTCTCGGGTTGGTTATCATTGACTCCAGCATTTCCGTTGCCGTGATTACCCTTTTACCGAGCATACGGCACTTTGTGATAAGCTCCTTTTGGATTGCGGGCAGCTCCTCATACGGGATTTCAACACCCATATCTCCCCTGCCTATCATAATGCCGTCGCAGGCGGAGCATATATTCTCAATGTTTTCAATACCCGCTCTGTTCTCAATCTTTGCAATAAGGCTTATTCCCTTTGCGCCGTTTTCGGCAAGGAAAGACTTTATATCCTCTATATCCTGCTTACAGGACACAAACGAACAGGCAATGTAATCAATGTCGTTCTTTATTCCGAAAAGCAAATCCGACTTGTCGTAGTCACTCAAATATTTCTGCTTGAGCACCTTGCCCGGGAAACTCATACTTTTTCTGTTTGAGATAACTCCGCCTGCGTCAACCTTGCAGACTACATCCTTGCCGTCGATTTTCGTAACCGTAAAAATCAGCAAGCCGTTGTTGACAAGAATTTTGTCGCCGACAGACATCTCCTTTGCAAGCTCCTTGTAGCTTACCGACACCTTAGTCTCGTCTCCCTCGACATCATCTGCCGTAAAGGTGAAGGCATCGCCCTCTTTAATTGTGCATTTTCCGTCCTTGAAAAGTCCTATGCGGTATTCGGGACCCTTTGTGTCAAGCATAATGGCAAGCGGCTTGTTTGCCTTATCCCGAACCGACTTCAAAAGGTCAATTCTTTTCTGCTGATCCTCATGCGTGCCATGCGAAAAGTTGAGCCTTGCCACATTCATTCCCGCAAGAAGCATTTGGTGCAGGGTTTCCTCGTTATCGCAGGCAGGACCTACGGTACATACAATTTTTGTTTTTCTCACTGTTAATCCTCTTCTTTCTTTAATGAAGAGCCTATCAAAAAAGGGACAAAACCGCAGTTCTGTCCCACATCATAAAATGACAACAGTATAAATAAGCCGACATCGGCCTATGACAGACTCCACCACATATACTGCACGCATATTTTATCACGGCATATAATCGGTTGTCAATTTATATTATTATCGAAAATATCGCCGTGTATTCCCGTGATTTTATGTAATATAACAACCTCACGAAGCGCTTGCAAAATCAAAGATTTTGACCGTTTCGGAGAACGTTGAATGACTAAATTGCGGCTTTCGCCGCCGTCACTTCGTTCCGCTTGTGCTGTCGCACAAGGAATTTTTGATATAACAACCTCACGAAGCGCTTGCAAAATCAAAGATTTTGTCCGTTTCGGAGAACGTTGAATGACTAAATTGCGGCTTTCGCCGCCGTCACTTCGTTCCGCTTGTGCTGTTGCACAAGTAATTTATGATACAACATCAAATGTCAGTACTTCTTCACTTCAAGCACAAGACGGCCTTTTTTTGTGGTCTTGACCTCGCCCGAAAGGACAAATCTGCCGTAGCCCCGCACGCTTACAATATCGTTGTCGCCGACGGTTTTTGACGGAGAAATCGTAAGTACGGAATTTACAAATGTCCGTTCCGCAGAAATAAGCTTAACAGCCTCGCTTCTCGACAGGTTGTACACAGCACCGATAAGCACATCAAGCCTTTTTGACGCCGCAAACACCGTAACGGATTCAAATTTTTCTGCGGTGCACTCGGGAACGGCGGAACGCTCCGATTTAACGCTTGTGCGGCGCACCCGTGTGAGGTTATCGCAGATATAGTCTGCAATGCCGTCAAGACAAATTACATATCCGCATTTTCCGTCAACGATTATATCGCCGACGGTCTCACGCTTAATACCGAGGTTCATAACCGCCCCGAGAAAATCGCGGTGGGTAAGCTCGTCCGCAAACTTTTCGTTAAACGGCTTTATTTTAACGCAGGTTATCGGAAAATCTTCGTTTGAAATGTCCTCCCCGAACCCTGCAACAACCCTTTCGGCACTGCCGTATCCGCCGTAAAGGACGCACGGAAGATACATCTTTTTAAGCTCGCTCTGTTCGGGCAGAGTAAGAAATTGAGAAAAGGTATTGTATCCCCTCTCGTAAGCTCTGTTGTAAAGTTCTTCAAATCTTTTTTCAAGCATAATATCACTGTTCAGGCATTTTTTCGAAATAATGATACCATAAAGCCCGATATATCGCAAGGGATAGAAGCAAACAACGACGCCGTGCGAAGCACCCACAATTTTTCATTCTTCATTATTCATTTTTCATTCGCCCGCACGGCGCTCGCCGTGCAAAAGAAAAAAGGCACTCCGTAAGGAATGCCTTGTATAGATAAAACCGATTATCGCTTTGAGAACTGAGGTGCACGACGGACCTTGTTGCTTCGCAACGGTCCGATGATTATATTATCCGTTCGCTCTGCTTCGCATACCGCTCACGATGATAGGGCGCTCGTCGTACAAAAAGAAAAAGGCACTCCGTAAGGAATGCCTTGTATAGATAAAACCGATTATCTCTTTGAGAACTGCGGAGCACGACGAGCGCCCTTGAGTCCGTATTTCTTTCTTTCCTTCATTCTCGGGTCACGAGTGAGGAAGCCTGCCTTCTTGAGTGCGGGGCGAAGATTTTCGTCGTACTGAAGAAGAGCTCTTGAAAGGCCGTGGCGGATTGCGCCTGCCTGGCCTGTAACGCCGCCGCCTGCAACTGTGCAAACGATGTCGAATTTTTCTGTCAAGCCTGTAAGTGCGAGAGGCTGACGAACAACGAGCTTCAATGTTTCAAGACCGAAATAATCATCGATGTCTCTGTTGTTGATTGTGATTTTACCTGTACCTGCATAAACGCGAACACGCGCAACAGATTTCTTTCTTCTGCCTGTACCGTAAAAATAAGGTGTTGAATCGTACATTTATTTTTGCCTCCCTTTCTTAAAATTCTCTTACAGTCGGCTGCTGTGCTGCATGAGGATGCTCAGCGCCCTGATAGATGTGAAGTCTTGTAAGAGATTTAGCTCCGATTGTGTTTGCGGGAAGCATTCCCTTAATTGCCTTTTTAAGTACGAACTCGGGCTTTTCAGCCATAAGAGTCTTGTACTGAATTTTCTTCATATTACCGATATAACCTGTGTGGTGGTAATACATCTTCTTTTCAAGCTTGTTGCCTGTAAGAACCATTTTTTCAACATTTACAACGATTACGAAATCACCGCAGTCTGCATGAGGTGCAAATGTGGGCTTGTGCTTACCGCGAAGAAGATGAGCAGCTTCAGCAGCGATGCTGCCGAGTGTTCTGCCTTCGGCGTCAAGTACATACCAGCTACGGGTAATGTCGCCTGCTTTAGGCATATAAGTTGACATAACTTTTTCCTCCGAATAATATTTTTCTTTATTGCTCGGATATGATACCACCTAAAAGCGATTAAGTCAACCCATTTTTCGATATTTTTTAATGCACAACGGTGTTATCTCACGATTTCGCCGTTTTTCTCCCGTTTTTATAATATTTACTCGTTTATTATTTTTCAAAAAATCCTCATTTGTGCATTTATCATAAATTTTATATGCGTAATTTGTGATTATTACATTATTGACATTTATTGACATTTTGTGATAGCATAGGCATATCTGGTAATTTGTGCGGTAATATCAGCTTTACCCCGTTTTATGCCGTATTCGTTGCTGCGAATACGGTTTTTTCATTACCGGAAAATACAATACTATTACGACAGGAGCAAAGCAATGGAATTTTTGTACGGAAATCTTCTTGAAATCCAATGGCAGCAAATTGTTATGTGGCTCATAGGCGGCGTGCTCATTTATCTCGCTATCAAAAAGAAAATGGAACCGACGCTTCTTTTGCCGATAGGCTTCGGAGCTATAATGGTAAACCTCCCGTTTTCGGGTGCGGTTTCGCAGGTGGTTGACGGCGTGCTCGAATCGGGTCCGCTGAGCACCCTTTACGATGCGGGTATCGCAAACGAGCTGTTCCCGCTTATACTCTTTATAGGTATAGGCGCTATGATAGACTTCGGACCCGTGCTCTCAAACCCGAAGCTTATGATTTTCGGTGCGGCGGCGCAGTTCGGCATCTTCTTCACGCTCTGTATGGCGTCAATGTTCTTTGATATAAAGGATGCGGCGGCGATCTCTATTATCGGTGCGGCAGACGGTCCGACTTCCATCGTCGTTGCGATGAAGCTCGGCTCAAAGTACCTCGGCGCAATTATGGTTGCGGCATATTCGTATATGGCGCTCGTTCCCATCATTCAGCCTCCGGTAATCAAGCTTCTTACCACCAAAAAGGAAAGGCTTATCCGTATGCCTTACAAGCAGGCTTCCGTTTCAAAAACGACAAGAATACTCTTTCCGATTATAATCACTATAATTGCGGGAATAATCGCCCCGTCATCGGTTGCGCTTATCGGCTTTTTGATGTTCGGCAACCTTATCCGTGAATGCGGAGTGCTCGACTCGCTTTCGGACACGGCGCAGAATGTTCTCGCAAACCTCATAACCCTCTTTCTCGGCATTACCGTCGCTTCACAGATGCAGGCTGAAAACTTCCTTAAAAAGGAAACACTTATGATTCTCGGTCTGGGTCTCATAGCGTTTATCTTCGACACCGCAGGCGGCGTTCTCTTTGCCAAATTCTTAAACATATTCCTCAAGGAAAAGATAAACCCGATGATCGGTGCGGCAGGCATTTCCGCTTTCCCGATGTCGGGAAGAATCGTCAACAAGATGGGGCTTGCGGAGGATAAGCAAAACTTCCTTCTTATGCATTCTATCGGCGTAAATGTATCGGGACAGATTGCTTCCGTAATCGCGGGCGGTCTTGTTCTTAACTTCTTTATGAAATAAAAGGGGGAAAATCAAATGTTCTTATATTTCAATCCGCACGCTTTTATAGACAATTTATATTATATGTTTTTCGGTATGCTCGGCATTTTCGTTGTAATCGGAATTATAATCGCCCTTACATATCTTCTCAACTACATCTTTTCCGACAGCAGGAAAAAGGATAAGACAAAGGGCGAGGGTACAGACGCGACCGACAAAAAATAGTCTCTGACAAAGCAAAGCCCGTGAGTCTCACGACTCACGGGTAATTTTTTTGCTTTTTATTATCTTTCGTCCAAGGGAAGATAAGTCTGATGCGAACCGACGCTCTTATATGCGGGACGGATAATCTTATCCGTGTTGATAAGCTCTTCAATCCTGTGTGCCGACCAGCCGACAACTCTCGCTATGGCGAAAATCGGGGTAAACAGCTCAACGGGAATACCGAGCATACTGTAAACAAAGCCGCTGTAAAAATCGACATTCACGCTGACGCCCTTGTATATCTTACGCTTTGCGCCGATAACATCCTTGCCGAGCTTTTCGACCGCATTGTAGAGTGCGTAGTCGTCCTCCCTGCCCTTTTCTACGGCAAGAGCCTTTACGAACTCCTTGAACACCTGCGCTCTCGGGTCGGAAACGGAATAGATTGCGTGTCCCATACCGTAAATAAGACCTTTATTGTCAAACGCCTGCTTATCGACAAGCTTTTCAAGGTAGAACTTGACCTGTTCCTCGTCCTTGGTGTCGGCAACATTCTTTTTCAAATCGTTCATCATCTGAACAACCTTTATGTTTGCGCCGCCGTGCTTGGGTCCTTTAAGCGAGGAAAGCGCCGCCGCCATGGTTGAATATGTGTCCGAGCCCGACGAAGTGACAACATGAGTTGTGAACGACGAGTTATTACCGCCGCCGTGCTCCATATGCAAAATCAAAGCCGTATCGAGAACCCTCGCCTCAAGCTCCGTAAACTCCTTGTCGGGACGAAGCATACGAAGTATGTTTTCCGATATTGACATATCGGGGTCGGGGCGGTGGATATAAAGGCTGTCGTTACATTCATAGTGATTGTATGCCTGATAAGCGTAAACCGAAAGCATCGGGAAACAACTGATAAGGCGCAGGCACTGCGTGAGGACATTTTCAATGCTTATGTCCGAGGCATTGTCGTCATACGCCGCAAGGGTAAGAACGCTTCTTGTAAGGCTGTTCATTATATCCTTTGTGGGCGCTTTCATAATTACATCTCTTGTGAAGTTGGTCGGCAGCGAGCGCATACAGGAAAGAACCTGCGTAAACTCGTCAAGCTCAGCTTTATTGGGAAGCTTTCCGAAAAGGAGAAGATAAGTTGCTTCTTCAAAGCCGAAACGGTTGTTTCCTCTGCCGTTGATAAGGTCTATAACATTTATTCCTCTGTAAGAGAGCTGACCTGCGCAAGGTATTCTTTCGCCGTCAACCTCCTTGAATGCGATAATTTCGGAAATTGTGGTAAGACCTGCAAGCACGCCCTTACCGTTTTTGTCCCGAAGTCCTCTTTTTACGCCGTACTCGTCATAAAGACCGACATCTATATAACCGTTGTCACGGCACATTTGGGCATGAATTTTGTTATAGTTTTCTATATCCTGTCTTGTCAAATCCATGTCTTTTCTCCTTTCGGGTTAAGTAATTTATTTAATTATACTCCATTTTATCACTGAATTGGTTAAAATATTGTTAATTTTTGTAAAAAATCGGCAAGGACGATACGCAAAATCCGTCCTTGCCGAAAATTCATATCTTTATAAATCAGATTTTAGCCAAAGCCTGCTCAATATCAGCAATGATGTCTTTGACATTCTCAATTCCGACCGAAAGTCTTACAAGATCGGGTGTTACTCCGCACTCGATAAGCTCCTTGTCGGAAAGCTGACGGTGGGTTGAAGATGCGGGGTGCAAAACGCAGGTGCGTGCGTCCGCAACATGGGTTACGATTGCCGCAAGGCGAAGATTGTTCATAAACGCCTCTGCTTTTTCTCTTCCGCCCTTAACTCCGAACGAAATTACGCCGCATATACCGTTGGGCATATATTTCTTTGTAAGCTCATAGTCCTTGCTTGATTTGAGCCCGGGGTAATTGACCCACGCAATTTTATCGTTATTTTCAAGATACTCCGCAACCTTCTGTGCGTTTTCGCAATGTCTTTCGACGCGCACTGCAAGACTTTCAAGACCTACATTGAGCAAGAATGAGTTAAACGGCGACGGGGTAGAACCGTAGTCTCTCAAAAGCTGAGCGACAATTTTGGTTATATATCCCGCCTTGCCGAAATCCTTTGCGTATGTGGCGCCGTGATAGCTTTCGTCGGGCTCGGTCATACAGGGGAATTTGTCGTTCTGATACCAGTCAAAGTTGCCGCTGTCAACGACACAGCCGCCTATTGTAGATGCGTGACCCTCCATATACTTCGTGGTCGAATGGGTAACGATGTCCGCACCCCACTCGAACGGACGGCAGTTTATGGGCGTCGGGAAGGTGTTGTCGACAACAAGCGGCACGCCGTGCTTGTGCGCTATGCGGGCAAATTTTTCAATGTCAAGAACATCAAGCGACGGATTTGCGACAGTCTCGCCGAAAACAGCCTTTGTGTTGGGCTTGAACGCCTTTTCGATTTCCTCCTCGGAAGCCGTCGGGTCAACAAAAGTTACATCAACGCCTATTTTCCTCATTGTGACATTGAGGAGGTTGAAGGTACCGCCGTATATGGTAACAGAGCTTACAATGTGGTCGCCTGCGCCCAAAATGTTGATAAGCGCAAAGAAGTTCGCAGCCTGACCCGATGAAGTCAGCACCGCCGCAACGCCGCCCTCAAGTGCCGCAATCTTTGAAGCCACTGCGTCGTTTGTCGGGTTTGCAAGCCTTGTATACATATAGCCCGGCTGAAGGTCAAAAAGCTTTGCCATATCAGCCGAAGTGTCGTATTTATAAGTCGTGCTCTCGTATATAGGCAGAACTCTCGGTTCGCCGCTCTTGGGCTGCCAGCCTGCCTGCACGCATTTTGTCTCGATTGAACAATCGGGTACAAGTCCCATTTCCTTTACCTCATAATAAAATATTTTATAAATATGCCTTACAAATTAGCCTTTATAGCAGCCAAAAGCTCGTCATATGTCTCATATGCGGGAAGCTCGGGGTGGTCAGCCTTAATCTTATCGGTGCTCTTGAAAAGGAAGCCCGCTTTGCTCGCTTTAATCATTCCGAGGTCGTTATAGCTGTCGCCGCTCGCAATGGTCTCGAAGCCGATTGACTGAAGAGCCTTTACGGTTGAAAGCTTGGAGTTTTCAACTCTCATTCTGAAGCCCGTGATTTCGCCGTCGGGAGCAACCTCAAGTGTGTTGCAGAAAATTGTGGGCATACCGAGTTTTTTCATAAGCGGACCCGCAAACTGCGTAAAGGTGTCGCTTAAAATGATAACCTGTGTAAGAGAGCGAAGCTCGTCAAGGAATTCCTTGGCGCCGGGCATCGGGTCAATCTTTGCGATGGTCTCCTGAACCTCTTTAAGACCGAGGCCGTGCTCCTTGAGAATGTTGAGGCGGTACTTCATAAGCTTGTCGTAATCGGGTTCGTCCCTCGTTGTCTTTTTAAGCTCGTGAATACCGCTTTCCTCTGCGAAAGCAATCCATATTTCGGGTACCAATACGCCCTCCATATCAAGGCATACGATGTTCATATCACTCATAGTTTTTCTCCGTTCGTAAAGTTATAGTTAATAAATCAATTATATATCATTCGGCAAAAGATTTCAACAGTTGATTACCAGCCGTCAACCTCTCCCCTTTGCAGTGCGCCGACTATTTTTTTCCTTAATTGCGGATAATCCTTTTCAAGCGAGAGCAAAAGCTCTTTTACCGTCTGCCGCTGTGTTACCTTGTCTGCGGGGCACTTACTTTTGACAACGGGAAGCTCCAGCCGCTTCGCCGCCTTTTCGACATCCTTTTCATAGCAGAAAATCAGCGGTCTTATAAGATACAGCTGCTTGTTTGAAAGATACGATACAGGCGAAAAACAGCCTATCGTTCCGCCGTTGAACAGGTTCATTATAACGGTCTGCGCCGCATCGTCAAGATGATGGCCGAGCGCAATTTTGTTGCAGCCCGCCTCTTTTGCGGTGTCGTGCAGTATTCCCCTGCGCATCTTTGCGCAAAGCGAGCAGGGATTTTTTTCTTTCCTGTCGACGAATATTACCTTGTAAAGGTCGGTCTTTTTAACTATGTATTCAACGCCCAATTCGTTGCAGAGCGCCTGCACCTTTTCAAAATTGCCGTCCTCGAAATTAAAACGGTAGTCAAGCGTTATCGCCACGACCTCGAACTTTTTCGGGTAGAAGGTGCGAAGCTTTGCAAGCGCATACAAAAGCGCAAGCGAGTCCTTGCCGCCCGAAACTCCGACAGCTATCCTGTCGCCCTCGTCTATCATATTGTATTTGTCGACCGCAGCCCTCGTAAGGCTCAAAAGCTGTTTCATAAAATCACCGAAGATATTTTACCGCATTTTCACGGCAAAGTAAACAAGAACGCTTTACAACTTTTGTCCGTTAATATATAATCAATTATAAGGCGATTTTTAATAAAATATTTTTGATTGAAAGACTGTGGTGAATGTGTTGAATTTAAGACCATTACTCTTAAAATATTGGGATATATGCGTCAACGGAAACGACGAAAAGCGAATTGCCTCGCAAACACCGCCTGCGGGCGTAAGGACGTTTTCCGACATTCCGTATATCGGCGACGGAACATGGCAGCACAAGCTTGATGTTTACCGTCCCGAAACCGCAGAAGGAAATTTGCCCGTTATCGTGGACATTCACGGCGGCGGTTGGATGTACGGCACAAAGCGCATTAACGAATACTATAATATGACTCTTGCACAGCACGGTTACACCGTTTTCAGCATAAACTACCGTCTTGTGCCCGAATGTGAAATTGACGGTCAGTTGCAGGACTGTATGCATGCGCTCAAATGGATAAAGGAAAACGCCGAAAGCTACGGCGGCGACCTTTCCCGTCTTTACATAACGGGCGACTCGGCAGGCGGATTTTTGGCGGCTTACAGTGCGCTTCTCAATAATTCCGACGAACTGCGCAGAGCCTTTGACACCGTATCGCCGAAGCTTGACATCCGTGCGGTGGGTCTTACCTGCCCTGTATGCTATATGCTCGACAGCTCCGTACAAGGAATATATATGAAACAGATACTCGGCAAAAAATTCAGAGAGACCGCATACTGCGACTTTGTAAACCTTGACGAAGCGGTTAAAATAAGCCATATGCCGCCGACATATTTAATTACCTGCGGCGGAGATATGCCCGCAAGGAAAGCTACATATAAAGCATATAACGACCTTAAAAATTGCGGCGTCGAATGTGAGCTGAACTTCACTCCCGACAAAAAATGTCAGCATGTTTTCAACATAGTTGACCCGTTCTCCGAGCGTTCAAAAAAGGTAAACTACGCTATGCTTAACTTTTTCAAGGCTCATTAAAGCCACCGCATTACACACAAAAGCCCCGACCGCACAAACGGTCGGGGTAATTTATTGTATGTCAATTAAGGCTTAATCTTCCCTCTTGCGCTTTTTAATGCAAACGGGAACAACCACAGCCGCCGTAACTGCCGCAACCGCCGCACCTATAAGCGAATAGGTCTTGAAGCCTGTTCTTGCTATATCGGCTTTTTCAACCTTGTTGGTCTGCTCGGTCTGCGAACCGTTTGTATCGGTCTGACTGCCGTTCTGATTTGTTCCGCCGGAGGTGTTATCAACATTGCCGTGTTCCTTGGAAACAATCTTTCCCTCGCCTCTGTGACCTGTGGTCTGCGTCGGGTCAAAAGCGTATGTGAGCATCTTTACTCTGCAAAGGTCATATGTACAAAGCCTCAACGCATTGCCGAAGCCTATCGGGTCTTTTTCATATGTTTGCTTCATATTGGTGGTCATCTGGATTTTCTCCGCAAAATACCACAGTGAAGTAAGGCAAGCGTCGTTTCTTGCGTATGTTGCAAGGACGGGGTCCATATAGTTTGCGCCCGTTACATTTATGTAAGCGTCGGAAACCACGAAGCCGTCAAAGCCCCACTCGTTACGCAAAAGGTCTGTGATAAGCGCCTTACTGCCGCTGCACCAATCGGCGCCGAGTCTGTTGTAAGCCGACATAATACCCCAAGCGTTACCCTCTTTGACCGCTATTTCAAACGGTTCGAGGTAAAGCTCACGCATTGCCTGTTCATTGACCCAAGTGAAAAGACCTCTTGTCTGTCTGTTTGTCTCCTGGTCGTTACATACAAAGTGTTTAACGGTAACCACAAGCTTCTGGCTCTGTGCGCCCTTTGTTACCGCCGCAGCCATCTTACCCGAAAGCAACGGGTCCTCCGAGTAATACTCGAAGTTTCTGCCGCCCATAGGACTCCTGTGGAGGTTGCATGCGGGAGCGTACCAGATATGTGTTCCGAGCTCTTTAGCCTCTTTGCCGACAGATTCGCCGTATGCGTAAGCGAGGTCGTCATTCCAGCTGCTTGCAAGTGCAAAAGCAACGGGATATGCAATACCCGACTCCTTGTAGAGAAGTCCGCCGTCGCCCTTTACGGTAGCGGGTCCGTCGTTGTCAACAGTTGCGGGAACGCCGAGCCTTTCAAGTCCGAGCGTCTTGTATCCGCTTTCGCAAATCATATCAATCATTTCGTCAACCGTAAACTGGTCAAGGAATTTATCCCAAAGCGTGTTGTCTGCGGCAACATCGGCAAGCATAATTGCGCCGTCCTCATACACAACGCCCGTGTTTTGAACAACGCCCTCTGTTGTGGGCTCGGGTCTTGTGTCGCAGTTCTGAACCGCTTCGTTTGAAAGGTAATTTGTCGGAGCCGAGGGCTTTGCGTAAAGTCCGTCGGTCCTTGAAAGATAATCGAGAGAGCCGTTTGCGTTTGAGAAATGATTCTTTATCTCAACGCCCGTTCTGTCGTCGGTTTTCATTACTTTTGTCTGTTTAACATTGTAGTCGTAAACAGCCTCAAAGTCTCTTATCGTATGACCGACCTTTATCTGATATGTTCCTGCGTCAAGTACCCACGCTTCCCTGTTCTTATAATCATAGGAAGCCATATCGTCGGTATCAAAGGTTACGGTTACGGTGTCGCTGTGACCGGGAGAAATGAGTTTGGTCTTTGCATAGCCTGCAAGCTCAATGGCGCTCTTTTCGATTCCGCCCTGATAGTACGGAGCGGAGAAGTAAACCTGAACTACATCCTTACCTGCGTACTCTCCCGTGTTTGTAACCTTGACGGTTACCGAAATCTTGTCGCTGTTCGCAGAATAATCCGTTACCTCCCAATCAAAGGAAGTGTACGAAAGACCGTAGCCGAACGGATAGAGCACCCTGCTCGGCGCAAAGGTCTCAAAGTATCTGTAACCTATGTATATGCCCTCCGAATAGTTTACAAAATATCTTGCAACCTGGTCGGAGTAAGCAAAGTTACCGAAGTTGTCGGTTGTGGGATAGTCCGAAATCTTGTAAGCAACCGTATCGACAAGTTTACCCGACGGGTTAATCTCGCCCGAGAGCACCTTACCTATGGAGTCTGCACCGTACTCGCCCGGGGTCCACGCAAGCATTACTGCATTGACATTGCGGTAGTCGTTTACCCAATCAAGCTCAAGTATATTACAGGTGTTGAAAATGATAATTACATTGTTGAATGTACGGTTGAGCTTTTCGATTATAGCCTTTTCCGTATCGGTGATTTTAGCGTCCTCGGGAGTGAGGTCTGCCATTTCCGCACCCGTTCTCGTTATAACAAAAATCGCCGTGTCGGAAAATGCCTTTGCGTTTGCGAGTATGCTCGAAGTCAGATTCTCGGCGGGAAGCTCCTGCTGAATTTTACCGTTAAGCATCTGCAAAAGCATATCGACAAGTCCCTGACCCGTCTCCGCTATCGAGTGCTTTTTAGCCCAATCAACATAGACATTAAGCAATTCTTCATTGTACTCAATACCTGCGTTTTCAAGTCCCTGATAGAAGGTTACGGCATTTTCGGCAACTACCGAGCCCGAGCCGCCTCCGCCGAGTGCGAACGATACGGAGCCCATACCGAATACATTTACCTTCTTGTCGGTAAGCGGTAAAGCGTTGTTCTCGTTTTTAAGAAGAACTATGCCCTCCGCCTCCATTTGTTTTGCCACATTTTCGGCATTTTTCTTTGTTGAAGAAGAAATGCTTCCTGCGAAAGCCACCGTTACCGTTGACATCATCAACAGCAAGCAGAGGACAAGCGCAAGTATGCGTTTTGATACTTTCATTTTTGTCACCTCAAACAATCTGTTTTACAAAAACTCTTACATCATAATAATACAAAATTTTCCTTAAAAAATAAAGTGTTATTTGACAAATGTCGAATTTTTGGGCAAACTGCAAAAAAATCCCATTCCCGTTTTAGGCAAAAAAACAAAAGGCTCCGTATCAGAATAAACTTCCGACACAAAGCCTTGTCCGCATAATATTTTTAACTGCTTATGCTTATGCGTTTTCTTCCTTCATTTTCGCAAAGCACTCGCTGCAATAAACAGGTCTGTCATCTCTGGGCTGGAACGGAACCTTAGCTTCGCCGCCGCATTTTGCACATGTTGCTGTGAACATCTGTCTTTCGCCTCTTGCCGCATTCTTTCTCGCGTCACGGCATGCCTTACATCTCTGGGGCTCGTTTACAAAGCCTTTTTCAGCGTAAAACTCCTGCTCGCCCGCTGTGAAAACGAACTCTTTGCCGCAATCTTTGCAAATAAGGGTCTTGTCTTCGTACATTTTAAGTAACCTCGCTAAAATAAAAAATATTTTTACCCCCAACGGACTTGCACCGTCACATAAATCAAAATGCTCTCCTTCGAGAAGGGCTTGTTATTTGAACAATTTAAGTTTTTTCCTTGCTCTCTGCAATGTGCCGTCAACGGATTTGACGGTAACGCCTGTTTTTTTCGCTATTTCCTCATATGGCAATCCGCTCAAAAACAAAAGCAAGGTTTCACGCTCTTTTTCGGAAAGCTCGGAGTCGATAAACTCAAATATCCTCTTGTATCCGTCCTCGCCGATAAGCTGTTCCTCGGGCGAAGCGGAGCCGGCAATGTCCTCTCCGTCAACGGAAAGAGGAACCGCCTTGTCAAAGAAAACGCTTTTGCCCGAACGCTTCCTTGTGACGGAAAGAAGTCTGTTTTTAATGCAGACATTGAGATAAGTCCTGAAAGCCGCGCCGCTGTCCGCCTTATATGTACCGACAGCACACAGTGCGCCTATCATACCCTCCTGGCACAGGTCGGCAAATTCAAAGCCGTTGCCAGAAAAATTCTTTGCCTGACCCTGAACGGCAGGCTCGGAAAATTCAACCAGACGGGAAAGTGCGTTTTTGTCCCCCTGCTGTGCCGAAGTAATAAGATGTAAAAGTTCTTCGTCGGAAAAACAATTAGCATTATCAGACAACCCAATTACCTCGCACAATAAATAAAACTAAAACATAAAAACTTATCCACTATAATCACAATTATAACAGATTTCCCTATAAAGTCAAGATTATTTTGTTTAACTTGTATAAACGCATTAAAACGGGCGGCTTATTTTGGATGTTTTCCACAAAAATAAGCCGCCTTGCACTTAAAGTATTACATTAAAGAGAATTGTCAGTGCGCTTGCCGCCATAAGCACGGCAAGGAAAATACACAGTCCTTTAATGACCTTTTTATTGTTGAACATATTTGTTTTTCACCTTGTTTTTATCATTTAAGACCCATGATTTTTTCCATATCGGCGGAGATTTCCTTTGTGAACTCCTCGGCTGCCGCTCTGTCGGAAGCTACGGCTGTGATATAGATTTTAATCTTGGGCTCCGTGCCCGACGGACGGACAATTACGCCGCTGCCCGACGGAAGTTTGTATGCGAGGACATTTGATTTCGGAAGCTTGATTTCCTCAACCGCACCCGTCTTTGTGTCGGTTCTGGTGCTGAGCTTATAATCCGATACCTCTGTGACCTCTTTGCCCGCAATCGTCTTAGGCGGATTATTGCGAAGAGCGGTCATCATATCGCTCATCTTCTGCATACCTGCCGCGCCCTCAAAGTTGAAATTGAGCAGCGAGTTCAAGAACATACCGTATTCCTTGTAGATGTTCTGCATCTGGTTGTAAAGGCTTATACCTTTACTTTTGTAATAAGCCGCCATTTCACAGATAAGCATTGAAGCGACGACTGCGTCCTTATCCCTTGCGTGTGCGCCTCTCAAATATCCGTACGACTCCTCCATACCGACAATAAAGCGGTCTGTTTCGTTCTTCTTTTCAAGGTTTGTAACAAGCTCGCCGATATACTTGAAGCCCGTAAGCAGGTCTGCCGTCTGTGCGCCGTATTTGCTTGCGATAACGGAAACGAGATGCGAGGTAACTATCGTTTTTACAACTATCGGATTTTCGGGAAGTCTGCCCTGCTCCTTGAGCGACGAGAGAATGTACTCCGTAAGCATAATTCCGACTTCATTGCCTGTCATAAGCTTGTATTCGCCGTTGTCAAGAACCGCAATTCCCACTCTGTCGCAGTCGGGGTCGGTAGCGAGAAGCAAATCCGCTTTTCTTTCCTTTGTCATTGCGATACCGCACTCGAACACCTGCTTTATCTCGGGATTCGGGAACGGACAGGTCGGGAAATTGCCGTCGGGAAGCTCCTGCTCCTTTACAACTCTGACATCCTTTATGCCTATTCTGTCAAGGATTGCCCTAACATGCTTGTTGCCCGTACCGTTGAGCGGAGAGTAAATAACCGAAAGGTCTGCGTTTTCGCAAATACCGGGATTTACCCTTGCTTTGAGGACCTCATTGTAAAAGCTCTCGACAACATCGTTTGTGATATATTCTACGGTTCCGTCAGCCAAAGCCTTGTCAAAATCAACCGTCTTTACGCCCGAGAACATATCGACCTTCTGAATAAAGTCATATGTCTTGGCGGCCGCCTCGTCCGTCATCTGATAGCCGTTGGGGTCATAACACTTATAGCCGTTGTACTTGGCAGGGTTATGGCTTGCGGTAATGATGATGCCGGAGCTGCATTTATAATAACGAACCGCATATGAGAGCATGGGTGTGGGAACAAGCTCGGGATATATGTAAACCTTAATTCCGTTGCCTGCAAGCACCGAAGCCGCCGAACGGGCAAACACATCCGATTTTATGCGTGAGTCATAAGCTATCGCAACCGACGGATTTTCAAATTCGGAATTGAGATAATCCGCAAGTCCCTGCGTAGCCTGATTTACAGTGTAGATGTTCATTCTGTTCGTGCCTGCGCCGATTACTCCGCGGAGCCCCGCAGTGCCGAACTCAAGGTTCTTATAAAAGCGGTCAAGGATTTCGTCCTCGTTACCGTCGATTTCTCGGAGCTCGGGAAGAAGGTCTGCGTCGGCAGTCGCCTTTTCACTCCAAAGCTTATAAAGAGCATTTATATCGTTCATAATACACAATCTCCCGTATAAAAAATTTTTACATT
Organism: uncultured Eubacteriales bacterium; assembly: GCA_902491475.1. Taxonomy (GTDB): domain Bacteria; phylum Bacillota; class Clostridia; order Oscillospirales; family Acutalibacteraceae; genus Fimenecus. The sequence goes on from CABUHY010000005.1 coordinate 67,231, forward strand.
TATATTATAAACAATTCGCTTGTCAAAGTAAATAAAAATTTGTAACGCAGGAAAAATATGCGGGAGAATAATCCGATACAACGCTTTACACGGATTATAATATTTATTACAGGCAGACCTTGCGGCTGTATGTGGGTTTGGGTTTTACAATCCCTCCGCCTCACATTCGTTCGGCACCTCCCTTTACACAAGGGAGGCTGAACGCACAATCATATAGCGTAGGGACAGCCCTTGCGGCTGTCCTCAGTGAGATATATAACAAATTAGGACAGGGGCGAGCCCTATCCCTACGGCGATATTTTAATCCGTGCGAAGCACCCACAATTCTTCATTCTTCATTCGCCCGTAAGGGCGCTGTAAGCGGCGGGAGCAAGCCCCCGCCCTACGCTATATGATATATTTTTTCAAGTTGTGCTGTCCGTTTTTATTATACAACTTTTACCTCTTCACTCTTCACTATTCACTCTTACCTCGCCCGCAAGCCCTGTCCCTACGGTATGATATGAAATATTATTTTGATTGTATCAGTTAATTTGCAATAATTCTTTTCGGCAAAGGCAAAAGGCGCACTCAAAGAGTGCGTCTTGATTTATTGCGTATTCAGTTATTCATCCTTGCCGCAGCAATGCTTATATTTTTTGCCGCTTCCGCAGGGACAGGGGTCGTTTCTGCCAACCTTTTTTTCTTTCTTGACGGGGCGTTTCTTTTCGCTTCCGTCGGTTGCGCCGCTTGTGCCGGTAATCTTCGCCTGCTCCTCACGCTTTACCTCTTCGTTTGTGCGAAGAACAACCGTAAGAATACCCGTTACGGTACCCTCACAGATAGCCGCGCTCATCTCGTCGAACATATCAAAGCTTTCAAGTCTGAACGCAACAACGGGGTCCTGCTGACCGTAAGAACGAAGATAAATACCGTTCTTCAAATCCTCCATCTCGTCGATGTGATCCATCCATCTGCGGTCAACATTGGCAAGAAGAATCTTTCTTTCAAGCTCCGCCATAATGTCGGTGCCGTATTTTTCCTTGCGGTCTTCAAATCTCTTGTAAGCGCAGTCCAAAAACAGCTTCTTGAAGTCGTCCGCACTTGTAAGTCCGTCTGCGTTTCTGCCGTCAAGCACCCATGAGAGCTTTGCAAGCATACCCTGAACATTCCATTCTTCCTTGGGCAACGCCGACGGGCAATAGAAGTCAACCTGCTGATTGAAATAGTCGTCAATCATCTTTGTTATGGTAGCGTCAAGGTCAACGCCGTCAAGAATCTGATTTCTCTGACCGTAAATAACCTCTCTCTGCTTATTCATAACATCGTCGAAGTTAAGAACCTGGCGTCTTGCTGCGAAGTTGTTGCCCTCAACCTTCTTCTGTGCGCCCTCGATAAGATTTGTGAGCATCTTTGTTTCAAGCGGCATATCGTCGTCAACATTGAAGGTGTCGAGAATCATATAAAATCTGTCGCCTGCGAAGAGCCTCAAAAGCTCATCCTCAGCCGAAAGATAGAAACGGCTCTTACCGGGGTCGCCCTGACGGCCCGCACGGCCTCTCAACTGGTTGTCGATACGCCTCGACTCGTGTCTTTCCGTACCGATTATATAAAGGCCGCCCGCCGCACGAACCTTGTCCGCCTCTTCGGCAAGCTCCTGCTTATGCTTTTCTTCAAGCTCGTGATAAACGCGCCTTGCTTCGATAATCTCCTCATTGTCGGTCTCGGCATAGCCCGTAGCCTCTGCGATAAGCTCCTCCGTGAAGCCCTTTTTACGCATTTCAGCCTTAGCCATATACTCGGGGTTACCGCCGAGGATAATATCAGTACCACGGCCTGCCATATTCGTTGCGATTGTAACTGCGCCGTACTTACCTGCCTGTGCTACGATTTCAGCCTCTTTTTCGTGATACTTGGCATTGAGGACTTCGTGCTTTATGCCTCTCTTTTTAAGAGCCTTTGAAAGCAATTCACTCTTTTCAATGTTTACCGTACCTACAAGTACGGGCTGACCCTTTGCGTTAGCTTCGAGAATCTGCTCGATTATAGCGTTGAACTTTGCCTGCTCGGTCTTATAGAGCAAGTCGTTCTGGTCGTCTCTTATCATGGGCTTGTTGGTCGGGATTGCGATAACATCAAGTCCGTAAATCTCCTGGAACTCGGTGCTCTCCGTCATTGCTGTACCCGTCATACCCGAAAGCTTGTCATAAAGGCGGAAATAGTTCTGGAATGTGATGGTTGCGAGCGTCTTTGACTCCCTTTCAACCTTAACTCCCTCTTTTGCCTCGATAGCCTGATGGAGACCGTCGGAATAACGCCTGCCGAGCATAATTCTGCCCGTAAACTCGTCGACGATAAGCACCTCGCCGTCCTTGACGACATAGTCTACATCACGCTTCATAACGCCGTGAGCACGGATAGCCTGGTCGATATGGTGCTGAATTGTGATGTTTTCGGCGTCCATAAGGTTTTCAAGGTTAAAGAAGCGCTCTGCCTTTTCGATACCGCTCTTGGTAAGGGTTGCGCTCTTTGCCTTTTCATCGACAACATAGTCGCCGTCTGCGTCAATCGCTTCCTCGGCGTTCATCTTGGTGTCGAGCTCCTTGACGGTAATCCTTTTAAGGGTTCTTACGAAGTTGTCCGCAACCTTGTAAAGGTCGGTGGACTTGTCGCCCGCACCGGAAATGATAAGCGGCGTTCTCGCCTCATCGATAAGGATTGAGTCAACCTCGTCGACAATGGCAAAGCTGTGTCCGCGCTGAACCCTCTGTTCTGCGTAAATTACCATATTGTCACGAAGATAGTCAAAGCCCATCTCGTTGTTTGTACCGTATGTTATATCTGCACTGTATGCCGCGCGCCTCTGCTCATTGTCGAGCTCGTGGACGATAAGTCCGACGGAAAGGCCCAAAAATCTGAAAACCTTTCCCATCCACTCGGAGTCTCGGCGTGCAAGGTAATCGTTTACCGTTACGATATGAACGCCTTTTCCCGTAAGGGCGTTTAAGTATGCGGGAAGAGTTGCGACAAGAGTTTTACCCTCGCCCGTTTTCATCTCCGCAATTCTGCCCTGATGAAGTATGATACCGCCGATTATCTGTACGGGGAAGTGCTTCATATTGAGAACACGCCACGAAGCCTCACGGCAGGTTGCAAACGCCTCGGGTAAAATGTCGTCAAGCGTTTCGCCGTCCTGAAGTCTCTGCTTAAACTCCTCGGTCTTTGCCTTTAACTGCTCGTCCGAAAGACGGCTGTATTCCTCCTCGTATGAGAGGACTTTTTTCTGTATCGGCATTACTCTCTTGACTTCCTTTGTCGAGTAGTCGCCGAAAATCTTTTTAAGTAAGGACATAGTATTTTCCTTTCGCTATACAAATATACAAATCTATTATATAACATATGAATTTGTAAATCTACTGTTTTTTGTAAAAAAATGCAGTACAGGCGTGCTGTACTGCATAAATTTTAATTATCCGTCTTTTCGCCGTCGGTTTTTTCCGAGGTTTCCGCCGTTTCGGGAGCCTCTGTTTCAACAGCAGCGATTTCGGTTTTTTCGCTCTCAGACTCAGGTTTAGCCTCTTCCTCGTCAGAGAACAGGGGCTCAAGCTTTTCGCCGTTCATAAGGCGCTTAAACTCCTCGCCCGTAAGCTTTTCACGCTTAACAAGCTCAAGCGCTACGGCGTGGAGCTTGTCGATATGCTCTGTGAGTATATCCTCGGTCTGCTTATAGGCGTTGAGAATAATCTTCTCAACCTCTTCGTCTATCTGCGAAGCGACAGCCTCGGAGTAGTTCCTCATATGGTTATAATCCTTGCCGAGGAACACTTCGTCGTTATTCTGACCGAATGCGATAGGTCCGAGCGTGTCGCTCATACCGTATCTCGTAACCATCTTCCTTGCCTGCTCGCTGGCTCTTTCAATATCGTTTGAAGCACCCGTGGAAATATCGTTGAAAATAATCTTTTCCGCAACCCGTCCGCCGAGAAGTCCGACAATATCGTCAAGCATTTTCGACTTCATAAGGTGCATTTCGTCGTGCTCGGGCTGATACATTGTAAAGCCGCCCGCCATACCTCTCGGTACGATTGAAATGTGGGTAACGGGGTCCTCGTGTTCAAGATAGAACGAGGTAACCGCATGACCCGCCTCGTGATAAGCGGTAATTTTTTTGTCCTTTTCGGAAATCTTGTGAGACTTCTTTTCCGTGCCGACAACGACCTTCATTGTAGCCTCTTCGATTTCTTTCATTGTGATTGCCTTTAATTTTCTTCTTGCCGCAAGCAAAGCCGCTTCGTTAAGAAGATTTTCAAGGTCAGCGCCCGTAAAGCCTACGGTTGCGCCTGCAATATTGCGAAGATTCACATCGGGTCCGAGGGGCTTTTTCCTTGCGTGAACCTTGAGTATCTCTTCCCTGCCCTTTAAGTCGGGATAGTTTACGGTAACCTGTCTGTCAAATCTGCCGGGTCTTAAAAGAGCCGGGTCAAGAATGTCGGGACGGTTTGTAGCGGCAATTACGATAACGCCCTCGTTGGGTCCGAAGCCGTCCATTTCGACAAGCAGCTGGTTAAGGGTCTGCTCTCTCTCGTCGTGGCCGCCGCCCATACCTGCGCCTCTGTGTCTGCCGACTGCGTCGATTTCATCGATAAAAATAATAGACGGAGCGTTTTTCTTCGCCTCCGCAAAAAGGTCTCTTACTCGGGAAGCACCGACGCCGACATACATTTCAACGAAGTCGGAGCCCGAAATTGAGAAGAACGGAGCGCCCGCCTCGCCTGCAACCGCACGGGCAAGCAATGTTTTACCTGTACCGGGAGGGCCCACAAGGAGCACGCCCTTGGGTATTCTTGCGCCGAGAGCGCTGAAGTCCTTAGGAGCTTTCAAAAACTCCACAATCTCTTCAAGCTCTTCCTTTTCCTCGTCTGCACCCGCAACATCGGCAAAGGTTGTCGTGTTCTTTTCGTCGTTCTTTTTATAGCGTGCCTTGCCGAACGACATCGCCCTGTTGTTTTCGTTCTGGACGCTCTGGTTCATACGCTTGAACATAAAGAGCATTACGCCCGCAAGCAAAAGAATCATAACTGCGGTCGGCAAAAGGCTTACCCACCACGAATTTGACGAACCCGAAGCATAATCCATTTTAATCTGATTGTCGGGGTTTTCCTTATTGTATTCCACAACATCGTCGTGAATGTCATCGACAAAAAGGCTGACATTCGGCACGGTGTATTTATAAGTCGTGTTGTCGTCCTTGAGCTTGTATTCAAGCGCACCGCTTGTAAGGTTGAGCTTGTATTCGGTTACCATATGGTTTTCAAACATATTGACGACCTCATAGTACTCCGTTTTCTTTTTAGTTTGAGTGCCGCCAAGATAGTAAACGGAAATAAAGAGCACAAGCACCAACGGAATTACAACATAAGGGATTATTGCTTTCCAATTGCTGTTTTTTTTCAATTAACTTTCTCTCCTTTAATCATTCTCGTAAACACAGGGTTTGAGAATGCCTACATAAGGCAAATTTCTGTATTTTTCCGCATAGTCAAGTCCGTAACCGACAACAAATGCGTCGGGAATCGTAGCTCCCGAATAATCGGCTTTAAGGTCAACCGCTCTTCTGTCCGGCTTGTCGAGAAGAGTGCATATCTTAATGCTCGACGGATTTCTTCTTGAAAGAATATCTATAAGGTAATGAAGCGTTTTGCCGCTGTCGAGAATATCCTCGACAATAAGCAAATCGGAGCCCTCGATAACATTGGTATCAAGGTCCTTTATGATTTTTACAACGCCCGAAGAAGAGGTGGAATTGCCGTAGCTCGATACCGCCATAAAGTCGATACAGCACGGGATTTTAATCTCCCTCATAAGGTCGCCCATAAAAACAACCGAGCCCTTGAGAACGCTTACCAAAAGAAGCTTTTTGCCCTTGTAATCCTCGGATATGCGCTCGCCGAGACCCTTGACGATTTCTTTAAGCTGCTCCTGTGAGAGAAGCACCTGTTCAATATCATTCTCCATAATGTTTTTGCTATCCATTTTTACCCCTGCTCCTGACTTATGTTTAATTTGAGTGCTTTTTTCGTTGCCGTGCTTACACGGTATTTTTTGTTCGTTCCGTAACCCCGAAGCCACACGACCTCGCCGCCGTTTTCAAGGATTATAACCCTGTTCCTGTCCTCGGGAGGAATTTTGTCCTCATTGAAAAGCTTTTTGACGGTCTTTGTGACATTCCTTTTTGAAAGAGTGAATTTGTCGCCGTTTTTTCTGCTTCTGAGTATCGGTGCATTGGATATTTTATCACAATCGATAAGATTATCCAATATATCTTTATTAAGATTTTGTAAATCTTTTGTGTCGAAACATTCCGCACTGGCCTTGCAAAACGGCAAATTCACAACCGTGCCGTCAAGCGGCAGCTCCGCCGAAAACGGTTCTGCCGTCTCGGGCTTTTTGAAAATTTTTCCGTCCCTGCTGACAAGCCGTACGGACGAAACGCTCACAAGGCTTTTTCCGCTTCCGACAAATCGGATAAAACCGTCAATATGCTTTGCCTCAACCTCGCCGTGCGATACCTCTTTTAAGTACCTTGCCGCAACACGCTTTTGAAGAAATGCGTCCAAAGCCGAAAACTCCTTTTCGAGCAAGACCCCGTCCTTTACGCAAAGCGAATATTTTTCCGAGGTTATGCCGTCCGCAAAGGCTTCCTGCTCCCTCATTCTCGAAATAAAGCCCGAAAGCGCACCGACGGCGTTTTCGTTTATTTCACAGAGTAACGGTAAAACTCTGTTTCTTATTTTATTGCGTGAATACTCACATTCGAGATTTGTGCTGTCCGTAACATAGGAAAGTCCGTTTTGAGCACAGTAGCGTTCAATGTCCTTCCTGTCGGTTTCGATAAGCGGTCTTATTATATTGTCCCTGACAGGGGGAATACCGCACGCCCCCTTTGAGCCCGTTCCCCTTACAAGGTTGAGCAAAAGCGTTTCTGCATTGTCGTTTAAGTTGTGCGCCGTGGCGATTTTACCGTTTTTCCCTGCGAGAGAACGGAAAAATTCATACCGTACCTGCCGTCCGCACTCCTCCTCGCCCAAACCCCTCTGCTTTGAAAGAGCAGGAATATCGGCATGGAGAATTTCAAGCGGAACGCCGAGCTTTTCGCACAGCGCCTTGCAGCTTTGCTCGTCTCTTTGAGCCTCCGCACCCCTGATGCCGTGGTTGATGTGTGCGGCGACAAGCAAAAAGCCGTATTCGTCTTTAAGAGAATTGAGCACGCTCAAAAGACAGACCGAATCCGCTCCGCCCGAGAGCCCGACAACAACCCTGTCACAGTTTTCAAGCATACCGTATTTTTTGATTACGGAAAGCACACTGTCCTTATTCATTCCTTGCAGTCTCCAAAGATGAGAATAATGTAAATTCCTTGGTCCAGTTGAGGTCAACATCGCCCGTTGAACCGTGTCTGTTTTTAACGACAAGCACCTGAGCCTTGTTGTCCATTGCGGCATTGAGCTCCGCCGCCTTATCGTCGTCCTTACCGTCGCTCTCGTAGTAGCCCTCACGGTAAAGCATAAGAATAATATCGGCGTCCTGCTCTATTGAGCCCGATTCACGCAAGTCCGACATCTGCGGACGGTGCGCTTTACCTCTTGCGTCGGTCGAACGGTTCAGCTGTGAACAGGTTACGACGGGGATGTGCAAATCCTTTGCCATAAGCTTTAAGTTTCTTGTAATTTCCGAAACCTCCTGAACACGGCTGTCGGTCTTTTTTGTGCCCGACATAAGCTGTAAGTAGTCTATAATCACGCAGTCGACATTTTTCATTCGTCTGACTCTTGATTTCATCTCGTTTACGGTAATTGTCGAGGTATCGTCAAAATACAGCTCGGCGTCGTTGAGTGCGTAAGCCGCTTCGCCTATTCTGTTCCATTCCTCGGGAGAAATTTCGCCCGTTCTGAACTTGCTTGACTCAACTCTTGCCTCGGTGGCGAGTATCCTCTGCGCAAGCTGTTCCTTTGACATCTCCAAAGAGAAGAAAACAACCTTTTTTCTGCCCGTAACAGCCATATTTCTTGCGACATTCAGTGCAAAGCTCGTTTTACCCATTGCGGGGCGGGCACCGATAAGAATAAGGTCGGATTTGTTAAAGCCCGTGGTGTATTTATCGAGCATACCGAAGCCCGTTGAAATACCGAGGTACTTTTCCCTGTCGGGTGAGGTCTTTTTACGCAAGTCCTCATATACCTCGTTATAGATAATATCGCTTATCTTTGTGGGTCCGACAGTGGTTCTGCCCTGCCTTATGTCGTAAATCTTCTGCTCGGCGGAGTTAAGTATCTGATCCGCCGAAGCCTCTGCCGCCGCAGCGTCGTTTGCGATTTCCTTTGCGGTGTTGAGGAGCGTGCGAAGAACATATTTTTCCTTTACGATTTTGGCGTAAGCCACAACATTTGCTGTTGACGGCACTATCTGCGCCAGCTGTGCAAGATAATTCTTGCCGCCTGCGTCGTCGTAAATGCCCTTGTTTTTAAGCTCCTCGAGGACAAGCAAAGCGTCAAACTTCTGTCCGATTGCGTCGAGATTTACGATAATCGAGAAAATCTCACGGTGCTGCGGGATATAGAAGTGCTCCGCCTTTGTAATGTCCGCAATGCTCAAAAGGCAGTCGGGGTCCATAAGAAGACTGCCGAGAACCGCCTGCTCCGCTTCAAGGCTGTACGGCTCGTTGTTCTGGTCAAATAAAACGTTATCCATCATTTCCACCCGTAAAAATTATTCGCCGACTTCGACGGAAATTTCCGCGCTTATGTTCTGATAGAGCTTGACCTCTGCCGAGTATGTTCCGAAGTTCTTGATGTCAGCCATTGAAATTTTTCTCTTGTCGACATCGACTCCGAGCTGGTTTTTAATCTCCGTCGCAACATCCTTTGAGGTTATCGAGCCGAAGAGCTTGCCGTTCTGACCCGCTTTCGCCTTGAGCTTTACGGTCTTTGAATCAAGCTTGTTTTTCGCCTCGTTTGCGTTTGCTATTTCAACCTCAAGCTTGTGCTGCTTTGAAGCCTCGCTGTTCTTGTATTCGGTCATAGCCTGAGCGTTTGCCTCTACCGCAAGATTTTTCGGAAAAAGGTAGTTTCTCGCATAGCCGTCCGAAGCCTTAACCTTTTCGCCCTTTTTGCCGAGACCCTTAACATCCGCTTTCAAAATAACTTCCATAGAAATCACCATAGCCTTTCAGGCAACAAATAGTTTATTAAAAATCACCTAATTTAGCCTGCGTTGCCTGAACAGGCGTGGATGGTGATTTCTGCCGGCTCAAATTTTGCCAAAGGCAAATTTTGAGGGCAATAGTTAAATAGTGTGATTTTTCACACTATTACCTCCGTTTATTTATTGTTTGCGAAATATTCGTCCAATTTCTTTTCAAGTTCGAGCCTTACTTCGTCAATGTCCGCGTCCTCAAGCTGACATGCCGCCATTGTCATATGGCCGCCGCCCGAAAACGACTCCATTATCATTCTGACATTTACCTTGCCCTTTGAGCGTGCCGATATGTTTACAATGTTATCCGTTTTGAACAGCACAAAGGAGGCTTCGACATCATTTACCGTAAGCAGTTCGTCCGCCGCCTGCGAGCATATGATTCTTATGTTGTCGCTTTTGACATTTGCCACCGAAATGGCGCAGTTTGAATATTCATACGCCGCAAGGACTATCTTGCCCTTTAATTTTTTGTTTTTAAGTGAGTTGTTGAAGAAATGCTTGACCGCCGCAATGTCCGCACCAGAGGAACGGAGATACGCCGCACATTCAAATGTCACGGGAGTGGTTCTGAGCATAAAGTCCCTTGTGTCGAGCATTATGCCCGAGAGCAGGGCGTTTGCGTAAACTGGAGTGAGATTTACCTTTTCGTTGCAGTAGATAAGCTGCGTTACCATCTCACTCGCCGAGGAAGCGCCCGAATCCTGATAAAACACATGTGCGTCCTCAACGCAGTCGCCCGATTTCTCGTGGTGGTCGATTACAATTACATCCCTTACGCTCTCGTATATCTCACGGCTTTCAAAGAACGCCGCTCTGTGGGTATCGACAACGATAAGCAAAGTGTTTGAATTTACAAGCTTCTTACCCTCGTCAACGCTGATAAGCTCGCTTCCCAAATCATTCTTTTTAAGATGATTTATAAGAAGTGTGGCAAGGCTTGTCTTGACCGAAATTACGATTTTTGCGCTTTTTCCGAGATCTTTGCAAAACTTCAGCATTCCCGTAGCCGCTCCGAGAGAGTCGCTGTCCGAATACTTGTGCCCCATTATGAGCACATTTGACGAATGAAGTATTGCCTTCTCGACCGCCGCACTTATAGGCTGCGCCCGTTCGACATCGAAATTCAAGCTCACACCTCCATAATAATAGGCAGAACCATAGGACTGCGCCTTGTGGTTGAATAAATATGCTTTGAAACCGCGTCACGGAGCTTGTTCTTGATTGTTCCGTGGTCGGTAATTCTGTCATACATGCAGTCGGCAAGGACATCCTCGCAAAGGCGCCTTGTTGCGTCTATGAGCTGTTCGGACTCCCTGACATATACAAAGCCCCTTGTTATGACCTCGGGTCCCGATATGACATCGCCCGTAGCGCTGTCGGTTGAGAGCGCAATGATAACTATGCCGTCCTCGGCAAGCTTTGTACGGTCTCTTAAAACCACGCTTCCGACATCTCCGACGCCCGTACCGTCGACAAACACCATACCCGAAGTGACCTCGCCCGCAATCTTAATTGAGTTTTCGGACACCTCAACGGTCTTTCCGTTGTCGGCGATTATTATATTCTGCGGAGCAATGCCCATTGAACTCGCCAGTGCGGCGTGCTTTCTCAAATGCTTCTGCTCGCCATGAACGGGGATAAAGTATTTAGGCTTTGTGAGGCTCATCATAATTTTGAGCTCTTCCTGGCAGGCGTGTCCCGAAACATGAACCTCGTACATTCTCTCGTAAACGACCTCCGCACCCTGCTTGAGAAGCTCGTCGACAACCTTGCCGACCATCTTTTCATTGCCGGGGATAGGCGTTGCCGAGATGATTACATAGTCGTTCGGTCCTATATCGACCTTTCTGTGCTCGGAAAAGGCCATTCTGTAAAGAGCGGACATAGGCTCGCCCTGGCTTCCCGTTGTAACGACTACCATTTTATCCGACGGATACCTGTTTATCTGATCAATGCCGACCAACAGACCTTCGGGGATTTTTATATATCCGAGTTCTGCGGCGATGGTAACGACATTTTCAAGGCTTCTGCCCGAGAGCGCAACCTTTCTGCCGAGCCTTTCCGCAGCGTCGATAATCTGCTGAACCCTGTGGATGTTTGAAGCGAAGGTGGCTACGATAAGCCGTCTGCCGTTTGCCTTTGCAAAGAGTGTCGCAAAGGTGTCGCCGACCTTTCTTTCCGATTCCGTAAAGCCCGGTTTTGCGGCGTTTGTAGAGTCGGACAAAAGGCACAACACGCCCTCGTTTCCGAGCTGTGCGAGCCTTGCCATATCGATTACGCCGCCGTCAATGGGCGTTGTGTCTATTTTGAAGTCGCCCGTCTGAACCACTACGCCGGCAGGCGATTTTATAGCGAGTGCAACTGCGTCGGGGATTGAATGGTTGACATGAATAAGCTCGACCTCAAAGCAGCCGAGGCTTACCTTGTCGCCCGGATTTACGACATTGAGCTTTGCCTTGTCAAGCAGCTTGTGCTCCCTCAATTTTCCCTCGATAAGACCGATTGTAAGCCTTGTCGAATAGACGGGAATGTTCATTTCTTTAAGCAAAAACGCAAGGCCGCCGATATGGTCCTCGTGTCCGTGCGTGATGAAAATACCCTTTATCTTGTCTGCGTTCTGCACCGCATAGGAAAAATCGGGTATTACAAGGTCGACGCCGAGCATATCGGGGTCGGGGAAAGCAAGTCCGCAATCGACAAGTATCATATCGCCCTGACACTCGTAAAGAGTCATATTCTTGCCGACCTCGTTAAGTCCGCCGAGGAAAGTAATGTTTATCGGAACATCGTTCTTCTTGGTCTTTTTTCTTCCTCTCTGATTTTGAGCGGGCTTTCTCTGATAGTTCTTTGACTTGCCTTGCTGTTTTTGCGCGGTTTTCTTTTTGCCGTCCGTATTTTTCGGATAGCCCTTTTTGCCCTGGGATGCAGGCGCTTCGGCGCTTTTGCGCTTTGTTTTGCCCTGCGGAGCCTTAGGCTTATTTTCTGATTTTTTTATGTTTGCCATTTGTAAACTCCTGTTGCTTAATACAAATTAAATATATATTTACGATGTTTTTTAAGACATACTTATAGATTATAATATAATACTATTATTTGCCGTTTGTGTCAATGCTTAGGTTATCAAAACGCTCCTGCGTCAAGGCGCATATTTCCTTTGAAAATTCATAATTTGCCGCTTCGGACAAAATGTGTATTTTTCTGCCCGTTCTCGACGGCGTTACAAGCGCCCTGCCGTGTCCGTAATCGAAAACCGCCGCCCCGTTTTTGACCTCGATGCCCTTTCCCTCGCACTCACGGCGGAAATCAGAGCGGTCAAACGGGCTGTCGGCGATTTTTCTCGAAACATAGAATTCGGGCAGCTCTTTTGAGAGAGCCGCAACGCTTTTTCCCGTATCCGACACCGCCCAAAGCAGCTTTACGGCAGCAAAAAGTCCGTCGGTCAAAAATGTGCAGCCGTCAATCACGCTCTGCACCTGTACGGGATAATCCGTATCGGAAAAAGAATATCCGTAAACCCTCACGCCCTCGTTTTTTGCTATATCCGACAGCACAAACGGCGCATTGAACGGTACGGCAATATCCTTTCCGTTTTGAGCCTCGTATTTTACCAAAATTGCACAAATCCTGTCGAACGGCAGCCAGCCGCAATCCCTGTGAAAAACGGAGACAGATTTTCCGTCGTTGTTTATTTTCAGAGTCATTTCGTCTCCCTGCTTACATTCGAGGCGGTAAAGGCAGTCCTCCATAACCGAGGATATTTTTTCGTTTCTGCATTTTACAAAGCACGAGGTGTTTTTAATTTCTCCGCCCGACTGTCTCAAAAGCTGGCGCAGATACATCATACTAACGCCGCGCATTTCGGAAATTTCGCCGTAATCCGACGGTGCACGGGAAACAAAGCGTCTGTTTTTTATATGATTTTCTATTTCGGTTTGTACCTTTTCCGATACGGGCATACCGTGCTTTCCGCAAATGCGGATGACGGCGGCGGAATTTTTTCTGCTTATGAAAACGCCCGAGTCAAGCGAGCAAAATTTTACAAGATATTCAAATTGTGAGAAAAAGCTCTCGCCGAAATCCCATACCCTGCACGACGCCGCCGAAAGTGCGCCCATAAGCGAGTATGCCGCCGATTTCGCAAGCTTGCTTCCGTTCGTAGCAACGCCCGTTTTCGCCCCGATACCGCTTAAAGCAAGCGCCGTACCGATTGCCGAAATATCGTTGGTGTCAAGTTCTTCGCCTTTACACATAAAAAGGCTGTTTTCAGACTCTGTCATTGATTATTTCCCCCGTTTTCCGATTATATTTATTATATTGTTGACCGCCGTGCGCCTTTATAATCTTTACCTGTTGTAAAACAGTGAAAACAGTGGTAAAATTACAGATATATTTTACCGTGAGATATGTACGGATTTTTGAACATAAGTTTTTGAGGTGAAAAAATGAGTCCGAGACCCTTTGTGGAAATGTTTACCGACGGAGCCTGTTCGGGCAACCCCGGTCCGGGAGGCTGGGGAACCGTTTTAAGATGTAAGGGAAAAGAAAAAGAACTGTCGGGCGGCGAAGCACAGACGACCAACAACCGTATGGAGCTTACCGCCGTTATCGAGGGCTTGAAAGCGCTTAAAATGCCGTGTGACATAAGGCTTACGACCGATTCAAAATATGTCGGCGACGCAATAAGGCTCGGCTGGGCAAAATCGTGGAGGGCGAACGGCTGGAAAAAGAGCGACAAAAAGCCTGCGCTCAACGCAGACCTTTGGGAGGAGCTTTTGGGGCTTCTCGAAACGCACAATGTGGAGATTATTTGGGTCAAGGGGCACGCAGGACACCCCGAAAACGAACGGTGTGATTCGCTTGCCGTGGCGCAGTCAAAAAAATTCGGTAAATAAAATTGCTTCTATTATCCGATTATCTATTGATTTAGTACATTAAAATATGATATTATATTATAGTATTCGTCTGCGAGGCAGACATTTGGTTAGGATGTGATTCTTTGGCAACTTCAGAAGTTATTGAAATGAATGAAACGGAGCTTGAAAACGAAGTCGAAAAAGAAATCGAAAAAGCATCGGCAGGTAACAGAAGATACCTTCGCCCGAGCGAGATTGTCGCATTTCTTTTAACGACCTTCGGTCAGAAGAATTTGAGCCAGTTCGTTGACTCGTACAGGCAGTTCTTTATGATAAGCTTTTTGGGCATTTCGGGTAAGGCGTACGGACTTATAGTTTTCTTCGAGTCCATATACGACGCACTTGACGACTCGCTCTCGGGTCTTATCATCGACAGGACAAGAACCCGTTGGGGCAGACTTCGCCCGTATATGATAATTACCGTTCCCGTTTGGGCGGCGGCAACAATGATGCTGTTTACCACGCCCGCCTTTCTTTCAGGTCAGACGCAAAAGGTTGTTTGGGCAATTATTGCTATTTTTGCGTACAACCTCGGTATGTCCTACTTCAATGCGTGGAACATTCTTCTTTATAACATCACGCCCAACATAAAAGAGCGTGACAACCTTATCGCAACATCAAAATTCTTCGAGCTTTTCGGAACATGGGTTCCCTCGCTCGTTCCCGTATTCATTTCGCTTACCAAGGGCAAGGTCGGTATGCAGAGCATTTACACGACATTTGCGATTGCAATGGTTGTGATTGCCGCGGTTACCGCTGTTTACGGCTTCTTCGCAATGCGTGAAAGAGTGCCGCTTGCTTCCCGTGAGCAAATGCAGGAAATCGGTATTCTCGAATCGTTCAAGAACGCGTTTAAGAACAAGCCGATGTTTATTTCGGTCATTGCAAACTTCTTCAACGGCTTCAAGAGCGTAGGCGCTTCAACGGAGAGCTTCTTCTGGCTTCACAACACGGGAAGCCTTTTCCACGGAACGCTTGCAGGTCTCTTCACGGGACTTCCGAACTATATCATCACTCCCCTGACCCCCAAGCTTATCCGTAAATTCGGAGCAAGGAACACCGCCCTCGGCGCAGGTGTTTTCGGCGGTATCGCTTACACGCTTATGTTTGTTATCGGCTACAAGCCGTTCGGCAGTTACGACGAAACGCTCCCCTGCGTTCTCAATATGGTTTACATAACCCTTATGCTTACAATATGCGGTCTCCCGAACTGTATAATCCGTGTTTGTCAGGCAGTTTTGCAGGGCGATGTTTACGATTACAGCGAATGGAAATACGGCGTGCGTAACGAGGCGCTTGTACAGACCGTTACAAACTATTTCGGCAAGCTCGCAAATGCGGTTACGGGTCTCCTTTCGGGTCTTGTAATTACGCTTGTCGGCTATGTTGCTCACAAGGACGCACTCGGCGATGTAATCCGCGAAACCAACCCGACCGTTCTTAGAGGCTTCTTTGCGGTATTCGCTCTTATGCCGGCTATCGCAAGATTTTTGTTCGGCATCTCGTGGATATTCTTCCCCGTTCACGGCGAGTTCAAGGAAAATATGCTCGCAGACCTTGAAGAGAGAAGAGCAAAGAGAGTCAGCGAAATGGAAGCTTCCGCAGACAGCGCAGAAAGCACAGACACAACGGAAGAATAAGCTTTCGGTAACATTAAGCACCCGTAATCGGGTGCTTTTTTGTGTTTATGGAAAGGGAGCATATGTTGGCGTAGCGGTCGATTTTGTGCGGCGCTCCAAGCCGCATTAACAAACAAAGGCTCCCTCTGACGAGGGAGCTGTCAAACGCTCTGCGTTTGACTGAGGGAGAGATAACGAAAATTTGAGATTTATTGCTTTCTCTCCTTCCGACACGCCTACGGCGTGCCACCTTCCTCGTCAGAGGAAGGCTCAGTCCTGCAAACACCTTGGCTTCACACAAAACAGCGGCGGGAGCAAACCCCCGCCCTACCATGTCATCACTACCGACTTTTGCGGATTTCGGACAGCCGCAAGGGTGCTGCACCCACACCTATTCACTATTCACTCTTCACTATTATCTCGCCCGCAAGGGCGCTGCTCCCGCCCTACGGTGTCCCCCTGCGATAATGAATTTCCAATCCATACACAGCACACAAGAACAGGCGCTCTCTTGCGAGAACGCCTGTTCTTTTTATTCGTACCTTATTATCGGCACATTTTGTCCGTGCGATTATCCTTCGGCTGATTTAGTCTCTGCGGATTTCTCCTTAAAGACAAACTCGCCGTTCTCCGAATCGCAGACATAATTCTTGCCTTTGACAACCTTGTTTTCGAGCATTTCCTCCGACAAGAGGTTTTCAATCTTGTTCTGAATAGCCCTTTTAAGAGGTCTTGCACCGTAAACTTCGTCAAAGCCTGCGTCGGCAATGTCGCTTATCGCATTATCGGTAAACTCAATTCCGATGCCGAGCTCTTCAACACGCTTTTTAAGCGAGTCGAGGAGGTTAACGGCAATCTTCTTGATGTCATCCTTTTGGAGTCTGTCGAATACGATAATGTCATCGACACGGTTAAGGAATTCGGGGCGGAATGTCTTTTT
This sequence comes from uncultured Eubacteriales bacterium, assembly GCA_902491475.1. Lineage (GTDB taxonomy): Bacteria > Bacillota > Clostridia > Oscillospirales > Acutalibacteraceae > Fimenecus. Next base: position 83,937 of record CABUHY010000005.1, read on the forward strand.
GAGTTCGCCCATAACAGCCTCTCTTATCTGCTCCTTTTCCTTTGCTTCCTCTTTTGACTTCTCGTCGCCCGTGAAGCCGAATGCGGCATTTTTCTGCGTTATAAGCTTAGCGCCGACATTCGAGGTCATTATGATAACGCTGTTTTTGAAGTCAACACGCCTGCCCTGCGAATCGGTAAGGATACCGTCGTCGAGTATCTGCAAAAGCATATTGAATACATCGGGGTGAGCCTTTTCAATCTCATCGAAAAGAACTACCGAATACGGTTTTCTTCTTATCTTCTCGGTAAGCTGTCCGCCCTCTTCGTAACCTACATATCCGGGAGGCGAACCTACAAGACGGGACACCGTGTGTTTCTCCATATATTCGGACATATCAAGCCTTATCATTGCGTTTTCATCGCCGAAGAGCGTCTGTGCAAGAGCTTTACAAAGCTCTGTTTTACCTACGCCCGTAGGTCCTAAGAATATAAACGAACCTATAGGCTTTTTCGGGTCTTTAAGACCTGTTCTCGAACGCCTTATTGCCCTTGAGACAGCCTTAACTGCCTCGTCCTGACCGATAATCCTGTTGTGAAGCGTTTCCTCCATATGAAGAAGTCTTTCGCTTTCCTGCTCGGTCAACTGCGCCGTGGGAACGCCCGTCCAAAGCGAAACGATTTCGGCAATTTCCTTGCCCGTTACCTCGTCTTTGCTTCTGCCCGCCTTGTTTCTCCACTCCTCTTTTTTCTTTTCAAGGGAGTCGGCAAGCTCTTTTTCCTCGTCACGCAGCTTTGCCGCAAGCTCGAAGTCCTGCGAATTTACTGCGCTGAGTTTTTCAGCCTCAAGGTCTTTCTTTTTCTTTTCAAGGTCCTGCAATTCGGGCGGTTCGGTAAAGGTACGAAGCCTTACCCTTGACGCCGCCTCATCGATTAAGTCGATAGCCTTGTCGGGCAAGTATCTGTCGGCAATGTATCTTACCGACAAATCAACCGCTTCCTTGATTGCCGAGTCGGAAATTTTAACCTTATGATGAGCCTCGTATTTATCACGCAAGCCTTTAAGGATTTCAACAGCCTCTTGCTTGGACGGTTCGTCAACCATTACGGGCTGGAACCTTCTTTCAAGAGCCGCATCCTTTTCGATATTCTTTCTGTACTCCTCAATCGTGGTAGCGCCGATTACCTGTAATTCGCCCCTTGCAAGCGAGGGTTTAAGAATGTTTGCGGCGTCAACCGCACCCTCTGCGCTGCCCGTACCGATAAGAGTATGAACCTCATCGATAAACAGGATAATGTCGGGCGACGCCTTGACCTCGTCGATTACCTTTTTAATTCTTTCCTCAAAGTCGCCTCTGTACTTTGTGCCTGCGACCATACTTGTGAGGTCAAGCGAAACGATTTTCTTGTTTTTAAGAGTTTCGGGAACCTCGCCCGATACGATTTTAAGCGCCAAGCCCTCGGCTATTGCGGTTTTACCTACGCCGGGTTCGCCGATAAGGCAGGGATTGTTTTTGGTTCTTCTTGACAAAATCTGAATAACCCTTTCAATCTCATCGTGTCTGCCGATTACGGGGTCAATCTTGCCCTGCTTTGCAAGTTCGGTCAAATCCCTTGAAAACTGGTCAAGGGTTTCATTGCCCGTGCCCGACTGCTTGTCGTCCTGTCCGTTGCCGGACGCCGAATTCATCAGCTTCTTTGAAATATCGGACATAATGCTTTCCGAGGAAATGCCTGCCCGCGACAAAATCTGATAAGCATAGCAGGAATCATCGCTTGCTATCGAGAGCAAAATGTGCTCCGTACCCGCAAGGGAATAACCCGTTCTGCCTGCAAGATAAACCGCATTTTCGATTATCTTCTTGCTTCTCGGGGTAAAGTCCTGTGCTCCGAGCTGTGTGGGCATACCTACACCCACGGTCTGTTTGATGTATTCTTCGACATCGTCGAATTTTATTTTCCTTGTTGATAGGACAACGCCCGCAACTGTTGCGGTATCGGACAAAAGTCCCAAAAGCAAATGTTCGCTGCCTATATAGGTATGTCCGAGGTTCTGTGCGCACTCAACAGCCTTGTTAAGGGCTTTGTTTGCTTTTTCCGTAAAACCTGTGAATTTGAACATAAAACATCATCCTTTCTTTGTTCTGTGAAACGGGCGAAGAATTAAATCTCCGCCCGCACCGTCCTTATAACCTTTCTCTGACGATTTTCGCCCTTTCGACATCACGCTCTTCCAATGTGAGCGTTTTGCCTACAAAGGCGTTTATCGTCGCAGGCTGCATGGATACCATAAGCTCGTTTATCGTTTTGAGGTCTGTGTTTATCATTCCGCAAACCGCACCGAAACGAACCTTGGAGATTAAACTCATAAATTCTTTTGTACTTAATATTCTTGCCGATTTGAGTATTCCGTATGCTCTGAAAACGGCGTCCTCGGTCTCAATGCTCTTAGCCGCCTCCGCTCTTGCCGCGCGTTCCTGTGCCGCCAGCTGAAGCGTAATTGTTTTAAGATTGTCGATAGCCGATTTTTCGCTTATTCCGAGCGATACCTGATTGCTCAACTGATAAAGGTCGCCCATGGCTGATGTACCCTCGCCGTAAGCTCCTCTGATTGTAAGTCCGAGCTTTGAAACGGTTGAAGCAAGTGAGCCAATCTGACCTTTTGCGGTAAGTGCCGGTAAATGGAGCATCACGGAGGCTCTCATACCCGTGCCGAGATTTGTCGGGCACTGCGTAAGGTAGCCGAGTTTTTCGTCAAACGCATATTTGAGCGACTTGTTGATTTCGGTATCTATCTTATCCGCAAGCTCATACGCTTCTTTGAGCGCAAGTCCCGGCTTCATAACCTGAAGCCTTATGTGGTCCTCCTCGCAAAGCATTATACTTATATCCTCGTTGTCGGACATAAGCAACGCTCTTGCGTCGGAATTCGACGCAAATTCGGGGCTGATGAGATGCCTTTCCGCAAGGGAAACGATTTGCGAACGGGTAAGTGTTTTGAGTTCCGTGTAGGTAAGATTTTCCTTGTCCTTGAGAGCGTCTCTTATTTTTTCGTTTACTTCGATTTTGCTCTTGTTGTCAAGGCGTACGGGAAAAGGATAGTCTGCAAGGTTTCTCGCAAGTCTTATCCTCGTCGAAATGACTATATCGTTGTGGTCTCCCTCGCCGATGTACCATTTACTCATTTATTTTCCCTCGCTTTCCAATGCTTTAATCTTGTCTCTGAGCTCTGCGGCTTTTTCGTAGTTCTGCTCATCAACCGCCTGTTTGAGCTCATCCTGTAATTTTTCCTTTTCGCTCTTGTCGGGAACCTCTATAATGCCGTTGGGGATTTTACCCTCGTGGTGGGTTCTGCCGTGAAGCCTTTCAAGCGACGGCAACAGCTTGTCGTAAAATGTCGAATAGCAATCGGCGCAACCGATTTTTCCGCTTCTTACTATATCGTTAAAAGTGCTTCCGCACTTGTCGCAGCGAAGCGACCTGCCGCCGAGAGCCGCCATAGCGGGCTCCGTGAAGAACGAGCTTAACATATCCGAGAAGTTAAAGCCGAAGTCCGAAAAGACTCCGTCATAGCCGAGGCTCTTTGCACAGTCCGAGCAAAGGTGAGCTTCCGTAGCTTCTCCGTTTACGATTGTCTTTATATGAGTTGTAGCCTCATTTTTTTTACAGTTCTGACACAACATAAATATCTCTCCTTTAATTCATAGTGCTCAGAAGCATCTGTTTGAACATCGACGCTCTGAATTTGTTTCTGTTTTCTTCGGGCAATTCCTTATATATTTTGTCCGAAACAGCGGTCACGATAAGCTTTGCCTGTTCGTCCGTAAGAAGCCCTCTGTCGTGAAGATTTATTACATTCGCCTTACAGGTCTTTTCGTCAACGCTTGTTCCGATTGAGTTTATAAGATGCATTTTAAGTGTTGAAAGGTCATATTGCGCTCTTGTAATCCTGATATATCCGCCGCCGCCTCTTTGACTTTCGACGATATATCCTCTCTCGGGTGTAAAGCGTGATGAAATAACGTAATTTATCTGACTCGGTACGCAGCCTATCCGTTCCGCAAGGTCATTTCGGCGGATTTCCGCGCTTGTTCCGTCCGAATCAAGCATTTCGATTATCATATTCGCTATTTCCTTACTGAGATTCATTTGTTTATCGCCTCTCTTTGACTTTGACTTTCTTTGACCTTTGTGACTATCATTATAGCCGCCTTTTGAGTTAAGTCAAAGGTCAAAAAAGGTCAAATTTGTTCGTTTTTCTTATCAAATACGGTATTTTCTTTGATTTTCTTTAATTTTCTAACAATTTTAATTTTTTTGATTTTTTTATAAAAAGCCCGAAGGTCAAATTCCGAGCTTCTGTTTTAACACAATTTCTTTCCCGACATAGTATGTAATGATGAACGACGAAGGGAGGCAACACGGTGAATAACTTTTTTAACAACAACGGTCTCTTGATTCTCATTATCATCATTATCTTACTCGCTGATAATGACAACGGCTGCGGTTGCAACAGATCGGGTTGCTGCTAAAACCAAAAAAGGCTGTCATCAAATGATGACAGCCTGATTTTTAATGAATTTATTCGATTGTGATTGTCTTTATCGCCTTTGTCGGACAAGCCTCGGTGCATTTGCCGCAGTTTGTGCATTTTGATGTGTCAACAAAAGCGACATTGTTTTCAACCTTGACTGCGTCCGATTCGCAGACCTTTACGCATTTCATACAGCCGATACAACCGACATTGCAAGCCTTGCGTGTGAGTGCGCCCTTATCCTGATTTTTACAGGTTACCGTAGCAAACGACCTGTGCATGGGCAAAAGCTCGATAAGATTTTTCGGGCAAACGGAAATGCACTTTTTGCACGCTCTGCAAAGCGCGGGGTCAACCCTTGCAACGCCGTCGCAGATTTTAAGCGCACCGTATTCACATTCCTTTACGCAGTCGCCGAAGCCGATACAGCCGTAAGCGCAGTTCTTGGGTCCGCCGAAAAGCTGGGACGCCATTTTACAGCTTTGAGCGCCCGCATATTCAAGCTTCTTTCCGTTGTGCGAGGAGGTGCCGTTGCATTTTACAAACGCCGCCATAGGCTCAACGCTCTCCGCTTTTACACCCAAAACCTCGGCAATACCCTTTGCGGCATCGGCACCGCCGGGAGCACAGAGGTTTGTTTTGTCGGTCTCGCCCTTTGAAAGAGCCGCCGCATAGCCGTCGCAGCCCGAGAAGCCGCAGGCACCGCAGTTGGCACCGGGCAGGCACTCTCTTATCTTTTCAGCCTTTTCGTCCTTTGGCACAGCCATAACAACCGAAGCAATCGAAAGACCTATACCTGCGATAAGTCCGATAACACAGACAAGTATAACCGCCGAAATAATTCCGTTCATAGCTCTACCCCCTTAACCGAACATATTCTCAACGAGTCCCGTAAAGCCGAGGAACGAGAGAGAAGTGAGGCTCGCCGATATAAGCGTTATCGGAAGTCCCTGCAAAAATTTGGGAACATCGCAGTTTTCAAGCTTTGAGCGAACGCCTGCGAACATTACCATTGCGACCATAAAGCCGAGACCCGCGCCGAGCGTGTTTATCATAGCGTGCGAGAAAGAATATCCGTTGTCGATATTGAGTATCGTAACGCCGAGCACGGCACAGTTCGTCGTGATGAGCGGAAGATAAATTCCGAGCGAGCTGTAAAGCGACGGAATGTACTTTTTGAGTATTATCTCAACAAGCTGAACCAGAGCCGCAATAACCAATATGAACACTATCGTCTGAAGATAGCCGAGGTTGTGGTTATCGAGGAAGGTGTTGAGCGGATAGGTTACGGCTGATGAAAGCAGCATTACGAAGATAACCGCAAGGCTCATACCGACCGCCGTGTTGAGCTTCTTCGACACGCCGAGGAACGGGCAGATGCCGAGGAACTTTGAAAGTATGTAGTTGTTTGTAAGAATAGCCGTCAAAAGGATTGAGAAAAATATTTTCATTATTTTTCAGCCTCCTTTTCTTCACATTTTTCGCCTGCGGCAAGCTTTTCGCAGTTAGCAGCCATCGGGCAAGCCTTACAGCCGCCGAGAGTTGCTTTTTTGCCGCCGCCCGCTTCGGCAAGCTTATTCGCACAAGCCATTACAATGCCGAATACGAAAAATCCGCCTGGAGCCAATACAAATATAGTCATAGGAGGTATGCTCTCGGGGAGAATAGCGTGACCGAGCAAGGAACCCGAGCCGAGGAGCTCTCTTATCGTGCCCATTATTGCAAGCGCACAGGTAAAGCCGACGCCCATTCCCAAGCCGTCGAGAGCCGAAGCAACGACGGAGTTTTTGCCCGCAAACGCCTCCGCTCTGCCGAGGATTATGCAGTTTACGACGATAAGCGGAAGATAAACGCCGAGCTGTTCGTCAAGCGAGGGTAAAAAGGCTTTTACAAGCATCTGTACTATTGTAACAAAGCCTGCGATGATTACTATATAGCAAGGTATTCTGACCTTTTGCGGAATTACCTTACGAAGTGCCGAAATAACGATATTCGAGCACACAAGAACTATCATAGCCGAAAGTCCCATACCGATTGCGCTCTCAAGCGAGGTTGTTGTCGCAAGCGTCGGACAGGTGCCGAGTACCAGGCGCAAAACGGGATTTTCCTTGATTATGCCCTTTGTAAACTCATGTCCGAGAGATTTTTTATCAGCCATTTACCTCACCCCCTGCCGTTTTGTAAAGCTCCAAAGCCGTATTGACAGCCGAGGTAACCGCCTTTGAGGTTATCGTCGCACCTGTCAGAGCCTGGATTTCGTTATCCTTGGGTTCTCCCGTCTTGATGACGGAAATTTCCGAATTTTTATCCTTAAACTGATTTAAGAAGGACTCGTTTTTGGCGTTCATACCGAGACCTGCCGTCTCGCTTATCGAGAGTATGGCAACGCCCTTGACGCTGCCCGTCTTATCGATGCCGACCATAATGTCTATGTCGCCGCCGTAGCCCTTTGCCGAGGTTAAGAAAACATAGCCTATCGTCTCGTCCGAGTCGGAAAGTCCCTCATAATAGGTATACTGCATGCCGTCCTTTTCGACCGTTTTTTCGTCCGAAAACTTTGCTGCGTCGCTTAAAACCACCTTTTTGGTGTTGTTCTGCGTTTCAACGGCAAGCTGTTCAATCTTCGGAGCGGTTATCTTGTTTGTTACCGCAAGAAGAGTTGTAACGACAAGGCAGATTATGAAAAGAGAAACGGCAGGAACTATAATTTCTTTTGCGCTGACTTTTTTCATTTTGCCGCCTCCTCTTTCTTCTTTTTCTCCTTGACAAAGCCGAACGGCTTCTGTGCCGTAAGGTTGTCAATGTGAGGAACAAGTATATTCATAAGAATAATCGAGAACGATACGCCCTCGGGGAGCGAGCCGAATATCCTTATAAGCGAGGTTATTATGCCGCAGCCTACCGCATAGATTATCTTGCCCTTAAATGTTATGGGCGAGGTCGTGTAGTCGGTTGCCATAAATACTGCGCCGAGCAGAAGTCCGCCCGCCATAAGCTGATAAAGCACGAACGGGATATTGCCCTTGCCGACAATAAGCATAATTACCGCAACGGTGCCGACATAGCAAAGCGGAATTGTCGGGGAAATTACCTTTCTTACAAACAGGTAAACCGCACCGAGTATTATTGCCGCCGCACAGGTTTCGCCCAAGCAGCCGCCCCTTACGCCGAAGAACATCTTCGCAAGCTCGGGAAGCTCCGCACTGTTTAAGGTCTGTGCAATGCCGTCCGAATTGTATTTGCCCGCAAACTGTGCCAGAGGCGTTGCCGTGGTAACCGCATCAAGCGTTTTAATCCTCCATGCAAACGGCTCGACATAGTTGTTTACATAGGTCGGGAACGAGGTCATAAGAACTATTCTGCCTACCAACGCAGGGTTTACGAAGTTCTGACCTATTCCGCCGAAGAACTGCTTTACTACGATTATCGCAACCGCATCGCCGACAATTACCATCCACAGCGGAATTGTCGAAGGCAGGTTAAACGCAAGCAAAACGCCCGTTACAACCGCCGAAAGGTCGCCTATCGTGTTTTCCCTTTTCATAGCCTTGCGGCTCAAGAACTCAAACAGAACACAGAACACTGCGCTCGTTGCCGTGACAAGAAGCGTTCTTACGCCGAAAAGCACCACCGAAAGCACAAGCGCCGGCATAAGCGCAATTATCACATCGAGCATTATTCCCCTTGTGGTGTCAACGGTCCGTCTGTGCGGCGAAGCGCTGACAGTCAGTTTTTTCTCTTCGCTCATTTCTGCGCCCCCTCTCTTACTATCGCCTTGGCGTTTCTCATATACTGTACAAGCGGTCTGCCTGCGGGGCACGAATAAGCGCACGAGCCGCATTCCATACAGACCATTGCTCCGTATTTCTGAAGTGCGTCAATGTCCTTTGACTTGGCAAAGCGTTCAATCTTTGTAGGCATAAGGCTCAACGGACAAGCCTTGGCACATCTGCCGCAGTAGATACAGTCCGTCTCCTTTTTAATGCTTACATCCTTTTTGCCGAGAACGAGTATCGCATTGTTGCTTTTGAGCACGGGGGTGTGGGTGTCGATAATCGAAACGCCCATCATAGGTCCGCCCGCAATTATCTTAACGGGGTCCTCTTTGTATCCGCCGCAGCTTTTTATTATGTAATCGATTTCCGTACCGACGGGAACTCTTATGTTCTGCGGCTGAGCTATTGCCGAGCCGTCAACGGTCATTGACCTTGAAACAAGCGGTTTGCCCGTTTTGCAATATCTTGACAGGAACGCCGCCGACGCCACATTCATAACGACGCAGCCGACATCTGCGGGAAGCTTTCCGGGCGGAACCTTTCTGCCCGTTGCGGAGAGAACCATCATTTTCTCCGCTCCCTGCGGATATTTCGACTTCAGCGGCATAACCTTGATTTCGTCGTTTTCATCCTCTTTTTCGGCTATCCTTTCAAGCACCTTGATAGCCTCTTTTTTATTGTCCTCAACGGCAATGATACACTTCTTAAAGCCGAGCATATCCTTGACAAGATGTACGCCGTTGAAAACATCCCACGAATTGTCGAGACATTCTCTGTAATCGACCGTGATAAACGGCTCGCACTCTGCGGCGTTGATTATAAGCGTATCAATACCTGCGTCGGGCTTAAAGCCGAGCTTTACATGGGTCGGAAAGCCTGCGCCGCCGAGGCCTACAAGTCCCGACGCTCTGACAGCCTTCAAAAAGTCCTCCCTCGTGTCGATATTCGGCACTTCAAGACCATCGTAAAGCGTGTTTTCGCCGTCGTTTTCGATAACAACCGCCTGAGTTTTCATACCAGTTGCGGTCCTTATCTCCTTTATTGCGGTTACCTTGCCCGACACGGACGAATGTATGGGCGCCGACACGAATTTATCCGTATCGCCTATGAGCTGACCCACCTTTACCTCGTCGCCGACTTTTACGACAGGCGTACAGGGTGCGCCTATGTGCTGACTCATCGGAAGCGTAACAAACTCGGGCGCTTCAATCCGTCTTACCGGCATATCCTTGGTGTTCTTGTCGTGCGAGACCTTCACTCCGCCCCGTACCTTTTTTACGGGTTTAATGATTTCAGAGTGCATTTATTTTCCCCCTTTTTGAGTGATGGTTCGGGTTGCCTTTTCGAGTGCGGGCATAACCGCCCTCAAAACACTTCCCGTAACGGCTCCCGTAACGGTGCCGCTTATAAGTAACACGGGCGCATATCCCAGCACGGATAAATTGCCCGCAGTTATAATCGCAACAATAAGCTGACCGAAATTATGCGTGAGCGCACAGATAATTCCGATTGCCATATATCCCGTTTTCTTTGAAAACTTAAAAAGCAGATACATTGTAACGGTGCTCAGCACACCGCCGCAAAGGCTCATAAAAAACGCCGTAACGCCCCTTGTGACGCCTGCGAACAGCGCTTTTACAAGTGTTATCGACAGTGCACTCGCAAGCCCCATTGACGAGGCGGCGAACATAGTAGCAATATTTGAAAATCCCGGCTTTGCCCCCGGCGGCATAAACGCCGCAGTCGGAATAAGACTTTCAAGATAAGAAAGCGTCAGCGCAACAGCGGAGAGCACGCCGAACAATGCAATTTTGTAAGTACTTTTTTTCATATCAGTAGGTTACGGCATCAAAAGCCGATTTTTCTCCCTTTACCGTAAGCACCGTTTTATTCGGCAGACACGCCGCAACATCGCCCGTGTTTTTAAGCTTACCGCTTTTTATACAGGTTTTGTCCTTACAGTTGCTTTCGAGAAAATATGCTTCGCCGTTTTCGATTTTTATTTTTATACCGTTATCAAGCGTTATTTCGTTATCCGCCGAAAGCCTTTCACGGTACACGGTCTCCCCGTCAACGGTTACAACGGCGTATTTTTCCCCCGCATTTTTGATTTTCGGGATTAAAACGGATAAAATTATGAGCACGCCTATTACCGCAAACAGTATCCAATCGCGGCGAAAAACAAGCTTCCTTTTCATATCATTCCACCGTAAAATCGCTGTTTGTCAGGATAAAAGAGTCCTTAAGCCCGTCTGAAACACTGACGGTTTTGTCCGAATACACAAACACGGCGCTTGCATTATACTTCTGTAATATGGGGTACGAAGCCGCTTCGCCTACAATGAAGCAAACGGTTGAAAGCGCGTCACTTTCGAGACCCGAATGTGCCACAACCGTTACCGAGCACAGCCCGTTGTCCGCAGGCTTACCCGTCGTGAGATTGAGAAGATGATGGTATGTAACGCCGTCCTTTTCGAAGGTCTTTTCATAGCTTCCCGAGGTGGAAACAAAGCAGGACGAAAGCGAAAGAGTTGCGAATGTGTCGTTGACATCACCGAACGGATTGCGGATACCGATTGTGAAATTATCCTTGCCCGACGGCGAACCGTAAAGAGCAAGACTTCCGCCGACAGACACCACCGCACCGCCGATTTCCTCGTGCGAGAGCAGAATATCCACCGCCTTGTCGCAAGCCGCACCCTTGCCGACTGCGCCGAGGTTCAATATCTGACCCGGAGCCGCCTTGAGCGTAAGCGTGCTTCGGTCAAGGGACAAAGTCGAATCGTCGCACAGAGCGACCGCCGATTTTATCTCGCTGTCACTCGGAACATTGAAATTATCCGTATCGAAGCCCCACAGCTCGGTCAGCGCACCCGAGGTCACAGCCGCCTTTTTGCCCGAAAGGGAGAAAATCTCCTTCGTACTCTCAACAGTATCAAAAAGCTCACGGCTTACCTGCACGCCGTCCGAGAGCTTTTGATTGACCGAATAAAGCTCTGCGGAGCTGTCGTTTTTTGAAATGACCTTGTCAAGGCGGGAAATTTCGTCCGTAATGTCGGAGCATACACTCTGACCCGTCTCGGAATCGGAGCAATAGGTCTTGACAGTGACCACGCTGCCCATGGCAAACGATGAAGCCTCCTGCGTTTTGCCCTTTGCCGAGCAAGAAGAAAAAGCGAATGTAATTGCAAAAAGGATAAGGAAAACTGAAATTCTCTTTATCTTCATACGCACACCCGCTTTTCGACAAGTTATATGTTAAAGTAAATTATATTATAAATTTGACAAAAGTTCAAGAATTGTTATATAAATAACAATAATAATGTATTGAACAGTTATTCCTTTTTGTGTTAAAATTTATGTGAGGTGAGATTATGTTCTCTGATTACTATATGCCCGTTCGTGTGCTTTCAGGCAGAGACGCCGTCTTTGAGCACAGTGATGTTTTCAAAAAGTACGGCTCAAAGTGCCTTATAGTATGCGGCAAGAGTTCGGCTGCTTCAAGCGGTGCGCTTGCTGACATTGAAAAGGTATTAAAGGAATGTGAGGTCGAATACACGGTTTTCGACTCGGTAACGCAAAACCCCCGTACCGCCGACTGCCGAAACGCAGGTCAGGTTGCAAGGGATTTCGGCGTCGAATATATAATAGGTATCGGCGGAGGCAGTCAGCTTGACGCCGCAAAGGCAATAGCCGTCTATGCTTCAAACAAATTTCTGTCGGCAGACGGCATATACTCGGGCGAGTCAATGCTTCCTCCCCTGCCCGTAATTCTTGTGGGCACGACCTCGGGCACGGGCAGCGAGGTCACGGGAGTTTCGGTGCTCACAAACGAAAGCGGCAGGAAAAAGAGCGTCAGCGGAGAAAATTATTATGCAAGGGTTGCCTTTGCAGACCCGAAGTACACCTATTCAATGCCTATGGAGGTTACGGTTTCGACGGCAATCGACGCTTTCTGCCACGCTGCGGAAAGTCTGCTCTCAAACAAGGCGGGCGAGCAATCGAAAATGTGCTCCGTGCGTGCCGTTGCCCCGTTGTGGAAAGCGATAACCGAAATGCACGCTTCAAACAAGCTGCCCGACAAGGCGACAAGGGACGAGCTGTACTCCTGCTCGCTTTTTGCGGGGCTTGCGATAAATTCCACGGGCACCTGCTATCCGCACACCCTCGGCTACACGCTTACGGAGGATTACGGCTTACCGCACGGAAAGGCTTGCGCCGTGTTCCTGCCGTCGTTTATAAAGCGTGCGCTTGAATATAAAAACGCACAGGCTGCGGAATTCCTTTCAATGATAAATATGAATTACCCCGAATTTGAACGCACGGTGTTCTCGATTGTCGATATAAAGGATATTTCAATGACGAAAGAGCAGATAGACGCCTACTGCGAGCGCTGGCAAAGCGTTAAAAACTTTATAAATTCTCCGGGCGGATTTACCGCGGCTGACGCAAAAGCCGTTCTCTCGGAGCTTTTCTTAAAAAACGAATGTGAGGAAAATTGATGTCATTTATAGCAGGAAACGGAAAAACAAATACGGACATTTTATATGCGGGGCTCGCAAGGCTTCCCGAGGTCGGAGAAGAGTTATACTCCGAGGGCTTTGCCTTAAAGCTCGGAGGCGGCGTACCCGGCACCATGATAAACATTGCAAGGCTCGGTATTCCGACGAAAATATCAACCTGGCTGTCGGACGATATGTTTTCACGGTTTTGCCTCGGCGAATTTAAGAAAAGCGGCTGTCAAGTTGAAAACCTTTACACAGGAAACGGCAGTTTGCCGCTCAACATAACCTCGGCTATGATAACGCCCGAGGACAGGACCTTTGTAACCTACGGTCCCGAGCCCGAATACAACGATTACGAGCTTGAAAGGATATACAAAGCAAGCACGGGCGCAAAAATAGTCGAAATACAAAACGGCTGTCTTGAAGTGTATAAAAAGCTCAAGAAAGAGGGCACGCTGCTTGTGCTCGACACGGGATATTCGGATGATATGAGCTTTGAGATGTACAGGGACTATATCGAGCTTGCCGACTACTACACACCGAACCAAAAAGAAGCGGCAAAAATCACAGGTAAGAACGACCCGAGAGAGGCGATTAAATTCCTTTCCCAATACTTTGAAAAGCCGATTGTAAAGCTTGACAAGGACGGCTGTATGGGTATGGAAAACGGTGAAATTTTCACGGTGCCGAGCATTGACGAATTTGTCAGAGTGGATTCGACCGGTGCGGGCGACGCTTTCCTTGCGGGGCTTATGTACGGACTTTTTTACGATTATTCTTTCAAAGACTGCATAACCCTCGGCAACCTCACGGGCGGAAAATGCGTTACGGGCGTAGGCTGTCTTACGGAGTATTTCAAGGAAAACGAATTGCTTGAAAAGCTCAAACAGTACAGATAAAAAAGAGAATAAGGGCAACAAAAAAGCGAGCTGAAGCTCGCTTTTTATTATATCTTTATTTGTTTGTTTTACGCTTTTACAGTGCCCTTGTCCTTCGTAACTCCCTTGATTACAAACAGCGTTGCAACCGTGACTGCCACCATAATCGGGAGAACAACATACCATTTCTGCACGAAGCCTGCGAGAATATATCCGACAAAGGATATTGCCGCAACGGTTACAGCGTAGGGTATCTGTGTCGAAACATGGTTTAAGTGTTGGCACTGCGCTCCTGCCGAGGACATAATCGTCGTGTCCGAAATCGGCGAGCAATGGTCGCCGCACACAGAGCCCGCAAGGCAAGCTGACATTCCGATAACGCCTATCTCGCTGCCGACGGGGAAAATTGCGATTACAATCGGAATAAGAATACCGAAGGTTCCCCACGATGTGCCCGTCGCAAAGGAAATGGCAACGGCTACAAGGAAAATTATCGCAGGCAGGAATTTATCGAGTGTTCCCGCCTGTTCGAGAGCGGTCTTTACAAAGACATCGGACTCAAGAAGTCCCGTCATATTTTTAAGCGTTGAAGCGAGAGTAAGTATAAGTATCGGCGGTACCATTGCGATAAAGCCCTTGGGAACGCAGTCAAACGCTTCCTTAGCCGAAACAAGGCGTCTTGCGACAAAATATATAATCGTAAACACAAGCGCTATAATTCCGCCCCACGGGAGTCCTACCGTTGCGTCCGTGTTAGAGAACGCATCAACAAACGACTCTCCGTCAAGTATTCCGCCGTTATAAACGAGTGCAAACACGCAAACTGCGATAAGCACGATAATCGGCAGAACAAGGTCAATTACCTTGCCGTTTGAGGTTGCGGGCTCTTCGTCCTCGCCGACCTTTTCGCCGACGGTAAACAAGTCGTTGTTATTCATCGCATTGTATTCGTGAAGCTTCATCGGGCCGTAATCGAATTTCATTGCCGCAAGAGCTATTATAAATACGAATGTGAGCAAGGAATAAAGGTTATAGGGTATCGCACTGCAAAACAGCGCAATTCCGCTTGTGCCCTCGGGAGCATATGAGGAAACCGCAGCCGCCCACGAGGATATGGGAGCTATCATACATACGGGAGCCGCCGTGGCGTCGATAAGATAGGCAAGCTTAGCCCTCGAAACCTTGTGCTTGTCCGTAACGGGTCTCATTACCGCCCCGACCGTAAGACAGTTGAAGTAATCGTCGATAAAGATGAGCACGCCGAGAATAAATGTTGCCATCATGGCACCGAAGCGTGATTTGATATGCTTGGAAGCCCATGCGCCAAACGCCGCAGAGCCGCCCGCACGGTTTATAAGCGCAACCATTATACCGAGCACGACAAGGAAGATAAATATACCCGACTGACCCTTGACCGCCTCGATAAAGCCGTCGTTGATTATTGCGTCCATTGTGGAAAGTCCACCGAACGAGGTGGACAACAGACCGCCCACTACTATACCTATAAACAAAGAGGAATAAACCTCCTTGGTTATAAGCGCAAGGGCGATTGCGATAACAGGCGGCAAAAGCGACCAAAGAGTGCCCGTTGCCGAGGTTATCGAGCCCGTAAACGAAGCCGCAACCATAAATGCCGCAACGACGAGAACGAGAAGAATTTTCGGTAAAATCTTTTTCAGTTTCATTTTCCTTTCCCCTTAAATAAAAAATACGGTGCGGAAAAGCACCGTACACGAAAACATCTCAAATACGATAGCTCTCCACTCCAAGTGACAGTCCGCAGGATATTCTCCTACGCCCCAACAGGATAATATCGGAACCTTTTATCCCGTTTCGGCGATTTTGCCTTTTGCGTGTACCGTTCCGTGCATAATGTCACGCTACTTTTCAAAACCGCGCCTCTATCGGAATTTAAGATAACACAAAACACGGATATTGTCAATAACTGTCATATTTTGTGCGTATAAAGCACCAAATAAAAATTTTTTACGCCCCGTACAGACCGATAATGCGTGCTTTGGCGAAGCAGACACAATATTTAGACGAAAAATCTGAATAATAGCTATTGAAAAGCTATATATAGTGTGCTATAATTTACTCAATTCGCGCAATACTACCTTTTCGGTTAGGAATATACAGTATAAATGAAGGAGTGGGAAGGATGAAAGTATTAAAGCGTAACGGTGCGGAAGTTGTATTTGATATTGATAAAATAGCCGCAGCCATAACAAAGGCGAACGAAAGCGTTAATGAGGACGAGCGTATGACCGCAACCCAGATTGAGAGGATTGCGGAAAGCGTCGAATTTTCGTGCGTTAAAATGAACCGTTCCCCGTCGGTCGAGGAAATTCAGGATATGGTAGAGTATCAGATTATGGCTCACGGCGCATACGAGGTTGCAAAGAGCTACATTACCTACCGTTATACAAGAAGCCTTGTCAGACAGTCGAATACGACAGACGAGAAAATTATGAGCCTTATCGAGTGCAACAACGAAGAGGCTAAACAGGAGAACTCAAACAAAAACCCGATTGTCAACTCCACGCAGAGGGACTATATGGCGGGCGAGGTCTCAAAGGACCTTACGGAGCGTATCCTTTTGCCGCAGGAAATCGTTGACGCTCACAATCAGGGCATAATCCATTTCCACGACGCAGACTATTTTGCACAGCATATGCACAACTGCGACCTTGTAAACCTTGAAGATATGCTTCAGAACGGCACCGTTATCACAGGCACGCTTATCGAGCGCCCGCACAGCTTTTCAACCGCCTGCAATATCGCTACGCAGATAATCGCACAGGTTGCTTCAAACCAGTACGGCGGTCAGTCGATAACGCTTGCGCATTTGGCTCCGTTCGTTGATGTAAGCCGTAAGAAATTCCGTAAAATCGTAGAGAATGAAATGTCGGCTCTCGGCATTGAGACAAGCGAGGAAAAAATCAACGAGCTTGTCGAGCAGAGAGTAAAAGACGAAATCAAGCGCGGCGTGCAGACAATCCAGTATCAGGTTGTCACACTTCTCACGACAAACGGACAGGCTCCGTTCATAACGGTATTTATGTACCTTAACGAGGCTAAAAACGAGCAGGAAAAGGCCGACCTTGCGCTTATAATCGAGGAAATGCTCAAGCAGAGAATTCAGGGCGTCAAGAATGAAAAGGGCGTTTATGTAACCCCCGCTTTCCCGAAGCTTATCTACACCCTTGAAGAGGACAACATCACAGAGGGTTCAAAGTATTGGTATCTTACAAGGCTTGCGGCTAAATGCACGGCAAGAAGAATGGTTCCCGACTACATTTCCGAAAAGAAAATGCTTGAATTAAAGGGCGATGTTTACACCTGTATGGGTTGCCGCAGTTTCTTAACTCCCGACAGATTTACCGATAACGGTATCGGCAATATAGCAAACGCAGGCAATTACGAGCCCGGCAAGCACAAATATTACGGCAGATTCAACCAGGGCGTTGTTACAATAAACCTCCCCGATGTTGCGCTCTCCTCGGGCGGCAACACGGAAAAGTTCTGGAACATATTTGAAGAGAGACTTGAACTCTGCCACAGAGCGCTGCGTTGCAGACATGAGAGACTTCTCGGCACACCGTCGGATGTCGCTCCGATTCTTTGGCAGTACGGCGCATTGGCACGCCTTAAAAAGGGCGAGACAATCGACAAGCTCCTTTTCAACGGATATTCAACGATTTCACTCGGCTACGCAGGACTTTACGAGTGCGTTAAGTATATGACGGGCAAGAGTCACACCGACCCCGAGGCTACCCCGTTCGCTCTCTCGGTTATGCAGAAGATGAACGACAAGTGCACCGAGTGGAAAAAGGCGGAAAACATCGACTATTCGCTCTATGGCACTCCGCTTGAATCGACAACCTACAAGTTCGCAAAATGCCTTCAGCGCCGTTTCGGCATAATCGAAGGTATCACGGACAAGGGATATATCACAAATAGCTATCATGTCCATGTTTCGGAGAATATCTCCGCTTTTGACAAGCTGAAGTTTGAGTCACAGTTCCAGCAGTTGTCCCCCGGCGGCGCAATAAGCTATGTCGAGGTTCCCGATATGCAGGACAATATCGATGCTGTTCTTTCGGTTATGAAATTCATTTATGACAATATCGTCTATGCCGAGCTCAACACCAAGAGCGACTACTGTCAGGAGTGCGGCTGGGACGGCGAAATTGAAATTGTCGAGGAAGAGGGCAAGCTTATCTGGAGATGTCCCAACTGCGGCAACACCGATCAGGACAAGATGAATGTCGCAAGGCGCACCTGCGGTTATATCGGCACTCAGTTCTGGAACCAGGGCAGAACGCAGGAAATCCGCGACAGGGTACTTCATTTATAAGGAGTATTTATGTATTACAGCACAATTAAGGACTGCGATATAGCAAACGGTATAGGCGTGCGTATAACGCTGTTCGTTTCGGGCTGCACGAACCATTGCAAAAACTGCTTTCAGCCGCAGACCTGGGATTTTTCTTTCGGCGAGCCGTTTACCGAGCAGACCGAGGAAAAACTCATTTCAATGCTCAAGCCCGATTATATAAGCGGCTTAACGCTCCTCGGCGGAGAGCCTATGGAACCGCAAAATCAGAGAGCATTGGTTCCGTTCCTCAAAAAGGTTCGCAAGACCTATCCGCAAAAGAACATTTGGTGTTTTACGGGCTTTACCTATGAGACGCTTAAAACCGACGGCTCGCACCCGAGATGTGAGGTCACGGACGAAATGCTGTCGCTTATCGATGTGCTTGTTGACGGAAAGTATGTTGACGAATTAAAGGATCTGACCTTACAGTTCAGAGGCTCGTCAAACCAACGGCTTATCGATATGAACAAGACCCGTGAGAACGGAGAAGTTACGCTTCTCCCGAACAACGACCGAACGCTTGCAGGAAAATAAAATACATTTACCCGTATCCGACTCAACTGTCGGGTACGGGATATTTTTTGCCTTTTTTCAATTATTTTTCAATCTTCGTTTTATAAAATAGCGACAGAAAAAAGAAAGGAGCAGGTCTATGGACTACCGACACGAGGTAAAGCACGAAATTTCCTACGGCGATATGCTCGCACTGCGGCAACGGCTCACGGCGGTTATGTTCCCCGACCCTCACACGGTTGACGGCAGATATTACATCAGAAGCCTGTATTTTGACAACTTTGCCGACAAGGCGTTGCAGGAAAAAATCGACGGAGTGAACATCCGTGAAAAGTTCCGTATCCGCTGCTATAACGGCGACACGGGCTTTATGCGACTTGAAAAGAAGAGCAAGATAAACGGTCTTTGTAAAAAGCAGTCCGCACCGATAACCGAAGAGCAGACAGAGCTTATCCTCAACGGCTGTTACGATTGGATGAGAAACGCCGAAGAACCGCTTATAACGGAGTTTTATACCAAAATCCTGTCAGAGGGTCTGCGCCCGAAAACCGTTGTCGATTACACGAGGGAACCGTTCGTGTTCCCTGCGGGCAATGTTCGTGTAACGCTTGATTACTCAATTAAAACGGGGCTTGACAGAACCGATATTTTTTCGCCCGATTTTAAGACGGTCGACACGGGAACGCAGAGTATAATTTTAGAAGTTAAATGGGATGAATTTCTTCCCGATGCGGTAAGAGACGCCGTTTCCCTGCCCGCGCGTATGTCGGGCGCATTTTCAAAATACGCCGTTTGCAGAATTTACGGCTGATAAAGGAGTAATATTATGACTTTCAACGATATTTTCAAATCAAGCTTTTTGGAAAACATTACAAGCGTGAGCATACTCGATATGGTGATTGCCCTTGCGCTTGCGTTCGGAATAGGACTTTTCATTTTCTTTGTGTACAAAAAGGCATACCAAGGCGTAATGTATTCGTCAAGCTTCGGCACAACGCTTGTTGCGCTCACGGTAATAACTACGCTCGTAATTTTGGCGGTTACATCAAATGTCGTCCTCTCACTCGGTATGGTCGGCGCACTGTCGATTGTCCGTTTCAGAACGGCGATAAAGGAACCGCTTGACATCGCCTTCCTGTTCTGGTCTATCGCCGTGGGTATAGTCCTTGCGGCAGGTATGATACCTCTTGCGGTCATCGGCAGCGTGATAATCGGCGTTATCCTTATCGTATTCGTAAACAGGAAATCGCATTTTAATCCGTATATCGCGGTTATTTCCTGCGACAGCGCCGAGGCAGAAAAAGAGGCTACGGAATTTTTGAAAAGCAATGTCAAAAAGTGCGTCGTAAAAAGCAAGAGCGTTCAAAAGGGCAGGATTGACCTGAATCTTGAAATAAGACTTAAAAACGACAACACCGATTTTGTGAACAGTCTCAGCGAAATTTCGGGCGTGTCGAATGCGGTACTCGTAAGCTACAACGGCGAATACGCAGGATAAGGAGGCGCTTATGTCAACGCATAAGAACTTTGACAAAATCTGCTGCGTTGTGCTTGCGCTGACCCTCGTGATTACGGTGCTGTTCATAAACGGAGAAAGCCTCGGCATAAAAAAGGCTTCGAGTGTTATGGGCTATGAGGAAAAGCTGTTTGACACCTCATATGTTCACACGGTAAATATAATTATGGACGATTGGGACGACTTTATATCGAGCTGCACAAGTGAGGAATACTACACCTGCACAATGGTAATCGACAACGAAGCGTACAAGAATGTCGCAATCAGAGGCAAGGGCAACACCTCTTTAACGCAGGTTGCGTCCTACGGCAACAACAGATACAGCTTTAAGATAGAGTTCGACCATTACGACAGCTCAAAGACCTACTACGGACTTGACAAGCTCTGCCTTAACAACATCATACAGGACAACACCTATATGAAGGATTTTCTCGTTTATCAAATGATGAACTACACAGGCGTTCCCGCCCCGCTTTGCAGTTATGTCTATATAACCGTAAACGGCGAGGACTGGGGTCTGTACCTTGCGGTTGAGGGCATAGAGGAGTCGTTTCTCCAAAGGAATTACGGCAAAAGCTACGGCGAGCTCTACAAGCCCGACAGTATGAGTATGGGCGGCGGCAGAGGCAACGGTAAGGACTTTGAACAGGAGGATTTCTCGCCCGAAGCAAATGAAAACACCGCACCGCAACAGCCGTTTTCAAACGGTACGCAGGCAAATTCTCCGCCCGAAATGCCCGACGGCAATTTCACTGCGGACGGAAACTCTCCCGACAATAAAACTGCCGACAACGGACCGAACAACGGAAATATGAACGCAAGCGACGATGTTCTGTTAAAATATATCGACGACGATTACGACAGCTATCAAAATATTTTTGACAACGCCAAAACCGACATAACAAATGAGGACAGGGACAGGCTCATCTCCTCGCTCAAAACGCTTTCAATCGGAGAGAACACGGAAAGCGCCGTTGATGTTTCGGAGGTTATAAGCTATTTTGCCGTACATAATTTTGTGCTCAATTTTGACAGCTATACGGGCTCGATGATACACAACTATTATCTGTACGAAAACGACGGACAAATGCAGATGATTCCTTGGGATTACAATCTCGCTTTCGGCGGATTTCAATCCTCGAGCGGCGCCGCCTCGCTTGTAAATTATCCTATTGACACACCCGTTTCGGGCGGCAGCATTGAGGACAGACCTATGCTCGCATGGATATTCGCAAGCGAAGAGTATACCGAACAGTACCACGAAGCGCTGAAAGAATTTATAAGCGGATATTTTGACAGCGGATATTTTGAAAATATGATTGACGGCGTAATTTCAATGATTTCTCCGTATGTTGAAAAGGACCCGACAAAGTTCTGCACATATGAGCAGTTCCAAACGGGAGCGCAAACGCTCAAAGAGTTCTGTCTTTTGAGGGCGGAGAGCATAAGCGGACAGTTAAGCGGCACAATAGGTTCAACCTCCGACGCACAAAGTGCCGACACGCTTATTGATGCGGGAGAGCTTAAAATCAGCGATATGGGAACTATGAATAACGCAAATTCCGAAACGGGAGGTCAGCCGACCGCACAGGACGGCAATATGCCTAACTTCCCGAACAACGGCGAAAACGCTCCGCCCGAAAAGCCGAGTGCTTCTGCCGCTCAAAGCGATGCCGACAGCTCCGACGGCAGACCCGAGCCGCCCGACAAGTCAAGTGAAAACGGTTCTCCGCCGCAGGGTATGCAGCAGGGTAACACAGCGAACAGCAATTCCGGAAAGCCCGAAATGCCAGACAACGCCCCGTCCGACGGCGGCAACGACAATGCAACGGGTTCAACCGTTTCAGCGGAAAATTATATTTATCTTGCAGTCTGTATCGGAGTATTGGCGCTCGGCATTTTGTTTGCCGTATGCTTCAAGAAACGGAAATAAAAAAACGCTCTGTATCTCACAAATCAAGATACAGAGCAATTTTTATTTGTGTTCACCTATTATTTTTTCCATCCATATCATATTGTACCACCGCCCGAACTTACAGCCGCAGTTGTGAAAGGTGCCGACTCTGACAAAGCCCATATGCGAGTGGAAATTTTCGCTGTCGTTTGTCAGGTATTCGTCGGGTTCGTGCGGAGAGGCAATGCAGGCGTAAAGGTTCAAAAAGCCCTTTTCTTTAAGTCTCTTTTCTATTTCGGAATACAGCGCTCTGCCGAGACCGCAGCGGTGTGCCGATTTATCGGTATAAATGCTCAATGTGCACGAATGTGAATAAGCCTCCCGTCCGACAAACGGTCCTGCGTAGGCATAACCCTTTATTTTTCCGTCAACCTCGGCAACAAGATACGGGTAATTTTTAAGCGTTTTTTCCATACGCCGCCGAAAAGTCTCCCTGTCGGGTACGGTACATTCAAATGTAATCGCCGTATTTATAATATAGTAGGAATATATTTTGAGTATTTCCTCCGCATCCTCCAAGCGGGCGTCTCTGACAGTTATCATACTTTCCTCCTTATGCTTCACGCCCCGTGCTTTTCGGCACAGGGCGCTTTTTATCCGTTTATACGGTTAGAAAATCTGACCGGGCAGACTCAACTTTTCCTTTTTCGGGAAAGACTTGTCAAACTTTTCCGCTTCGTTCTCATCGACATAATAAGCCTCGGGCGTATAATACACGCCCGTTATGCCGTCAAGGAAGCCCTCTTTGAGCTCACGGCACAGAAAAAACGAAGAGTCCGCACCCTCGGGAAGCCCGTGATAGCGAATACCGAACGATGAAGCATAGCCGAAGCCGCATTTTGAGTAAAAATCGATATTCCCCTCAAAAAGCACAGCCCGAACGCCGTATTTTCTTGCCCTTTCAAGCGAAAAATCAAGCAGATATTTTCCGTAGCCCTGCCGTTTGTATCGGTTGGCAATGCAGATAGGTCCCATCGTCATAACAGGAAGCTTTTCGCCTGCGTCGGTTATGATATACGCCCCGACAAAGGTGTTATAACCTATAATTTCGCCGCCCTTTTCCAGCACGAACGACAGCTCGGGAATATTTGTGCCGTTTTCGTGAAATGTATGCAGAACATAGTGTTCAAGGCATCCCGGACGGTAAACATTCCAAAAGCTTTCACGGGTAAGATTTTCCGTAAGATTAAAATCCTCTTTTGTCTCCAAACGGATAGTGCAGTCATTTTTATTCATATTTTTTACCTCTCTGAAAATGTAATGACGGACAGCCGAGAGGCTTCAAAGTGCATCAAAACCTCTCGGTTACTCTACACTCTCCAAGGTGTTGTTTTTCAAACAGCAATCTCCTTAAAAATAATAAATATATGATAAGCCTTGCGGCATATCGGCTTATAAAAGCTTATTCAAAAGAGCCTCGCAACCCTCGTGAATATCACGGTAGGTAATGTCAAACTTGCCCGTGTACCACGGGTCGGCAACATCCCTGTCGGACTGCGCAAACTCAAGCAGCTTGTGTACCTTTTTGTCGGGGTCCGAGCCGATTATCGAAAAAATATTGCGTATGTTGTTATTGTCCATGGCAATTATATAATCGTATTTTTCATAGTCGGACTTTTTAAGCTGTACCGCCCGTTTTCCCTCGCAGGAAATTCCGTGCTTCGCAAGTTCTGCCCGAGCGGGCGGATATACGGGGTTGCCGACATTCCCCCAAATTTCCTCGGTGCTCGTAGCACTCGAAGCGATAACGAACCCGTCCTGCAAGCCCTTTTTATTTACCATATCTTTCAATATAAACTCTGCCATCGGACTGCGGCATATATTCCCGTGGCATACAAACATAATTTTAATCATAGTTTACTCCGTCACATATTATAAATTTATCATATCACAAATCCGTTCCGACTTCAAATATAAATCTTCACATCTTGAAACGGCGGATAATCGGGTATATAATATTAAGGTCTGAAAGGCTATGGTGATTACTATTATGAATTATCTTATTTTACTTGCGGTTGCGCTGCTCGTCTGCTCAATCGGATTTTACAAATATGTCTATTTTATATCGCTCGGCTACGGCTTTGCGGTTGCGGGTATCGGCATTACGCTCCTGATACTGTACAGACACTCTTTGAGCGCCGCCACAGTGATATGCACTCTGCTGTTTGTAGTCTACGGCTGCAGACTCAGCGGCTATCTACTCAAAAGGGAACTCAAAAGCGCCGCTTACAACAAGGCAATGAAAAAAGAGATTAAAGACGGCTCGAGTATGAAATTTATCGCAAAATTCTTTATGTGGATAAGCTGCGGCTTCCTCTACACCCTGCAAACTTCGCCCGTATTTTTCAGGCTTAAAGAAAACAGGGACACGGACGGTTTTGCGATTGCGGGAGCGGTTGTTATGGCTCTCGGAATTATAATCGAATCGACCGCCGACTTCCAGAAGTCAAAGGCTAAAAAAGCTAACCCCAACCGTTTCTGTTCAAACGGACTTTTCAAAATCGTGAGATGTCCCAACTATTTCGGCGAGATTGTTTTCTGGACGGGTGTGTTTGTTTCGGGCATCAATGTCTATACGGGAGTTGTCGAGTGGGGCGCCTCGGTTATAGGTTATCTTTGCATAGTATATATTATGTTCGGCGGAGCAAGACGGCTTGAAATCCGACAGAACAGGAACTACGGAAACGACCCCGAATATCGGGCGTATGTGAAGAAAACGCCGATTATTCTTCCTCTCGTTCCGCTTTACAGCGTGGAAAAATACAAATGGCTTGTGGGATAAGCCGAAATACAAACAAGGCGGTATGAATTGACATTCATACCGCCTTAATTTTTGCTTTTATCAGAACGAAACCACTAAAATCATTTTGAATTTTTCTTCGCCGAAAACTGCGTGGGGAATACCCTTCGGCATAATTATCGTTTCGCCCTCGTTCAAGATGTAAACATCTCCGCCTATCGTAAATCTGCCCGTACCCTCAAGAACGGTTACCATTGCATCGCCGCCCGAAGCGTGGGTTGAAATTTCCTCGCCCTTGTCAAACGAAAAAATCGTAACGCTTACGGCGTCGTTCTGAACAAGTGTTTTTGAAACAACCTGTCCCTGCTGATAGTCAACCTGTTGTGAAAGAACAAGTTTTGTTTTCTTATCTATATTTTTATACATATTAACACCTCAAATATATTATAGAATATCTGTCAAGCATTATTCAGTTTGAATACTTTGTTTCGCAATAAATACAGCGATATTCCTTTTTCTCGGGATCGGAAAGCTTGAAAATATGGTCTATCTCCTGCTCAACCGATGTAATGCAGCGTGGGTTTTTGCAGAAAATGACATTCGTCAGCTTTTCGGGGAGCCCTATGCTCTTTTTTTCGACAAGCACGCCGTTTCTGATAATGTCAACCGTTGCGCTCGGGTCAACAAAGCCGATAACATCAAAGTCAAGCTCAATGTCGGCGTCGATTTTGATTATATCCTTTTTGCCCATTTTTTTGCTCGGAACATTTTTTATGAGTGCAACCGAAGCGTCAAGGCTTCCCAGATTGAGCAATTTATACAGCTGCATTGCCCTGCCCGCCTCAATGTGGTCGATTACAACGCCGTTTTGAATAGGCTCTATGTTCATATTGTGCCCGCCTCCTTCAAAAGTTTGAGTATAAGCGCCATACGCATATATTTACCGTTTAACACCTGCTTGAAATAGCAAGCCCTCGGGTCGTCGTCTATGGCAACGCTGATTTCGTTTACCCTCGGCAGCGGGTGCATAATCGCAAGGTCCTGCTTTGCGTTTTTGAGCTTGTCGGGAGTGAGGATATAGCTGTCTTTCAAGCGGAGATAATCCTCCTCGTTGAAAAACCTCTCCCTCTGCACCCTCGTCATATAGAGTATGTCGAGCTCGGGCATTACGCTTTCAAGGTCGGTGGTCTGAACATAAGGAATGTTCTTGTTCTTTATCGAATCACGCTTGACATAGCTCGGGAGTTTCAATTCCTCGGGAGAGATGAGCACAAACTTAATTCCGCTGTATCTTGAAAGAGCGTTTATAAGCGAATGAACCGTTCTGCCGAATTTGAGGTCGCCGCAAAGACCGACCGTCAAATTGTCAAACCTGCCCTTTTCACGGTAAATTGTAAGTAAATCCGCAAGGGTCTGCGTCGGATGGCAGTGTCCGCCGTCGCCTGCGTTGATAACGGGAATTGTCGCCGCCTTTGCCGCAACATAAGCCGCACCCTCTTTCGGATGGCGCATTGCGATTATGTCCGCATAACAGCTTACAACCTTTGCCGTGTCGGAAACGCTCTCGCCCTTGGAAGCCGAGGACGACGCCGCATCGGTCATTGAAATTACATTTCCGCCCAATTCATACATTGCCGCTTCAAAGCTCATTCTTGTCCTTGTGGACGGCTCGAAGAAAAGTGTGGCAAGTTTTTTGCCTTTACAGGCGTTTTCGTATTTTTCGGGATTTTCGATTATATCCAAAGCGGTCCCGATAAGCTCGTCCAACTCCTCCGTTGAGAGCTCGACTATATCAATGATACTTCTCATAATCACCATAGCCTTTCAGGCAACAAATATCTTATTAAAAATCACCGGTTCAACCTGCGTTGCCTGAACAGGCGTGATGGTGATTTCTGCCATCTCAAAATTGTGCCATAGGCAAATTTTGAGGGCATTATAATTATGAATAGTGTGATTTTCACACTATTCCCATAGCCTTTCAGGCAACAAATAGTTTATTAAAAATCACCTAATTTAACCTGCGTTGCCTGAACAGGCGTGTGGTGATTTCTGCCATCTCAAAATTATGCCATAGGCAAATTTTGAGGGCATTATAATTATGAATAGTGTGATTTTCACACT
>CABUHY010000006.1 GCA_902491475.1 uncultured Eubacteriales bacterium
ACGCAGGTTAAATCGGTGATTTTCAATAAAATATTTGTTGCCTGAAAGGCTATGGTGATTAATATGAGACCTTACGGATTGATACTTGCGGGCGGCGGCGCAAAGGGAGCGTATCAGATGGGCGCATGGAAAGCGCTTATTGAGCTCGGTATTCAGATTGAGGCGATTGCCGGCACATCCATCGGCGCTATTAACGGCGCATATATCGCTCAAGGGGACTATGAAAAGGCGCTTGCCGTATGGGAAGAGGCTGAAGTCGTCAACGGGATAAAAATCGAAAGCGAATTGAAGTCTACGGAAAATCTGTTCTCCTTCAGCAACTTTCCGCAGCTGTTCCACGAGATAGTCAGAAACGGCGGCGTTGATGTTTCTCCCGCAAAGCAGATGATTACCGAAACTATTGACGAAGATGCGGTAAGGAACAGCAATATTCCGCTCGGCATCGTAACTTTCCAGCTCGGCGGTATGAAGCCTATTGAGCTTTTTGTCGATGAAATGCCGGAGGGTACGCTCATAGATTATCTTATGGCTTCGGCAAGATTTCCCGGGCTTAATAAGCAGGGACCCGACGATTCAAGCTATCTTGACGGAGGCGTTTACGACAATGCACCGGTCGGCGTTTTGAGAAAA
This sequence comes from uncultured Eubacteriales bacterium, assembly GCA_902491475.1. Classification (GTDB taxonomy): domain Bacteria; phylum Bacillota; class Clostridia; order Oscillospirales; family Acutalibacteraceae; genus Fimenecus. The sequence continues at coordinate 631 of CABUHY010000006.1, forward strand.
AGGGGAATAAACCGCCTTGTCATTGTCGATATTTCAAACATAAAGGGTATAGGTCATAAGGAGGACTTGTCCTGTGCGGATATAATCTACATAAGACCGTTTGAGCCAAAGGACCTCGGCGCTTCGTTCGAGTTTGATAAGGAAATGAACGAAAAGCGTATGAAAATGGGATATTACGATACATTAAAGGCGTTCGGCAAAATAGCGGGCAGGGACTACTATTTCTCCAACAAGGAGTATAAAACAATGCTTTCGCTTTACGGCTTTGACGCTTGCGAACAGCTTGAAGGGCTCGCGCGTGAGCTTGAAGTTCCGAGACTTCGTATGTACACGCACAAGCAGTTTATGAAAGAATTGACCCTGGCGGAGAAAGACCATAAGACCGACATTGATACCGCCGCAGAGGCGATTGCAAATATCGTTCCCTCGATTTTCCAGGAGCAGACCCAAAAGCTCAAAGCCAAACTTAAAGGGCTTGAAAAGACCTATTCCTCATACAAGCAGGCTTATGAGGCGATTGACAAGTTCAATTCGCAGCCTCGCACATAAGCGAAATAACCTCGCTGTTTGAGTAAATAAAGTATTCGTAATTGCCGTCCGAAAAGGTAAGAGCCGAGTCGGAAAAGCTTACCTTGCTTTCGTCGAGGGAGTTTTTTGAAAAGACTTCGGCAATGCTTTCGGGCGTGCCGTTACAAAGCACAGCACACATTGCGGCAAAGGTGTTAAGCACGCTTTTTGCATCGGGAGGCTGTTCGGTCGGTGTGAGCGTGATTTCACAGCGTTTTACCGTTCTCGCTTCGTCTGTCGAGAGCGTAACCATAAAGCCCTGCGACGGGAAGTAGTAATAGTCGTTTTCAAGGCAGTAATATGTTGACGGGTCAATCAAATCCTCCGAAAGGCTTGAATTCAGCCTGTCGGCAAACCCGTAAATGTCCGTTTTCGGCTGCTTTGTGCAGGCACACAGGAATATGAGAAGTATTGCCGCGGTAATGGCTGAAAGTCGTTTCATTTAACGCCTCCAAAAAACAATGTTAATAAAATGTTTACACAACAAAAGGAAAAATGTAGTAAAATATATTCATTATTTTTTTGCGTTATGTTCAAATCTATAAAAGAAAGTGGTTTTTGCAGTGATTAAGAAATTCAAAAATATGTCCAGAGCGAGGCAAATCGGCACGATAATCGTAACATTGGTTATCCTTGTGCTTATCGGCTATGTTCTTTATACGAACTTTAAGCCCGAACCGCTCCCCGAGTACAATGTCACGGAGATAAAGCTCGGCGACATTCAGTCAACCTATGAGACTTCGGGTACCGTCGTTTCCGATAACACGGAGACTTATACCGCAATAAGCGGCGTTAAGGTTACCTCCGTAAATGTGTCTGTCGGCGAAACGGTTAAGGAGGGCGATGTTATCGCTCAGTTCGATGTTTCTCCGCTCAACGCTAAGCTCAAAGAGTATAAAACCGCTTATGACAAGGCGCTCAAGGCATATAACGACTCTCTTACATCAATAAGCTCGGCAAAGCAGAACAAGGCAAATGCGCTTTCTCAGATAAATTCTCTCGACGCCGAAATCGCTCAGCTTGAACAGGAGATTGCGGCGGCTGACAATACAACCGCACAAACCCCCGATATGCCCGAGTATTCGCAGGAGCAGATTGACGCCCTTATTCAGAAACTCAAGGACGGCGGATTTACTCAGGAGGAAATCGACCAAATCGTTGCCTCAATTAAAAATTCCGCCGGAAGCATCACAAGGGACGATATTGAACAGGCGATAGCAAACGCAACAGCTACCAAAAAGCTTGAACTTACACAGAAGCAGTCACAGAAGCAGATACTTGAAACGCAGGTTTCGCTCTACGACGCACAGACGGACGACACCGCTTCATCTATCTATAAAAATGTAATGGAGCAGAAAAAGTCCGATTATGAAAACTACAAAGCAATCGTTGACGCAATGAAAAACGGCTGGGTGGCAAGCTCGGACGGTCTTGTTACCGAAGTCAATATCACTGCGGGGGAGACCTTTGCTCCCAAGACCGCTAAATCCACAACCACCGACCTTTCGTCGCTTATGAGCTATGTTTCGGGCGATGCGGATATGACCTCCGTGCTTTCCGATATAATCGGCAGCGTGAGTGACGGCGGCGCTTCATCGGGTGCAGGCGTTGTGATTGAAAACACCAATGAATTTGTTGCGGAGTTCTCCGTGGGCAAATACGATATTCTCAGCATTAAAGTCGGACAGAAAGTCAAGGTTTCCTCTCTCGGCAGCGAGTATGACGGCGAGGTTATCTATGTCAGCGCAACGGCAAGTGAGACCTCGTCTCTTGACATAAGCTCTATCGCTTCCACCTTTACGGGCGGTTCTTCATCCTCATCAAACGGTGCGCTTGTAAGGATTAAAATCAACAATCCCGACGAAAAGATTATCATCGGCTTTGATGTCGATATTAAAATCGATACCGAAAAGACGGAAAATGTCCTTGTACTTCCCATTGATGCGGTTGTTTCCGAGGACTCCGTAAACTATGTATATGTTGTTGATGAGGACAACAAGGTTTCAAAGCGTGAAATTACCGTCGGCAAGTTCTCCGACGACGACTACGAGCTTCTTTCGGGCGTCGAGGCAGGGGAGAAGGTTGTTGACAACCCCAAGACCTCTATGGCAGAGGGCGACAAAATCGCAATAAAGAAATAAGGTAGGTGCTGTCTGTTGAACATCAAAGAAAACATCAGAATAGCAATATTCAGCATCAAGACCAATCTTATGCGCTCGTTGCTGACAATGCTCGGTATTATTATCGGCGTAGCCTCGGTTATAGCTGTAATCACAGTCGGTAACGGCGGCAGGGATTATATCGTCGGTATGATAAGAAATATGGGTTCAAGCGCAATTACGATAGGCGTTGACGCAACAACCGCTTCAAATTCCGACTATATTACCGACGGTGACATTGAGGCAATTAAATCGCTTGATGCGGTTCAGTATGTGTCGCCTATGGTTATGTCTATGGGCTCTCTCAACGCAGGCGATGAAACGGGTGTAGGCTTACTTATCGGCGGCAGCGAGGAAATGCGTTATGTTATGAGCAGTGAGTGCGTTTACGGCAGATATTATACCAAAGCCGAAGCGGATTCGGGTAAGGCTGTGTGCGTAATCGACACTTCAAGCGCATTGCAGTTCTTCGGCAAGAAAAATTGCGTCGGCGAATATATCAACTACACCGTAAACGGCATTACCGCAAGCATTAAGGTTATCGGCGTAACGGATATGGCAAGTACTTTCGGTTCTGATTCCGAACAGATGATGGAGTCAATGCAGGCAATGGGCGGCTCGTCGCTTTCGGGCGGTATGATAATGGTGCCGACCAAATTTGCCACCAATGTTATCGGTATGAGCGACCGCTATGATACAATTTACATTATAGCGACCGATGAAAACGACCTTGACGCGGCAGGCAATGCGGCTCTTAACAGAATACATGCAAGGCATAACAACCAAGAAAAGGATGTTTATTTGCTTACGAATATGGCGACCTATATCGACCTTTTGGATACGGTTATAAATGTGTTCACGATATTCATTGCCGCAGTCAGTGCAATTTCGCTTATCGTCGGCGGTATCGGCGTTATGAACATTATGCTCGTTTCAATAACCGAGCGAACAAGGGAAATCGGTATCCGAAAGGCACTCGGCGCAAAGACCTCGACTATCCTGTTCCAGTTCCTTACGGAGTCGATAATCCTGTGCGTAATCGGCGGTGCGATAGGTCTTTTGTTGGGCGTTTCGGGTGCGGCACTTGTCTCGTCGATAATGAATATACCGCTTTCGGTAAAATTCTCCACGGTAGCGCTTGCAATCGGATTTTCAACGCTTATCGGCGTCGTGTTCGGAGTTTACCCCGCAAGGCGTGCCGCAAAAATGCCGCCTATCGAGGCTTTGAGAAGAGATTGATGCTTCGCAAAAAATTCAATAATTAACGCTTTAATAATATATTTCATAAACCCCATGGGTGTCTTTATAAGCACCCGTGGGGTTTTTGCACATAAGAAAAGCGCCATGAAAAATCACGGCGCTAAAAGAAAGATTTACTTTTAATGTAAGACTATGAATCAGTCATTACACCAACCATAACAAAACCACTCTAAATCAGCAACATTATTGACATAATCTTTGTTGTGCCTTTTAGTTTTTGCCATATTTGCCTGATTTGCTTTGTAGGCTTTGTTATTCGGATTATGTTGGTTAGCATAATCATTTAATTGCTTTTGCGTATGCGTTTTTGACGATACACCCTTTTTCTTATTTGCCATAGTCTGCTCCTTTCTCCATAGAACAAAGTGAAAACACACAATATGACAGTGCATCGGAATAACCGCTCACCGAGGAGCTTTTTTAAGTACATCGGATATTTGATACGAACAATAAATTCAAACATCATTCAATGCAGCTACCATTGCCTATGGTTGTCGGAGTAATTATCAAAAAAGTATGTTCGATGATTTCCTGATAATTAACATAATCAGTATATTGCAATAATGAAAAAATGTCAATATCATAAGTGATTGACGGTGAGAAATATAAAATCTGAATTATCAGTTCTTTTTAACAGCGGTATGAGAACCTGCCTGCGGCAGAACCTCGGTGACGCTTCGCTTGCTAAAGGATTCTTTATTATATGTTGAGGCTCGAATCCTTAATAGCTTTTCTTAAATCTAAATAATACGGCAGCGGTATATCAAATTGCTTTGCAATTTGATGGCGTTCGCAAGGCATTGCCTTGCTCGGCTAAAGGATTCTTCGAATCCTTAAAACACATGAAAAAAGACAGGCAACAAAAGTTACCTGTCTTTTTTGGCAGCGGTATGAGAACCTGCCTGCGGCAGAACCTCGGCGGCGCTTCGCTTGCTAAAGGATTCTTTATTATATGTTGAGGTTCGAATCCTTAATATTTACAAATTGCCAAGAAAAAACAGACATCCAATTGGATGTCTGTTTTCTCTTGGCAGCGGTATAAGGATTCGAACCTCAACATACGGAGTCAGAGTCCGCTGTGCTACCGTTACACAATACCGCTATATTGCTGAGCTTTCTCAACTGCGAGAGATATTATACAATGAGAAAACTCAAATGTCAATACATTTTTTACTCGGAAATGAGATTTAATAAATTATTTCTTTCGTTCACGAAAACAAGGAACAGTCCGACTGTTACGGTAAGCAACAAAAATGCGCTCATAAATGCATAGCATAAGAATTTGAGCTTCTTGTTTTCATCACGAACAAGGCTTATAAACCTTGCGATTACCGTGGTCGAAATAAGCACCGACACAAGCGCTATATCCGCAAGATAGCGTATATTTACGCCTGCAAGGCACATATCGAAAAACGCCACGGCGATTACCGAGATTACGCTCAATATGAACACAAAAAGCTTTGTTTTGTCCGCTTTTTTATTTATGAGAAGCGGAGAAATCGCAATCGCCCAGTTTGACGGAAAAGCCATTGCTCCAACGGTCGATGTGATATACATATATGAAGAATAGCCGTTGAGCGGAATGTACGGAATTTTGAAATATGGTGCTTCGGATATATAATAGGGGAGTTGAAAGAAATAATATTTCAAAGCGGGCAGGAATAAGAGTGCGGTTACGGCATATTCAGACACATCGTGGACGGTCAGCTGATATTTTGCGCCGAATTCAAAAACCGAGCCGAAACGGGCGTAATTATACCACATTACGCCTGCCGCACCTATAAGCGTAGGAACTGCAAACGACGCAGCCTGACATATTTTTTGCGACAGCCTGAAATCTTTTCCGAAAAGAGTTTTTATATAGACAGGCAAAGCCAAAAGCACATATACCGCAAGATTAGGGCGTGACATAACAAGCAACACGAGCGAAACTCCCGAGAGAGCAAAATACACGGCTCTTATTTTGCTTTTTTCGCTTTCGTATGCCGAAAATGTGAAAAGCAAAAACAGTGACAGAAAAAGTATGCCGCTTGCAACGGCGATATAGTACATATCTGCGCTTGCCTGAACCGTAAATATCAGACTTCCGAGCTCACAGGCGAGGATTGACAGCGCAAGTATCATCAGATTGGGCTTTTTTACGAAGATTTGTTGCAGCTTTATGACGAGAAACGCCGTCGAAACCGCAGCGCAAACCGATAAAATATAGCATACGGTATTAGCTTCGGGTACGGTCTTTGTTATGAGATAAAACGGATAATATATAATAAGTATAGGGGCAATGCCGAAATACGAGTAATATTTACCGTCAAAATACGCCCTGTCCCAAAGGTAGAAAATACCCTCGGCGGTTCTCGCTTCCTTGTCGTACGGGTTTGACATTATTGACAGGCGCGGGTCGGGGACTATATCGATATTGAGCTGACCCTTCAAAAAAGCGTCAAACTGCTGTTCGTATGCGTTCATACTTTTCAGCGAATGCAGGTAAGGATAGGCAAAGTTGTCCTTTGCGAGGAAATAATATATCACGGAAGCGCCGGCAACGCATATTGCAACACATAAAAATATTACGGCGTTGTGGGACGGCTTTGACGGGTTGTACTCGGTTTTATAAAGCCCGAAAGCATATGACAGTGCGAGAAACACCGCAAAAACGGTTATACACAGGATTATTATACCGAGCATTTACTTTTCACTTCCTTTGCCTGCGGATTTTACTGTATTATAGTATAAATACCCGTATAATTCAACCGAATTTAATTGCCATAGTCAAAAATATGTGCTAAAATTAGCAAAGAGGTGAGTTTATGAACTCGTTAAACGGATTAAACAATATTTCAATGCTCACGGAGCTGTATGAATTTACAACTGCCGACGGCTATTTCAACAGTCCCGTCAAGGATACCGTGGCATACTTCGACCTGTTTTTCAGAAAGGTTCCCGACAAGGGAGGCTTTGCGATTATGGCAGGTCTTTCACAGGTAATCGAATACCTTAAAAACATTCATTTCTCGCAGGAGGATATTGACTATTTAAGGGAAAAGGGTATAAGCGAAGAGTTTTGCGAATACCTTAAAAACTTTAAGTTTACCTGCGATGTCTGGGCGATACCCGAGGGCACTCCGATATTCCCGAACGAGCCGATAGTCAAGGTCAGAGGCCCCGTTGTCGAAGCGCAGCTTATCGAAACCGCTTTGCTTATGTTTATCAATCAGCAGAGCCTTATCGCAACAAAGGCAAACAGGCTTGTCCGTGCTTCACACTCGACTACCGTTGCCGAGTACGGCACAAGAAGGGCACAGGGCTTTTCACAGGCGGTAATGGGCGCAAGGGCGGCATACATAGGCGGCTGTTCGCTGACTTCGGGAATTATTCCTCAGAAGCAGTTCGGTATTCCCGGCGTCAACACAATGATACACAGCTGGGTGCAGATGTTTGATTCGGAGTATGAGGCATTTTGCGAATATGCACGCCGTTATCCCGATGACTGCACTTTTGTTGTCGATACTTACGACACCATCCGTTCGGGTGTTCCGAATGCGATAAAGGCGTTCAACGATGTGCTTGTTCCCATGGGCAAGCGCCCCAATTCAATAAGAATAGACTCGGGCGACATAACCTATCTTTCAAAAAGAGCAAGAAAAATGCTTGACGAAGCGGGCTTCCCCGACTGTGATATTATGGCGTCAAACTCGCTTGATGAATACCTTATCGGCGATATGGTATCGCAGGGCGCAAAGGTTGACTGCTTTATTGTCGGCGAGAGGCTTATAACCTCCTCGTCCTCGCCGCTGTTCGGCGGAGTTTACAAGCTCTGCGCGGTTGAAAAGGACGGCAAGGTTATTCCTAAGATAAACCTTTCGGAGAATGTAAGCAAGATAACCATTCCGTGCTCAAAATCGGTTTACAGACTTTTTGATACCGAGTCGGGCAAGGCGATTGCCGATGTCCTGACCCTTGACGGCGAAACGGTGGACGACGGAAAGCCGTATACGCTCTTTGACCCCGATTATACATGGAAACGCAAGGATATTGAGCGCTTTGTCGCAAGACCTTTGCTTGTGCCGATATTCAGTCACGGAGAGTGCGTTTATAACGAACCGACGCTCGACGAGATAAGAGAATATTGCTGTGAACAGACGGATACGCTCTGGGATGAGGTTAAGAGGTTTGAAAATCCGCATAAATACTATGTTGACCTTTCAAAGGAGCTTTGGAGAGTAAGAAACAGACTTATAGAAGAATATAAAGGAGTTACTAAATGAACATTTGGCATGACATTGACCCAAAGAGAGTTACAAGAAAAGCCTTTGACGCAGTAATCGAAATCAGCAAGGGCAGCAAGATGAAATACGAGCTCGACAAGGAGACGGGTATGCTCCGCCTTGACCGTGTGCTCTATACATCGACACATTATCCTGCAAACTACGGCTTTATTCCGAGAACATATGCCGAGGATAACGACCCGCTTGATGTGCTTGTGCTCTGTTCGGAGCAGATTGAGCCCATGGCTCTTGTCAAGTGCTATCCGATAGGCGTTATTTCAATGTTTGACAACGGCGCTGCCGATTACAAAATAATCGCTATTCCGTTTGACGACCCGACATATAACGAGTATAAGGACATCTCACAGTTGCCGGCTCACATTTTCCAGGAGATGAAGCACTTCTTTACCGTCTATAAAACGCTTGAAAACAAGACGACCGATATAGACGAGGTCAAGGGCGTGCTTACGGCGGTTGACATAATTGAGGACTCAATAAAGAGATATAACGAAAAGTTCGTTAAATAAAATAACGGAGTAGGGAAATGGCGAAGAGGGAAGTTAAGGTATTTTTGTCAATAATTCTGACAATGGTACTTATTTGCGGTATAGGCGTTCTGCTTGTTACAAAAACAGGCGAAAATTCGGTACCAGTCGATGCACCTGTTGAGACCGAGGCACCTGCCGAAACGACAACGGAGCCTTTGCCGACTGTCAGCGTAAACTTTTTGTCCGTCGGCGACAATCTCATTCATGACGGTATATACGAGCAGGCGAAAAAGCGTGCGGGCGGCAACGGATATGATTTTTCATATTGCTACAAAAACATAGCTTCCGATGTTGCGGCGGCGGACATTGCGACGATAAATCAGGAAACGATAATTTCCGAAAGCAATCAACCGTCGGGTTATCCGCTTTTCAATTCTCCGCACGAGGTCGGGGATGAAATTGCGAAAATCGGCTTTGATGTCATTGCCATGGCTAACAACCATATGCTCGACAAGGGCGCAAAGGGACTTACCGAGGCAATAGACTATTGGGACAGCGTTGACGGCGTTGTCAGAACGGGGGCCTACAAAAACGAGGAGGACCTCAACCGAGTTGAGTATATCGAGTCGAACGGCTTGAAAATCGGACTTGTCGGCGTTACGCAATACACAAACGGTCTTTCGCTTCCTGCGGGCAGCGAGCTTAAAATAATCTATTCCTCCAACGAGGATGTGATAGAGAGAAAAATCAAAGCGGCGAAAGAAAGCTGCGATATGGTGCTTGTCAATGTCCATTGGGGTAATGAATATCAGACAACGCCCACGCAGGATCAGAAAAATCTTGCGGCTAAGATGGCAAACTGGGGCGCAGATGTGATAATCGGTCATCATCCCCATGTCATACAGCCCGTTGAGTTTATCGAAAAAGCGGACGGAACAAGAACTCTTGTCGCATATTCGCTCGGTAACTTTATTTCGCAGCAGAATACGCCTGCGAGGGTTGTCGGCGGTATGCTTCACTACACCGTGACAAAGGATTTCAACACGGGAAGCGTTACGATAAGCGATGTCAAGTTTGAAACAATCGTCACGCACTATGTAAACGGAAGCCACGATGTTCAGATATTCAAACTTTCGCAGTATACGGACGAGCTTGCGAAAAAGCAGTCGGGCAGGCTTAAAGAACCGACCTTCGGCGTGTCTTATGTAAAGGATTTTGTCTCGGGCATAATTGACGGACAGTTCCTCGACAGTTAAATATTAAACGGAAAAGCCGTGAGCGCATATAATGTGTTCACGGCTTTAATAGAGTATCTTGTTATTACTGTTATAATAATTGTTGTTTCAACAGGATATATTTAAGCATAAAAAAATAACCGCCCAACCCTCGAAAAGTTAGCGGTTATTTGTTAACACAGGGGCTAACCGTCTTTCGGATAGTTCCTTGTTCATTTTTATTATATCCGTTTAATTTATATTTGTCAATATATTAATATAACACAACATATTGACCAATAAATCTTTAATCGGCATATCAAACACAGTATATCCGTTCCCCACAGGGAGCCGAAAGGCGCTCTGCGGGGAATTCTTTGTCCGAAAAACAACTTCCTGTTATAAAGGTGTTCAATAGTCTCCGCTTTTTGCACAAAAACATTTTGAAAATTTTGGTAAAAATTACCTGTAAAAGTTCGGCTTTTGTCGTTAAAAAATCGGCAAAAACACTTGATTTTTTCAGTAAATAAAAGTATAATGTAAGCAATGTGGTGGACAATTGCATAGCAATTCCATAAAAATGGTGTAAAATCCCACGGTTTTGACTATCAAAGGAAGGAGGAACGGACGGTGTCTTTTTCAAACAGCTATAAACATACAATAGACTCAAAGAAGCGTCTGTTCATTCCTGCGAAGTTCAGAGCCAAGCTCGGCGAGAGCTTTTATCTCTATTATGACGAGAGTCTCCCGTGCATTGCCGTTTACGGCGAGGAAGAGTGGGAAAAGAAAAGTAAGATAGTCGAAGAGAGCGGCGACGCCGATTGGCAGCGTTTCTTCTTCTCGAATGTTATCTCGGTTGAGCCGGATAAGCAGGGAAGAATAACCATAAAAGCTTCCTTTTGCGAGGGCGCGGGTCTTAAAAAGGATGTTGCGGTTGTCGGTGTCGGCACAAGAATAGAAATTTGGGACGCTGAAAAGTACGACAAGGAAATGGAACAAATCAACGCTTCGTACAAGAGGTTCCCGAGCATCATAAACTGACGGGAGTAACAATATGGAATTTTCTCATATACCCGTTTTGTTTAATGAGACAATAGACTCTCTCTCCGTAAAGCCCGACGGTCTGTATGTCGACTGTACCGCAGGCGGCGGAGGTCATTCAAGGGCGATTGCCGAAAAGCTCACAACGGGCAGGCTCATTTCAATAGACCGTGACCCGGACGCTATCAAGGTCCTGAACGAAAGATTGGGGAACTATCCGCAGGTAACTGTGGTACACAATACATTTAATAATATAAAAGATGTGCTCGGCGGCGAAAAAGCCGACGGGATAATTGCCGACCTCGGCGTGAGCTCCTTTCAGCTTGACGAAGCGCAGAGGGGATTTTCCTTTCACAAGGACGCTGTGCTCGATATGCGTATGAGCAAGGAGGGCACAAGCGCCAAGGATTTGGTAAACACTCTTTCGGTGGGCGAGCTTACAAGAATTCTCCGTGATTACGGCGAGGAGAAATACGCAAACCGCATTGCAAACAACATAGTCTCGGCAAGAGAGAAAAAAGAGATTGAAACTACATTTGAACTTATAGATATTATCAAAAGCTCAATGCCGCAAAAGGCGATGAGGGACTCTCATCCCGCAAGACGAACCTTTCAGGCGTTGAGAATCGAAGTAAACGGCGAGCTTGACCAGCTCAACACCGCCTTGGACGATATGTTCGACTGCTTAAAGGTCGGCGGAATACTTTCGATAATAACCTTCCATTCTCTTGAGGACAGAATGGTAAAACAGAGATTTAACACATTTGCGCAGGGCTGTACCTGCCCGAAGGAGTTTCCGGTATGTGTGTGCGGAAAAACTCCGAGAGGCAAGGTCAAAATCAAAGGACTTGCGCCGAGCGAAAAGGAGCTTGAGGAGAACCCCCGTTCTCACAGCGCAAGGCTCCGCTCGATAGAGAAAATAAAGGATTAGGAAAGGGAAGCGCATTATGGCGAACAGAAATTATAATATGTATGACGGCATAGACTTTTCGATGTTTGAGCCCAAGCAGAGCTCTTACGAGAAAAACGCTGCCCGAAAAATAGAGACGATCGATGTTCCTCTTACAGACAAGCCGAAGATGGAACTTGTAAAGAAGCCGAAAAAGACCTTGGTACAGGTCAAAAAGGAAATGCACGCAAGCGCTTTGCAGAGCGCAAAGATAATTGCGATTTCGATTTTCCTGCTTTCAATGCTTTCGGCGCTTCTTTACGGCAGAATCAAGGTTGACGAGCTTGACAGGCAGATTTCTGCGGCGGAAACAAAAATAACTACCGCACAAAGCGAAAGCGTCAGACTTAATATGCAGCTTGACTCTATGATTTCTCTTAAAAATGTTGAAGAGTATGCTCAGAACAATCTCGGTATGGTAAAGATGGAGAGCTATCAGATAGAATATATTGACCTTTCGGGAACGGACAAGGTAACGCTTTCGGGGTCGAAAACTCTCAATGCGGATTCGCCGTCGCTTTACTCCAGGATTATGGAATATATGAGCAAGTAATCAAATAAAATTACAACGAGGGTTAAGTAAATGTTCTTAACTCTCGTTGTTGTATCTTAAAGCCGAAATATCGGCGTGAATTTTGTGTGAAAGGGGCTTGAAAATATGCAGACAAGGTCGTTGAAGCAGTTGAGTTACAGGGCGGCAATAGCGCTGTCTATACTCATACTTGCGTTTTTGGTGTGCATAGGCAGCCTTGTCAGAGTAGCCCTTATAAACGGCGAAACATACAAGCTTAAAGCCGAGCAGAACCAACTGCTCGATACAACGGTTTCCGCACAGAGGGGAACCATATACGACTCGAATATGAATGTGCTTGCAAAGAGCGCTTCGGCGTGGCTTGTGTATATCATTCCGTCAAAGATTACGACGGAAAGCCAGCGTGAAGCTGTCGTCTCGCTTCTTTCGGAAAAGCTCGGTATCGACGCCGACACAATCCGTGAGAAAACGATGAAAGAGTCGAATTATGTCAAAATCTCGGGCGAAGTCGAAGAGGACACGAAGAACGCCATTCAGGATTATATCAAGCAGTACGATAAAGAAAATAAGGACGCAAAACTCAAACAGATAATCGGCACCGACCCCGACACAAAGCGCTATTATCCGTATTCTTCATTTGCGTCAACGATAATCGGCTTCGTAAACTCGGACGACAAGGGCAATGCAGGCGTTGAAATGTCGTATAACAGTGAGCTTACGGGTACTTCGGGCAGAATTATAACCGCAATGAACGCAAGACAGAAGGTTATGTCGAGTGAGTATGAGACAACATATGAGGCTCAACAGGGTGCAAACCTTGTGCTCACGATTGACGAGGTAATTCAGTATTACCTTGAACAGAGCCTTGACCAGGCACTTGTCGATACGGGTGCAAAATACGCTTACGGCATTATAATGGATGTTGAGACGGGCGCAATACTCGGTATGACCTCGAAGCCCGATTTCGACCTCAACAAACCGAATGTCATTTCAAATCAGCTTGTAGCGGACAGAATTGCCGCAATAGTCGATGAGGCGGAGCGTTCAAAGGAAACACAGAACGCAAAATTCGCACAGTGGAGAAACAGAACGATAAGCGACACCTACGAACCCGGTTCGGTATTCAAGACCGTTGTCGTTGCGGCGGCTCTCGAAGAGGGTGTGGTTGACCTCAATACCTCATACACCTGCGTAGGCGGTATTCAGGTCGCAAACCATTATCAGAAGTGCTGGAAGCCCGGCGGACACGGAACGGAAACACTGACTCAGGGACTTATGAACTCCTGCAACCCGTTCTTTATCACTATAGGTCAGAAATTGGGCAAGGAAAACTTCTACAAATATTTCGAGGCGTTCGGCTTTACCGAAAAAACGGGAATTGACCTTCCCGCAGAGTCCTCTCCCGTTGCGGATGTAACCTACCATTCGCTTCAGTCGATGGGTATTGCCGAACTGTCGTCAAGCTCATTCGGTCAGACCTTCCAGGTGTCTCCGATACAGGTAATAACGGCGGTGTCGGCTATCGCAAACGGCGGTAAGCTTATGCAGCCCTATGTCGTTGACAGCATTCTTGATTCGGACGGCAATGTAATAGAAAAAACACAGGCAAAGGTCAAAAGGCAGGTTATTTCCGAAAAAACCGCCTCAACCGTTGCCGATATGATGGAACAGGTAGTTTCCAAGGGTACGGGTAAAAATGCCTATGTCGCAGGCTACCATGTTGCGGGAAAAACGGGTACTTCGGAGAAAATGGGTAAAGAGGGAGCGTACATAGCTTCATTTGCGGGTTTTGCTCCGGCGAACAATCCCAAAATATCAATACTTATTGCGATAGATGAGCCTACGGGTGCTCACGGTGGCGGCGTTGTAGCCGCTCCCATAGCGGGTGAAATTCTCGAAAAGGTTCTCGCTTATCTCAATATCGAGCCTCAGTACGAGGATTCGGAAATGAAGAATGTATCGTCCACCACCCCGTCGCTTGTGGGCTTGAGCGTATCGCAGGCAAGGTCAATGACCTCGGGATACACATTAAAGGTTGTGGGCTCGGGCGACAAAGTTGTATCGCAGACCCCGGCGGCGGACGCACAGGTGCGTTCGGGCGGCGTAATCGTGGTATATACCGATGACCAAACGCAGAAGCAGACGGCAACGGTGCCCGACCTTTCGGGTATGACAATGTCGCAGGCTAATTCGGCGGCAGTAAACGCAGGCTTCAATATAAGATTTTCGGGCACAACAAATGCGTCCGAGGTCGTATCATACAAGCAAAGCATAGCGGCAAATTCCGAGGCTGAACTCGGAAGCGTAATTACGGTTTACTTCAAGTCGACCGTAAATGTACAGGACGCATAAAAAGACGGTTGTGAAAAGGCGGATAAATTACGGAGGAAACGAAATTGAAACTTTCTGAACTTTTGAAAAATGTAAAAACCGACAGTGCTTATACCGACTGCGAAATATCGGATATTACCGATAAATCGGACTCGATAACAAAGGACTGCGTGTTCGTCTGCATAAAGGGAAACCACTTTGACGGACACTCGGCTGCAAAGCAGGCTGAGGAAAACGGTGCGGCGGCTGTTATTGCCGAGCACGATACGGGCGTTAAAAATCAGATTATAGTTGAAAATTCAAGAGACGCCTATTCACGCCTTTGCGCCGCATTTTACGGCAATCCCGCCGAGAAATTAAAACTTATCGGCGTTACGGGAACCAACGGTAAGACCACAACAACTTTTCTTATTAAGAATATATTCGATAAGCTTTCAATCAAAGCGGGGCTTATCGGCACGGTCAAGAACATAACGGGGGATAAGGAGTATGTTTCCTCTCTTACCACGCCCGACAGCAAGGAGCTTCAGAGGCTCTATGCCGAAATGGTTGCAAGCGGATGCGAATACTGCATTATGGAGGTTTCCTCGCAGGCTCTCGCACAGGGCAGGGCTGACGGCTGTCATTTTGACATAGCGGTGTTTACCAACCTTACTCAGGACCATCTCGATTACCACGGAACTTTTGAAAACTATGCGAAAGCCAAGAGAAAGCTCTTTGAAATTTGCGACACGGCGGTTATAAATGCCGACGACGAATATTCACATATGATGGTTGACTCATTGCCTTGCAAGGTATATACTTTCGGCGTGAAAACGGATAACACCGATTTTTCGGCAAAGAATGTAAAGTGCTTCAGAGACAGCGTTCAGTATGAGCTTCTCACACCCGATAATATCGGAAGAATAAACATTAAAATCCCCGGCAGATTTACCGTATATAATTCAATGGGCGCGGCGGTCTGCGCAGTGCTTGCGGGCGCCGATTTCGACAGCGTAATTTCAGCCGTATCACAGTCAAAGGGCGTTCCCGGCAGGGTAGAGGTTGTTGACACCGACACTGATTATACCGTGCTTATCGACTACGCTCATTCGCCCGACGGACTTGAAAATGTCATTTCCTCGTTGAGGGAGACGACCGACGGCAGAATAATAACAGTTTTCGGCTGCGGCGGCGACAGGGATAAGACAAAGCGCCCCAAGATGGGGAAGATTGTCGGCGATTTGTCCGATGTTGCGGTTGTCACAAGCGACAACCCGAGAAGCGAAGACCCCGAGCTTATTGTCAAGGATATTCTTGAGGGTATGAAGGGCTGTAAGGCACAGATTAAAACGCTTGTTCACAGAACGGACGCCATTAAATACGCTATGTCTATAGCAAAGCACGGCGATGTCGTTTTGCTTGCGGGCAAGGGCCATGAGACATATCAGATTCTCAATACGGGCAAGATACATTATGACGAAAGAGAAGTAGTTGCCGACATTCTGAAAGGTAAAATATAAGATGAAATCAATCAGCTTGCAGACTGTTGCCGAATGGGTCGGCGGCAGACTTTGCGGAGAAAACAGAAATATAGACAATGTCAGCATTGACTCGCGGACGGTAAACGCCTCAACGCTTTTTGTCGCAATAAAGGGCGACCGATTTGACGCACACGACTTTGTAAAGGATGTCGAAAAAAGCGGAGCGGCGGCTGTTATGTGCCACAGAGAGGTTGACTGCGGCTTGCCCGTTATATATGTTTCGGACACCAAAAAGGCGTTTGCGGAGCTTGCGAAAAATTACCGCAAGTCCTTTGACGGCTTAAAGGTTGTGGGACTTACGGGAAGCGTGGGCAAGACCACCACCAAGGAAATGACCTACGAGGTTGTTTCAAAAAAATACAATGCGATTAAAACCGAGGGAAACCTAAACAACGATATAGGACTTCCGAGGACGCTTTTAAGGCTTGAAGAGGACACACAGGCGGCTGTTATTGAGATGGGAATGAGCGCATTCGGCGAAATTTCACTTCTTACAAAAACCTGCCTGCCCGATATAGGAATAATTACAAATATCGGCGTTTCTCACATTGAGCATTTAGGCTCACGGGACGGCATATTAAAAGCCAAAATGGAAATCCTCGACGGTATGAAAAAGGGCTCGCCTTTGATTTTGAACGGCGATAACGACAAGTTGTCAACCGTTAAATCGGATGACTATAAGCTGATATTTTTCGGAATAGAAAACGAAAAAACCGATGTCAGAGCCTTTGACATAAAGGAAAACGGTATGAGCACCGAATTTACCGTAACGGCTTACGGTAAGGAGCAAAGGGTCAAAATACCGACGGTCGGCATACACAATGTCTATGACGCACTCGCCGCATTTACGGTCGGACTTTTGCTCGAACTTCCGACAGGCGAAATCGCAGATGCCCTCTCAAATTATGTTCCCTCGGGAATGAGACAGAGAATTCGTGAGGTCGGCGGCGTTCGGGTTATAGAGGATTGCTACAATGCAAGCCCCGACTCACAGCGTGCGGCGCTCAATGTCCTTGCCGATATGAAAGCTGAGCGAAAAATAGCCGTTTTGGGCGATATGCTCGAGCTCGGAGATTATTCCGAAGCAGCCCACAGACAGGTGGGAGAATTTGCGGCACAGAAAAAGATAGATGTGCTGTTTGCTTACGGCAAACAGTCTGAATATATAGCCGAAGAGGCAAGAAAAGGCGTTAAAAAGGTTCTTTGGTTCGACGATAAGTCGGAACTTGCAAACGCTCTTACGGCTGAAATAAAATCGGGCGACTGCGTGCTGTTTAAGGCAAGCAGGGGAATGAAGCTCGAGGAAATTATAGAAAAGCTCTATGAAGGGTTGGAGAAGTAAATGAAAGTTTGGGTAAGCTTGGTATTCGGTCTGGTTTTAAGTTTCTTTATCTCATTCCTTTTGGGATTTGTCATAATCCCCGCATTGAGAAAAATGCATTTCGGTCAGACCATACTTGACATAGGTCCCGCATGGCACAAGTCAAAGCAGGGCACGCCGACAATGGGCGGTATAATGTTTATAATAAGCATGCTTGTCTCCTTTGCGATTGTCATAATTACCGACAAGCTGCTCGGCGGCAATTTAATAGCAAGCGGAAGCGTTGTCGAGGATACAGTCAAGGTAAAAACCTTTGCCGGAATACTTATGGCGTTCGGCTTCGGAATAATCGGCTTCGCAGACGACTATATTAAAGTTGTAAAGAAAAGAAATCTCGGACTTACGATAAAGCAGAAATCGGTAGCGCAGATTTTGCTTATGCTTGCATATCTCGGCGCTCTCTATATGTCGGGAAACACCTATATGAACATTCCGTTTGTCGGAAATGTTGACCTTAAATGGTTCTTCTGGCTGTTCGGCATGGCGGTTATTTACCTTACGGTAAACGCAGTAAACTTTACCGACGGCGTTGACGGACTTTGCGGCTCGGTTACCGCAAGTGCGGCACTCGCCTTTGTTGTGATTGCCGTACTCAAGGGCTTTTTCGGCGTGGGAATACTCGCTTCCTGCCTTGCGGGCGGCTGTATAGGTTATCTTATCTGGAACTGGCACCCGTCAAAGGTTATGATGGGCGACACGGGCTCAATGTTCCTCGGCGGTATGGTTGTTGCGCTCGCATATGCCATCGACTGTCCGCTTATCATACTCTTCCTCGGTATAATCTATGTAATAGAAATGCTTTCCGACCTTTTGCAGATAGGTTATTTCAAAGCAACACACGGCAAGCGTATTTTCAAAATGGCTCCCATTCATCATCATTTTGAGATGTGCGGCTGGAAAGAGGTCAAAATCGTAATCGTCTTTACACTCATAAACATAATCGGCAGTGCAATAGGCGTTGCGCTCTTCTACTACGGTGCAAAATAAAACATAAAAAATCCCTGAAAGGAGAAAACAATGGCTGACGCTAAAGCAAAGCAGGCTCCGAGACGAACCTCGGCGGCGACGAAAAAAAAGAATAAAAAACGCCCCGACTGGCTTGCGACTGGAAGCTTTGATGTGCCTTTTCTTCTTTTGGTAATCATAATTCTCACAACGGGCATTGTAATGCTGTTTTCGGCAAGCTACACCTACGCTTACTATAACAACAAGGGCGACAGCGCATATTATTTCAAGCGCCAGCTTGTGTTTGCGATACTCGGCGTTGCGGCAATGCTCGGAATATCAAAGATAAAATACGATTATTTCAAGCTTATCGGAGTTTTCGGACTTCCCGTGGCGTGGTTGCTGCTTGTAATCGTTCTCATTATGCCGGCAAGGTTCGGCGACTTCCACAGGTGGATATATATCGGCAGCTTTTCGTTTCAGCCGTCGGAGATAGCAAAGCTTGTGGTAATACTGTTCTGTGCTTGGGGCATGGAGCGAAACCATAAAAAGATAATCGGCAAAAGCGTAAATAAATCGGCTTTTTCCAAAAAGATAGAGGAGCTTACAAACGGAAAAATCGTAATTTATGACTCGTTTGTTCAGCTTTGTGTTTACGGTGCGGTCATAGTTATAACCGCAGGCTTGGTTTACCTTGAAAACCACCTTTCGGGTACGCTTTTGATACTTGCCATCGGCGCTACGATGATGTTTATGGGCGAATTCAAAAAGCATTGGTTCATAATAATCGGCGTTGTTGCCGTCGTGCTTATAGTGTTCGTTGTGGCAAACCCCGAAATACTCGAAAAATACGCAGGTGCGAGAATTACCGCATGGCTCGATAAGGATTACGACCCCAAGGGTGCCCGTTGGCAGACCAACAACTCGCTTTACGCCATAGGCTCGGGCGGACTTTTCGGTGCGGGGCTCGGCAATTCAAAGCAGAAGCACCTTTTCGTTTCCGAACCGCAGAACGACTTTATTTTCGCAATAGTATGCGAAGAGCTCGGCTTTGTCGGCGCTTCGTTGATAATACTTCTTTTCGCTCTTCTTGTATGGAGAGGAATTGTAATAGGCATACACGCAAAGGACCGTTTCGGCGCACTTGTGGCAATCGGCATTGTGTTCCAGGTGGGGATGCAGACGGCTCTTAATATAGGCGTTGTAACCGATACCTTGCCGAACACGGGTATCAGCCTACCGTTCTTCAGCTACGGCGGCACATCGCTTATGATGCTGCTCGGAGAAATGGGAATGGTGCTGTCCGTTTCAAGATATTCGAGAATGCCTAAAAAATAAACGATAGGAGAACTTTATGAAGGTTATATTTGCGGCAGGCGGCACGGGCGGACACATAAATCCCGCTCTTGCGGCGGCAGGGGAGTTAAGGCGCAGACATCCCGACGCCGAGATACTGTTTATCGGCACAAAGGACCATATGGAGTCACGCCTTGTGCCTCAGGCAGGCTTTGATTTTAAGACGATAACCATTTCGGGCTTTCAGCGTAAGCTCAGCGTTAAAAACATTATAAAGAATGTAAAAACGCTCGGGCTTATAGTCAAATCAAGCTCGCAGACAAAGAAGATAATAAAGGAATTTGCTCCCGACGCCGTTGTCGGCTTCGGCGGATATGTCAGCGGACCCGTTGTCAGCACCGCCGTGAAAATGGGCATTAAAACCGCAATTCACGAGCAAAACGCTTTCCCGGGTGTTACCAACAAGACTCTTGCAAAGAAGACGGACAAGGTAATGCTTACGGTCGAGGGCGCAAAGAAATACCTTTCGCCTAAAAACGAGCCTGTTATCACGGGACTTCCCGTAAGGCAGTCGATTTTTGATGCCGACAGGGATTTTGCCCGTGCGAAATTCGGCGTTTCGGACGACACGGTGTTTGTGCTTTCGATGGGCGGAAGCCTCGGAGCAAAAACGATTAACGAGAATATGGTCGAGGTCATAAAGGCTTTGCACACCGATAAAAAACTCTTCTTTATGCACTCGACGGGCAAATACGGCAAATGGGTGACCGAAAAGCTTCGTGAGAGCGGAGTCGAAACGGGCGAGGGCACAAATGTAATTATCAGAGAGTACATAGACGATATGGATATGTGCCTTGCGGCGTCCGACCTTGTTATAAGCAGGGCGGGAGCGTCCTCGCTTTCCGAAATTGAGGCGGTCGGCAGGGCTTCGGTGCTCATTCCGTCGCCGAATGTGGCTGAAAACCACCAGTATCACAACGCAATGACTCTTGTAAATTCCGATGCGGCAAGAGTAATCGAGGAAAAGGACATTACCCCCGAATTGCTTACCGAAACCGTAAGGGAAATGACCTCGGACAGGGAAATGCTTGTCCGCTACGGCGAAAACGCAAAGAAACTCAGCGTCGGCGACTCGGCACAGAGGATTTGCGATGTTATCGAATCGCTTATAAATTAACATAAAACCGCACACGGCATAGTATGAAACAGCGATGCTTTTAACTGTGAGGTGTGCTTTATGGATAAACTTGTCATAAACGGCTCAAGGAGACTTACGGGGGAAATCGAGGTTCACGGTTCAAAAAACAGCGTGCTTCCGATACTTGCCGCCTGTGTTCTCTCGCAGGGGGTAAATGTGATACATAATTGCCCGATGCTCTCCGATGTTGACGCCGCCGTTAAAATACTTGTCGAACTCGGCTGTAAGGTGGAGCGTGAGGGTCACACCGTAAGCGTTGACTCAAGCGACATTTCTTCCTTTGAGATTTCAGACAGCCTTATGCGTGAAATGCGTTCGTCCGTAATTTTTCTGGGTGCAATACTCGGCAGAACGGGCAAGGCGGTTTTGTCAACCCCCGGCGGCTGCGAAATAGGACTTCGCCCCATAGATATGCACATAAGCGCTATGGAGCAGCTCGGTGCAAGCGTTGAAGAGGAACACGGCAGACTTCATTTTGAATGTAAGGACGGACTCCACGGCGCAAAGGTTATTTTGCCTTTCCCGTCCGTGGGCGCTACCGAAAACATTATGATAGCCTCGTGCGTCGCAAAGGGTACAACGGTCATAACCAACGCCGCAAGAGAGCCAGAAATAAGCGACCTTGCGGACTTCTTAAACGGCTGCGGAGCTAAAATTCACGGTGCGGGCGACAGTACGGTTGTTATTGAGGGCGTTGAAAAGCTCACCGCCACCACGCACACCGTAATTCCCGACAGGATTGCAGCTTCAACCTATTTGCTTGCGGGTGCGATAACCCACGGCAGAGTTTGTATAAAAGAGATAATTCCCGCTCATCTCGGAGCGTTGATACCCGTGCTCAAACAGGCAGGGTGCGATATTTCGGTCAGCAACAGGTGGATATGTATTTCGTCTCCGCCGAGGCTGTCGAGAGTGAAAACGGTCAGAACAATGCCTTACCCGGGCTTCCCGACGGATGTTCAGGCGCCGCTTACCGCAATGTTAAGCGTGGCGGACGGCACATCTGTCGTTGTGGAAAATATATTCGAGTGCAGATACAAGCATGTAAGCGAGCTTATCCGCCTCGGCGCAAAAATCAATGTCGAGGGCAGGACTGCCGTAATAGAGGGCGTGCCGTATCTTACGGGAGCCTCCGTGGTTGCGCCCGACCTTCGCGGCGGCTTTGCGCTTGTTCTTGCAGGGCTTGCGGCAAAGGGCGAAACCGTAATAAGCGGAGTGGAGCACATAGACAGGGGCTACGAAAAGCCCGAGGAATTACTGTCGATGCTCGGCGCCGATATTAAAAGGATTAAAGAGAATGGAACAGAAAAGAAGTAAAACAACATCTCAAAAAAGACCGACGCAGGCTCGGAAAACCTCGCAAAGACAGACCGAGCCTATGTCGAGGGACGAGGTGCGCCGTCAGAAAAATCTCGAACGCCGTAAAAAGCGTAAAAGAAATATGATAATCGGCTACACGGCGGGTATTATTATAATTGTTGCGGCGGCAATAGCACTTTCGCTGACGGTATTTTTCAAAATACAATCGGTAAACATAACGGGCGACGACATCTACAATGCGGAGACCATAACCGCAGCTTCGGGACTTAATGTCGGCGAAAATATGTTCCGCACATCAAAAAAGGACATTGCCGCAAAAATAGAAACCTCACTTCCGTATGTCGAGAGCGTGCAGGTAAAGCGCAGCCCGACGGGCAAGGTATCCCTGAATGTCACGGCGGCAAAGGCGGAGCTTGCCGTTGACTGCGGCGAGAGCTACATACTTTTGAGCAAAAACGGCAAGGTATTGGAGGACGGCGTAGTCGCTCTTAACGAGTATGTTACCACCGTTACGGCAAGCGCAATCGCTTCGGCAACGCCCGGCGATATAATCGCATTTGAAAACGAGCAGGACGCACAGACGCTTGTAAATATCAAGTCCGTTATAAACGACAAACAGCTTGAAAAGATAACCGATATAAACATTACGGACTATTCTTCCGTAGTGCTCACATACGATATGAGAATTACCCTTGAAATAGGAACAGCCGCAGGCTTTGAGCAAAAGACCGATTTTATTAAGGCAACTCTGGACAAGCTTAATTCCGACGAGCCGAATTTTGAGGGCAATATTGATTTCACGGTGGAAAACAAGGCATTTGTAAACGAGAAGAGCGAGCAGACGACTGCCTCACCGCAAACGGAACCGCAGACCGCCGCCGCATAAATCTTATTAAAAAAATTGTTGATATTATATTCTTAATGTGTTACAATAACCTAAATAGGTGTCAATATCTATACTTAGGTGTGAAATAAAGTCTTATTATTACAGGAGGATTACAAAATGCAGTTTGAAATGGACAACTCTTTCAAAGATGTTACAAATATTAAAGTCATAGGTGTCGGCGGAGGCGGCGGAAACGCTATCAACCGTATGGTTGAAATGCAGATTGACGGCGTTGAGCTCATCACCGTAAATACCGATAAACAGGCTCTTTGCTTCTCAAAGGCTCCCACAAAAATTCAGATAGGCGAAAAGATTACAGGGGGCAGAGGCGCAGGCGCTAACCCCGAGGTAGGCAGAATGGCGGCAGAGGAAAGCCGTGAAGCTATCGAGGAGGTCCTCAACGATACCCAGATGGTATTCATAACCGCAGGTATGGGCGGCGGCACAGGTACAGGTGCGGCTCCCGTTATCGCAGAGATTGCCCGTTCAAAGGACATTCTTACCGTAGGTATCGTTACAAAACCGTTCGCATTTGAGGGCAAACACCGTATGCAGCAGGCGGAAGCGGGTATCGCAGAGCTTGCAGGCAATGTGGACAGCCTTATCATAATCCCCAACGAAAGACTTAAAAATGTATCCGCTGAAAAGATTACTCTTGCCAACGGCTTCAAAATCGCAAACGATGTACTTGTTGACGGCGTAAGAAGCATTTCCGACCTTATCGTAAATGCGGCTCTTATCAACCTCGACTTTGCCGATGTTACCGCAGTTATGAAAAATGCGGGTCACGCTCATATGGGTATCGGCAGAGCAAGAGGCAAGGACAGAGCTGAGCAGGCTGTCAAGGCAGCTATCACAAGCCCGCTTCTTGAGTCGACAATCGACGGCGCTACGGGCGTTATCATCTGCTTCAAGGCTCCCGCTGATGTAGGACTTGAGGAAATCGACAATGCGGCAGGTATTGTCCGTGCGGCTGCTGCCGAAAATGCAAACATTATCTTCGGTGTTGACTTGAAGCCCGAGGACAATGAGGACGATGAGATGGTAATTACCGTTATCGCAACAGGCTTCGGCGAGAACGGCGGCAAGGCTTCAAATATCGGTTCGTTCTTTAAGGACGAGTCTCCCTTGCTTTACCCGATGGACGACATCAGCTCGACAAGCACAGAGGAAGCAAGCGGCGATTCAAGCACTAAGTATTCCGAGTTTATCGACATCATCAACGGCAAGAAATAATAACCGTTAAAAATATCGTATAATATCAATACACACCCGTTGAGTTTTTACGGGTGTGTATTTTTTTTTGTAAAAAGTGTAGCAATTCAGCGTGAAAATATAGTATATTATTGAAGGGAAAAGGAGGAACGGATATGATAAGCGACAATGAAATAATTGCATTATTCTTTAATCGCTCGCAGAATGCAATAAAAGAGCTTTCCGATAAATACGAAAAAGACTGTAACAATTTATCCTACCGTATTCTGAAAAACGATTGCGACGCCCAAGAGTGCGTTAACGATTCTTACCTCGCCGTTTGGAACACCGTGCCGCCGAACAGACCTAATCCGCTTAAAACATATTTATTGAAAATTGTCCGTAATATTTCTTTATCAAAATATAAGCATAATACTGCCTTGAAAAGGAATTCTTATTATGACGCGTCTCTTGAAGAACTTGAAAATGTTATTTGCGGAAACAACAGCGTTGAAATTCAGATTGAAAAGAGCGAACTTACGGGATATATAAATAAATTTCTTGACTCACTTTCAAAAGAGGACAGAGTAATTTTTGTTAAAAGGTATTGGTTCTGTGAACCGTATTCCGCAATTTCTTCGGCTACGGGGTTCAGCGAGAAAAATGTTTCGGTAAGACTGACACGCTTGAGGAAAAATCTTAAAAGATTTTTAGAAAAGGAGGGTGTCCTTATATGAATATTCACGATTTTTCGCAGGCGCTTACGGATATTTCCGATGAGTTTATAGAGGAAGCCTGCGACTATAAAAATATACCCGTGTTTAATTATAAAAAAGTGATTTCCGTTGCCGCAACAATAGTTGTTGTGATTGCGGCTTTGACGGCGGCATATATGTTCGGGAACAAACCCGAACCCGTACAGCCCGACATTACCGCAAGCGAATTTGTCGGACACACAGACACAACAAATTCGGCTTATGACCTTGCGGCTCCGACAGCTATCCCGAAAGCTCCCAAACATCTGAAAGGTAAAGTGAAAAAACAGATAAAAACGAATTACATCTCATACTCGGGTGAAAATATAAAGAGTGAGGATTTTGATGTCGTTTATTGCGGCACATATAACGGAAATGTCGCATTTAAGGTTGTTATGAAAAACAATGACGGCACAAGCAAAAAAATCTCAGAAAAATTTGCCGACCCGACCGGAAAATACAGTTCGTTGATGTTGAATTACAAGGAAAATGAACCGGTCTTGATTTGGTCTGAAAAGGAGGGGATAAGCACACTTACACAAAACTATGATTCGGGCACATTAAATTACGAACAGGTTTACTCAATTTGGTATTGGCTGTGTATTGAAACAGGAGAGGTTTGATTATGAAAAAGAAAATATTTGCTTTGACTCTTTGCCTTGCTTTTATTCTTACCGCTTTATGCGTGCAGTTTGTTAGTGCTTTGCCCGACGCAAGGGAGTCCGATGTTTCCCGTCAAAGCAGAAGCGTTGACGAATATCGGAAAGTTCTTGACGCCGTAAATCGGGAAAAAGAAAATTCGGCACAATCGGACTCTTTGGGAGAAAATCTCGCAGATGTATATGCCGGCGCATATATCAACGGGGATAATCTTCTTGTAATAAATGTAACGGACGCTTCGGATGGCATAAAAGAGGAAATTAAGAGCGCATCGGGAAATCCCGATGTTATAATAAACAAAGTCGAATTTTCCTCCTCCGAAATCGACGGGGCTTATGAAAAGCTTGTCGGAAATATGGAAAACGCACCGTATTTTAAGGTAACGGTTTCCGAAAAGGATAACACTGTGTATGTAACAGGCGAAAGTGCGGAGGAGTGCAACCGTTATATCCTCGAAAACGGATACAATCCCGAAATGATAACCGTTGTCGAGGGGCAAAATACCGTTGAGGACTGCGCTTCTGTGTATGCGGGTTCGAATGTGGTATGTACAAATAACAATAA
The DNA here is from genome assembly GCA_902491475.1 of uncultured Eubacteriales bacterium. Taxonomy (GTDB): domain Bacteria; phylum Bacillota; class Clostridia; order Oscillospirales; family Acutalibacteraceae; genus Fimenecus. The sequence continues at coordinate 27,159 of CABUHY010000006.1, forward strand.
TTCTGGTACAGTTGGATTTGCTTGTAAAAAGAATTCAAGTGGAGAAAAAGGAATTGTTACGGCTAGCCATGTTGTAGGTGGCGGTACGGGAAATAATACATTGGGCAACACAGTGAAAATTGATGGTAGTTCTTTTGGTAAGGTTGTCTCATCGAGATACGGTAATTCCGTAGATGCTGCTTTTATTGAAAAATCATCTTCTTTGTTGCCTATATGGGTATTTCATGGAAACCTTATAAATAAAGAAAAAATAAACGGATAGGGAAATGCCTCATACACTCCAGAAGGAACTACAATTAGGCATTTCGGTTCAACATCAAGGCATTTATCATCTGCTGTTTCCGGTGCAATATATGGACAAGTTGTAAGTAATAAAGCAAGTATAACTGTAGGAAATTATAAGTTTTATTCGTTGACGGAAACAACTGCATATATGCAATCAGGCGACAGTGGCGGGCCGTGTGTTGTAACAGGTTCTAACAATAATGTCATTTTGGTAGGTATCATAAAAGGACATGATACGGCAACACAACATACTTATTACTGTCGCATAGATAAGGTAATGAGCGAACTGGGAGTAACGCCAATAGTAAATAGCTGAATAATAAAAAACTCGACTCTATACAGAGTCGAGTTTTTTTAAAACACATTTTCAAATTTCGGTTTTTCGCTGTCTATCATCTTTTCAAGCAGTATGATGTTCTCCGAGCAAAGCTCCGTTATATCACAGTCAGCTTTGTTTTCGGTCTTGTCGTCAAGGGTGCGGAAATTTATGTCGATGTCGTCGAGCTCGTCGTGATTACAGTAAATGCCGAAGCGCACCTGTGCCTTTTTCCATTTTTTGATAGTCGTTTTGAGGCTTTCGGTTGCCGCCTCCTCGGTGTCGTTTTCGGCGATTTCTATCGTCTTTTCAAGCGAGGATATAATTTCGTTTCCCGTTCTTTTTAGGTCGAAATACCCGTAAACGGATATTGCCGTAACAAAAACAATCAGAACAACAGCAATTACAACTCTTTTCATAAATTCTTATCCCTTTCGGTTATCTCGTATTTTTCGTCCTTGTCCATTGTCATAAGCAGTACATCTTTAACGCTTAAATTCTTTTTGCGAAGCAGGCGTTCGACCTTTGCCTTTGTGGTGTTGCACTCGGAAAAATTCTTTTCGAGTATAGAGCCGTCGGATATTACCACGCTTTTATACACATTTTCAGCCTTTTTAATTCCCGTGTCCTTGATTTTGACATTTTCTTCGTCGGCTTTGAGCATAACCGACAGTGTTCCGTCGGTTTCGACAATGGCGTACCACACCTCGGAAATGTCAAAAATATCCTTCTTCCGCAGTTCCTCCAAAAGGTCGTCGGTCGTAAATCGCAGCTCCTTTAACTGCTTTTGGTCGATTTTCCCCTCACGGATAACTATAAGCGGATTTCCCTGCATTGCCGAGCGGAATTTAACACTTTTGAGGTTGAGTATCGATATGATAATCTCAAATCCGACAAGCAACAGCACGGGAATAATCGTGTTCATTAGCGGAAGCCTTGTGTCCTGCATCGGTATTGCGAGAATTTCCGACAGAAGTATCGTAATAACAAGCTCGGCAGGCTGTAATTCGCCTATCTGGCGTTTGCCGAGTATTCTCATTGAAATGATAATAACGATATATAAAATTACCGTCCTTGCAAAATTTATAAGCATTTATATCACCGTGTATATATTTTGCAGCTTTCGGCAGAATATTCCTGTCGGTATCGGTAACAATATTTTACGGTGAAGTATATGTTCAGAAAACTTAAAAATAACCTTGACGAAATAACGGAAAAGGTAGAAAAAAACGATACGGAAACCCCCGTTTCCGATTCGCTCGAATACAACATCTCCTATCTTAAAGAGCAGTTCGGCGAGAGCTTCGACATAATTTATAAGTATTCCGATGTCGGCAAAAACAAGGTCTGCTTTGTTATGGCAGACGGTATGTGCGACAATATGCTTGTCGTCGAGCAGATAATGCGCCCGATACTCACGGCGAAAAATCTGCCGTCCGACCCGTGCAAAATGCTCAATTACATCAGTGCGAATGTCGTTGCGGGCATTGACCAGAACGAGACGAGAACGCTTGAAAACGCAATAGCCGATGTGGTGTCGGGACTTGTGGTTTTCTTTGTCGACGGAGCGGATTACAGCTGGAGCTACGGCGTGCAGGGCTTCCCGAAAAGAGGGATTGACGACGCACAGTCCGAGGTACAGGAAAAGGGAGCGCACGAGGGCTTCACCGAGAGCTTTAAGGACAATGTGGCTCTTTTGCGGCGCAGAATACGCTCGCCCGTTTTGAAATGTGAGACCGTGGAGGTCGGTGCAACGAGCAAAACGAGGGTTTGCGTGTGCTATATGTCCGACAGGGCAAAGCCGAAAACCGTTAAGGAGATAAAGGCGAGGCTTAAAAACGCAAAGCTTGACACCGTGCTCGGCTCGGGCTATTTGAGACCGTTTCTGGAGGACGGTCAATTTTCGTTTTTCTCCGCTCTCGGTACAACGGAGCGACCCGACATAGCCTGCGGCGAAATGAACGAGGGCAGGGTGGTTATCATAGTTGACGGCACGCCGTTTGCACTGATAGCGCCGTATATTTTTATCGAGAATTTCCAGACGATGGACGACTATAATATGCGCCCGTTTTATGTTGCGTTTATACGGCTGCTCAAATATGTTTCGTTCTTTGCCGCCGTGTTTCTGCCCGGGCTCTATGTTGCGGTATGCACATTCCATCAGGAAATTCTGCCCATATCGATGCTCTACGATATGGCGATACAGGAGAGCATAACCCCGTTTCCCGTAATGCTTGAAACGATATTTATCCATTTTGTCTATGAGATTGTCAGGGAGGCGGGCTTGCGTATGCCGAAATCGGTCGGACACGCTGTGAGTATCGTCGGCGGTCTTGTAATCGGCGACGCCGCAGTCAGCGCAGGTCTTGTTGCCGCACCGATGCTTATTGTAGTCGCAATATCGGCGATAACCTCGTTTGTCGTTCCGCATATTTATCAGAGCGTGGCGGTTCTTCGTTTTATTTTAATGGTGGTCGGCGGACTGTTCGGCTTTTACGGGATTGTAATATGCTTCAGTGTTCTGCTTGTGGATTTGTGCAAGGACGGACCGTACGAGGTCTCCGAGCTCTCGCCCATAGCCCCGTTTGCGCCTGCGGCAATGAGGGACACCTTTATGCGGCTTAACTGGAAAAAACTCGGCGACAGAGATTTAAGAATACAGAATATGGAGAAATAAATGGAAAAGATACAAAAAATCAGCACGGGTCAGTTCTTTTCACTGCTTTTGCTCTCACGGCTTTTGTCAACGCTCACATTTATGCCCGTGTTCAATGTAAATGTGAATAATTCGGATTATATCGTCGCAATTCTTTTAGGCAGTGCGGCAATGCTCTTACTGCTTTTGCCGATGTACTTTCTGTTCAAAAACGGCGACGGCAGGGGCGTTCTGGAGCTGTCGGAGACGGTTTCTCCCACGCTTTCAAGGTCGCTGTGCGTTTTGTATGTCCTGTTTTTCCTCATTGACGCATATTCGACTCTGTTGCGGCTGAATTTGTTCGTCGCTTCGGCGGTTTTTCCCGATACGGACACAAGGCTGTTTATTCTTTTGACCCTTGTGGCGGTTTGCTATTCGGCAACAAAGGGGATAGAAGCGCTCGGCAGAGCGGGCAGTGTTTCGCTCGTGATACTTCTTGCCTCGTTTGTGTTCGTACTGCTTACCATGCTCTCACGGGTCGATATAAACAATCTGTCGCCCGTTTTCTACGACGGCGCAAAGCCCGTTATGACCGTGGCGTGGTCGGTTGTGATAAGGACTACCGAGCCCGTGGCAATTTCCGTAATGCTGCCTAAGGTTACGGGAAATCTCAAAAAAAGCGTTGTGCTGTGGACGGCGTTTTTTGCACTGTTCGTCTCCGCACTTTTCTTTATTTTGTTTACAACCTCGGGCAACAGTGCGCTTTTGAATATGTTCCCCGTTCATTCGATGGCAGTGCTCTCGGAATTCGGACTTATCGAGCGCCTTGATGTGCTGCTGACGGGCGTGTGGATAATCTCCGCCTTTGTCAAAATAACCTTTATCATTTACATTATAAATGATATTCTGTCGCGGTCGTTCGCAATAAAGAACAAAAATGCGGTTGTGTATTTGTCGGGTGCGGTAATTTTTGCGGCGGTAATGCTGCTTTCGGGAAATATCGATAACTTCCGCTACACCTCGAACACGGTTGTAAAATCGGTTCTGTTTATTCTCTTTGCGGTTCTTATTCCCGTTTTTGTTATGATACTCGAAAAAGTCAAACGGAGGAAGTTAATTTGAAAAAACTCGGTGTCTTTATAAAAATAATATCGGTTTTCGCACTTGTACTGCTTTTCGGCGGCTGTAATACGCAGAACTCAAAGCTGGAGCTTAAAAACAGGCTTATCGTTCAGGGAATAGGCATTGATAAGGCGGACGGTATGCTGTCCGTTTCCGTCCAGGCGCTCAACACCGATGTTTCAAGCAATTCCGCATCCTCGGGAGCACCCGACGAGGTGGTAAAGTATTATTCGGTCAGCGGACGCTCCGTTTCCGAGGCGATAAGCAAGCTGTCGGATATAACGGGAAGCGACCCGCTTATATCTCAAAACAGAATTGTAGTTTTCGGGCGTGAGTTTGCAGAGGACGGCATAGCCGATTATCTTGACGATTTTGTGCGTACCACGGAAAACAGAATAACCGTCTATGTAGCCGTGGCGGACGGAAAAGCCGAGGATATAATTTTCTCGGAGCTCGGCGAGAACATCATTCCCGCAAGGCGTGCCGAGCAGATTATACGCTCGTCGGATTTTAACGCAAATGTCGTAAGCACCAGGGTTTTTGAGCTGATAAACATCTTTTCCGACGGCACGGCTTCGGCGGCACTGCCCGTGCTCAAATGCGTAAAGGACGGCGAAAACGATGTTATAGAAATATCGGCAACGGCGCTTTTTAAGGACGAAAAGCTCATATGTGAAAAGGATGATGAAATTGCGACGGGCATACTTTGGACTAACGACAGAATAGGCAAGGGCGAAATCTCCTTTGAGGGTGCAAACGGCGTGAATATCACGGCGAATATCATAAAAAGCGGAACAAAAATAAAGACCGAAATAAGAGACGGCAAGCCTTGCTTTGACATTAAAATAAAGTGCTCGCTTGATTTGAGCGAGGTCAATAAAAGCGTCTTTGAGATTATGGAAATCGACGATATAAACGAAATCGGGGAATATGCCGAACGGGCGATTGAAAATTATGTTGAAAACAGCATAAATGAGTGTATAATGAAGGAGTCGGCAGATGTTTTCGGCTTCGGCAGACGGCTGAAACGCACCTGCCCGAGTTTTTACAAAAGCAATGTCTCCGATTGGAGCGAAATGATGAAAAACTGCGAATACAACACGCAGGTCGATGTCAAAATCGAGAGAGTGGGAGGTTCGGTCGCAAGGCTGTACAAATGACTTATGAGTACATTTGATAAAATTTACGAGTGTGTAAAGCAAATACCCGAGGGCAAGGTTGCAACCTACGGTCAAATTGCCTTGCTTGCGGGTAACCCGAGATGGGCGAGGGTGGTGGGCTATGCCCTGCATGTCAACCCCGATCCGTCAACGATAAAATGTCACAGGGTCGTCAACCGTGAGGGCAGAGTGTCCGAGGCTTTCGCTTTCGGCGGAATGAATATGCAGATAATCCTCCTGCGTGAAGAGGGCGTGGAGGTAAGCGACGACGGCTATGTCGATTTGAAAAAGTATCAGTGGTAACAGAATATAGTGAAGAGTGAATAGTGAATAGTGAAGAGGTGCTGCCCTGCCCCCTACGGGTCGTGCGATGTTATATCGGTAGGGCGGGGGCTTGCTCCCGCCGCTGACAAATATCGATTGCCGTAGGGACAGCCCTTGCGGCTGTCCGCAGTGAGATATATAACAAATTAGTACAGGGGCAAGTACTGTCCCTACGATACAACATATAACTTCCGTATGCAAACGGTTAAAACATACCGTTTGCATTTTTTTGATATTTGTTGTATCATTTATCTACTAAATTTTCAGAGGTAAACTATGCTTTCTAAACAACAGGAAAAATTACTTCAAAGCGTTCAGAAACCTGCCCGATATACGGGCGGGGAGTTCAACAGCGTTGTAAAGGATAAAAATAAAGTCGAGTTCCGATATGCCTTTTGTTTTCCCGACAATTACGAAATAGGTATGTCGCATCTCGGTATGAAAATTCTCTATTCGCTCATAAACGACCGACCCGAGGCGTGGTGCGAAAGGGTGTTTGCACCGTGGGACGATATGGAAAAGCTTATGCGTGAAAACAAGGTCCCGCTTTACGGGCTTGAAAGCGGCGACGGTATCAAAGACTTTGATATGATAGGCTTTACCATGCAGTATGAGATGAGCTATACCAATGTGCTCAATATGCTTGACCTTGCGGGTCTGCCTGTCAGGAGTGCGGACAGAACCGATTTGACGCCTATCGTGTGTGCGGGCGGTCCGTGCGTGTGCAACCCCGAGCCGATAGCGGATTTTATCGACATTTTCACACCCGGCGAGGGAGAAGAGATTGTCAACGAACTTATCGACCTTTTGGAAAAGCATAAAAAGCTCGGCTCGACAAAGCTTGAATTTCTGCGTGAAGCCGCTCAGCTTGAGGGCGTTTATGTTCCTGCTTTCTATGATGTTTACTATAATGATGACGGCACGATTAAAGAGGTTGTCAACAGGGAAAATGCGCCGAAAATCGTCAAAAAGCGTATTATCTCCGATTTGAACACCGTGTTTTATCCCGAAAAATTTGTCGTTCCGTTTATCGAGGTCGTTCATGACAGGGTCGTGTCGGAGATTTTCCGAGGCTGTATAAGAGGCTGTCGCTTTTGTCAGGCAGGCTTCATTTACCGCCCGATAAGGGAAAAAACGAGCGATGTCGTAAATAAGCAGGCAAAAACGCTCTGTGACAATACGGGATATGATGAAATTTCCCTTTGCTCTTTGAGCACAAGCGATTATACCGAGATTGACAAACTCATTCCGAAAATGTTCGATTGGGCGCTCAAAGATAACATAAATGTATCGTTGCCGTCGCTTCGTGTCGATAACTTTTCCGACGAGCTTATGGAGGAGCTTAAAAAGGTGCGCCGCAGCGGTCTTACCTTTGCACCCGAAGCCGGCACGCAAAGGCTTCGTGACGCAATCAACAAAAATGTAACCGAGGATGAGGTCGTAAGGACAGCCGAAAAGGCATTTGCGGGCGGCTGGACTGCCGTCAAGCTTTATTTTATGATGGGCTTACCGACGGAAACCCTTGCCGATATAGAGGGGATTGCCGACCTTGCGCAGACGGTTGTCAATACATATTACAAAAATCCGAACAGACCCAAGGGCAAGGCGGTAACCGTAAGCATAAGCGTCGCTTCGTTTGTTCCGAAGCCGTTTACGCCGTTCCAGTGGGAGCCGCAGGACACAAGACCTATGCTTGAAGAAAAGCAGAAGCATTTGCTCGAAAGCGTTAAGACGCATAAAATTCAGGTGTCTTACCACGAGTCGCAGACGAGCGTGCTCGAGGGCGTTTTTGCAAGGGGAGACAGAAAGCTCTGTGCCGTTATCGAAAAGGCGTGGAGAAAGGGCTGTAAGTTTGACAGCTGGGATGAATTTTTCAGATACGACCTTTGGAAAGAGGCGTTTGACGAGTGCGGCGTTTCGATGGAATTTTATGCCAACCGCAAGCGTGAATTCGATGAGATACTTCCGTGGGATATGTTCGACTACGGTATAAGGAAGGATTTCCTTATCGAAGAAAACAAAAAAGCACATATGAGCGTAACGACGCCGAACTGCCGACAGAAGTGTTCGGCTTGCGGTGCGGCAAGGCTCAACGGAGGAAAATGCGATGCGAAGCGTTAGAATTTTCTTTGAAAAAAAGGGTATGGCAAAGTATATTTCCCACCTTGACCTTATGCGCTGCTTTTCAAGGGCGATAAAGCGTGCTGGAATATCAATATGGTACACGGAGGGCTTTAACCCGAGACCGTTTATGACATTTTCACTGCCGCTATCTCTCGGCACCGAGAGCTTTTGCGAGTCTGTCGATGTGCGTATAACCGATGATATGACCGACGGCGAAATCGTTAAAAGATTAAATGAAACCATACCGACGGGTATAGTTATAACTTCGGCTTCGGAGCCCGTACACAAGGCGGACGAGATACGCTATGGCAGGTTTTCCGTAACGCTTGTAACAGAAGAAAAGGAAGCCGTGCTCAATTCGGTTTGCGAAAAAATTTCGGCGAACGAAATAATTGTAGAAAAGATGGGCAAAAAAGGCGGCAAAAAGGTGCTCAAACAGATTGATATAAAAGGGGATGTATATTCCTACGAGCTTTGCGAGTGCGAAAACGGAGTGAAAATGACCCTTGTGATTTCAACGGGTATGAGAAACAACATAAACCCGACGCTGTTGATTGACGCCGTTACCAAGGATGTAACGGAGCTTATCGAAGCGGTTGAAATTGTAAAGGAAAAGATGTACCTTGAGAATATGACCGAGTTTTGCTGAAAATATCAAAAAAACACTTGCATTTTTTCATCTCTTGTGATATTATATTTTAGCATTTCGGCGCTTGTATATATTTTTGTATGCAAACGGCAGTTAATGGCAACATTAAAGCGGGCGGTCCTCTGCGTATGTATTTTACGGAATGAACGCTTGAAAACAATTTTGGAGGTTCATTATGGACGCATTGAAAGTTATGACAGAGGGCATGATTAAAGAAGAACGCCCGAACATCAACATCGGTGATGTTGTTAAGGTTCACGTTAAAATCCGCGAGGGTGAGAGAGAAAGAATTCAGATCTTTGAGGGCACAATCATTGCTCGCAAGGGCAGCGGTGTTTCGGAGACATTCACGGTTCGTCGTGTTTCTTACGGCGTAGGCGTTGAAAAGGTATTCCCCGTAAATTCTCCCAATGTAGCTAAGGTTGAACTTGTCAGAAGCGGTAAGGTTCGCAGAAGCAAGCTTTATTATCTCCGTGACAGAGTCGGCAAGGCTGCTAAGGTTAAAGAACTCGTTAAATAATTTTAACAAAACAGAATAAGGAAGAAGGCAGCACAAAATTTGCGCTGCCTTCTTTTTATATGCCACGAGAACGGATATATAACGGATTTTGATGACAAAATTCGATGCCCGTTGTACCTATGTGCAAAAGTGATATTCCGAGCATTTGCTCGGAGTGATATTTTCCTTTAGGAAAGTGATAGAAAAGCCGTTCGGCTTTTGTGATATTGTATTCGTCTGTTAAACTGCCCCGTGGGCAATATCACTATGCGAAGCATAATATAACTGCGAAGCAATATCACTCGCCGCCGGGCGAATACAACTGAAGCGCACTTCATTTCGGAGTGCGTTTCTTTCCGCTCCTTATTTTTTTACCGAAAACCTTTGCATTTTCAAGGTGTTTGTATTATAATTACTCTATATAATAGGGTAGGTGTGTAAATTGAGAAAAAAAGAAGACCTCAGAATATATTTTGACGAGCTTGAGAACTCATATTCCGAGACCTCAAAGTCATGGAAATTTGCATATAATTGGCTTGACTCGCTGGTGTTTGCACTGGTGGGTATTGCCGTTGTGTTCACATTCCTTTTCAGGGTTGTCGGCGTAAACGGCGAGTCGATGAAACCTACTCTCAACAACGGCGACTGGCTTACGGTAAAGGCGATAAATACCACCTACGAGAGAGGCGACATTGTCGTTATCACTCAGCCCAATTCGCTCAACGAGCCGCTTATCAAAAGGGTTATTGCCGTTGCGGGCGATACGGTTGACATCAACTTTGCGCAGGGTACGGTCAAAATCAACGGCGAGCTTATAAACGAGCCGTATATTGCCGAGCCGACGGAGAGAATGTTTGATGTTGCTTTTCCCGTAACCGTGCCCGAGGGCTGCGTGTTTGTTATGGGCGACAACAGGAACAATTCTCTTGACAGCCGCTCCACAACGGTAGGCTTTATAGATACGAGATACCTGCTCGGAACTGCCGAATTCAGACTCTTCCCCGTAGGCAAATGGAAGATAGGTGCGTAATGAAAGAAAAACAGATAGCTTCGATATATGATTTTGCGTCGGTGCTGCTTACCTCAATTATAGCGGTAGCGGTAATATTCACATTCTTTTTCAAAATATCGACGGTCAACGGCGACTCGATGCGAAACACCCTGCACAACGGGGATAAGCTTATTATTACAGCCCATGACAGCAATATAGAATACGGCGACATTGTGATTATTTCACAGCCTAACGCATACGATGAGGTGCTTGTCAAAAGGGTAATCGCAAAAGGCGGTCAGACCGTAAATATCGACCGTGACACTCACGAGGTATCGGTTGACGGCGTTGTGCTTGACGAACCGTACATAAGGGAACAGACAAGGGTATTGGGCGACGCTTTCAGCTATCCCGTAACCGTTCCCGAGGGCTGTCTTTTCGTTATGGGAGACAACCGCAACGAGTCGGGTGACTCAAGATACAAGGCGGTCGGTATGATTGACGAAAGATATGTTGTCGGTCAGGCTGTTTACAGAATAGGCGACAGCTCGCTTTTGACAAAGGATTGAGAATATGAGCGACTCTATAAAACAGAATGTTCAGTGGTTCCCGGGTCATATGGCAAAGACAAGGCGGCTTATCAAGGAATGTTTGCCGTCGGTTGACGCCGTAACGGAAATACTTGACGCGAGAATGCCCGTTTCAAGCAGTAACCCCGAGCTCAACGAGCTTATAGGCAATAAGCCTCTTATAGTGCTTCTCAACAAGTGCGATGTTGCGGACGAAAACGCTACGAGACGCTGGCTTGATTACTTTAACGGAAAGGGTATTTACGCCCTTGCGGTCGACTGCAAAAGCGGCAACGGACTTAACAGATATGTGCCTCTTTTGAGAGAGGTGTTAAAGGATAAAATCGCCTCCAACGAGGCAAAGGGTATGGCAGGCAAGCCGTTGAGAATTATGGTTGTCGGAATACCGAATACGGGTAAATCGTCGTTCATCAACAGAATGGCGGGCAGGAACCGTGCAAAGGTTGCCGACAAGGCGGGCGTTACACGCCATAATCAGTGGTTTGTGATTGACAACGGAATTGAATTGCTTGACACACCGGGCGTTTTGTGGCCGAAGTTTGACGACCCGAAAATCGGGGACAGGCTTGCGTTTATAGGCTCTGTCAAGGACGAGGTCTTTGACTCGGAAACCCTTGCGGTAAGACTTTTGGAGGTGCTTGCACGGGACTATCCCGACAGGCTTTCGGAAAGATATAAAATTGCCGATTTTTCCGACCTTGAAGCATATGAAATACTCGAGCTTATCGGCAGAAAGCGCGGAATGATGATGCGCGGCGGCGAAATTGACACACTGCGTGCCTCGGTAATGCTTCTTGACGAATACAGGGCGGGCAAGCTCGGCAGGATAACTCTTGACACAATCGGAGAATTTGATGGTTGATTACAGTATTGAAAACGAATATAAGGCTCGGGGCTATAATATAATCTGCGGAATTGACGAAGCGGGCAGAGGACCTCTTGCGGGGCCCGTTTACGCCGCTGCGGTAATTCTGCCGCCCGACTGCGTTATCGACGGGCTCAACGACTCTAAAAAGCTCACGGAGAAAAAGCGTGAAAAGCTCTTTGACGAGATAAAGGAAAAGGCTTTGGCTTACGGTATCGCAAGCGCCGACGAAAAGGAAATTGACGAAATCAACATTTTGAACGCAACCTTTCTTGCGATGAAAAGGGCGGTTGACTCGCTTTCGGTAAAGCCCGACCTTGCACTGGTTGACGGAAACCAAAAGCCTCACACGGGGGTTGAAGAGGTCACGGTGGTAAAGGGCGACGCAAAATCAATGTCGATTGCCGCAGCTTCCGTGCTCGCAAAGGTGAGCCGAGACAGGTTTATGCTTGAAACGGCGAAAAAATATCCGCAATATGAATTTGAACGCCACAAGGGCTACGGCACAAAGCTGCATTACGAAAAAATCGCTCAATACGGCGTGTGTGAAATTCACAGACGGTCATTTTTGAAGAAAATTCTCGGAGAGAAAAAATGAACAAGGCTATGACGGGCGCTTACGGCGAGCTTTATACGGGCAGGTATCTGCGGGATAACGGATATTCGATAATCACGGCAAACTACCGTTGCAGACTGGGCGAGATTGACATAATCGCCTGCGACAGAAAGTACATTGTTTTCACGGAAGTCAAAACGAGAGATGTGAACTTTGTTGTCAGCGGCAGGGAGGCGGTCGATTACGCAAAACGCAAAAAGACCGTTGCAACGGCTAAGTTTTTCCTTTCCAAAAACAAGGTGCGCTTACAGCCGAGATTCGATGTTGCCGAGGTGTATATGAAAGACGGCGAGGTTTCCTCGTTCAATTATATAAAAAACGCCTATCAGGACGAAGAAAAATAATCTATAAAGCCGATTGAATTAAGGCTTTATGTATGATAAAATATTTTGAATTTTAAGTAGGGAGTGTATCAGATGATTTACACAAGCACAAGAGATAAATCTATCGGCGTTTCGGCGTCGGAGGCTATCGCAAAGGGCATATCCTCGGAGGGCGGACTTTTTGTTCCCACCGAAATACCCTCATTGAGCCTTGACGACATCAAAAAAATAGGAACGCTTGATTATATCGGCAGAGCGAAAGAGGTATTGAAGCTCTTTCTTACCGATTTTAATGACGATGAGCTCGATATGTGCGTAAACGGCGCATATAAAAAGGGCAAATTCTCTTCGGATAAGGTTGCTCCGCTTTATAAGCTCAACGATAAGGCGAATATTCTCGAGCTCTGGAGAGGTCCCACCTGCGCGTTCAAGGATATGGCTTTGCAGCTTCTTCCTTATCTTCTTACCGTTTCGGCAGGCAAGACTCTCAAGGACACAAAAATCGTAATCCTTGTTGCAACCTCGGGCGACACCGGTAAGGCTGCGCTTGAAGGCTTTAAGGATGTTCCGAATACGGAAATTCTCGTTTTCTATCCCGTTGACGGCGTAAGCCCCATGCAGAAGCTTCAGATGACCACGCAGGAGGGCTCGAATGTCAGCGTTTGCGCTATAAGAGGTAACTTTGACGACGCTCAAAGCGGCGTTAAGTCGATTTTCACAAATAAGGAAATCGAAAAGAAATTCAAGGAAAATCATCTTGCTTTCTCTTCCGCAAACTCCATAAACTGGGGCAGACTCGTTCCGCAGATAGTTTATTATGTATCGGCTTACTGCGATATGGTTGAGAACGGTTCGTTAAAGCTCGGCGAGGAAATGAATGTTGTTGTTCCCACGGGTAACTTCGGCAATATCCTTGCGGCATATTACGCAAAGGAAATGGGCGTTCCGATTAAGAAGCTTATCTGCGCTTCCAACTCGAACAATGTCCTCACGGATTTCTTGAAGAGCGGTACTTATAACAAAAACAGGGATTTCTATTGCACAACATCTCCCTCAATGGATATTCTTATTTCTTCAAACCTTGAAAGACTTCTCTTTATCCTTTCGGGCTATGACGCAGCGAAAACCGCCGAATATATGAAAGAATTGAGCGAGGACGGCAAGTACAGCGTTGACTCCGAGCTCTTCGGCAAAATCTCTGCTCTCTTCGACGCAGGCTATTGCGACGATAAGGCTACAAAGGCGACCATCAACGAAATCTTCAAAAAGTACAATTACCTTTGCGACACGCACACTGCGGTTGCGGTAAATGTTTATGAGGAATACACAAAGAGAACGGGCGACGGAACACCCACCGTTATCGCTTCGACCGCAAACCCCTACAAGTTCTCGGCAAGCGTACTTTCGGCAATTACCGACGACATAAAGTCCGAGGACGAGTTCTCAATGGTTGAGGAGCTGTTTGAAAAGTCAAACGAGCCCGTACCGCCTCAGCTTGCAACCCTTAAAGGTAAGACGCCGAGGTTTACAAAGGTGGCGGACAAGGAGGATATGGCTCAGGTCGTATTTGATATGCTCGGTATATAACCGAAATTTTCAATATGTAAAAAAGCGGATGTTACTCCGCTTTTTACTGTCTTATTTCATTGCGTCTGTTTTCATAGTGAAAGTCGAGCACTGAGCTTCCGTGCAATCACAGCCCTTGACCCAATCGACATCGATGTGGTCAGCCGTGCACTCGCACGTACCGTCGTGATAAACGCAGTTTGAAGCGTCGCATTTAATATCCTTATTCATTAAGTTTGCCTCCTTTCGTTTTGTGTTATTAGTATTGAACGGGATTTGGTTTCTATTCAGAAAAAACGGAGTAATTTTATGTCTTTATATGCAATCGGCGACACTCATCTGTCGCTCGGAACAGATAAACCTATGGATATTTTCCGCGGGTGGGACAATTACGTCGAACGCCTTGAGGCAAATTGGAAAAGGCTTATTACCGACAGCGACACCGTTGTCATTCCCGGCGATATTTCGTGGGCTATGAAGCTTGAAAACGCAGTTGAGGATTTTTCGTTTATAAATTCTCTGCCCGGTCAAAAACTTATATTAAAGGGCAATCATGACTATTGGTGGAACACAATGTCGAAAATGAACGCCTTTTTGGAAGAAAATTCCTTTTCTTCAATTAAATTCATTTTCAACAACGCATACAGGATAGGCGACTACAGCATATGCGGCACAAGGGGCTGGTTCTTTGACGATACAGAACAGCACAGCGAAAAGGTTATAAACAGGGAGGCGCAGAGGCTTAAAACTTCAATCGAGGCAGGTAAAGCCCTCGGCGGCGAACCGCTTGTGTTTCTGCACTATCCGCCCGTGAGCGTTTCGCAGGTGTGCGAGCCCATATATAACATTTTGCTTGAAGAAAACATCAGGTACTGTTATTATGCCCATTTGCACGGACAGGCAATGAACTTTGCTTTCACATCGGAAAAAGACGATATTAAATTTGAACTTTTGTCGGCAGATTACCTCAAATTCTGCCCAAAACTTATCAAATTAATAAAATAATAAAAAAGTATGGCAATTTTATACATTATCTGCTATAATAAGCGAGATAGTGTATAATTTTCAGGAGGAAGATTAAATGAGTCTTAAATCATCAAACAAAATTGAAGAGAATGTTTGGGAACTTGAGGTTTCCGTTGACGGCGAAACTTTTATGAACGCCGTTAATAAAGCATATCTTCAGCAGAGAAAGAAAATCAACGTTCCCGGCTTCAGAAAGGGCAAAGCACCCCGCGCATTCATCGAAAAGATGTACGGCGAAGCGGTTTTCTATGAGGACGCTCTCGAAATAGTATATCCCGATGCGGTTACGGCTGCTATCGAAGAAGCAAAGCTTGATGTTATCGACACTCCGTTTGACCTTGAAGTTCCCGAAATGGGCAAGGACGGCGTAGTTATCAAGCTCAAGGTTACCGTTAAGCCCGAGGTTAAGCTCGGCAAGTACAAGGGCATCAAGGCTGTAAAGAAGCCCGCTAAGGTTTCTGCCGAGGAGGTTAAGGCACACATCAACAATATGCTTGAGCAGAACTCAAGAATCGTTACCGTTGAAACAAAGAGAAAGGTTAAGAAGAACGACATCGCAGTTTTCGACTTCGAGGGCTTTGTTGACGGCGTTGCTTTTGACGGCGGTAAGGCTGAAAATTATGAGCTTACAATCGGTTCAAACCAGTTTATCCCCGGCTTTGAGGATCAGATTATCGGTCACAAGGCAGGCGAGGAGTTTGATGTAAATGTTAAATTCCCCGAGGACTACCATGCAGAGCTTGCAGGCAAGGACGCTACCTTCAAAATCAAGCTCCATGAAATCAAGGTTAAGGAAGTTCCCGCTCTTGACGACGAGTTTGTTAAGGATGTAAGCGAGTACGACACTGTTGACGAGCTCAAGAAGAATGTCAAGGAAGAGCTTGAACACAAGAAGATGCACGAGGTTGAGGCTGAGGCTAACAACGAGGTTCTCGACAAGCTTGCAGACCTTGTAACGGCTGTTATCCCCGAGTGTATGATTGAGAAGAAGATGGACGAGGATGTTCAGGACTTCGCATACCGTCTCCAGATGCAGGGACTTGACCTCAAGACATACCTTAAATACACAGGTTCGGATGAAAAGACTTTCCGTGAGCAGTACAAGGACCAGGCTGAAAAGCAGGTTAAGCTTGACCTCGCTCTCGAAGAGATTATCAAGAAAGAAAAGCTTGAAGTTTCGGACGCAGACCTTGAGGAAGAATATGCTCAGTACGCTAAGGCATATAATATGGATGTTGAGCAAATCAAGAAGGCTATTCCGGCTGAAAACATCAAGCCCGAGCTTCTCCGGAGAAAGGCTGTTGATTTCGTAATCGAAAACGCAAGCTTCACAGAGAAAAAGCCGGCGGCTAAGAAAGCGGCAGAGCCCAAGGAAGAAAAGGCTGCCGAGGAAAAGCCCGCTAAGAAAACAACAAAGAAAGCAGCTGCAAAGAAGGACGCGGAATAATCTTTGATTAAACGCCTTATAAAGCTGCAATAATCTATTAGGGACAAAAGGGAAGATATAATTTTGGAGGTAAGTTTTTTATGGCATTAGTACCCTATGTAGTTGAACAGACCAATCGCGGTGAACGTTCATACGATATTTTTTCAAGACTTCTCAACGACAGAATTATAGTTCTTTCAGACGAAGTAAACGACGCAACGGCAAGCCTTGTTGTCGCACAGCTTTTATACCTTGAGGGTCAGGACCCCGAAAAGGACATCAGCCTTTATATCAACAGCCCCGGCGGCTCTGTAACCGCAGGCTTTGCAATCTACGACACAATGCAGTACATCAAGTGCGACGTTTCGACAATTTGTATGGGTATGGCGGCAAGTATGGGCGCGTTCCTCCTTTCCGCAGGTACCAAAGGTAAGAGATATGCTTTGCCCAATTCCGATATTATGATTCATCAGCCCTCGGGCGGTGCACAGGGTCAGGCGACCGAAATCGAAATTACCGCTAAGCACATACTCAAAACCAAAGCAAAGCTCAACAAAATTCTGTCCGAAAACACGGGCAAACCCGTTGAGGTAATAGCGCAGGATACCGACAGAGATAACTTTATGTCTGCCGAGGAAGCGCTTGAATACGGACTTATCGATAAGGTCCTTTACAAAAGATAATTTTCGGAGGTAGCCTTTCATGGCAAGAGATACGGACAATAAGACAATGCGCTGTTCCTTTTGCGGCAAAACACAGGACCAGGTTGAAAAGCTTATTGCTGGACCGGGCGTTTGCATATGCGACGAGTGCATAGAGCTGTGCCTGGGAATAATCGAAGAAGAAGGCTCTTCGAGAAGAAAACAGAAAAAATCTCAGAAAGAGACGGTTAAGGTTTTACCCAAACCCGCTGAGATTAAAGCAAAGCTTGACGAATACGTTGTCGGTCAGGACGCGGCAAAGATAACTTTGAGCGTTGCCGTTTACAACCACTATAAGCGTATTTATTATTCCTACAAGAGCGATGTTGACATTCAAAAGAGCAATGTCGTTCTTTTGGGACCCACGGGTGTAGGTAAAACTATGCTCGCACAGACGCTTGCAAAAATTCTCGATGTTCCGTTTGCCATTGCGGACGCAACAACGCTTACAGAGGCAGGATATGTCGGCGAGGATGTCGAAAATATTCTTCTGCGACTTATCCAGGCGGCGGACTACGATATAGAAAAGGCTCAAAAGGGCATTATCTATGTCGATGAGATTGACAAGATTGCAAGAAAGTCGGAAAACCCGTCAATTACCCGTGATGTCAGCGGCGAGGGCGTTCAGCAGGCACTCCTTAAAATTCTTGAGGGCACTGTTTCAAATGTACCCCCTCAGGGCGGCAGAAAGCATCCGCAGCAGGAGTTTATACAGATTGATACAACTAATATCCTGTTCATTTGCGGCGGTGCGTTTGACGGCATAGACAAGGTAATCGAGGCAAGAACGGGCAAGTCAACGCTCGGCTTCGGCGGCAAGGTTATGGCAAAGTCGGACACGGATTTGTCGAAGATTTATTCGCAGGTAATTCCGCAGGACCTTGTTAAGTTCGGACTTATTCCCGAGCTTGTCGGCAGAGTTCCCGTTATAACATCGCTTGACAATCTTGACAAGTCGGCACTTGTACGAATTCTCACTGAGCCCAAAAACGCACTTGTGAAGCAATATAAATCGCTGTTCTCAATGGACGGTGTTTCACTTGAATTTAATGACAGCGCACTTGAAGCGGTAGCGGAGCTCACGCTTGAAAAGAATACGGGCGCACGAGGCTTGCGGGCGATTATGGAAAAAACTTTAATGCCCATAATGTACGACATTCCGTCTGACAGCTCGGTATCAAAAGTAATAATAACCGAGGATACGGTCAAAAACGGTGATGCACCGATAATTGAGAGAGTTTCTTCTTCCGGTAAAAACAGGATAGACGGCACACCGAAAACCGCAGGTTAATGACAGAAAGCCGATTGCACAGCTTGCAATCGGCTTTTTTGGTAAAGAGAGGCGAGAATTTGAAAAACAACAGAAAGCTTGACTTTTCAAGCAAGGACAAAAAGGACTCAAAACGCTTCAAAAGCTTTATAATATCTTTTGCCGCTTTCGTGATAATTCTCGGAGGTATTTCTTTACTTATGTTTATGAAGTCCATTGACTTCAACTTCGGCAATCTCGTTTCGTCCTCGGACGATTTAACCACCGAGCCCGAGACCGAGAGCACAACTTCTCCGGTTGTAATGGAGGGACAGTCCGAAATCGTTGTTATGTGTTACGACACGGACAACAATGTTTCGTTTGCGTTCCTTGTTTCAACCGATATTAAAAAGAAAACAATTACCGTCAATTCCGTTCCGACCGATATTACGGGGGAGTACAACGGCACTTCCGCCGCACTGTCGGAGCATTTCAAAAAGTCGGGCGCAGGTGCGCTTGTCAAGGCTTTTGAAAGCTATTCTGGAATTACGGCTGACAGATATATTTCCATAGGCGAGCTTCAGTTTAAGAATTTTGTCTCAAAGTTCAAGGATATAGTCGTCGATGTGCCGTCGGCAACCGACCCGAAGACCTCGGGCGGGCTTTCGCTCAATGCGGGCGCACAGAGCCTGTCGGCGGATATGTTTTTGAAATATCTCAAATACTGCGGCGACTCGGACAAATCGGCGGCGTTCTCTTCATTTTTGAAAACCGCCTTTGACTCCTCGCACATAGGCTCTATGGATAATCTTTTTGAATATATCGTCAACAATTCGCAGACAGATATTTCAATAATCGACTATACCGACGAAAAGGATAAGCTTGTCGAATTTGTCAACACCCAAGGCGAAATAAAGGACGGCGGCGTCTTTGTAAAAGAGGAGAAAAAGAATGCGTAAGATTTTCAAAACCGTCGGTGCGGTAATCGCCGTGATATTTGTACTCGGCGTTATTTACAACCGTCACACGCTTTTAAGCCTTATCCCCACAAACTTTTCAAATGTGGAAATGGTATATGACGGGCAGTCGGACGCTGAAACCAATGTCAGATACTACTATAACCGTTTGAGCGATAATGCAAAGGTAGCGTACACCCTGATAGTTCCCGAGGTGTATAAACACACGGACTCCATTGAAATCCCTATGATAACGGACGAGGAGCTCAATGCGCTCAACTATGCCGTTTCATACGACAACCCCGACCTTATCTGCTATTCGGCGGAATGCAATGTCAGAACCGAGGGCAATAAGTGCTATTTTGAACCCGTGTATTCACATACGGGCGAGGAGTGCGGCAAGCTTACCTCCGAGCTTATGTCGGAGGTCGACAAGGCAGTAAGTCAAGCGCAAAACCTCTCCTCCGATTATGAAAAAGAAAAATATGTTCATGACTATATCTGCGAAAAATGCGAATATGTCCTGACCGATAAACTGAAAACCACCTCATATGACGCGCTTGTAGGCGGCGAGGCGGTGTGCGAGGGCTATGCGAGAGCCGCACAGCTTTTATTAAACAGGCTCGGTATCGAAAACTATCTTGTCACGGGCGACACCGAGAATGATGACGGAAAGCTTGAAGGACATATGTGGAACATCGTAAAGATAAACGGCAATAATTATCATCTTGATGTAACCTGGGACGACACCGACCAATCCGACGCACCCGACATCAAAACGCATATTTATTTCAATCTTACCACAAAGCAGATTTCCAAAAATCACTTTAATATAAAGCCCGAGGAAAACAACTGCACCGCCGACGAGTTCAACTACGCCAAGGCGGAGGGCTTGCTTTTCGGAAATTACGGGAACACGCTTAAAACAAACCTTGAGGCGGAAGCCGTGCGGAATTACACCGACGGCAAAAGCTATATCGAGGTGTTTGCGGTAAGCCCCGAGGCGTACAGTGAAATACACAAAAAGCTTGTTGATTCGGACGGCATTTCGGAAATTGCGCTCAATGTCCGTGATAAAAACAAAAATATGAAATTTACGCAGTATCAGACCTTTGAGGACAGCGAAATGTGCTATATGCAGTTCATTTTGTCATAACGGACCTGATATTTGCGCTCGGAAAGGCATATAAATATGGATAAACAGAGAATTGAAAACGCAGTAAGAGAAATTCTTATCGCAATCGGCGAAGATCCCGACAGAGAGGGACTTTTGGAAACTCCCAAACGGGTTGCCAATATGTATGAGGAGATTTTTTCGGGACTTGAAGCAAATCCCGAAAGGCATCTTAAAATTTTCAACGAGGGCAATAACGACGAAATGGTAGTCGTGCGTGATATTCCGCTTTACTCAATGTGCGAGCACCACCTTTTGCCGTTTGTCGGAAAGGCTCATATCGCATATATTCCCTCGGAGGGCAAGGTAATAGGGCTTTCAAAGCTTGCGAGAATTGTTGACGATTACGCAAAGCGCCCGCAAATCCAGGAAAGGCTTACCTCACAGGTGGCTGATTTCCTCGAAGAGCATTTACAGCCCAAAGGCGTTGCGGTCGTTATCGAGGCGGAGCACCTTTGTATGACTATGCGAGGCGCAAGGGCGGCAGGCGCAAAGACACAGACCTCCGCATTGAGAGGTTCAATGAGAAAAGACCCGAAAACAAGGTCGGAAGCAATGTCGTTGCTTTTCGGAGGTAAATGATGGCTTATTATTTCAAGGGTAACGGCTTTTCGTTTGAACTTAACAAAAGGACATACATAATGGGAATACTCAATGTCACGCCCGACTCTTTTTTTGACGGCGGACAGTGGAACACGCCCGAAAAAGCGGTGGAGCACGCACTTTTGATGGAAAAAGACGGTGCGGACATAATCGACATCGGTGCACAGTCCACAAGACCCGGCAGCGTGCTTTTGTCGGAGGACGAGGAGCTTGAAATTATAAAAAAATACATTCCTGCCGTTACTTCGGCGGTAAAGGTTCCCGTGTCGGTCGATACATTTTACCCTAAGGTTGCGGAATACTGCCTTGAAAACGGGGCGAGGATAATAAACGATGTCAGCTCCGATATGGACAGGGAAATGGCGCTTACCGTCAAAAAGCACAACGCAGGCTGGATAGTAATGCACACGGGAAACGCCTCGGCTTCGCAGGAGGCAGATTACTCAAAATGCGGCGGCGTGGTAAACGATGTGCTTGCATTCTTTGACAGGGCGGAAAAAATCGCCTCGGAGTATTCGATAAGCCGTGAAAACCTCTGCTTTGATATGGGCTTTGGCTTCGGTAAGTCACATTCGGACAATTTGGAGCTTTTAAGGCACACAGACAGGCTTAAAACGCCCGAAAGAGCGCTTTTGACGGCGCTTTCGTGTAAACGCCTTGTAAAAAACGAGACGGGCGCAGACGGCTATGACAGAGTTTTTGGAACGGTTGCGGCGGACACGCTTGCCATAGCGGGCGGCACCGATTTCATTCGTGTACACCATGTTAAGGAAGCGGCTTTGGCGGCGAAAATGGCGGATGCGGCAGTGAGGTAATTATGGATAAAATCGAAGTTAAGGGCTTAAAGCTCTATGCGTATCACGGGGTCAATCCCGAAGAAAAAATCGACGGTCAGGAGTTCATTCTCGATATAAAATCATATCTTTCGCTTGATTTGCCGTGTGCGAGCGACAATGTAGACGACACTGTAAGCTATGCGAAAATCATAAAGACCGCAAGGCGTGTGTTTTTGTCGGAAAAGTTCGATTTGCTCGAAAAAGCGGCGCAGACCGTTGCGGATGCAATACTTGCGGAATTTCCGAAAATCGACACCGTCACGGTTGAAGTGAAAAAGCCTTTTGCCCCGATAAAGGCTGATTTTGATTATGTTTCGGTTGAAATTATAAGGAGCAGACAATGAAAGCGGTACTCGGAATAGGAACAAATATCGGCGAAAGGCTCAAAAATATTGAAAATGTCTATTCCTCGCTTGCGCTTTTGCCGAACACGGAAATTTTGAAAAAGTCCTCCGTCTACGAGACCGAGCCGTGGGGCTATGAGCAGCAGGACAGGTTTCTCAACTGTGCCGTTCTAATAGAAACGGAGCTATCGCCGAACGCTTTGCTCGGTGCGTGCCTCGGGATTGAGGCGGCTCTCGGCAGGGTGCGTAAATTCAAAAACGGACCGCGTATAATCGATGTGGATATACTGCTTTTGGAGAATACGGAAATTTCAACCAACGAGCTGACCGTGCCTCACAAATTTATAAGGCAAAGGGATTTCGTGCTCGTACCACTGCACGACCTTTTCCCCGAAAACGAAGCCTTCGGATACACTTTCGGTGAGGAGTATGACAACACGGACAGGACAAAATTGAGGAAAATTTAACAAAATCAAATCCCGCTATTTTCATAGCGGGATTTTTATATGTTTGCATCTTGTTAATTTGCTTTATTTCAGGTATCGCAATCTCTGTTTGTTATGACCTTGAGGTCCTTGTTATCCGTATGCAGTTCGTATGCCGTAACCTTTCCGTTTTTCCACGAAAAGTCGATTTTGGCATTGCCCTTGACTCTGAAGCCCTTGACGCTGCCGCTTTTCCACTCTTTCGGCAGGGCAGGGAGCAAATAGACATTCTTGCCGTCCGACTGTACAAGCATTTCGTTTATTCCGCTTGCCGCACCGAAGTTTCCGTCAATCTGGAACGGGGGATGTGCGTCGAAAAGATTCGGATATGTTCCGCCGCCGTCTCCGTAATTGAACGCCGACTTTTTCCTTGACCTTACGGGGTTCAACTGCATATTGAGAAGCGTATATGCCTTGTCGGAGTTTTTAAGGCGGGCATGGAAATTTATCTTCCACGCAAGGCTCCATCCCGTGCCTGCGTCGCCTCTGATTTCAAGAGTCTTTTTGCAGGCGTCGAAAAGCTCGGGCGTGTCGTTCTTGTTTATAAGGCTGAACGGGTGCAGACCGATAAGGTGCGAAACATGGCGATGGTGCCTGTCGCACTCCTTGTATTCGTCGTCCCATTCAAGAAGCTGCCCCTGTGAGCCAATCTTAAACGGCTTGATTTTCTCCGTCTGCTCGGCAATCTTTTTCGTGAATTCGTCGCTTATGCCCGTGATTTCACAGGCTTTGAGGTAACTCTTGAAGCAGTCGAGGACAATCGTGTCCATAATTGCGGAGCTTTTTGCAACCGAAGTCGACTTATCGTTGCACTTAAAGGTGTTTTCAGGCGAGGTTGCGGGACAAACCGAAAGTTTTTCATTTCCCGTATTTGTTAAAATATCGGAATAAAATTCGCATGCCTTTTTGAGTATCGGCAATGCCGTATTTGAAAGGAATTCCCTGTCTCCCGTGTATTCGTAATATTCAAAAAGGCTGTGGCAAAGCCAGCCCGAGCCGCCCTGCCAATAACCCCATTGCGTGTCGCCGTAGGTGGGAGCGGTAAAGCCCCATATGTCGGAGTTGTGGTGAGCGACAAAGCCGCCCGCCTTGTAATAATCCCTTGCGGTTGCCTTGCCCGTTACACTGATAAGCCCGATAAGGTCAAACAGGGGAGTGATAAGCTCCGGCATATCAAAGCAGAGCGTCGGCCAATAGTTCATTTCGGTGTTGATGTTTATCGTGTAGTTCGAGTTCCAAGGCGCACGCAGGTTTTCGCTCCATATTCCCTGGAGGTTTGTCGCACGGGAATTTTCCCTCGAGGATGAAATCATAAGATATTTTGCAAAGTTCCAGAAAAGCTCGTAAAGCTCCGAATCCGACTTGTCGGTTTTGAAGGCATAAAGCCTTTCATTTGTCGGAAGTTCTGAATTTTCGCTCTTTTTATTGAGCGTGAAAGCCGTTCTAGAATAATACTTTGCATAGTCGGTAATGTGCTCCGTCTTCAAAGCGTTATAGCCCTTTTTTACCGCTGAATTTACGGCGAGAACACAGGCATTTTTGTATTCGACATCGCTTTTGTAAGGCGGGGTAAGTCCGTCCTTGAAATTGGTCTTTGTGCAGAGGAAAACCGTGGTTTCCGTACTGCCGCTTACCTTGATTTTGCTGCCCTCCGCTGCCAGGACGGTTCCGTTTGAAACCACTTTTATAACCGTTCTGAAAGAAATTCCCTGTTCCTCGGGCTTGTCGGAATACGGGAGCTCGGCACAGGGATATTTTGCCCTTTTTGACCCGGAGTCGCTCGGGCAGATACCGTCAACCGTAACGGTGTCCTTTACCGCAACGGCAGTGCTCCTTAATTGTGTTTTGAAATTCACCGAAAAATCAATACCCTTTGAAGAGGTTATCCTGTACACAAGAACATCGGCAGGGTTGGATATAAAGGCTTCTTTGGTTATTTTTGCGCCGTTCTTTTCGTATTCGCAGTCAAGAACCGCCGTTTCAAGGTTCAACTCTCTTTTGTAATTTTTCGCTCCGAAAAGCGAGAATTTATGCTCGATATAAAGGTCACCGAGCGGAAGATAAGCCTGCGACCAACAGGTCAAAAAGTTGTCGGTAAGCTCTTTTTGAGCAGATACAAAGTTGCCGCCGAGGACCATATCCTGCGCTTTTTTATAGGCTTCGTATGCGCCGTCTTTTTTTATTTCCCTCGGGAAGCCTGTCCAGAGAGTGTCACGGTTTAAGGCGATACGGTCGTTTTTATCCGAGCAGAAAAACATACCGCCCAAAAATCCGTTGCCCATCGGGATTGCGTCCGTCCAGTATTTTGCGGGGGAGTTATACCATACAATATTATTCATGTCGCACCTCGTTGCTTTAATGAATTTATTATATAATATCCGCCCGAAAAGGTCAATTAAACCTTTGCTTTATCGGGCAAAAGAACGGTGTATTTTTTCATTGCCGCCAAGGCATAAACCGCAACAATCAGTTCGGTTATCGGCATCGCAAACCAAATAGATGTCGGGTTGAGAATTAACGGCAAAACCAAAATCAGAACTCCGCTTATTACAAGTCCTCTTGCGACGGATACGACAAAGGACACTTTCGGCTTCATAATAGCCTGGAAATAATAGGTTGAGAAAATGTTGAACGGCAGCAGTAAAAACGAGATTGCATAAGCTCTGATAATGCTCGGTGCCATTTCGAGTATCTCTTCGGTCGGGGTCATAAAAATGTGTATATAGAGGTTTGGCACGGCAACACTCAACGCAGTCCAGACAATGCCGAAGAAAGCGCAGGAATAAAGCGCAAGGCGAAAAGTTTCCTTTATTCTCTTTCCGTTCTCCGCACCGTAATTTGTCGAAATAATAGGCTGTGCCGCCTGACCCACGCTGTAAGCGCAGCATTGAACAAAGGTGCTGATGTTTATTATGGGTCCGTAAATCGCAAGGGCGTTTGCGCCGAGATACTTCATAATCTGACGGTTAAACAGAATTGTGAGTATGCCCATAGCGACATCGATGAAAAATGTCGAAAAGCCCGTTATGCATATCCTCTTCAATTTATATCCGAGATGATGCGGTTTTACAAGCCGTAAGGTGTTCTTCTTTGAGAAGAAGTGAGTCATCATAATTATAAACGATACGGCACTGCCGACAGCCGTTGCAAGTCCTGCGCCGAAAACGCCCATATCACACGCAAACACAAAGAACCAATCGCCGAAAACATTGAAAATACCGCCCGAAAGAACGCTGATTGTGGCAAGGGCAGGGGCGCTGTCGTTTCGCAAAAATGCGGCGAGCATCTGATTGAACAGAAATAACGGGAGCACGACCTTGACGGGCTTGAGATACTCCTGCGCCAAGGGCAGCAATGTGTCGTCCGCACCGAAAAATCGAAGCAGGGGAGCTTCAAACGCTATAAGCCCTATCCAAGCGATAACGGCAAGAGCCACCGAGCCTATGACCGCCGAAGTGAAATATCGGTTTTCGCCTGCGTCTTTGTTATCGGTGCTTCCCCGTCGGGTGCTGAAAATAACGCTACCGCCGATACCAGTCAGCAAACCGAGACTGTATATGATATTCCACACGGGCGCCACAACAGCCAGCGCCGCCGTGCCGTCGGGGCCCTGATATTTTCCGACCATAGCCATATCGACCATACCGTAAATGCTCGATATTAAGGCACTGGCGAAAGCCGCCGATAAATATTTGAAATAAAGAGGTTTAATTTTACTTTTTAACAAATCCATATCTTTTCTCCTTATATGCAAAATAAAAAAGCCGGACAAGAAACAGACATTTCAGTCTGCGCCTTATCCGGCTTGTTGTTTCTGTGAGCAACTTGCCCTCCGTGCGAATGCGACTATATTATCACGCAAAAATAAAAATGTCAAGCGTGTATTGTATTCGGCGACAAAATATGATATATTTATTTAGTTATTTTATTGATTGGGGATATTTGTTTGCAATATGTAATAATGGACCTCGAATGGAACACGGCATACTGTAAGAAATACGGCTGCTTTTTTAACGAAATAATCGAAATCGGCGCAGTAAAGCTCGACAAAAATTTTAATGTTACGGACTCCGCCTCCGTTATCGTAAAGCCGCAGATAGGCAAAAAGCTGCGCGGCAGGGTTAAGGATTTGACCCATATCACAAACGAGGATATTTCCTCGGGTATTGTATTTGAAGAGGCGGTCAAAAAGTTTTCGGATTGGCTCGGCGACGAGGAGAATATCTTCCTTACCTGGGGCGACGGGGATATAAGAGTTTTTTCAAAGAACTATGAGTATTTTTTCAATATCGACGCCCTGCCGTTTATCGACAACTACGCCGACGCTCAAAAATACTGCCAGTCGTTTATCGATGCCCCGAGCGGACAGCAGATAGGTCTTTCGGCGGCGTGCGAAAAGCTCGGAATAGACCCCGAGGAGTTTTCGCATCACCGTGCACTTGATGACAGCCTTATGACGGCTGAGTGCATTAAAAAGGTTTACGACAGGGAAAAGCTACAAAAGTACATAAGAAAATGCGACAGTTCGTTTTATAAGAGACTTTCGTTCAAGCCGTATATTATCAAGGACATAAACGACCCGGGCGTGGACAAGTCAAAGTTCAAATGCGTTTGCGACACCTGCGGCGGTAAGGTCATAAAAAAGAAAAAATGGAGTTTTGTCAACAATTCTTTCAGAGCGGAGTTTTATTGCCCGAATTGTGACAAGAATTTCAGAGTGTGCGTGAGGTTCAAACGGTATTTTGACAGGGTGGACGCAAAAAAGACCTTTTCGGACATAACGCCGAAAGAAAGGCACAGAAATAAACCGAAAGAACAGAATTGAATTTAACGATGTAAATTTCAATCCGTGCAGAACCAAGCCTTCCTCTGACGGGCAGCATATGCGACCGCCGCCGGTGGCGGATAAAGGGAGCATCTGTTGGCGTAGCGGTCGATTTTGTGCGGTGCTCCAAGCCGCATTTACAAAATCGGGCACCGCAATAGGGCAATAGGTGGCACGCCGCAGGCGTGACGGAAGGAGAGAGGCAATAAATATCAAATTTTCGTTATCTCTCCCTCAGTCATTTTTTTCTGAAAAAATGACTGAGGGATTATTATAAAAACATATAAAAACAATCTTACAATCCCTCCGTTTCGCTTCGCTCAACACCTCCCTTTACACAAGGGAGGCTTAGTTCTGCGTGCATTTCCATTTTATGTGTACCCGTAGGGACAACCCTTGCGGCTGTCCGTCAATATGACTTGTATGAAATTTCTTTAGGACAGGGGCAAGCCCTGTCCCTACGGTAATATTCTAATCCGTGCGAAGCACCCACACCTCTTCACTATTCACTTTTCACTCTTATCTCGCCCGTAAGGGAACTGTCAACGGCGGGAGCAAGCCCCCCGCCCTACATGATAGCGTAAATATGTAATTTCAGATATATTTTTATATCAACATTGAGTAATCTTGACATACAAAAAGAGCGGAGTTTCAATACTCCGCTCTTTTTGTTAGTATGTTAATTAGTATATATTTCCATAGCATTATATGCGTTCAAGAAATCCGAATCAGCCTCATTGAAAGTTGAGGTGTATGATGTTAAAGAGCCTGTCGGGTTTGTCGCACAGTTTGTTATATCTAAGTACGCATCATATAAATCTTTAACGGCTGAATAAGCTTCGGAGTATTCCTCGGGTGGATTTGCCAACGACTTCATTAAAGAATTTACCAAATCATTATTGGTTTTGATTTCGCTGATTTGACTTGTGAAAGTACTGTCGGCAAACAGCGCACTTAATGAGTCGTTAAAATCATCGTTAAAACCATAGCCTGAACTTTTTGTGTATTTATCCGTTGTCGAATCTGACTTTTCCCAAATGGTATTATACCATACATTGTGTATCAGATTACCGGCTTTTTCCGCACTTACAGCACCGTTGAGCATTGTTGCTGTGACAAGTGAAAGATTGGTTTGGTATTCTTTAAGCTTCTTTTGCTTTGAATAGTATGAAGAAAAAACAGCTCCTGCTATTATCAAAACAACCAGTATAAGTGCTGTGATGATTATTGATTTTTTCTTATTCTTCTTGGGTTTTTCTTGATTTATACCAATTGTTTCTGTTTTAGGTTGAGCCTCCGTAATTTCTGTCGGGCAACCGCAGTTAGGACAAAATTTATCTTCCGGTGAAAGAGCCGCTTTGCATTCCCTGCATATTAAGGGAGATGTAGGGCTGCTTCCTAATTCATATCCGCAAGCAGGACAGGTTGCCGCTTTATCGGAAATCTCTTTATTGCAATTTGGACAAGATACTAATGACATAACTATTCCTCCTCGTTTTAACTACCCACAACATAATTATATCATTATTTTAGCTTTTTGCAATAATTATTTAATTTCACAAAAGAAACAGCCGCCGAGAGATTTGATTTTGCTCGGCGACTGTTATTATTGTGTATGATTTTTATTACTTAATAACCCTGACTCTGATAATATTATCAAGGGCCTTGATAGCCTCTATGGCGTCGTCGGAAACATCCGTGTCCGTGTCAAGCATTGTGTAGGCAAATTCGCCTCTTGACTTGTTTACCATATTGTCAATGTTGATGTTTTCGTTGGCAACCGCAGCAGAGATATTGCTGATAACATTCGGAACATTCTTGTGGAGAATTGTAATCCTTGTCTTACCGCTTCTCGGAACAGATACGCTCGGATAGTTTACCGAATGCGTGATGTTGCCGTTTTCAAGATAATCGACAATTTCGTTTACAGCCATAACCGCACAGTTATCCTCCGATTCGGGAGTTGATGCGCCGAGGTGGGGGAGAACTATTACGCCGTTTGCGTCAAGGAGCGCAGGATTGCCGAAGTCCGTTACATATGCCGCAACCTTGCCGTCTGAAAGTGCTTTTATAATGTCGTTTGTCTCGACAAGTTCGCCGCGCGCAAAGTTGAGAATTCTGACATTGTCCTTCATCTTCGCAATGCTTATTGTATTGATAACGCCTCTTGTGGCGTCGGTAAGCGGAACATGGAGCGTGATATAGTCACAGGAAGAGAAAATGTCGTCAAGGTTTGTAACATGCTTTACGCTTCTTGAAAGGTTCCATGCTGCGTCAACCGAAAGGTAGGGGTCGTAGCCGTAAACCTCCATACCGAGAGCCTGCGCCGCATTTGCAACGAGCACGCCGATTGCGCCGAGTCCGATTACACCGAGCTTTTTGCCCTTGATTTCGGGACCTGCAAATGCCGATTTGCCCTTTTCAACGCTCTTTGAGAAGTTTTCATCGTCTTTAAGCGTTGCCTTTACCCATTCGATTGCGGGAACAATCTTTCTTGACGAGAGCAAAAGACCGCATAGCACAAGCTCTTTTACGGCGTTTGCGTTTGCGCCGGGAGTGTTGAAAACAACGATACCTTTTTTTGCACATTCCTCAATCGGAATGTTGTTTACGCCTGCACCCGCTCTTGCAACGGCGAGTGTTTC
The DNA here is from genome assembly GCA_902491475.1 of uncultured Eubacteriales bacterium. Taxonomy (GTDB): domain Bacteria; phylum Bacillota; class Clostridia; order Oscillospirales; family Acutalibacteraceae; genus Fimenecus. The sequence continues at coordinate 57,494 of CABUHY010000006.1, forward strand.
AGGCGCAAATTCCGTCTCGTGCATTGAAGCGGAGCGGACAAGTATTGCATCGGGATTTTTTATATCGTCCGAGCACTTATAATCGGAAGTGAAGTTTTTGATACCCGTTTCCGAAATTTTGTTAAGAGTTAAAACATTATACATTTCAATTACCTCTGTTATGAATTTGCTTTCTCAAAATCAGCCATAAATTTAACAAGCTTTTCAACACCCTCATAGGGCATAGCGTTGTAAATGGAAGCTCTCATACCGCCTACACTTCTGTGACCCTTGATGTTGACAAGACCTGCCTCGGTAGCCTCTTTTACGAATTTTGCGTTAAGCTCTTCGGAGTCCGTAACGAACGGAACATTCATAAGCGAACGGTCCTTCGGTACTACCGTGCCGTGGAACATCTTTGAGTTGTCAAGGAAATCGTAAAGAAGCTTTGCTTTTTTGACATTTCTTTCTTTCATAGCCTCGAGTCCGCCGTTTTCCTTGAGCCATTCAAGCACAAGCTTGCAGATGTAAATCGTGTAGCAGGGGGGAGTGTTGTAAAGCGAGTCGTTGTCAGCCATCAGCTTGTAGTCAAGCATTGAGGGCGTGTAATCCCTTGCGTTGCCGAGCAAATCCTCACGGATAATGCAAATAGTGAGACCTGCGGGCGCAACATTCTTCTGAGCGCCGCCGTAGAGCATACCGAACTTGGTAACATCGATAGGCTCGGAGAGGAAGCACGAGGAAATGTCTGCGATAAGCGGCACATCTCCCGTGTCGGGCAAATCACGCATGATGTTTCCGTGAACGGTTTCGTTCATACAGATGTAGAAATAGTCCGCATCGGGGCGGAACTCGCTTTTATCCATAACGGGTACGCAGGAGAAATTTTGCTCCTTCGACGAAGCAACGATTTTGACATCGCCGTACTTTGTCGCTTCCTTATATGCCTTGTTCGACCACTGACCCGATACAACATAATCGGCTTTGCCGCTCTTGTTCATAAAATTGAGGGGAATTGCCGCAAACTGTGTTGAAGCGCCGCCCTGCAAGAAAAGAACCTTGTAATTGTCGGGGATGTTCATAAGCTCACGCAAAAGAGCCTCCGCACCCTTGATAATGCCGTCAAAAACCTTTGAACGGTGGCTCATCTCCATAACCGACTGACCGCTGCCCTGATAGTCGAGCATTTCATCTGCCGCTTTTCTTAATACCTCTTCGGGGAGCATTGAAGGACCCGCTGAAAAATTATAAACTCTTGCCATTAAAAAGACCTCCGATTATATGTGCGAATTTTCGCAAAAATGATACTTGTTTGACGCCGCCGAACGATTGATAAAAAAGTGAATAACTTTATTTTTGATAATAATTTGTTCCGTGCTTTTCACGGCGACTGTCTGATATTATAACAGACTCGAATATCAAAAGTCAACAAATTGTCAACAATTTAACAATCTTTTTCGAGAATTTTTCGATTTTTGCAAAAAAGATGTTAATATTTTTAACAAAGTCTTTATTTTCATACTATTCCGGACAAATTTCGGGCGTTCATTGCCTTTTTGCACATAAATATCCGCTTTTGCCCCGTAAAAGTCTACAACCTTTTTCGTTTTTTTATTGCAGTAAACCTTAAAATATTATATAATTTTATTTAATATTATCTAAATCTACGGAGTTGAACATATGGACTTTATCAATACCGAAATTGCTTCAATGCCTATGGTCGCTTTGAGAGGTCTTGTGGTTTTCCCCAAGGAGACCCTTCATTTCGATGTCGGCAGGAAAAAATCCATTGCGGCTGTGAGGGCGGCAATGGTTTCAAAGCAGGACGTATTTCTTATAGCTCAAAAGGATATACAGGAAGAAACAATAAACGAACAGACTCTCTACAGTGTCGGAACGGTCTGTGAGGTAAAGCAGATTGTCCGCTTGCCGGGAACGGAGGCTTTGCGTGTCGTTGTCGAGGGCAAATACCGTGCGCAGCTTGAAAAGATAACGGGCGAGCGCCCGTATTTTTCCGCCGAGACCGTGCCGCTTTTCGACAAGGTTCCGCAGAGGGTTGACCCGATACGCACAGACGCTATGCTCCGTGCCGTCAAGGAGCTTTTTGATGAATATTCCGAGCTTTGCGTTAAGCTTGCGCCCGATGTTGCGGTGTCTATTGCCGTCAATGACGACACGGGCGACCTTGCCGATTATATAGCGGCTAACATTCCGCTTGAATACCACGATAAGCAGAAAATTCTTGACGAGTGCAACACCTACAAGCGTCTTGAAAAGCTTTGTGTAATTCTCTCCAAAGAGGTCGAAATTCTCCGTATCGAAAACGAGATTAACGACAAGGTTCAGGACCAGATGGACGACAATCAGAGGGAATACTATCTGCGAGAGCAAATGCGTGCTATCTCGGTCGAGCTCAACGGAGACGACTCGCCCGAGGCGGAGGCTGAAAAGTACCGTGAGAAAATACGCAAAATCGGCTTCCCGAAAGATGACGAGGAAAAGCTTCTCACGGAGTGCGACAGATTTTCCCGACTTCAGCCGTCAAGCCCCGAAAGCGCTGTTTCGAGGACATATCTCGACGAGGTACTCTCGCTCCCGTGGAACAAATACACTAAGGACAGCCTCGACATAAAAAAAGCTTCCGCTGTGCTTGAAAAAGACCATTACGGACTTAAAGATGTCAAGGACAGAATACTCGAGCTGCTTGCGGTAAGAAGTCTTGCACCCGACATAAAGGGTCAGATAATCTGCCTTGCGGGCCCTCCCGGAGTCGGTAAGACATCAATCGCAAAATCCTTGGCGCACGCTATGAACAGAAAGTTTGCCAGACTGTCGCTCGGCGGCGTAAGGGACGAGGCGGAAATAAGAGGTCACAGGAAAACATATATCGGCGCAATGCCGGGTAATATTATTGCCGCATTGAAGCGTGCAAAAAGTATGAATCCGCTTATCCTGCTCGACGAGGTGGATAAGCTTGCAAGCGATTACAAGGGCGACCCGTCGGCGGCTCTTCTTGAAGCGCTCGACCCCGAACAGAACAATTCGTTCAGAGACCATTACATAGAAATACCCGTCGATTTGAGCAAGGTGCTTTTCGTAACGACGGCAAACGACATTTCCGCAATCCCCGAACCGCTCAGGGACAGGATGGAAATCATTGAAATTTACAGTTACACCTTTGAGGACAAGTTCCAAATCGCAAAGAAGCATCTTATTCCCAAGCAGTTGAAAGAACACGGCTTGAAGGCTTCGCAGGTCAAAATCAAGGATGACGCACTTAAACTCATAATTGACGGCTATACTAAAGAGGCGGGAGTAAGGCGGCTTGAGCGCACGCTCGCAAAGGTGCTGCGTAAGCAGGCTGTCAAATTCGCAGAGGGTTATGAGGGCAAAATCACAATAGACGCAAAAGACCTTGAAGCTATTCTCGGACCCGTAAAATATACCGACAGCGATCTTCTCAAAAACGACAGCGTGGGCGTTGTAAACGGACTTGCGTGGACCTCCGTCGGCGGCGAAATGCTTCAGATAGAGGCGCTTTGCGTTGAGGGTACGGGCAAGCTGGAGCTTACGGGCTCGCTCGGCGATGTTATGAAAGAGTCGGCAAAGGCGGCTTACAGCTATATCAGAAGCGTTGCGGAAAATTATGACATTCCGACCGACTTTTACAAGACGAAGGACATTCATCTTCACTTCCCCGAGGGCGCAGTTCCCAAGGACGGTCCGTCGGCGGGTATAGGCATTGTTACGGCTATGGTTTCGGCTCTTTCGGGCTACACCGTAAAGTCAAGCGTGGCTATGACGGGCGAGGTTACGCTCACGGGCAGAGTTCTCCCGATAGGCGGACTTAAAGAAAAATCAATGGCGGCGTATAAGTCGGGAATTAAAACCGTTATTATTCCCGAAAGGAACCTGCCCGATATAAAACAGTTTGACAAGGTTGTTACCGACGCTCTGGACTTTGTTCCGGTAAGCGATGTGTCGGAGGTTTTGAGCCTTGCGCTCAATGTAATAAAAGCCGATAAGCACGGCAAAAATCAGCCTGTCGTTCACAAGGAAAAGGCAAGTAAACTCAACACTTGGCAATAATAAGGAGAGAGTATGGACTATTCAAAAGCACAGTTCGAGAGGGCGTACGGCACATTTGAGCAGCTGCCTGCTTCGACAATGCCCGAAATCGTTTTCTCGGGGCGTTCAAATGTCGGAAAATCATCGCTTATAAACAAGGTCTTTAACCGTAAAAACCTTGCGAGGGTAAGCTCCGTTCCCGGAAAAACAATCACAATCAATTTTTATTCCTGCGGCAATGATGTGAAAATCGTTGATTTGCCCGGTTACGGCTATGCAAAGGTCGCAAAGAGCGAAAAGACGCGCTGGGCTCATATGATGGAGCAGTATTTCAACTCGGGAAGAAACATAAAGCTTGTTGTTCAGCTTGTTGATATGCGCCATCCCGCTACGGCAGACGACATTATGATGATGGATTTCCTCGAGCACGCAGGTATAGATTATGTCGTTGTTATGACCAAGAGCGACAAGCTCAACAAGGGCGAATACAAAAAGAGGCTTGAGCTCTCAAAGCAGGAGCTTGACTTTGTAAATCCGGAAAATATAATTCCGTTTTCATCGCAGACAGGTGAAAATGTCGATAAAATAAAAGCAATAATAGAATCCCGTTTGGAGGCAACAAAATGACAAAAACACCCTTTCTTACCAAAGAAAAAGCAGAGGAAATAGCGAGCGTTTATCCCACGCCGTTCCATATCTATGACGAAAAAGGAATCCGCAAAAACTGCGAAAATCTCTACAAGGCATTTTCGTGGAACAAGGGCTTCCGTGAGTATTTTGCGGTAAAGGCAACACCCAACCCGTTCCTTGTCGATATTCTCCGTGAATACGGCTGCGGCTGCGACTGCTCGTCAAAAACCGAGCTTATGCTCTCAAAGGCTATCGGAGCAACGGGAGACGACATAATGTTCTCTTCAAACGACACTCCGTCGGACGAGTTCAAATATGCAAACGAATTGGGCGCAATAATCAACCTTGACGACATTACCCATATCGATATTGTTGAAAAAACTCTCGGCAAGCTTCCCGAAAAGATGTCTTGCAGATACAATCCCGGCGGATATTTCAAAATCGCCAACAACATAATGGACAACCCCGGCGACGCAAAGTACGGTATGACCACCGAACAGCTTTTCGAGGCATTCAGAATTATGAAAGAAAAGGGCGTAAAGCAGTTCGGTATTCACGCTTTCCTCGCAAGCAACACCGTTACAAACGAGTATTATCCGACCCTTGCGAAAACTCTTTTCGAGGTTGCGGTTAAGCTTAAAAACGAGACGGGCGCCGACATTAAGTTTATCAATCTTTCGGGCGGAATCGGTATTCCTTACCGTCCCGACCAGAAGCCCAACGATATTTTTGAAATCGCAGAGGGCGTAAGAAAGGTTTACGAAGAAGTGCTTGTCCCCAACGGAATGGGCGATGTTGCGCTCTATACGGAGCTCGGCAGATTTATGATGGGACCCTACGGTGCGCTTGTTACAAGAGCTATCAACCAAAAGCACACCCACAAGGAATATATCGGCGTTGACGCATGTGCGGTAAACCTTATGAGACCCGCAATGTACGGCGCTTACCACCATATAACGGTTCTCGGCAAAGAGGATAAAGAGTGCGTCAAGATGTATGACATTACCGGTTCTCTTTGCGAAAACAACGATAAATTCGCAATCGACAGAATGTTGCCCGAGATTGATATGGGCGACCTTATCTATATCCACGATACGGGCGCTCACGGCTTCTCAATGGGATATAACTATAACGGTAAGCTGAAATCCGCCGAAATCCTTTTACAGTCCGACGGCAATTTCAAGCTTATCAGAAGAGCAGAAACCCCCAAGGATTATTTTGCAACCTTTGATTGCTTTGATTTCTATAAAAAAGTGCTCGAATAAGAGGTAAACCGTATGTCGTTCGTTCATTTACATTTGCATACGCAGTACAGCCTGCTCGACGGCGCCTGCCGTTTCGGGCAACTGTTTGATGCGGCAAAACAGAACGGACAGACGGCGGTTGCGATAACCGACCACGGCAATATGTTCGGCGCAATCGAATTTTACAAAGAGGCAAAAAAGCACGGAATAAAGCCGATAATCGGCTGTGAGGTCTATGTTGCCGTCCGTTCACGGTTTGACAAGGTACACTCGGTCGACTCGGAGCGGCATCACCTTGTTTTGCTGTGTAAAAACGAGACGGGCTATAAAAACCTTATTAAAATGGTGTCGGAGTCGTGGACTTCGGGCTTTTATGTAAAACCGAGGGTGGACAAAGAACTTCTCGAAAGGTATCACGAGGGTATAATAGCGCTCTCGGGTTGCCTTGCGGGCGAAATACCGAGAAAGCTTGTCGCAAGGGATTACGAGGGCGCAAAGCAGACTGCTCTTTGGTATAATTCCGTTTTCGGTCAGGGCAACTATTACCTTGAAATGCAAAATCACGGCATAAAGGAACAGCTTGAAATCATTCCTATGCTTGCAAGGCTGTCGGAGGAGACGGGAATACCCCTTGTTGCGACGAATGATGTTCACTATGTCAAGAAAGAGGACGCAAAAACCCAAAAGGTTCTCATTTGCATACAGACGAACCATACAATAGACGAGGAAACGGGTCTTGAATTCGGCACGGACGATTTTTATCTTAAAAGCGAAGCGGAAATGCAAAGCCTTTTTCCCGATTATCCGCAGGCGATAGCCAACACACAGCTTATCGCCGATAAGTGCAATATCGAATTTGAATTTCACAAGACGAAGCTTCCTCATTTTGATGTTCCCGACGGCAGGGACCATTTTGAATATTTCAGGGAAAAATGCTATGAGGGACTTTACAGAAATTACGGTAACAATCCCGACAAAAAATATACCGAACGCCTTGATTATGAGCTTTCGGTAATCAAAAATATGGGCTATGTGGATTATTTCCTTATCGTAGCCGACTTTATAAATTACGCAAAGCAAAACGATATTCCCGTAGGTCCGGGCAGAGGCTCGGGAGCTGGAAGCATCGCCGCATACTGTATGGGAATTACGGGTATCGACCCGATGAAATACAATCTTATTTTCGAGCGTTTCTTAAACCCCGAGAGGGTAAGTATGCCCGATATTGATGTCGATTTCTGCTATGTCCGCCGTGAAGAGGTTATAGATTATGTTATAAAAAAGTACGGCGCAGACCATGTGGCGCAGATTGTAACCTTCGGCACAATGGCGGCAAGGGCGGCTATAAGAGATGTCGGCAGGGTACTGGGGCTTCCTTACAACACCGTTGACGCAGTGTCAAAGCAAATTCCCCGTGAGCTTGACATTACAATAGATAAGGCTTTGCGGAAAAACGCTGAATTGAGGAAGATGTACGATTCCGACCCGAGAATAAAAGAACTTGTCGATTTGGCAAAGGATGTCGAGGGTATGCCGAGGCACGCTTCAAAGCACGCCGCAGGGGTGGTAATAACCGACAAGCCAGTCAGCGAGTATGTTCCGCTTGCCAAGAACGACGATTCCGTTGTTACTCAATACACAATGACGACCATTGAGGAATTGGGACTGCTCAAAATGGATTTCCTCGGACTGCGTACTCTTACGGTTATTGACGATTGTGCCAAGGCTGTCAGGGAAAGAGAACCGTCGTTTTCAATTAAAAATATACCGCTTGACGACGAAAAGACCTACGACCTTTTCCGCAGCGGCGAGACCTACGGCGTATTCCAGTGCGAGTCTGCGGGACTTCGCAGGGTGCTCGCAAGGCTTAAACCGAATAATCTTGAGGACATTATTGCGGTCATTTCCCTTTACAGACCGGGACCTATGGACTCAATCGACACATATATAAAGAACAGGCACAACCCCGAAAATGTAAAATACAAAACAGAAATGCTCCGACCGATACTTGAGGTTACAAACGGCTGTATGGTATATCAGGAGCAGGTAATGGAAATTTTCCGTTCCCTTGCGGGCTATTCGCTCGGCAGGGCGGATATTGTAAGGCGTGCGATGTCCAAGAAAAAGCACGATGTTATGGAAAAGGAGCGGACGACCTTTGTTGAGGGCTGCGGCAAAAACGGTATTTCAAAGGAAACCGCAAACAGCATATTCGACGATATGACTTCGTTTGCCTCGTATGCGTTTAACAAATCACATTCCGCGGCTTATGCGCTTGTCGCTTATCAAACGGCTTATCTCAAATGTCATTATCCCGCAGAGTTTATGGCGGCGCTTATGACAAGCGTTATCGACTGGACGGATAAGGTTACAATGTATATTTCTGAATGTAACCGAATGGGCATTGAGGTTTTGCGCCCCGATGTCAATTTCTCCCGAGCGCAGTTTACCACGGATTTCGGCAAAATCAGGTTCGGACTTCTTGCAGTCAAGAACCTCGGCAGGAACTTCATTGACGCAATATACAAGGAACGCTGCCTCAACGGAAAATACACCTCGTTCTACGATTTTGTGAAGAGGGTATATTCAAAGGATTTCAACAAGCGTGCGGTCGAAAGTCTGATAAAGTGCGGCGCACTCGATTCGTTTTCGCTCAACCGCAGGGAAATGATGCTCAATCTCAACGCCGTTGTCGCTTCGGTCGAAATGACAAAGCGCAGGAATATCGACGGACAGATAGGACTTTTCGATTTGGGAGACATCAAGGACAGCTCCGAACCTGAAATCAAAAGGGAAAATGAGTTCGGCAGGCTCGAAATGCTCAATTACGAAAAGGAGACGACGGGGCTTTATATTTCAGGACACCCGATGGCTGAATATGTCGGTCTTTCAAAGCAGATAAAAGCCGCACCCGTTTCGGATTTGCTCGAAGCGGCGGGGGATGAGGTAAGTCCCTATAAGGACGGCGCCTTTGTCAAGGTGTTCGGTATAATTTCGTCGGTTAAAAAGAAGATAACAAAAAATGACTCTACCATGGCTTTTGTTACGGTTGAGGATGTTACGGGCTCGGTTGAAATTATCGTTTTCCCGAAGGTGTATGAAAGATATGCAAATATGCTTTCCGTCGGCAATGTGACGGTCATAAAGGGCAGGCTGTCTCTTCGTGACGACGAGGACTCGAAAATCGTTGCAGACTCCTTTGAGCCCTGTCCCAAGGAGGAAAAGAAAGCCAAAAAGAGCGGTGTGTTTTTACGCTTCGGCAGTGAAAACGACCCGAGGGTCAAGGCGGCGCTCAATATCCTTGACGGCAGCACGGGCGCTGTTCCCGTTTACTTTTTCTTCAGCGATAAGAAGAAATATGTAAACACGGGTCTGACATTTTCCAAAAACGACGAAAGAAAAGAAAGACTGTGCGAGCTTTTGGGCGACGGCAATGTCGTAATTCAATGAATTTTTATACAAAAAGACGAGTTAGTCTTGACTATTTTTTCTTTTCGTGTATTATATATGTTGATTATTTATGAGGTGATAACTATGAAAACAATAGGTGTTTTAACAAGCGGCGGCGACGCACCCGGTATGAACGCCGCAGTCAGAGCAGTTGTTCGCTCGGGCTGTGAAAACGGTATGCGCGTTATGGGTATCCGCAGAGGTTATAACGGACTTATGTACGGAGATATGTATGAAATGAATCTCCGTTCTGTTTCAAATATAATAAATCGAGGCGGCACAATTCTTTATTCGGCAAGAAGCCCCGAGTTCAAAACAGAAGAGGGTATCCAAAAGGCTATCGATACCTGTAAGGAAATCGGTATGGAGGGCGTTGTTGTTATCGGCGGCGACGGCTCTTTCAGAGGCGCAAGGGACCTTTCTCTTAAAGGTATTCCCTGCGTAGGTATTCCCGGTACCATTGATAACGATATTGCCTGCTGTGATTATACAATAGGCTACGATACCGCTATGAACACCGTTATGGAAATGGTTGACCGTCTGCGTGATACCACTGAGTCTCACGACCGTTGCTCGGTTGTCGAGGTAATGGGCAGGCGTGCGGGTTACATAGCTCTCAACGCAGGTATTGCCTGCGGCGCTACCACAATTCTTATCCCCGAAGTTGACTTTGACTTCGAGCGTGATGTTATCGAAAGAATGAGAAGAACCCAGAAAGCGGGCAAGAGACATTTCATTATCGTTGTTGCCGAGGGTATCGGCGGCGTTTCCGAAATGGCTAAGAAGATTGAGGAAATCACGGGTATCGAAAGCCGTGCGACAATCCTCGGTCATGTACAGCGCGGCGGTTCGCCCACAGTCCGTGACAGAGTTGTCGGCAGCCAGATGGGTTACAGAGCAGTTGAGCTTCTTAAAGGGGGCATAGGCAACCGTGTTGTCGCTATGCAGAAGGACGAGATTGTCGATTATGACATCTTCGAGGCTTTGAATATGAAAAAGTCAATCGACCTCAACCTTTATAAGCTCGCTCACGAAATTTCAATCTGATGAAAAACATTGTTTTAATCGGTATGCCGGCTTCGGGCAAAAGCACCGTAGGCGTTATTCTCGCAAAAACTCTCGGTATCGGCTTTGTAGATACGGACCTTGTCATACAGCAGCGTGAGGGCAGGCTTTTGCAGGATATTATCGACACTGACGGACTTGACAAATTCCTTGAAGCCGAAGAAAATGCCATACTCTCTCTTGAATGTAAAAACAGCGTCATTTCCACGGGCGGCAGTGCGGTGTTCGGCAAAAAGGCTATGGAAAAGCTCAAAAAAGACGCCGTTACGGTGTTTATAGATGTTTCGCCGAGCGCACTCAAAAAAAGGCTGTCAAACATAAAAACACGGGGAATTGCCGCAAAGCACGGCGAGAGCGTGGAGGATATTTTGAGAGAGCGGCTTCCGCTTTACAAAAAATATGCCGATTTTACAGTTTCAACGGAAAACGAAAATGTTGAAAATTCTGTTGAAAAAATTGTTTCGCTGTTAAAATTGAATAAATAACAAAAAAGACTTTTTAGATTTTGGGATTTACATTTTGTCCATAATAATCTAAAAAGTCTTATTTTTTCCGCTTATAAACGGGTGAATATTTCACAAATTATAAAAGCGGCGAACGCGTCGCGAATGCGGAGGTGAAAAATGAAATATTTTTTCAAAGTGATAAGCTTTATCGGGCTTATGATAACCTCTGTCATATTCGGTATGGTCATATTTGCACAAAAGACGATACCCGACAGTATTCATCTTGTCGAGAGCGAGAAAATAATGATCAGCGAGATATTTTCGTTAAACGTAACGCAAAATGAAGACTCGGTGTCTGCGAATACGGCATCTAATGTTATTGACGACCGCTCGGAGGATAAGGAATATACTCTCGATATATCGTTACTCAATACCATACCGGTCAAATCCTCTTCGGTAACCGTTTCAAAAAGGCAATATGTTGTGCCCGGCGGCGATGTTTTCGGTATCAAGCTTTATACCGACGGAGCCGTTATAGTGGGGATGGACGATGTTCAGACCTCGGCGGGTGCGAGAAATCCGGGAAAGGAAGCAGGGCTTGAAACGGGAGATGTGATAACAGCCCTTAACGGGGAAAGAATCACAACGGTAAACGAGCTTACGAAATTTTTCCAAGGCACTCAGGACAAAACCGTAAAGGTCACGGCAGACAGGAACGGGAAGCCGTTTGAAGCCACATTGACCCTTGCCGTGTCCGAAAGCGACGGAAAGAACAAAGCGGGGCTGTGGGTAAGAGACAGCACCGCGGGCGTAGGTACGGTTACCTATTACGACAGGAACACGGGCGTTTTCGGCGGACTCGGGCACGCAGTATGCGATGTCGATACAGGGAAAATTATGCCTATGCTTGAAGGCGACGCCATGTCCGCAAGGATAAGCGGCTGCTACAAGGGTACGGCTTCCGCAACTGGAGAACTGTGCGGAGTGTTTACAAACAAAAAAACGGGAGACCTGAAAATTAACTGTGAGTGCGGAATATACGGCGTTTCCGACGAACCCGTAACGGGGCAGGAGATACCAGTCGCCACAAAGCAGGAGATAACCGCAGGTCCTGCACAGATAATATCCACGGTTGATATTAACGGACCGAAATACTATGACATCGAAATAGTAAAGGTTTTTCTGCAAAATGACTCGAACAACAAGAATATGATAATCAAAGTAACCGATTCCGAATTGATTGAAAAAACAGGCGGCATAGTACAGGGAATGAGCGGAAGTCCCATAATACAGAACGGTATGCTCGTCGGAGCGGTAACTCATGTGTTTGTAAACGACCCTTTGCAGGGCTACGGTATTTTCGCCGAAAATATGCTCGAAATTTCAAACTCCGTAGAGGAAGAGATAACTCGAAAAGCTTCCTGAAAAAGCACCCGAAAGGCAGATGTTCTGTTTGCTTTTCGGGTTTGCTTTTTGTATATTTTACACAGTTTGAGCATATGAAAAATGTATATGCTCTCTTTTCGGCTATTCATTGACAATGATATTCGGCACAGTTTATAATTATTGTACAATATTTTAGGAGGGAACATATGAAAAGAACAGAAAAATTTTTGTCCGTACTTATGAGTCTTATAATGATTTTAACAGTTTTCCCCCTTGCAAGTATTGAGTCTTTTGCGGCGGACGGACAGCCGACAATCGACTCGGTTTCAATAGCGCCGATTACACGCATTCCGGGTAGAAACGGAGAGTTTATAAGGGATTCCGTCGGCGAGGGCTATACCGATTGGTATTACAGCTACAATTTAAGACCGCAGGAAATAACTCTGGAATTTTCCGACGGTACTGTCAAGACCTATGCTTACTATGAGCTTGAAGAGTTGAAGTACGATATTTCAATTACCTCGGAGCAAAGCTTTAATAATCAATATGAGGAAAACAGCACCTATACCGCTTACCTCAATCTGAACGGCAAAAGCTATCCGTATTCGGTTGTTATAGGCGAAAATCCCATTGAAAAAATCGAGGTCGAGGATGTAACTCTTTATGAAAATGTCAGCGGAGACTATGTAAGCGACGGCTCTTATGACCCGGACACAGGCAGCATTATATATACTCCGTCCTATTTCTATTATAATAATACAGAGGCATACAACATAACCGTTTATATGCGTGACGGACGGATTGTATCGGGATCAATGTTCGACATTGACTTTTACATTTCGGGTTTTCCCGAGCCGAAAGTCAGATGCGTTGACGCCCAGGATTACAACAATCAGTGGAGCGTCGGCAATTCATATACCGCAAGGTTATACTTCGGAGCAAATATTGCCGAGTTTAAGCTGAATTTGGTTGAAAATCCCGTTTCAAAAATCGAAATAGAGGACTTTGAAATTCCCGAATTAACAACTGGATTTTACGACATAAACGGTGCTTTTACATACCGCCCGAGACCGTCGGAAGTTAAGCTTATATACAAAGACGGCACTTCTGAAAATTTGACGGTAAGCGAGATTTATGAGAAGTTTGAAGACGGCGACCGCGGACTCGTAGGTCTTGATGACGCCGATACATGGACGGCGGGCAATACATATCCTATGTCCTTTTATATCGGAGATGTTGTCGGCAACTTCAATGTTGCAATTACCGCCCGTTCCGAGGAAAGCAGAAAATATTCATACAACAATTACGAAGACGGCATTGAAATTATAAAATACACCGGCGACGAGGAAGATGTTGTCATTCCCGAAAGCATTGACGGCAAAAAGGTTGTTATGATATGGGAGGCGTTTGAGGGCAACACGGCAATAAAGACCGTTACGCTTCCGAACGGCTTGCGTACAATAGGCTCTTATTCGTTTTTCGGCTGCAAAAATCTTGAGTTTGTGTCAATTCCCGATACCGTTACAGCAATCAGTTCAAGGGCGTTTGCCGATTGTGACAACCTGAAATCCGTTTATATTCCGCAGTCTGTCGAGAAGTTGGGAAGTATGGCATTCGGTTATTACGATACAAGTAACTCAAGGCGTAAAAGAGTGCCCGGCTTCACGATTTACGGAAAGACCGATTCCGAAGCGGAAAGCTATGCCGACCGCAACGGACTGTATTTTGTTCCGACAGGGGAGTTTAATCTTCCTTTCCCCGATGTAACGAAGAACGAGTGGTATTACAATGCGGTTTTGTTTAATTACAGGCAAGGATATTTGAACGGCTATGAAAACGGCGACTTCGGACCTGCGGACATTATGCAGAGGCAGGATTTTGTACTCCTGCTTGCCAATATCGTTAGGATTGACCTTAACAGATATGATTTTTATCCGGCGGTTTTCCCGGATGTACCCAAAGGCGAGTATTATTTCGCTGCGGTAACCTGGGCTAAAAACGATAATATCATTTCGGGCTATGCGGACGGACGCTTCGGTGTTGGCGATGCGCTCACAAGGGAGCAGATGTGCCTGATACTCTACAATTATTGCGACGGCTCGGTTTCGGGCAATGTTTCTGAAATCCTCGTAGCTTTCCCCGACGGCGGAAATGTAAGCGATTGGGCAAAAGAAGCGGTTGCCTGGGCGGCAGAAAATCATATTGTCGGCGGCAACGGCAAGCTCAATCCCGCAGGCAACGCCAACAGAGCCGAAACAGCACAGATTATTATGAATATGTCGAGCAACAATATTCTTTGATTTGATATTATTAAACAACAAACTCCCGCTCCGAACGGATTTCGTTCGGGACGGGAAATTTTTATATGTAACCGTATGGACAGCCCTTGCGGCTGTCCGCATTTCATATCAAATTCGATTAGTGCTTCCGCCCCATCTCAGAGGGGGCTGGCATTTTTTCATAGAAAAAATGACTGGGGGAGTTTTTTACAATTTGATGTAGCCTACTTTTACTCCCTCAGTTTCGCTTCGCTCGACAGCTTTGCCCTCTTGTGGTGCCCGATTTTGTTAATGCGGCTTGGAGCGCCGCACAAAATCGACCGCTGCGCCAACAGATGCTCCCTTTATCCGCCACAGGCGGCGGTCGCATATGTTGCCCGGGAGGGAGCGGAACTTCTAAGATAATTTCATATAAAATGGCGGCGGGAGCAAGCCCCCGCCCTACATGGTGTAATTCTACCGAATTTTGCGGATTTCGGACAGCCGCAAGGGCTGTCCCTACGCTATATGATATGTTTTTCAATTCGTGCGTTCAGCCTCCCTTGTGTAAAGGGAGGTGCCGAACGAATGTGAGGCGGAGGGATTGTAAAAACCAAATCCGATACATCCGCAAAAGTCGGTAGCACCGCCGTGCCGCACTCAACATATTGTTTTTCATTTCCCGACCCGATACCTTTAATAACGACATATTGTATTTGCACAATGAAACGCAACTTGAAATATTCGCTGTTATTTGGTCGATTTTTGATTAAGTTCAAAAAACTTTTAGTAAATTTTTGAATAAGCTATTGCCAAAAATATACTAAAATGGTAAAATATGGCAGAAATCAAAAAACGGAGGTTAAATATATGGAAAGAAATCTTAAAGTGGTGTTGACGGCAGAAGGAAACGAATTCGGGGCGAATTGTGTAAAAGCGCTTGCTTCCTACGGCTGCGAGGTGAAGCTCGTTAAAAAGGACGGCAAAAAGCTCCTTGAGGCAATCGAAAACGAAAAACCGAACGCAGTTGTTATGGACGCATTTTTGTCGAACATAGACGCTCTCGGCGTTGTCGAAAGGCTCAAAGGCAGCAAAAAATTCGACGATATGCTCATAATGGTAATGTCGGGGGTTGACAATCAGCGTTTTGAGCAGGAAATCCTCTCGGCAGGCGTCGATTATTATTTCAGAAAGCCGTTTGATGTCAATGTTATGGGCGAGAGAATACGCAGAATGTCCGACAGGTCGCAGAAATTCACAACGCAACATACCGACCTCGGCGAGACGCAGGATTTGCAGGTTATAGTCAGCGAGATTATGCACTAGATAGGCGTGCCTGCGCACATAAAGGGTTATCAGTATCTGCGTGAGGCGATTATCCTTTCAATTGACGACACGGAAATGATGAATTCCGTAACAAAGGTGCTTTATCCGACTGTTGCGAAGAAGTTTTCGACCACACCGTCGAGAGTTGAGCGGGCAATCCGCCACGCAATCGAGGTTGCGTGGGACAGGGGAGATGTCGATGTTCTGTCGTCCTACTTCGGATATACGATTCAGTCGAGCCGCGGCAAGCCCACCAATTCCGAATTTATCGCAATGATAAGCGACAAATTACGGCTTAATATGAAAATTTCATAAACGAAAGCCCTCGGTGTATAAGTGATTTTATGCTGTGGCTTATAGAGAACGCTAATTGCTAACAAACAAAGGCTCCCTTTACAAGGAAGGCTCGGTAAGCTTTTAATTTCTGCTGAATTTAGCGGGCGACCGCAGGTCGCCCCTACGGGTTGTGCGATGCTGTATCGGGTAGGGCGGGGGCTTGCTCCCGCCGTGAAAATCAGCGTGTTTATAATAACTTTCGGCTTATTAGGGCAGTGTGTTTACTATGTCCTTACACCCTTTCTACTGTCTATCACACAATATTAAAAACCAAAATTTAACACAATAAAAATCCCCCTACGGTAAGAGCCTATCTCAAACCGTAGGGGGTATTTTATATAGTTTACACTTTACTGATTTTCCACAACGACCCGAAACGCCAATTCCTGTGCCTGTTCAACAGTTTCGAGTGTGCCTGCCTGCCGTCTGAACTCCGCTCCGCCCCGAAGTCCTTTCATATACCAGGCGGCATGCTTTCTTGCCTCTTTCATTCCGATTTTTTCGCCCTTGTATTCGCAAATGAGCTTGATATGCTTTACCATTACTCTCATTCTCTCGCTTACGGGCGGTTCGGGGATAATTCTGCCCTCGTTGAGATATGCGTTTATCTGCGAAAATACCCAAGGTCTGCCGAGCGCACCTCTGCCGACCAAAAGAAAATCGCAGTTTGTTTTTTCAAACATCAGCGCCGCAGTCTGCCCGTCAACAATATCTCCGTTACCGATTACTGGAATTGAAACCGAACGCTTTACCTCGGCGATTATATCCGTGTTTACGGGAGGGGCGTACATTTGCTGTCTTGTCCGACCGTGAACGGTAACAGCCGCCGCACCGACTTCCTCGGCTCTTCTTGCCATATCAACCGCATTTATGCTGTCAAAATCCCAGCCCGAACGCATTTTTACCGTTACGGGGAGCTCTGTTGCGCCGACAACGGCTTTTACAATGCTCTGTGCAAGCTCGGGATTTCTCATAAGCGAAGCTCCGCCGCCGTTTCCTGCGATTTTAGGTGCGGGACAGCCCATATTTATGTCAATGAAATCGGGTTTTGTTTCAAGAACGGAGCTGACGCTCTGCGCCATAATTTCTGGGTCGCTTCCGAATATCTGCACACCTGCGGGGCGTTCTTTTTCATTGAGGGTCATCAATTCCTTTGAATTCTTATCGCCCATGGTAACGCCCTTTGAGCTTATCATTTCCGAAACGGTATAAGCCGCACCGTATTCACGGCAAATCTCACGGAACGCCCTGTCCGCAACGCCTGCCATAGGTGCGAGAGCCGCAAAACCTTCAATTTTCAAATTTCCGAACTGCATAAAACCAACCTCTAAAGAATTTCAGCATATTTTACCATAAATACATTTTTATCTCAACCGTTGCGGCATAATTTTTAGTGCAAAATATAAAAAGATATGGTACAATATCGGTGTAAATAAATTTTCTTAAAATTCGGTGAAAAATATGAAGCTATTGATTTTAGACGGAAACAGCATACTCAACAGGGCGTTTTACGGCATAAAGCTGCTCACGACCAAGGACGGACGGTATTCGAACGCCATCTACGGCTTTTTGAATATTCTTCTGAAGCTTGAAGAGGATGTGGTACCCGACAGCGTCGCCGTAACCTTTGACCTTAAAGAGCCGACCTTCAGGCACAAAATGTATGACGAATACAAGGCGGGCAGAAAGCCTATGCCGCCCGAGCTTGCCGAGCAGATGCCCGTGTTAAAGGAAATCCTCTGCGCACTCGGATATAAAATCGTTACAAAGCCGGGTTTTGAGGCGGACGACCTTATCGGTACGCTCTCCCATAACTGCGGAGACGGCAATGAAAGCTTTATCGCTACGGGGGACAGGGACAGCTTACAGCTTGTAAGGGACAATGTTACTGTTTTGCTTGCGGCAACAAAGATGGGCAGACCCGAAACCGTAAAATACGACACTGAGGCGGTAAAGGAAAAGTACGGTGTTGAGCCTGTGCAGATGATTGACATCAAAGCGCTTATGGGCGACAGCTCGGACAATATTCCCGGTGTTGCGGGAATAGGCGAAAAAACCGCATCGTCGCTGATTGCGACCTTTGGTTCGATTGATAATATTTACGAAAATATCGATACGATAGACATAAAGGAGTCTGTCAGAACAAAGCTTAAAAACGATAAAGAAAAAGCGTATTTGAGCTATAAGCTCGGAAAAATCGATGTCAATGTTCCGATTGATACCGATATAAATTCATACAAAAAGTGCGAGGGCGACCCGGAAAAGGCAAGAAAGCTTCTGACCGAATATGAAATGTTCAAAATTCTTGAAAGACTTTCTCTGCCAGCCGCCGCAGTCTCGCAGGTAAAGGACGAAAAGACCGCCGCACCCGAAAAGAGCGCTGATATTACGCTCCTTGAAAAGTCGGTAAATGAAGAAAAAGAGCTTTTCTTTGCTTTTGAAACCGATAAACTCGGGCTTACGGGGATTTGCGCCGCCGACTCTGAAAATGTTTATGAATTCACGGCTGACGGGGATATTGAAAAGATTTTTTCAATGCTGTGTGACCCCTCCGTCAAGACCTGTACCTACAATTCAAAGGCGGTTTACTCATATTTCTTCAAAAAAGGCGAAGAGATAAAAGATATTGACTTTGATATTTTGCTCGGTGCATATTTGCTCAACCCGTCCGCAAAGGATTATTCCGTAAAGCGCCTTGCGGCGGAGTTTTCCGTACCGTATTTTGAGTACGGCAACGAAACCCTTTCCGACATTTCAGCTTACAGGGTGCTCAAAAGCCGTATTCACTCAAGGCTTGAAAGCACCGACAATACAAAACTGTTTAATGAGATTGAAATGCCGCTTGCCAAAGTGCTCTCCTCGATGGAGGTTTACGGCATTAAGGTTGACAGAGAGGGCATTGAGGAATTCTCGGACAGGCTTTCCGCCCGTATTGACGAGCTTCAGAAAGAAATTTATTCGCTTGCGGGCAGGGAATTTAATATAAACTCTCCCAAGCAGTTGGGCGAGGTGCTTTTCGACGACCTTGCAATACCCACAAAGAAAAAGACGAAAACGGGATATTCCACCAATGCCGATGTGTTGGAGGGGCTTGCCGAGGATTACGAAATCGTAAGGTTTATCCTTGAATACAGAACGCTTGCAAAGCTGAAATCGACATACTGCGACGGGCTTATAAAGCAGATTTCCTCGGACGGCAGAATTCACACGACCTTTAATCAGACGGAGACAAGAACGGGCAGAATATCGTCAGTTGAGCCCAATCTTCAGAACATTCCCGTAAGGACGGAGCTCGGCAGGGAAATGAGGAAATTCTTTATCGCCGAGGACGGAATGACATTTATCGACGCCGACTATTCGCAGATTGAATTGCGTGTTTTATCGGATATTGCGAACGACCGAAATATGATAGACGCCTTTAACAGCGAGACGGACATACACACCACCACCGCCTCGCAGGTGTTCAAAATTCCGCTTGACAAGGTCTCTCCGCTTATGCGTTCAAGGGCAAAGGCGGTAAACTTCGGCATAGTTTACGGTATCGGCGCATTTTCGCTTTCAAAGGATATAGGCGTTTCGAGAGCCGAGGCTGACAAGTATATCAAGGACTATCTGCACCATTACTCTGGCGTTGACGAATATATGAAAAGCGTTGTCGAAAAGGCAAAGGCTGACGGTTATGTTTCTACGCTTTTCGGCAGAAGAAGATATTTGCCCGAGCTTTCCTCGTCAAACGGTATGCTTCGTTCGTTCGGCGAGCGAGTCGCAAGAAATATGCCGATACAGGGCACTGCCGCAGATATAATCAAAATCGCAATGATAAGGGTATATAACAGACTTAAAGCGGAAAATCTCAAGGCGAGACTTCTTTTGCAGGTGCACGATGAATTGATAGTCGAAGCTCCCGAAAATGAAGCCGAAGCTGTCAAAAAGATTGTTTCCGAGGAAATGGAAAATGCCTGCAAGATGAAAGTGCGACTTGTAAGCGACGCAAATATCGGCAAAACATGGTACGATGCGAAAGGATAACAAATGAAAAGAGCGATTTTCGTTTGCACGGGAAACACCTGCCGCAGTCCTATGGCTGAGGGGCTTTTCCGTGAATATCTTAAAAGTAAAAATGCAGACGGTATCGAGGTGTCCTCCGCAGGGCTTGCCTGCTTCTCGGGCGACGAACCCTGTAAGAATGCGGTCACGGCGGCGGCAGAGCTCGGTGCGGATATTTCTTCGCACCGTTCAAGGGCGCTTACAGCATACGATTTTACGGAAAACACATACTTTTTATGTATGACGGCGACTCACGAAGATATAATAAAAAAGGCTTATCCGAGTGCAAAGACCCGTGTTTTGGACATTCCCGACCCGTACGGCGGAAGCCTTGAAACATACAGAAAAACCGCCCTTGAAATTCAAAAGCGGTTTGACGGTATTCTTGATTTTTTAACGGGTGCGGAAATTGAAATTTCGCCTATGACCGAGGACGATATTAAGAGTATTGCGCTCATAGAAAAGGAATGTTTTTCCGACCCGTGGAGCGAGAAATCGCTTGCGGAGGAGCTTGAAAACCCCGTAGCCTGTTTCTTTACGGCGAAAATCGGCGGCGAAACGGTAGGGTATATAGGCTCTTTCAATGTTGTCGGCGAGGTTTCGATAACTAATGTTGCCGTGGGCGAAAAATTCAGAAAAAGGGGAGTTGCGACAAAGCTTCTGGAACATCTCGAAAAAGTGTGCCGCGAAAAAAATGCGGAGTTTATAACGCTCGAAGTGAGACAGTCCAACGAAAACGCAATTTCGCTTTATAAGAAATGCGGATTTGTAAATGTCGGGGAGAGAAAGAATTTTTATTCTCATCCGACGGAAAACGCCGTGTTGATGACAAAAACGCTTAAATAAATTCGGCAAAATGAAATTGAATGTCATAATATCGTAGGGCGAACTGTGTTCGCCCGCTTTTTGTTGCTGCTGAATTTGGCGGGCGACCGCAGGTAACTCATACAGGTGCGTTGCCATATCGGTAGGGCGGGGGCTTGCTCCCGCCGTTAATAAACATCGAATTATAATGTTAGTAGAACCAAGCCTTCCTCTGACGGGCAACATATGCGACCGCCGCCTGTGGCGGATAAAGGGAGCATCTGTCGGCGCAGCGGTCGATTTTGTGCGGCGCCCCAAGCCGCATAAACAAAATCGGGAACCGCAAGAGGGCAATAGGTGGCACGCCGCAGGCGTGACGGAAGGAGAGAGGCAATAAACATCAAATTTTCTTTATCTCTCCCTCAGTTTGATGTAACCTATTTCAACTCCTTCAGTCTCGCTTCGCTCGACAGCTCCCTCGGGGAGGGAGCGGAACTCCTCGGATAATTTCCGTCCACTCCTCGAAAAAACTCACACAACAAAAACAGCCTGTTACATAAAACGCAACAGGCTGTTTACTTATTCGTCCCATTTAAGCTCGTGGAGCTGACCCTCGCACAAAAGCTCGGGGAAATTCCACTGTCTTAACACCTCATAGGTTGCGATTGCAACTGTATTTGAAAGGTTCAGGCTTCTTGCCCGCTCGTGGTTGAGCATCGGCATACGCACACAGGTGTCGGGGTGGTTATACAATAAATCCTCGGGCAAACCCTTTGTCTCCTTTCCGAAGAAAAGATAGCAGTTGTCGGGATATTTCACATCCGAATAAATGTGCCTGCCCTTTGTTGTGAAAAAGTAGAATTTATCCTCGTGCTCCTTGTTTTTTTCAAGGAACTCGGCAAGGCTTTCATAATATGTAATATCCAAAAGATACCAGTAATCAAGACCCGCTCTTTTGAGCTTGCGGTCGTCTATCTTAAAGCCCATGGGGCCGACAAGATGAAGCCTTGCTCCCGTCAGTGCACAGGTTCTTGCGACATTGCCCGTGTTTTGCGGAATTTCAGGTTCAACCATTACTATGTTAATCGACATTTTTTTCTCTCCCGAATTTTTTTATCTATTTTAACATATTTTTCAAAAAATAAAAGAACTATACAATAATTATTTTTCCGTTTGCGTAAAGAATATTAGTACATCACAAAAACAAAGAGGTGAGAAAGATGAAAAAGCAAACGGAGAAAACGATGAAGGCCGTAGGTGCGAGCCTTGCTCTCGGTGCCGCTGCGGCTATGATCGGCTCGGCGATGAACGATGACCCGATGAAGAATATGAAAAAGACGGCTAAAAAAGCTATGAATACTTTTTCAAATATAGTTGATAATATGCAGAGTATGATGTAAAATCAAAGTAAGTCCGTTGCCGACGGTAACGGACATTTTTTATAAGGGGATAAATTATGAAAAAAGTAACAGCCGTACTTATCGTTCTCATATTTGTTTTTTCGCTGTGCTCCTGCTCTAAAAAAGAGCCGCGGGAGCAGACGACGGCACCCGAAACCACGAAAGAAATGAAATCCGAATTGCTCACAACCACCGAAAAAGCGGACGGTTCCGACGGCATTTCGGCGGATATTCTGCCTGCGGGCTCGGGCTCTGCGGTGTTGCAGGACGGAAAAACCTATACGGGTAAAGAACCGCTTGCCTGCGTTGAGTTCAAGGTTACGGACCCCGAGAACACAAGACAGCTTTCAACCGAGAAAAAAGGTTACGGCTTCGGCGTTGCAAAGGACGGCAAGCCTAACGATATTTCCGTAAAAAATCAAAAATATTTTGACGAAAACAATTTTAATGCGCTTTGCCTTGATACGGTTTCTTCGGAAAAGGTTTTGTATCTTACCTTTGACTGCGGTTATGAAAACGGCTATACCGCAAAAATCCTCGACACATTAAAAGAAAAAGGTGTAACAGCGGCATTTTTCTGCACTCTGCCGCAGGTAAAGCAGTATCCGGAGCTTATTTCAAGAATGATAAACGAGGGGCATATAGTGGGCAACCACTCGGTCACTCATCCGTCTTTCCCGACGCTTACAAGGACGCAGATGGCGCAGGAGATAAAGGGAATGGACGACTATTTGCGGACGAATTTCGGATATTCCGAGCCCTATTTCCGTTTCCCGATGGGCGAATATTCCGAGAGTGCGCTTGATTTGGTCGGTTCGCTCGGTTACAAGTGCGTTTTCTGGTCGCTTGCCTATTCCGATTGGGATCTCAACAACCAAAAGGGTGCGGATTACGCTTTCGACACCGTAACCGCAAGGCTTCATCCGGGTGCGGTAATACTTCTTCACGCCGTTTCGCCCGATAACTCAAACGCCCTTGCACGAATAATCGATTACGCGAGGGAAAACGGCTATGTTTTCAAATCTTTGCGAGATTACGGTAATTGACACGGGGGACAAAATATAATAAAATATATATGTGAGCAGACTGAGCAATTGCGGAGGCGCAGCAATGCGTCGATGAGGAAAGTCCGAGCATCACACAGCAGGGTAACGGCTAACGGCCGCCGAGGGCGACCTCCGGGAAAGTGCATAGAGATATACCGCCGTATTTTTACGGTAAGGGTGGAAAGGCGAGGTAAGAGCTCACCGGGATATTGGTAACAATATTGCCAAGTAAACCCTACCCGATGCAACATCGACCGAAGTTGTCAGCTGGGCAGATACTTCGACGGATGGCTTGAGCGTATCGGTAACGGTACGATTAGACAGATAATTGCTTTCAATGACAGAACTCGGCTTACAGGTTTACTCACATTATTAAACTCGCCTCATACTATGTTATGGGGTGATTTTAATGTTAGAGGCGTTTTTTGCATCGGTTTTTGTCGGCTTGATACTTTTGGGGCTGCTTGCTCTCTCATACGGGATACTGTTCAAGCTTTTAATGCCAAAGGGAAAGTATGATTATTACATAATTATTCCGTCCGAAAGCTGCGGCGAGGAAACCACTCGGGCGGCGTATGCGGCAAGAACAAAGCTTAACCTTATCGGCGACGAAGAGTACGGCAAAGTGCTTGTTGTCGATACGGGTATGGACGAAGCGCAAAAGCTTTCCTGCCTCAATGTGTGCAGGCAGACAAACGGCATTTATCTTATAACGGCGGACGAATTAGAGGAACTGTTCAAATGAATGAAGAGCTTAAAAACGAAATAATAAGCGGTACTGTCGAGGATATAAAATTCCGAAACGAACAAAACGGCTATACCGTGCTTGAAATAGGCTGTGATGACGAGCTCATTACGGCCGTCGGTCTTTTCTCCGCAATTTCCGTCGGCGAAACGGTCAAATGCTCAGGAAACTGGACATTTCACAACACCTTCGGCAGGCAGTTTAAGGTCGAAAGCTATGAGCGGAATATGCCTGCGACGACAGAGCAGTTATATAATTATCTCAGTGCGGGTGCGGTAAAGGGTATAGGTCCCGCAACCGCCGAAAAAATAATCGAAAAATTCGGGGAGCGCTCATTTGAAGTGCTTGAAAACGAGCCCGAGAGCCTTGCGCTTATAAAGGGAATATCCTTGGAGCGTGCCCGTATGATTTCAAAGGATTTTAAGAGTCAGTTTGCCGTAAGGGGCATTATGATGAACCTTGAAACCTACGGAATGACGCCTAATGAGTGCATAAAGGCATATAAGCTGTTCGGCGCAAACACGGTCGAGAGGGTTATGGAGAATCCGTTCGATTTGTGCTTTTCGGGCGTCGGAATAGGCTTTGAAAGGGCGGAGACCATAGCGCAGAACCTGCCCAACGGTACAAACCCGACATACAGGATTAAAGCGGGTATAGTACATATCGTTACCCATAATTTATATTCTGACGGGCACACCTGCCTGCCGAGGGAAAAGCTTGTAAAAATTGCGGCGCAGTATCTTTCCACCAACGAGGATAACGCCGACATTATGATTGACGAGCTCATAGGCGAGAGTAAGCTTGTTTCAAAGGAAATGAACGGTAAGGAGTTTATTTTCCTGACTTCGGCATATCTTGACGAAAATTCCATAAGCAACCGTATGAAGGTGCTTTTGAAATTTCCGCCTCCCGAAAGGAAAACTTTGTACAAGGAAATCGAAGCGGTTGAGGCTTCGCTTAAAATCGAATACGCCGAAAAGCAGAAAGAGGCTATACAGACCGCAATAAACAAGGGTATGCTCATTTTGACGGGCGGACCCGGTACGGGCAAAACCACAACGCTCAAGGGTATAATCAAGGTGTTTGAAAACGAGGGGCTTGAAATTGCCCTTGCGGCGCCTACGGGCAGGGCGGCAAAGCGTATGAGCGAGCTTACGGGCAAGGAGGCAAAGACAATTCACCGCTTGCTTGAGGTCGAATGGGATGAAAACGACAGACCCGTTTTTCAGCGCAATCTGCGTAATCCTCTTGATTGCGAGGTTCTTATTGTGGACGAGCTTTCAATGGTGGACACAAGCCTTTTTGCAAGCCTTTTGGCAGCTCTTCCGTTCGGTTGCAGGTTCGTTATGGTCGGCGACTCCGATCAGCTTCCCGCAGTCGGAGCAGGTAATGTTTTGGCTGATTTAATCGGTTCAAAGCTTTTACCCGTGGTTGAATTGAAAGAGGTTTTCAGGCAGTCGCTTGACAGCCTTATCGTCACAAACGCGCACAGGATAGTAAACGGCGAGCAGATAATAATCGACAAAAAGGACAGCGACTTTTTCCTTATGGAGAGAAGAAATGCCTTTGACACCGCACAGACGGTAGCCGAGCTTTACTCGAAGCGCCTGCCTGCGGCTTACGGATATTCTCCGTTTACCGATATTCAGGTCATATGCCCGTCTAAAAAAGGCGAAGCGGGTACGAACAATCTCAACAAGATGTTACAGGAGCTTGTAAACCCCCACGCAAAGGATAAAAACGAAATAACCGTCGGCTTCAAGGTGTTCCGTGAGGGCGACAAGGTTATGCAGGTTAAGAATAACTACAATATCGGCTGGGAACGAGGCAAGGACTCGGGCGAGGGCATTTTTAACGGCGATATAGGCATAATCGAAAGAATTGACATAAGAAACGAATGTGTGATAATTTGCTTTGACGATGACAGACGGGCAACATATCTCAAAGACCAGTTGATTGAGCTTGAGCTTGCCTATGCCGTAACGGTACATAAAAGTCAGGGCAGTGAGTTTAAAGCGGTGGTTTTGCCGATAATTTCCGTAATTCCGCAGTTGAAATACAGAAATTTGCTTTATACCGCAGTTACAAGGGCAAAGGAAAAGCTTGTGATTGTCGGAAGCTCCGCAGAGGTGCTTGAAATGGCGCAAAACGACAGGAAAACACGCAGATATTCCGCACTTAAATATATGCTTTTGGAGAACAACGATGAAAAAGGATGATTTCAAAAGCTTCATTGTCAGCGTTTTCTTCCCGAAGCGCTGCAGATATTGCGGCGAGCTTATCCGTTACAGTGAAACGCTTTGCGAGGACTGTAAAAGCGGCTTGCCGATAATCGAGCCGCCCGTTTGTCCTGCCTGCGGTATGAGCAAATCCGATTGCGACTGCAAGGGCAGGCGGCATTATTACGGCTCTGTTTTCGGTGCGTTTTACTATGAGGGACCTATACGCAAAACAGTGTCGAGAATGAAGTTCAACGAAAAGAAATTCATTTGCAAAATTATGGCGGAGGATATGTACAGGGTATTTCTGCGTGAATATTCGGAAACGGGCTTTGATTACCTCTGCTTTGTTCCTTTTACGAAAAGCAAGAAAAGAAAGCGTGATTTCAATCAGGCGGAGGTTCTTGCAAACGAGCTGTCCGCACTTACGGGAATACCGGTTCTTGACGCCCTCGAATGTGTTTATGACACTCCGCCGCAGCATTCGCTCTCACGCCTTTACAGAAAGGGCAATGTGTTCGGCATATACGATGTTAAGGATAAGGACTCGGTAAAAGATAAGAAAATTTTACTTGTGGACGATGTCAAAACAACGGGCGCTTCGCTTGACGAATGTGCGAAGATGCTTCGTATATATGAGGCGCAAAGCGTGGACTGCATTACCTTTGCCGTGGCGTCGGGAAACAAAAACAGTGTTGACAGTTAAACATAATGTTGTTAAAATACCTGTTGAGGTGTGAAAATGAATAAGACAGAACGCAAGGCGGTTGTCGTAATTTTTGAGATACTCGCCGTTGTTATAATAATAGGGCTTATTTTTTTAGGCACTAATATATTGAAAAACCGTTGGCATAAAATTGACTTCAATGTTACTAAAATGGTGGCACAAAAGGTCGAGGGCGAAGAAAACCTCTATCATGTTACGGTTGACGCCACGGCAGACACTTGGTTTTATGACTTCAACACATACAAGTTCAAGGTGGTGGCGGGCACATCGGGATACTATGTCGCAAAAAATTCGCCCGACACGCCGTTTATCACGGTAAATCACGACCATACGGCTGAATTTACGCTGACTTTTGACACAAACAACCTTGACGATATAAAAAACTACACATTCTACGGCAGGAAGATTTTTATAAACGGCAACAGCAAAGAGGGCACGGATATAAGAATGTTTTTGTCGGAATTTGTCGATAAGTTAGAGGTAGTCGAATAAAGCATTGACACTTTGAGCCTCAAATGATAAAATATCTTTAATTCAATACAAAACGCAGTGAAGAAGTTAAGATTCGCTCCCACCGTTTCAGAGAGTTGCCGTCGGGTGCAAGGCAATACAGTGTGCGTTTCGCCGTCGCTTCGGAGCGGTTCCGCCGACATTTAAGCGGAAACGGGTTATTTCCGTTATAAAATACAAAAGCGGTCGCCTTGTGCGGCAATTTGAGTGGTACCACGGAATTTTTCGTCTCATACTTTGTATGGGGCGTTTTTTATTTTACAAAGGAGATACGATATGTCTAAAGAACTTGAAAAACAGTATAACCCTAAGAATGTCGAAGAACGCATTTACGGCACATGGGTTGAAAACAAGTATTTTCACGCAAAGCGTGAGCAGGGGAAAGAGACCTATACAATAGTCATTCCGCCCCCCAATATCACAGGTCAGCTTCATATGGGACATGCCCTTGACAATACATTGCAGGATATTCTTATCCGTTATCACAGAATGGCGGGTTACGATACCCTCTGGCTTCCCGGTACGGACCATGCGTCTATTGCAACCGAGGCTAAAATAGTTGAGGCTATGCGCAAGGAGGGCCTTACCAAAGAGGATTTGGGCAGAGACAAGTTCCTTGAAAGAGCGTGGGCGTGGAAAGAACAGTACGGCGGCAGAATTATCGAACAGCTCAAAAAGATGGGCTCTTCGTGCGACTGGGACAGGGAGAGATTTACCCTTGACGAGGGCTGCAGCAAGGCTGTCCGTGAGGTGTTTGTACGTCTTTACGAAAAGGATTTGATTTACAGGGGCAACAGAATGGTAAACTGGTGTCCGCACTGCAATACTTCAATTTCGGACGCAGAGGTTGAGTACGAGGAAAAGGACTCGAACTTCTGGCACCTTCTCTATACCGTAAAGGAGACGGGAGAAAAGCTCGAGCTTGCCACAACAAGACCCGAGACAATGCTCGGCGATACCGCGGTTGCAATAAACGGTGACGACCCGAGATATGCCCATCTTCACGGTTGCCATGTTATTTTGCCGCTTCTCAATAAGGAAATCCCGATTGTATGCGACGAACACGCCGATATGACCAAGGGAACGGGCGTTGTTAAGATTACGCCCGCACACGACCCGAACGACTTTGAAGTAGGACTTCGCCACAATCTTCCGATTGTAAGAACCTTTACCTATGACGGACATATGACCGGCGCAAAGGACAAGGCTGAGGCGGACGAGCTTCGTGCTTCGGGAAAAATCGCACAGAACGAGCCCGAGGTTCTCGACTGCGGCAAGTATGCGGGTATGACAACTCTTGAAGCAAGAAAGGCAATCCTCAAAGACCTTGAAGAGGGCGGATATATCAAGGAAATCGAGCCCATCAAGCATGAGGTCGGCACCTGCTACCGTTGCCACACAAGCATTGAACCCATGGTTTCAAAGCAGTGGTTCGTAAGAATGGAACCGCTCGCAAAGCCTGCAATAGAGGCTGTCGAAAAGGGCGATATTAAATTTATCCCCGAAAGATTTACCAAGAACTATATGAACTGGATGCACGGCACAAGGGATTGGTGCATTTCCCGTCAGCTTTGGTGGGGACACAGAATTCCTGCGTGGTACTGCGACGACTGCGGCGCAACAACCGTTTCAAAGACCGACATCGATGTTTGCCCCAAGTGCGGTAGCAAGCATATAAATCAGGACCCCGATACGCTTGACACATGGTTCTCGTCGGCTCTTTGGCCGTTCTCAACTCTCGGCTGGCCCGAACAGACCGAGGATTTGAAGCATTATTATCCCACAAATACGCTTGTAACAGGCTACGATATAATCGGTTTCTGGGTTTCGAGAATGATATTCTCGGCGCTTGAATATACGGGTAAAGCTCCGTTTGATACGGTTCTTATCCACGGCCTTGTCCGTGACGCACAGGGCAGAAAGATGTCGAAGTCGCTCGGCAACGGAATAGACCCGCTCGAAATTATCGACAAATTCGGTGCAGACGCATTGAGATTTACCCTTGCTACCGGCAACAGCCCCGGAAACGATATGAGATTTTCCGACGAAAAGGTTGAGGCAAGCAGAAACTTCGCAAACAAGATTTGGAATGCGGCAAGGTTTATTCTTATGAACCTCGGCGAGGACGAAAAGGCTCCGCACATTCCCGAAAATCTTGCTGTTGAGGACAAGTGGATTTTGTCGCAGTACAATGACCTTATCAAGGCTGTTACGGACTCGCTCGAGAAATATGAGCTCGGACTTGCCGTTCAGAAGCTCTACGATTTCATTTGGGATGTATTCTGCGACTGGTATATCGAGCTTGCGAAAATCCGTCTCAACGGCGACGATGAAAACGCAAAGCAGACCGCAAAATCGGTTCTCGTTTATGTTATGAGCAACACGCTCAAGCTGCTTCATCCGTTTATGCCGTTTATCACGGAGGAAATTTGGCAGACGCTTCCGCACGACGGAGAGTCGATTATGATTTCCGATTGGCCGAAGTATTCTTCGGAGCTTGAGTTCAAGTCCGAAGAGGCGGAAATGCAGAGGGTTATGACGGCTGTCAAGGCTGTGCGTAACAGAAGAAGCGAAATGAATGTCGCTCCGTCGAAAAAGGCACAGATTATAATCGACACACCCTATGTCGATACATTCACAAACGGTGCCGAGTTCTTTACAAGACTTGCTTCCGCAAGCGAGGTCAGAATCGTACCCGGATATGAGGACGACTCGGCTGTTACGGTAATTACCGCAGACGCCAAGATTTATATCCCGATGGACGAGCTTGTTGACTTCAAGGCGGAGCTTGAAAGACTTGAAAAAGAGAAAAAGGGCGTACAAAAGGATATTGACTTCATTTCAAATAAGCTCAATAATCAGAACTTTGTCGCAAAAGCTCCCGCAAAGCTTGTCGAAGAACAGCGTGAAAAGCTCAAGGCATACACCGAAAAGATGCGTATGATTGACGATTCAATCGAGAAAATCAAGTCAAGATAATTAAATTGCCGCAGGTAACACGCCTGCGGCAGTATTTTTATAAAATATTTCTTGCAATATAATACAGTTTATGATAAACTGTTTAGTGAAATTTAACTTGTTTAGGAGAGGATTCTAATGGCAAAATTAAAAGACATTGACAACGCCGCTGCCGAAAAGGGCAAAGGCCTCAAAACACTTTGGCAGTTCGTAAAGTTCATTTTCGTTTCACTTATCGCATTTGTGGTTCAGACATTTTTACCGCTTTTAATCAAACTCTTTATGAGCCCCGAATTCCTTGAAAAGGAATACGACATCTGGGGTATTTTCAAATCATCCATTGACGCAAAAACAGGCGCAATGCTCGGTCTCGGCGTGTTTATCGCAGCTAATGTTTCAAATGTAATCGCTCAGATTGTTTCGTTCTTCATCAACCGTGAAAAGACCTTCAATTCCGATGCGAATATCGCCGTAACACTTCCGATTTACATCGTTTTCACAATCGCACTTATCATTTTCTCGGCTTGGCTTTCAACAAAGTTCATACCGTTCTTCACAGGTCTTACAGGCTCGGCTAATGCCGCAATGTCAATTTCGGGCGCTTTGTGCGGAGCTGTTCAGTTCTTCATTTACTTCCCGTTTGACAAGCTTCTTTTCCCCGAAAAGAAAGAGGATAAAGAGAAAAAGGCTGCTAAAAAGGCAGACAAATAATAAAACATACAAAAGCGGCTTGAAAAAGTCGCTTTTTTCTTCGCTTTGGTGTTGTAAATCTCTTCGGAATTTGGTAAAATAAATAGACTGCAAAAATTGTAAAACAGGTGAATTTTATGGCGAACACGCTTATTGTAATAGAGGGACTTGACGGAAGCGGAAAATCCACACAGATTGAGCTTCTTAAAAAGAGACTTACGGACAGAGGAATACCGGTAAAGCAGATTAAACTGCCCGACTACGAGGACGAGTCGAGCACGCTTGTGCGTATGTATCTTGCGGGCAAATTCGGCAATAAACCCGAGGATGTAAACATTTACGCAACCTCCTCTTTTTATGCCGTTGACAGATACGCAAGCTACAAGCGTCATTGGAAGGACGATTACCTTTCCGGCACGGTTATTTTGGCCGACAGATACACCTCGTCAAATGCGGTGCATCAGACCGTAAAGCTTCCCCGTGAAAAGTGGGACGAATACCTTTCGTGGCTTACGGATTACGAATATAACAAAATGGGTATCCCGAAGCCCACGGCGGTAATTTATCTTGATATGCCCGTCGAAATTTCACAGAGGCTTATGTCAAAGCGTTATGAGAACGACGAGAGCAAAAAGGATATTCACGAGGCGAATGTGGAATATCTCAAAAAATGCCGTGAAAGCGCAATGTTCGCCGCAGAAAAATTCGGCTGGTCGGTAATTAAGTGTTCCGACGGAAAAGAGCCGTTTTCAATCGAAGAAATCGGCAATACTATTTATGCAAAAGTTTTAGAAAAAACAGGAGACATTTTAGGTGATTGAATTTAAGAAACCCGAAATAACGGATTTGGCGTGGGTAAAAAAGGCTATGGAGGAGTCAGAGGAAATATCCTGCGAATACTGTTTCGGAAATTTATATATGTGGTCGCAGGTGTACAACACCACCGTTACGGAGTATGACGGTATGTTCCTTGCAAAGAGCGAGTCGGAAAACGGCGTGTCGTTCCTTTATCCCTGCGGCAAAGGCGACAAGAAGCACGCAATCGAGGAATTGATTGAAATTTCACGCCTTGAGGGAAAACAGCTTTCAATGTACAGCCTTTCGGAAAAGTCGGTAAAGGAATTAAACGCTCTTTTTCCCGATAAATTTGAAATTATCCCGACAAGAGAGTATTTTGATTACATCTATACCTCTGAGGATTTGAGTACATTAAAGGGCAGAAAATACCACGCAAAGCGTAATCATATTTCATATTTCAAAAATAATTTTAATTGGAATTACGAGACGATAACCCCCGACAATATCAAAGACTGCATTGAAATGAATAAGAAGTGGGAAAAGCTCAACGACGACAACGAAGGGCTTGACAACGAGCTTATTGCGATAAACAGGGCGTTTGACAAATATTTTGAGCTCGGCTTTACGGGCGGACTTGTAAGAAAAGACGGCGAGGTTGTGGCTTACACCTTCGGCGAACCGATAACAAAGGAGGTCTTTTGCACCCATGTCGAAAAGGCTTTCTCCGATGTCCGCGGCGCATACCCGATAATAAACCAGCAGTTCTGTGAAAACGAGCTGATGTCATACAAATATGTAAACCGTGAGGACGACACGGGCGACGAGGGCTTGCGACAGGCGAAGCTCTCATACAATCCCGCAAT
Organism: uncultured Eubacteriales bacterium; assembly: GCA_902491475.1. Classification (GTDB taxonomy): domain Bacteria; phylum Bacillota; class Clostridia; order Oscillospirales; family Acutalibacteraceae; genus Fimenecus. The sequence goes on from CABUHY010000006.1 coordinate 90,489, forward strand.
TTTGCTTGAAAAATTTGACGCAGTGTTAAAGGAGTAATCGGTTTTGATTTACAGGCTTGCCGAAAAAAAGGATATGAACGCCGTATGCCGCTTGTGGCAGCGTGTGTTCGGCGACTCCGAGGAAACCACAAAGTTTTTTTACGGTACTTTTCCGAATGCGGAAAATGTGCTTTTGTGCGAAGTTGACGGCAAGGTCGTTTCGATTTTAATGCTTATTGAGGCGGAAATCGTTTCTCACGACGGCGAAAGTAAAGCGTTTTGCGTTTATGCCGCCGCAACGGAGGAAAATTACAGAAAAAAGGGAATAATGTCGGGTCTTTTGTCCTTTGCCTGCAAAATTGCGACAGAGCGTAATGCAGACTTCCTGTTCTTGAAGCCCGCAAGCGAAAAACTGTATTCTTATTACGAAAAAAACGGCTTCCGAAACGCCTTTTATAGGAAGAAAACAGCCGAATACACGGGCGGCGAAAAATATCCGTACGCTTATGTTAAATGGGACGAAAAGGCAATAAGCGTTGACAAGGTCTTTTCGGAGCTCAATTCATACGAGAGCAAAAACGGCTATTTAAGTTTTTCGGCAGAGGGCAAGAATATTACTGTCAGTCGGTTTGTAAGCGGAGATGTATTTTCACTGCTTGACGAACTTAAAGCCGATTTGAAGCCCGAAAAAATATATGTAAATCTGCCTTGCGGGGCGAACGAAACACAAAGGGAAGTTACGGGAATGATAAAACCCCTGGCGGACAAAAAAATACCCGATAATATCTATCTCGGGATAACTTTGGAATGAGGCGAAAATATGATTTATTTGTTTTTGGCAAACGGATTTGAAGAAATCGAGGGCTTGACTCCGCTCGATGTTTTGAGAAGAGCGGGGGAAGAGGTTATGACGGTAGGCGTAGGCTCCGATAAAATAACAAGCTCGCACAAGGTTACCGTGATTTGCGACACCACGGTTGACAAAATCGAGAAAAGGGACGACCTCAAAGCGGTAATTCTCCCGGGAGGTATGCCCGGAACGCTTAACTTGGAAGCGGATAAAACCGTGCAGGAATACATTGATTTTGCAAATAAAAAAGGAGCGTTTGTCTGCGCTATCTGCGCCGCTCCGTCGATATTGGGCCACAAGGGACTTTTAGAGGGCAAAAAAGCGATAAGCTTCCCCGGTTTTGAAAAGGACCTCAAGGGTGCCGAAATATCGGAAAACGGCGTTGTCAGAGACGGCAATATCATAACCGCAAAGGGTATGGGAGTTTCGCTTGACTTCGGACTCGAAATCCTTGCGGCATTACAGGGAAAGGAAAAAGCCGACGCTGTTAAGGCGGCGGTACAGGCAAACTGAATTTCAAGTGAACGACATAAGACCCGTTAAACAAAAGTTGCGTGCCGAGTCAAAGCTTTACAGAAAGCAGCTTTCCGAGCAGGAAAAAGCAGCGCTCGACTCGAAAATAGCAAACCGATTTTTCAACACCTGGCAGTACAGGGACTGCAAGGTGCTGCTAAGCTATGTTTCAACGGATATTGAGGTCGATACAAGGGCGATAATCTCCCGTGCGTTGGCAGACGGTAAGCGTGTTGCCGTGCCGAGATGCATCGACAACACCCGTCTTATGGATTTTTATTTCATAAAAAGCTTTGACGACCTTGAAAGCGGATTTATGGGCGTGCTTGAGCCCGTTCCCGAAAAATGCGAGAAAATGACAGACTTTTCCGAGGGGCTTTGCATCGTGCCTGCGCTGATGTTTGACCTGTACGGATACCGTCTCGGGTACGGAAAAGGATATTACGACAGATTTTTGTCAAATTTTTGTGGCGAAACGCTCGGAATATGTTATAATAGTTGCGTTAAGGAAAAATTACCGCACGGTAAGTTTGATAAATGCGTGGAAAAGATTATCACGCAAAGCAAAATGATAACCGTAAAGAAAGCGAAGGGAGGCGGTTCCAAATGAATAAAGACGAGAAAAAGCCGTACAGACGCATAAGCAGTGACGAACAGGCTTATGACGATTTGCTGGAGTCCTATTCATCGGTAACAAAACCGCAGAGACCGACCTCTCATTCAAGCGTAAGTTCTCGTTCGGATTCGGGAAAATCCGTATCGGGCAACGCAGCCAAGAGCTTTAAGCTTGATATAAAGGACATTGACTCGGAATTCAGTCAGCCCGTCAGACACACGCCCGCAAAGCGTGAACAGGCGCCTTCGCACGCACAGATATACAAAAAGCCCGAGCCTGCCGCAAGGCGACCCGTGCACCGCTATTCCGACAAGCCTGCGGTGAGATTGGCTGATGTCGGCAATAAAATCGACCTTATGCCCGCTTTTGAAGAGGACAAGCGCTATGTCCCCAAAAGGGAAGCGCCGAAGCCCGAGCCGAAACAGGAGCGCAAGGCTCAGCCCGAACAGCCGAAGCAGGCTGTTCCCGAAAACAAAAAGCCCGTTCGCAATACGGCAAAGAACACACAGCAGAAAAAGGCAAGCCCGTTTTCAAAGCATAAAAAGCAGCCGCAGGGCGATGTTCCCTACAAAAAGCCCGAAATCGTTCACGACGAAAACGGCAGGGCGGTAATCGTCAAGAAAAACGAGATACCGAGGAAAAAGAAAATTGAACTTTTCTTTAAGCAGAATAAAAAAGCTTGGATACTTATAACCGTTTGCATTGCGGCGGCGGTGCTCATCTCTACTTACGCAATAAGCTGTATGAACGATATTCTCGCCATAGGCAGAGACAGCGAAACCGTTGTTACCGTAAATGTTCCCGCACAGACCGATACAAAGGGCGCAATAGACATTCTCAAGGATAACAAGCTTATCAAGCACAAGTATTTTTGCAGAATTTTCGCAAAAGTTCTCGAGTACAGGGACGATAACTACTTAACGGGTATTTATTATCTTACCGAGTCTATGGGACTTGAAAATATGCTCTCGTCTTTCAAAAAGCCGACCGTTACGGGCGAAACCGTAACGCTCACATTCCCCGAGGGCTATACCGTAAATCAGATTGCCGAAAAGCTTGAAAAATACGAGGTTTGCTCGCAGACGGCGTTCTTTGCCACTGTCAGGGATGTCGATTTCAGCACCGAGTATTCGTTTATCGCACAGATGGACAACAAGGATAAGCGCTATCAGGTGCTTGAGGGCTATCTTTACCCCGATACCTACGAGTTTTATATCGGCGAAAATGCTTCAAGCGTTATCCGCAAGTTCCTCGACAACTTCAAGAACAAGTGGACGGACGAGTATCAGGCACAGGCGGATAAACTCGGTATGAGTATGGACGATGTAATTACCTTGGCTTCCATTATCGAGAAAGAGGCTTACGGTGCCGACCAGATGCCGCTTGTATCATCAGTATTCCACAACAGGCTCAACAAGTCGGGAATTTACCCGACGCTCGGTTCGGACGCTACAAAGGAATATGTCAGCGAATATATTTCAAAGAGCGTTACAAATTCTTCGGAATTGAGCGTTTATCAGAAAAACTATGACACCTATAAGTGTGCGGGGCTTCCCGTCGGCGCTATATGCAACCCCGGTAACGACGCCATAAATGCGGCCCTTTACCCTGCAAGCACGGGATATTATTACTTCCTGCACGACAATGACAAGAAGATTTATCTTGCGGCTACGGACTCCGAGCACAATCAGAACTCGCTTGCCGCATTAAAGGCAAACAGTAAAAAATCTAAGTAAATAAAGCGGAGAATTCGTTCTCCGCTTTATATATAACAGGAGAAAATTATGACAAGACCCGAATTGTTGGCGCCTGCGGGCGACAGAGAAAGATTTGACGCGGCTTTGAGCGCAGGTGCGGACGCAATATATGTCGGCTCCACAATGTTTTCAATGAGAGCCGCACCCAAAAACTTTGACTCGGACTCTTTAAGGGAGATTTGCGAAATCGCCCACAAAAAGGGCGTCAAAATTTATCTTACGCTCAACACCGTTCCCACAAATGCGGAAATCGACAGGCTTCCCGAATATATAAAAAGCACCGCTGCGGCAGGTATCGACGCATTTATCGTGGCTGATATAGGCGTGCTCTCATACTGTAAAAAATATGCGCCCGATGTCGATGTTCACATTTCCACACAGGCGGGAATTGTGAATTATCTTTCGGCAAACGAGTTTTATAACCTCGGTGCAAAGCGAATTGTTACCGCCCGTGAAATTTCGCTTGACGATATTGCCGAAATCAGGGCAAAAACTCCGAAAGACCTTGAAATCGAATGCTTTGTACACGGAGCTATGTGCGTTTCTTTTTCGGGCAGATGTCTTTTGTCGCATTATCTTGTCGGCAGGGACGCAAACAGGGGAGCGTGCGCTCAACCGTGCAGATGGGAATATGCCCTTGTGCAAAAGGACAGGCAGGGCAATTTCTTCCCGATAGACAACAACGAAAACGGCACATATATCCTCAATTCAAAGGATATGTGTATGATAGAGCATATACCCGACCTTGTGAAAGCGGGAATTGACAGCTTCAAAATCGAGGGCAGGGCAAAATCGGCATACTATACGGCAGTCATCACAAACGCATACCGTGCGGCAATAGACGGCTACCTTAAAAATCCGAGCGACGACTATATGCCCGAGCAGTGGATAATCGACGAGACGAGAAAGGTCAGCTACCGTGAATACGGAACGGGATTTTTCTATGAGGCGCCGAGGATTGACGCCAATGTTTCCTATGAGGGCGGCTACCGCAGAGAATGGGATGTTATGGCGGTTGTCGAGAAGTGCGAGGACGGATATATCTATATCGAGCAGAGAAACAAATTTTCCGTCGGAGACACGCTTGAAGCGCTTGAGTTCGGCAAAAAGCCCGTGTCATTCGTCGTTACGGAAATCATAAACGCCGACGGCGAGCGGGTGGAGAGTGCACCGCACGCCATGATGAAAGCAAAGCTTAAATCGGACCTTGTTTTCCCGCAGGGCACGCTTCTTCGCAAGCAGGCGGACTGATTATGGATATGCGGTTTATATCGAACCTTGCAGAGCGCATTTCGCTTGATACGGCGGCGTTTGACAAGGCAAAATACGAGCTTGAAAACAGCTTTGAAGAGGTTTTGTACATTAAAGAACACTCTTCGCTTGATAACATAAAGCCTTTTCTTTGCGCCCTTAAAAAGGACAGAAAAAGGGGAGCGGCTGTTTGTCTTGCGGCGGCGCTTTTGATAAGTGAGGGCGCATACGCTTCTTACCGCAGACTCGGTATTCCCGACAAAATTTTTTACGGCACCTTCGGCGATATTTCCGTCTGGGTCGATACCGCAAAGCGCGAGGAAAGAATTGACGGACTTTTGGAAATTTCGTGGATAAGGCACTGCCTGTATCTCAACATATTCAAGCTCGGCAGAATGCAGTATCAGTTTTACAAAACCGATTATATCCCGTCGGGGTTGTCTCCGTTGCAGATTGCGAAAGCACCGATAAAAAACAAAATGCCCGTTCTCAACATTCATATACCCGAGGGCGGACGGCTCGGATTTTCGGAGTGTGAAAGCTCCGTCGATACGGCAAGAAAATTTTTCGCCGAATATTTTCCCGATTACGATTACAAAGGCTTTGTCTGCGACAGCTGGCTTCTTGACCCGAGAAACGGGGAGTTTATGAACCCCGAGTCGAATATAATGAAGTTCCCGAACCTTTTTTGCACGGTTTTCAAAACCCATAAGACGAATAAGGAAATTATAAGGTGGCTTTGGGGCGCACAGAACGAAAGGCTCAATTATATTTTACTTCCCGAGGACACCGACTTGCAGAGACGGACGAAAAAGTATCTCCTCTCGGGCGGTAAAACGGGGAACGGATACGGATTTATTCTTAAATAAAATTTACACCTTTGCCAATAATAAGGCAGAGGTGTTTTTATGTATAAACGCATTGCCGAAATGTTCTTCCTGTTTTGCCTGTGCCTCGGCGTGTTGCTTGCACGGCTTGTAATAATCAACTCTTCCGATGTGCAGTCGGCTTCCAAAACATCAAATTCAGTGAGCGTTACCGCCGATACAAGCAGGGGAACGGTCTACGACTGTAATATGCAGCCGCTTGTAAATGTCGGCAAAAGCACATATATTGCGCTTAAACCGTCGATTTCGGCGCTTTCGCAGGCAAGCGGAGTAATTTCTCCCGAGGAGCAAAACAGCGTTTACGGGCAGATTTCGGGCGGAAAAATCGGCATTGCAAAGGCAACGGGTAGCTTTTCGGGAGAAAACGCAGTGTCATTTTCGCTTGTCAACCGCTATGACGACGACGGACTTTGCGTGCATTTGATAGGTTACACCGACGCCGACGGTAACGGAGTGAGCGGAATTGAAAAGTATTATAACAGTTTGCTAAAAAGCTGTTCGGGAACGCTTAAAATCACTTGCCCCGTTGACGCTAAAGGGAATATTCTTGCAGGCGGCGAGATAAAGGCGGTGTCCGACGGTTACGGCACATCGGCGGGACTTATGCTGACCGTCGATAAAAACATACAGTCCGTGTGCGAGCGGGCAATGTCCGAGTTTTCAATCGAAAAGGGCGCTGTTGTCGTTCTGGATGTCGAAACCTCGGAAATCAAGGCGATGGCGAGCGCACCCGAGTTCAGTCAGAATTCGCCTGCCGACAGCCTAAATGATGAAAACGCACCGTTTATCAACAGGGCAATCACGCCTTATTCCGTGGGCTCGGTTTTTAAGGCGGTTACTGCTGCGGCGGCAATAGAAAACGGAATACCGCAGAGTACGGAGTTTGACTGCACGGGGTCTGTGTCGGTAGGCTCGTCGGAGTTCGGCTGTCACAACCGTTCGGGGCACGGCACACTCAATATGTATTCGGCTATGGCGCAGTCGTGCAACCCGTATTTTATAAATCTCGCTTTGCTCAACGGCAAAGAAAGCATTTGCGCTCTCGGAGAAAATCTCGGCTTGGGAAAGAGCATCGAGCTTTGCGACGGTTGGTTTACACAGAGCGGCATTATGCCCGAGGCAAACGAAATTGTCTCCTCGCAGGACCTTGCAAACCTTGCGTTCGGTCAGGGCGAGCTGTTGGCTTCTCCGCTTCAGATGGCGGCGGTGTATGCGGCGATTGCAAACGGCGGAGTTTACCGTGCCCCGAGCCTTATGAAAGCGGTAATTGACAAAAACAGGCTTGAATATATGCGTGCCGAGCTGCCTGCCTCACGGCGTGTTATGTCGCAGGAGACCGCACAGGCTGTCGGAGAGCTTTTGAATTTTGCAACGGAGAACGGAAGCGGAAGCAAGGCAAAGCCCGATAATATGAAGGTTGCGGGCAAAACGGCGACAGCACAGAGCGGACAGTACGACTCTGACGGCAACGAAATAACACAGTCGTGGTTCTGCGGATACTTCCCGTATGAAGAGCCCAAATATGCCGTCACGGTTTTCAAGGAAAACGGCAGGGGCGGCTCCTCCGACTGCGCTCCCGTGTTCAGATATATAGCGGAGAATATATAATTTTTTTGAAAAAACATTTGAAAAAATTTTTTCGGTTTGATATAATATATTACAGTGAGTAGCCGAAAAAGGCGTAAGTCCGACTTATGGACTTACGCCTTTTTTGTGCTTTTGGGAGGTAAATTATGGAACAAAACGACAATTCATTTCTTGCAAACGAAAAAATAGGAACGCTTATGCGGAAATACGCCGTGCCGTGTATAATTTCACTGCTTGTCGGCGCACTTTACAACATAGTCGACCAAATTTTCATTGCAAATGCAGATTATCTCGGCTCGTACGGAAACGCCGCCAACACCGTGGTCTTTCCGCTGACGGTTGTGGCTCTCGGTATAGCTGTGTTTATCGGCGACGGCTGCTGTGCGTTTGTGAGCATTGCGTTGGGAAAAAATGACCGTGAGGACGCACATAAGTCCATCGGTAACGCCGTTGTGCTCTGCGTGGTGTGCAGTATCGTTCTGACGGCTGTTTATCTGATTTTCAGTGAACCTATTCTTTCGCTGTTCGGTGCAACGGTAAATGAGGAAACCCATACATTCGCAAAAGAATACTTCTTTTATATAACATTGGGTATACCGTTTTATATGTTCGGTCAAGCTATGAATCCCGTAATACGCAGCGACGGCAGTCCTAAATTTGCCATGGTTGCCACCGTTTCGGGCGCTGTTGCCAATGTAATTCTTGACCCTGTTTTTATTTACGGCTTGCGTTGGGGTATGATGGGTGCAGCGGTTGCCACGGTTATCGGACAGGTGCTTACGGCAGCTCTTTCGGTTTGGTATCTGTGCCATATGAAGGTAATAAAGCTTGAAAAGAGCAGCTTTGTTTTGAACGGAAAGCTCATTCCGAAATTTCTCTCTTTGGGACTTACAAGCTTCCTTGCACAGATTTCACTTGTTATTTCTATGGCGGCTGTGCAGAATATGTGTATGAAGTACGGAGCATTGGACCCGATTTTCGGGCAGGCGGAGTATGCGCAGATACCTCTTGCCGTTCTCGGTATTGTAATGAAGTTTTTCCAGATAGCCATTTCAATAGCAATCGGTATGGCGGCAGGCTGTATTCCCATTGCGGGATATAATATCGGCGCAAGAAAGACCGAGCGTGCAAAGGCGCTGTTTTCCCGTCTTCTGCTGTCGGAATTCATTGTCGGAGCAATAGCATTGATAATCGTCGAGGTTTTCCCGTTGCAGATTGCAATGCTGTTCGGTGCGGCAAACGAGAGTGCGTATTATGCGGACTTTACGGTGAAATGCTTCAGAATTTATCTGTGTCTGATGCCGCTTGCAACACTTAATAAGGGAACTTTCATTTATTTGCAGGCTTTGGGCAAGGCTTTTGCTTCTACCGCCGTCTCCTTGACCCGAGAAATTATCTTCGGCGTGTCGCTTCCCGTTATATTGCCGATTTTCTTCGGCTTGGACGGACTTTTGTGGTCGTTCCCCGCAGCCGATTTGCTGACATTTATTATCGCCGCTTTCTTTATCCGCCAAACCTACCGTGAGCTGTCTGCCACGAATAAAAAGGCGTCGTAAATAAAAAACACCCCTGTAAGACTTAAATCTTACAGGGGTAAAATTATGCCTTTATGCGAGCTTGACCTTTTCCCAAAGGGAAGCGAGGTAATCAAGCATATCCTGATCGAGGTTGTGGAAGTATTCGGTCTTAACCTCTTTTTCGGGGTAAAGAACCTCATTGTCCTTGTATTCGTATCTGTCGTCCGAAAGCACCGCAGTGTTCGGGCAAAGATAGCCGAGATAGTTTGCATTTGCAAGCGCAATTTCAGGTTCGCACATAAAGTTTATAAACAACTCCGCCGCCTCTTTGTTCTTTGCGTTTGCGGGGATGCACATAGCGTCTATAAAGATGTTTGTTCCCTCGTCCGGATAGACAAAGGCGAGGTCGGGGTTGATGTCGGCCATTGTGAGATAGTCGCCCGCATAGTAGGGTGCGATAGCCGCTTCGCCCATTTCCATCTTGTCAAACACCTCGTCCATAACATAGGACTGAATAAGAGGCTTCTGCTCAATAAGCTTCTGAGCCGCTTCATCCCATTCCGCTTTGTTTGTTGAGTTTATGCTGTAACCCAAAAGGTACTGCGCAACGCCGAAAGCGTCTCTCGAGTTGTTGAAGGTAAGAATTTGTCCCGAGTATTTTTCGTCCCACATAACGCTCCAGCTTGTCGGTGCTTCGTCAACCATAGTCGTGTTGTAAATAAGTCCGACCATACCGCCCGTGTATGCGACGGTATATTTGCCGTCGGGGTCAAAATATGCGTTTTTATATGAGTTGTCAATATAGGATATATTCGGCACATTGTCAAAGTTTATCGGCTGAAGCATATCCTCGGAAATCATTCTTGCAATCATATAGTCCGAGGGGATAAGCACATCATAGCTTACACCGCCGCTTTTGAGCTTTGAGTAAAGGTCCTCGTTTGAGTCAAACATAGCGTAGTTTACCTTTATTCCGGTAAGCTCTTCAAACTCCTTAATAACATTGAGCGTGCCCTCGGAGCCGTCCGAGATATATTCGCCCCAGTTATATACATTTATTTCCGTACCTTTGAGCTCGGGCACATCGTAGTTGCCTTTTAACGCTTCAACGTTGAGCTTTTCGGATGAATTCATACAACCCGAAAGGGCAAAAATGCCGATAAACATAACAAGCGTCAAAACGATACTGATTACTTTTTTCATTTTCTTTTCCTCCTGTAAAAATCAAACTTCCTGCTTTTTTCGTTCTTTCTTTTCGCTTCTTGCCTGCGTTATATTCATAATAATAAGCAGTACGAGAACAGCGACAAAGATAAGCGTGGAAAGTGCGTACATATCGGGCTTTACCTTTTTCTTTGTCATTGAGAAAATGACAATCGGAAGCGTCTGAAATTTAGGTCCGCTTACAAAATAGCTGATTATGAAATCGTCAAGCGAAAGGGTAAACGCCATTATAAAGCCCGTGATAATTCCCGAAGAAATATTGGGCAATACAACCTTGAAAAATGCCTGAACGGGCGTACAGCCGAGGTCTTGCGCCGCCTCGGAAAGGTGTTTATCCGTCTGACGGAGCTTCGGAAGAACCGAGAGTATAACATACGGTAGGTTGAAAGTGATATGCGCTATTAAAAGTGTCGGGAAGCCCAACACATCGGACATTCCGACAAGCTTGCCGACAAAGACAAAAAGCAGCATAAGCGAAACGCCCGTCACTATTTCGGGGCTCATCATCGGTATATTGGTAACCGTAAGAACTGAGGACTGAACCCATTTCTTTTTCATATTGCTTATGCCCACAGCCGCCGCAGTGCCGATTGTCGTTGAAATAATCGAAGAAACTATCGCCAAAACAAGCGTATTCCTTAAAGCCGTGAGGGTGGAGGTGTCGTTGAACAGCTCGCCGTACCATTTAAGCGAAAATCCCGTCATAACGCTTGTGCTTGCGGATGCATTGAATGAAAGCACAATCATAACAAGCATGGGCGCATAGAGGAAAATCATAATAAGCGCAATATAGAGATTTGAGAGAGCCTTTTTCATATTATTATCGCTCCCTCCTCATTATCGGCAAACTTGTTCATAATAACCATACAAATGATTATCATAACCATAAGCACCAACGAAAGCGAGGCACCGAGGTTATAGTTGTATGCCGATTGAAACTGCATTTCAATAGAGTCGCCGACAAGCAGATATTTGCCGCCGCCGAGCTTCTGGCTGATATAGAATGTGCTGACCGACGGAACGAAAACCATCGTAATTCCCGAAATAACGCCGGGGAGGCTCAACGGGAAAATTACTCTTTTGAGCACGCCGAACGAATTACAGCCGAGGTCCTGCGCCGCCTCGACAAGACGGTGGTCAAGCTTCGACATAATAGAATAAATCGGCAATATCATATACGGCAGGAAGTTGTAAACCATACCGAGTATGACCGCTCCGGGTGTGTTTATCATATGAAGAGGACCTATGCCGATTTTGGAAAGAACAGTGTTTATAATGCCCGTGTTTGCAAGCAGGGTTATCCACGAATAGGTGCGGATAAGGAAGTTCATCCACATAGGGAGCATAACAAGCATCATTATCGTGCGCTGCTTTGTCATACCGGAGCGTGACATAATATACGCAATGGGGTAGGCGAGCACAAGGCAAATTACCGTTGCGATAAACGCATACCATATCGAACGGATAAAGGTCTGCGAATATGCGCCGAGAGCCGTTATGTTTGATAAGGTCCAGTCTCCGTTTCTGTCGGTAAACGCATAGTAAACAACCATTATCATCGGTGCGATAATGAAAAGCACCGACCAGAGCAAATACGGAGCGTTGATAAGCGATTTGAGAGAGGAGGAATGTTTCATTATTCTTCTTCCTCCGTAAAGGTCGGGTCGGAAAGCTCGTCAAACTCCTCGCTGAATGAGCTGTAATCGCCGTAGAGTCCCGAATATTCGGATTTCTTCATAATGTGCATTTCGTCGGGCTTTATGGAGATGCCGATAGTGTCGCCGACCTCGCTCTTCTGCGTTGTCTGTATCATCCACTTAAAGCCGTCAATGTCAACGATTATTTCATAGTGAACGCCCTTAAAGGTCACGGAGGTAACCTTACCGCTGAGCATACCCTCGCCCTCGGGCAGGACATCGATATCCTCGGGTCTTATGACGACATCGACGGGCTCATCCTTTTTGAAGCCCTTGTCAACGCACTGGAAGCGCATGCCCGAAAATTCAACCGAGAAGTCCTCGTGCATAACGCCGTCAAGGATATTACTCTCGCCGATAAAGTCCGCTACAAAGGCGTTTTTCGGTTCGTTATATACATCAAGAGGCGAGCCTATATGCTGGATTTCGCCGTTGTTCATAACAACCACGGTGTCCGACATCGAAAGCGCTTCCTCCTGGTCGTGCGTAACATAAATAAAGGTTATGCCCAATTTCTGCTGAATGTTTTTAAGCTCAATCTGCATATCCTTACGGAGCTTCAAGTCAAGAGCACCGAGCGGCTCGTCAAGGAGCACGACTCTCGGGTCAACCGCCAAGGCTCTCGCTATTGCGACGCGCTGCTGCTGACCGCCCGAAAGAGAGCTGACATTTCTTGAACCGAAGCCCTTGAGGTTTACAAGGTCAAGCATTTGTTCAACCTTTTCGTTGATAGCCTTTTTATCCTTGATTTTCTTGACTTTAAGACCGAAAGCGATATTGTCGTGAACATTCAGATGCGGAAATAACGCATAACGCTGAAAAATGGTGTTTACCTGCCTTTTATAAGCGGGAACACCATCTATATTTTTCCCTTCAAACATGACGTTTCCTTCGTCAGGCTGTAAAAAACCGGCGATTATACGCAGCGTGGTGGTTTTTCCGCAGCCGGAGGGCCCCAAAAGGGTAACAAATTCACCGTCGTGGATTTGAAGATTGATATTGTTCAGAATTTTTTGTCCGTCAAAGCTGACGCTGATGTTTTGAAGGTCGATAATTACAGGATTGTTGTTCAATTATGCAGCCCCTTTCCAACCGATAGATATAGTTGGGGTACGCACACGGCGCCCCCTAATTGGTATGAGATAAATATTAGAGATAAAATCGAAAAATGTCAATAGTTTTTGCGTTTTTTTATCTGAAAATATTTTTACGAAAACGCAAAAAAATCTTGTCGAACAGAATTGAATGTGTTAAAGTATTTTCCGAGAAAAAATACTTGCGGAGGTGTTATTACGGAACTGTTTATCATAAGGCACGGCGACCCCGATTACGCAAGGGATTCGCTTACGGAAAAGGGCGTTCGTGAGGCAAAGCTGTTGGCACAGCGTATGGAAAAAGAAAACATAGATTATTTTTACTGCTCTCCTCTCGGCAGGGCGCAGAAAACGGCGTCATATACCATGGAAAAGTACCCCGGAAAGGATATGCCTACCCTTGAGTGGGCAAGGGAATTTGAAGGCACGGTCGGCAAGGGCGTTTTCAAAAAGCAGTGCTGGGACAGGAAGCCCGCATATTGGACGAAAATCGACGACTATTATTCCTATGATAAGTGGCTGAAAGTAAAGCTTATGCGAAAGGGAGATGTCGAACGCCATTACAAAAAGGTATGCGACGGCGTGGACGAATTACTTGAAAAGCACGGCTATAAAAAGGACGGAAGAATTTACAGGGTAACGAATTCAAATCACGACAAAATAGCGGTTTTCTGCCACTTCGGCGTAGAGAGCGTTATACTTTCAAGAATTTTCAGCGTTTCGCCGATGATAATGTGGCACAATTTTGTTGCGCTCCCGACTTCCGTTACAAGGCTTGTGACGCAGGAGCGTGAAAAGGGTAAGGCGATATTTACCTGCGTTCAGTACGGCGATTTGAGCCATCTTTACAAGGGCGGCGAGGAACCGTCGTTTCAGGCGAGATGGTGCGAGTGCTATGAGGACGACACAAGGCATTAAAAAAGAGAGTCATCAGACTCTCTTTTTTTATTGTCAAGCAATTGATGAAAACCCCCGGTTCTACCGGGGGAAAAAGAATGCTTTA
>CABUHY010000007.1 GCA_902491475.1 uncultured Eubacteriales bacterium
AAAATTATGCCAAAGGCAAATTTTGAGGGCACTATAATTAGGATAGTGTGATTTTTCACACTATCTCCTCCGAGTTAAATGAAATCAAAAATAAATATACACTGTAATTTTAGATTAAATCCGCAAATTTTTCAATATAAATCTTGAAAAATGTTTTGTTATCTGTTTAATTTCGGATTATCTGTTCTGCACATTATATAATCCATACTGACATCTTAAAAATCTGCTAATGTCATCAATGAAACGAAACACAGGGGACGGTTCTCTGCGTTTGACAGACTTCTTTTGCCAAGGCCTGCCTTGCAAAAGATTTTGGGGATTCGAATCCCTTTTTGATTTCATATTCACACAAAAAAGAAGCACAGATGGAAATCTGTACTTAACTCTGCGTGATATTTTTGCTCTCGCAAAAGTGATATTGCGCCTTTGGCGCAGTGATATTATATTCGCCTCTTCAACTGCCGCAAGGCAATATCACTCGGCGAAGCCGAATATCACTGCAAAGCAATATAACTCGCCGCAAGGCGAATATAACAAGAAGACGATTGCAAAAGCAATAGTCAAATAAACATACATAAAATCATATTTACAGTTTTATTTAACCGAAACAGGGCGGTAGCGAAACAACGCCGCCGTGAGTGAATACGATTTTGGAAAAACGTATTTTTATTATTTTGGGTGATATGCCTCACTTTGTTCGGCGTGATATTTTTGCTCTTGCAAAAGTGATATTGCACCTTTGGCACAGTGATATTATATTCGCCTCTTCAACTGCCGCAAGGCAATATCACTCGGCGAAGCCAAATATCACTGCGAAGCAATATAACTCGCTGCAAGGCGAATATAACTGAAAAGCTCTTGTTCAAAAGAACAAGAGCTTTTCTTGGTAGGAGCGGATGGACCCGAGCTGCGCTCGGCGTTCGTTTGCTTCGCAAACCTCCGATTTATAAGAAAACGGGGCCCCCGAAAAGCCTGCTTTTCGGGGCAAAGGAGGAGCAGCGAAATGAGTGCGAGGCGATAAAATCGCCGCAAGCGATATGCAGCTTGCGACGACGCGGTTCTCATCCACCCTTTTTTCACAAAAAAATAATAACCAACCGCAAAAGCGATTGGTTATTATTTGGTGGGAGCGGGTGGATTCGAACCACCGAAGTCGTCGACAACAGATTTACAGTCTGCCCCCTTTGGCCACTCGGGAACACTCCCACATAAATTATTTTGTTGTACAAAATAATGGAGCTGGTGGACGGACTTGAACCCCCGACCTGCTGATTACAAATCAGCTGCTCTACCAACTGAGCTACACCAGCGTTTCGAACGCTTGAATATAATATCACATACATTCGTTTTCGTCAAGATAATTTTTTATTTTTTTGAAAAAAGTTTTTTCCCGCCGTTTTATTCCGCACGCTTTTGCCCGGTTCTGCGAAGTGTTTTCAATAAAATAGCTTTTCGGTTGTTTCTTTAGAATAAAACAATTGATTTTTGCGTTATATCGTATTATAATGTTGAAAAATGGATTATTGTGCTTTGACATAACTATCGGTTTGAGGAGTGTTTTTATTTTAATGAAAAGCAAAAAAAGAAGCCTGTGCATCATTTTTGCGGTTGCACTTGTCTTTTCCGTCTTAATTGAATTATGCCTGTTTACCGTAAACCGTTCGGTAGAGTTTCCTGACGGGTCGGTTTCCCTTCTTAATAAAGAGGACTGTGTGTTGACGCCGGTCGGATACAATTCAAACGGCAATATATATAATCAGTCAAGCGACGACCCGCAACTTATTTTTACGGGAGTCAACGAAACCGTTAAAACAATATATATAAAGTTCGGCTCTCATATTACCAAAGATACTCCTGTTCAGGTTTATTATGCGGAAACCGCAACGGAGTTTTCGGCAAGTGCTTCAAAACAAATGACCGCTACTTTCCCCGCAAAATCGGCAATAATGGAAATACCCGGCGGAGATTATTCGTCACTGAGAATTGACATTGACGGTAATTTTGCTATTGACGACATTATAGTATCTCCGTCAAGCGCAAAAACCGTTCTTCGTTTTGACGGAACATTCAGCATAGTACATGTTTTGATTTTCTTTGCGGGAATCAGCATTGCATTATTCATTTTTGTAAAATGGGCTACGGGCAAAAAGACCGAAAAATCTCTTACCGTATTTGAATTGATTTTCCTTGCTGCCTGCTTTGTCTATTACACGATGTGGATAATAAAGCCATTGAATTACGGTCCCGACGAGGCTATGCGGTATGATGTATCGCTGTTCTTCTTCAACAATAACAGGCTGCCTGTCGGAACGGAAGCCGCGAACCCCGTATGGGGCTTCTCATATGCGTTGCTCCCGACAATGCTCTGCAATGTGCTCGACTATATTCCTATGAAATTGGCTTCGCTTTTCACGGCAAACAGCTTTTACATTCTCTTGGCTGCCCGTATGGTCAGCGTATGCTGCGCAACACTCACAGTGTATTTTACCGTTAAGGCTTCAAAGCAGATTTTCAAAACTCCGTCAAGGTGGATAATGATTACCGTTATTGCGGCAATGCCTCAGTTCGCTTTCCTCGGAAGCTATGTAAATAACGACATCTGTTCAATGCTTGGCATTTCAATGATACTGTATGCGTGGACGCTTGCGATAAATGAAAACTGGAATTTCAAAAATGCCCTGCTCTTATCCGTCGGTATGGCGGTTTGCGCTATGTCATATTACAACAGCTATGTATGGGTGCTCGCAAGTATTTTCATATACTTCATCACATACTTCTATCACAACAAAAAAGACTTCAAAGGCTTTGTAAAGATGAGCGCATTTATCGTTATCATTACGCTTGTTCTTATGGGTTATCTGTTTGCGAGACATGTTTATCTGTATCACGACCTTCTCGGCTTCAATGTTATGCACGATTACGGCCTTGAGTACGCTAAGGAAGGATATAAGCCCGGCAGCAGGGGAACACCCTCGCAGCACGGATATTCGCTTTCGTTTATGCTCAACGATATGGGGTGGATTTCCTCCTCTTATCAAAGCTTCATCGGTTGCTTCGGTCCGATGGCTTATCCGCTGAGCAATTCAGTTTACAGATTCTATAAAATATTCTTTGCAATCGCATTTATCGGCTTTGCTTTTTATCTTATTAAGCTTGCCGTTAAATCAAAGAAAAAAAAGCCGACATTGGATTGGGTTATGTTCTATCTTGCTCTTGTGGCATGCGGAGTTATTGCAATAGCGTTGAGTGTTTACAACAGCTATTTCTCGGACTACCAGCCCCAGGGAAGATACTGCTTCCCGATGCTCCCTGCGCTTGCAGTGTTTACGGCTAAAGGCGTTGAAGCGTTTGTAACGCTTCTTAAAAGTGAAAAAGCGCAATGTGCTGTTGTTTCGTCAATATGCACGGTGCTGTTTATGATATCGGTTACATCTTATACAAATGTTTTGTTAGCAAGCTGATAAAAAAGGAGAAAAATTATGATTAGTTTTAACATTCCTCCGTATGTAGGCAACGAGCTTACCTACATTAAGGAAGCCGTTGACTCATATAAAATCTGCGGCGACGGTCAGTTCACAAAAAAGTGCAACGCATGGCTTGAAGAAAAGTTCAATGCTCAGAAAGCACTTCTGACGACGAGCGGCTCCACGGCACTTGATATGGCACTGCTGCTTTGTGACTTGAAGCCGGGCGATGAGGTTATACTTCCGAGTTACACCTTCTCAAGCACGGCAAACGCACCCGTTCTTGCAGGCGCAAAGCTTGTTTTCGTTGATGTTCGCCCCGACACTATGAACATTGACGAAAAGAAAATCGAAGCTGCAATCACAAAAAAGACAAAGGTAATAGTTGCCGTCCACTATGCGGGAATTTCCTGCGAAATGGACACAATCCTTGACATTGCAAGGCGCCATAATCTTATGGTTATTGAGGACGCCGCACAGGGTGTTATGAGCACATACAAGGGCAAGGCGCTCGGCACAATGGGCGACTTCGGCTGCTACTCTTTCCATGAGACGAAGAACTACTCCATGGGCGAGGGCGGCGCACTTATAATCAACAACCCCGCCTACAACGAAAAGGCTGAAATCCTGCGTGAAAAAGGCACAAACAGGGCTAAATTCTTCCGCGGTCAGGTTGACAAATACACTTGGGTGGATTTCGGCGACAGCTATCTTCCCAGTGAGCTCAACGCAGCTTATCTTTGGGCTCAGCTTCAGGTTGCGGACGAGATAAACGACAACAGACTTGCTACCTGGAACGCATATTACGAGGCTTTCAAGCCCTTGGAGGAAAAGGGATATATCGAGCTTCCGACCGTTCCCGTAGGCTGTGTACACAACGCCCATATGTTCTATATCAAGCTTAAAAACCTTGAAGAGCGTACAGACTTTATAGCAAAGCTTAAAGAGGAAGGTGTTTACTGCGTATTCCACTACATTCCCCTCCACTCGGCACCCGCGGGACACAAGTTCGGCAGATTTGACGGCGAGGACGAATACACCACAAAGGAAAGCGAAAGACTTGTCCGTCTGCCTCTTTACTATAAGCTTACACAAGAGGACAGAGATTATGTTATAAAATGCGTTAAGCAGTATTTTGAAGGGAGAGAATAACATTTGAAAATATCGGTTGTTGTTCCTGTTTACGGTTGCCCCGCGGCTGTCAAGCCCCTGACCGAAAGAGTCAGTGCAACCGTTGAGAAGATAACAGATGACTTTGAAATAATCCTTGTAAACGACGCCTGTCCCAAGGGCTCTTGGACAGAGGTGGAAAAGGTATGTGATGAAAATCCTCATGTAATAGGACTTGAATTAGCAAGAAACTTCGGTCAGATATGCGCTATTACCGCAGGTCTTGACTACTGTACGGGAGACTGGGTAGTTGTTATGGACTGCGACCTTCAGGACAGACCCGAAGGAATACTTGACCTTTACAACAAAGCTCAGGAGGGATACGATGTTGTCTTTGCGAGAAGAAAAGACCGCAAGGACAAGGCATCCGTCAAATTCCTCTCAAAAGCATTTTATAAGGTATATGATTACTTTACCGACGGTCAGTATGACAATTCAATTTGCAATTTCAGCATTTCACGCAGCGAAGTTATCAAAAACTATTGCAAAATGCGTGAACAGAACAGAGCCTATACCCTTTTCATTAAATGGATAGGCTATAAGCAAACCGCCATTGATGTTGAAGCGGATATCAGATACGAGGGCAAATCCTCTTACAATCTGAAGCGAAAGCTCAGCATGGCATCAAAATTTATAACGGCGCAATCAAACAAGCCTCTTATGTTCTCGGTAACTTTCGGCTTTATTGTTGCTGCGGCGGCTTTCATATATTTTATTTATATGGTAATATCGTACTTCTTTAAGGGAACTGTCCCCGAAGGCTGGACAAGTATTATGGCCTCGATATATTTCCTGAGCGGAATAATACTTATCGCAATCGGTGTTCTCGGAATTTATATAGGATATATTTTCAATGAAGTCAAGGAACGACCGCTTTATATCGTTCGTTCCGTAAAAACGCAATCTAAAACCGAAATGAAATAAAGGAGAAAATTATGATTTTAGTTATTGGCGCAACAGGATATGTAGGCAGATATTTTTGTACGGAAATGGTAAACAAGGGCGTTGATGTTCTTGCTTTGGGCAGGTCAAAGAAAGTACAGGAATTTTTCAAGGAAAACAATGTTCCTTTTCAGTATTTTGACTTGAACGACGACAAATGCTTTGACACGCTCCCCACCGAAAATGTTGACGCAATCATCGACCTTTCCGCTTGTCTTGCAGAGCTTGAAACACCGATTGAAAGATTTTTTGAAGTAAACACCCTCGGCGTATATAAGGTTCTTGACTTTGCATACAGAAATAACATTAAAAAGGTAGTTGTTACTTCGTCTCACAAGGTTTACAACGACATCGACAAAAAGGTAATTTCCGAAGCTGACGGAATCAGCTTCAAGGGCGACCATTCGCCGTACATTATTTCGAAAATCGCAGCTGAAAACTTTGTTGAATACTACAATAAGGATTTCGGTATGAACGCTGTTGTTTTAAGACTTACGGGCGTTCACGGCTATGGAGAAATCCTCGGTCATCTCAATGCAGACGGTTCATACAAAAAGAGCACATTTGAAATTTTCTTTGAAAAGGCTCTCAAGGCTGAACCGATTGAGGTTTGGGGCGACCAGAGCATTAAAAGAGACCATGTCTATATCAAAGATGTTGTTTCCGCACTCTATGCGGCTGCCACAAGCGGAGAAAACAAGGGTATCGTCACCATTGCTTCAGGCGTAGGATACTCACAGTACGAAGAAGCTCTTGCTCTTGCGGAGGTTTTCGGACCCGAGGGCAAAAAGAGCACCGTAACTTGCAGACCCGACCTTCCCGGTCTCACAAGAGGCTATATTTATGACATCTCAAAGGCTAAGAAGCTGATAAACTGGGAGCCCAAGTACACCGATATGGTTGAGCTTTACAAAGACTATAAAAAAGAGTGGATAAGCAAAAAGTATCACAATTACCACTACATTATAGAGGATCAGCGTCCCGCTACTCTTTAAGGAATAAACTATGATTTTTGAAGAAAAAAATATGTTGATTACCGCAAGAGCTTCTGCGGCGATATATCTTATACTTGATTCTTTGAAAGCAAAAGGAAATGTTACAGTACCCGCAAACTTATGTTATGCGGGTATTTATCCTGTTCTGTACGCAGGTATGACCCCTGTCTTTTGTGATGTTGAAAAGGACAGCGGCAACACAAATGCAGAGCTTTTCAAAAAATCAGTAACAGACAAAACCGTTGCGGCGATTATCCCTCATATGTACGGAAATCCCGTAAAGGAGCTTCCCGAAATAGCAGCTTTCTGTAGAGAAAACAAAATTCTGCTTATAGAGGACTGCGCTTCCGCAATGGGTGCCGAAGCTGATTATCCTCTCGGCGAAATCGGAGATTATACGGTTTACAGCACGGGATATTCAAAGACGCTTGACTTAGGACTCGGCGGTATTCTTTACAGTAAAACACACTCGCTTGACTCAATGAGAGAAAAAGAAAAGACCCTCCCCGCGTTTTCTTCGGAGGACGAAAAAAATCTTGAGTTTTTCTCAAAGCTTTACAGACTTTTGCGTAATAACGGAAACGGATGCGACATCGAAAAAGAAATATATAATATGCTCCCGACCGTCTGCAAAAATGCTTTCATTCACAGAATTTCAAAAGCGGATGCGGATATGATAAGGGAAAAGCTTTCCGATTTGCCGAAAGTTGTCGAATTGAGAAGAAAGTGCCTGAAAAGATATTGCGAAAATCTCAAAGACTGCGGTCTTAAATATTACGAATACTCCGACTCGGCGGTTCCGTGGAGGTTCAGCTTCTTTATAGAGCCCGAAAAAAGGAACGCATTCGTTTCCGAATGTCTTGAAAATAAAATACCGATAAGCGATTGGTATCCGTGCGTTATGCCGCTGTTCAACCAACCCGACGGCTTACCGGGAGCAAAAGAGCACGAAAAGGGCATATTGAATTTACCCATTCCCCTGCCCGATGAAAGAATCGATGAAATCTGTGATTGCATCAAAAAAATCCTGTCGGTTTAAGAGGTGTTATTTTGGAAGAAATTAAAAAGGAAAAAGAAAAAAAGCTAAGTCTTAAAATGCTGATTTTCCTGCAGGCGGCGGTATGTATTTACACGCTTTCGGGCATTGCGGCTAAATTTGCGTCAAGATACGAGCTGTCCGCATTCTTCGGATTTTTGAAGGAGCTTTTCTCCTCGGGCTTTGACAAAAGCCTTTTCACAATGGAGAATTGGGGCTTTGTTATATGCTACGGCTGTGAACTGCTCGTGCTCGGAATTTACGCAATAATCTGGCAGCAGATTATAAAGCGCATAGATATTTCAACGGCTTACGCAAACAGGGCTTTGGCTATATTCTGGTCAACACTGTGGGCTGTGCTGTTTTTCAAGGAAACAATCAGCGTTCAGAATATTATAGGCATCGTTATCATCGTTGTCGGAACATGGATGGTGAACAGAGATGGCTAAATATTGGATTTCACTTTTCGGAGCCGTGCTTATTTCATCGGCGTCGCAGATGTTTTTGAAAAAAGCCGCACAGAAAAAATACAGCAGCTTTATCAGAGAATACTTAAATGTATGGGTAATTATCGGCTACGCTCTTATGATTATGTCTACGCTCTGCATTATCTATGCTTACAAGGGCGTCGATTACAAGAACGGCCCTATAATAGAATCGCTCGGCTATGTTCTTATAATGATACTCGGCAGAGTGTTCTACAAGGAAAAAATTACCAAAAACAAACTTATAGGTAACGCACTTATTCTGTTGGGCGTTATAGTTTTCTATCTTCAGATAGGGTGAAAATGATGAAAAAAATTGTTATTATAGGCGCAAACGATTTCCAAAATCCGTTAATTCTCAAAGCTAAAGAAATGGGCTTTGAAACTCATGTCTTTGCGTGGCAGGACGGCTCAATCGGCGAAAGAACGGCGGATTACTTCTATCCCATAAGCATTGTGGAAAAGGAAGAAATACTCAAAAAGTGCATGGAAATCAAGCCCGACGCAGTTGCGACCATCGCCTCCGACCTTGCGAACATTACGGTGCAATATCTCGGGGAAAAACTCAGACTTACACACAACAGCGCAGAATGCATTGAAATTTCGACAAACAAATTCAAGATGAGAAAGGCGCTCAAGGCAGGCGGAGTTAAAGTCCCCCACTTTGAGACGGTTTTCTCCGCCGACGAGCTCGGCGACTGCTCGCAGTTTACCTTCCCCGTAATAGTAAAGCCCACCGACCGTTCGGGCAGCCGCGGCATTACAAAGGTTTATAAAAAAGAGGACTTGAAAGACGCGGTTGAGGCTTCGGCGGCATATTCCTTTGAGAAAAAGGCAATTGTCGAGGAATACATTGAGGGTCCCGAGTTCAGCTGCGAATGTATCTCCTACAACGGCGAGCATCATTTGCTCACGGTTACGCAGAAGTTCACAACCGGTGCCCCGCATTTTATCGAAACAGGTCATATGGAGCCCGCAGGACTTTCAAACGAGGTAATGGCAAAGGTAAAAGAAGTAATTTTCAAGTCTCTTGATGCATTGCAGATTAAATACGGCGCTTCGCACTCCGAATTCCGTCTTACTCCGAGCGGAGATATAGGTATAATCGAAATCGGTTCGAGAATGGGCGGAGATTGCATAGGTTCAGACCTTGTTCATCTTTCGACGGGAATAGACTTCGTAAAAGCGGTTATCGAGGTTGCGGCGGGACAGAAGCCGTCACTTGCAAAGGACCTTGAGCCCAAAACGGCGGCCATTCGCTTTGTTTTCACGAAAAAGGATGTTGAAATCCTTGAAAGCATAAAGAAAGAGCACCCCGAAAATCTTAATTTTGTAAGTGAGATACAAGAGGTCGGCGACCACGAGATAGTGGACAGCGGAACACGCTTCGGCTTCTACATAATGACGGGAAATTCAAGGGAAGAATTGCTTGAAATTTCACAGTTAAAGGATTAAAAAAAGCTTTGAGCTGCACACAGGTGTAACTCAAAGCTTTTATTTTGTATCGGTCATTTTATGTATTTATATTTCGAGCTGTCGGGCTTGTTAATTTTTTCGGTCAGAATGAAATTGTATTCATACACACGCTCGAAAGGCACAAGCGCACCCGTGGCGGAGTCGGTAACCTCACCCTTAAATGTGATGACCGTCTTTTTGCCTACATTTTCGTAATTCGCCTCAATCATATACCGCCCCTCGAGAGCGTCAAGCTCATTCTGTAAATTATCGAGGTCAACATTGATTTTTTCCCGCTGTTCAAGGCTGTTTTTCTGTTCGACAAGCTGATGCGGAAGCTTGGTTTCATTATAGTCGAGCGATATTTTATAACAATATGAGCCGCCCTGCTCCGTTATGGCATCAACATTTTCGGGCGCGGTTACATTGGCAATGAAATTCGGATTTTCCTTTAATGCGTGCGAATAAGCGACTGCGGCAATAACTGCGACAAGCAAAACTGCAAAGGCAACGGAATAGCTGACGACAAGCCGTTTCTTTTTCCAATTCATATTAAGCCCCACATTTCAATAATTTACCGTTTTCCTTTTTCAAAATAGCACATTTTTTACATATTGTCAACAACAAATCCACTAAATACTTAAATTTTATTTTTTCATAATCAAGTATTATGTTCAAAAACCAATGGATATAACATTGAAAAAACGCCTGTATTCAACGAAAAATCCGTCGAATACGGGCGCTTTTATACTCTGTATTATATTTTCAATTAAACAATGCCCTGTGCCATCATTGCGTCGGCAACCTTCATAAAGCCCGCAATGTTTGCGCCGACAACAAAGTTATCGGGAACATTGTATTTCTCGCAAGCTTCTTTCATATGGTAATAAATGTTAATCATAATGCCTTTAAGCTTTGCGTCAACCTCTTCAAATGTCCATGAGGAACGGATTGAGTTCTGACCCATTTCAAGAGCCGAGGTAGCAACGCCGCCTGCGTTTGAAGCCTTGCCGGGGATAAAGAGAACCTTGTTTTCAAGCAATACTTCGATAGCCTCGTTGTCGGTGGGCATATTTGCGCCCTCGCATACCGCATAACAGCCGCTGTCGGCAAGTCTCTTTGCCTGTTCTTTATTGATTTCGTTCTGCGTAGCGCACGGAAGAGCAACATCGCAGGTTACATGGTCCCATACGGAGCCCTCGCCGTAAACGGCATCGGGATGAGCGTTGAGGTATTCCTTGATTCTCTTTCTGTCAACCTCTTTAATCTGCTTAACAAGGTCGAGGTCAATACCGTTTTCGTCAATGATATAGCCGTTTGAGTCTGAGCAGGAAATTACCTTTGCACCGAGCTGAGCAGCCTTTTCGATAGCATAGATGGCAACATTACCTGAGCCGGAAACCGCAACTCTTGCACCGTTCATATCCTTGCCGTGGTCTTTAAGAAGCTCCTCGGTAATATATACAAGTCCGTAGCCCGTAGCCTCCGTTCTCGCAAGCGAGCCGCCGAAGCTCAAGCCCTTACCTGTGAGTACGCCCTCGGAACGGTTTGTAAGCTTTTTGTACTGACCGTAGAGATAGCCAACCTCTCTTGCGCCTGTACCGATGTCGCCTGCAGGAACATCCTCATCTGCGCCGACATATTTGAAAAGCTCGTTCATAAACGCCTGGCAGAAACGCATAATTTCCATATTGCTCTTGCCCTTGGGGTCAAAGTCGGAACCGCCCTTTGCGCCGCCTATCGGAAGACCCGTAAGGCTGTTTTTGAAAATCTGCTCAAAGCCGAGGAATTTTATAATGCTGAGATTTACGCTCGGATGAAGTCTCAAACCGCCCTTGTAAGGACCGATTGCCGAGTTGAACTGTACACGGTAGCCTCTGTTTACATGTACCTCGCCTTTATCGTCAACCCAAGGGATACGGAACATAATCTGTCTCTCGGGCTCAACCAATCTTTCCAAAAGACCCGTCTTTGCATAAACGGGGTCGTTATCTACAACCGGAGCGAGCGCTTCAAGGACTTCTGTTGCAGCCTGAATGAACTCGGGTTGGTCGGGATTCTTGATTTTTAAGTCGTTCAATACTTTTTCTGAATAAGTCATTTGAGGAACCTCCTGCAAGTTATATAAAAATACGGTCAAAATTATATCAAAAACGCCGTTATATGTCAATGAAATGCGGCGATTTTTGCATAATCAAAATCACTTTCTTGCAAAATGCACGATTAGAGGGTTTGTGTTGAACTATTTTTGTACATATATACAATATCGGTAAAAATGTACATTTTTGTTAAAACTGTTGATATTCGTTGCCTGTTCTGTTAAAATAGATAAAATAGTGTTTTAGGGGGTATTTTATGCAGGCGGATATTTACGATTTTGACAAAACCGTTTTACCGTTTGACAGCGGCTCAAAGTTTGCGATATTTTGCTTTCTGCATTATCCGTACCTGCTGTTTTTGCTCCCCTTTTATATTGTTGACGCCCTGCTGTTTGCGTTACATATTATAAAGCTCGACAAATTCAAAAAGCACATCTTCTGCTTTATAAGATTTATCGACCTTGACGGGGCGGTCAAAAAGTTCTGGGACAAATACGAAAAAAAGATATTCCCGTGGTTCTTAAAGGAAAACAGGGAAAGGCTTTCGGTGGTTATAAGCGCAAGCCCCGACTTTCTGCTTGAAGAGATACAGAAAAGGCTCGGGTTTGAATATCTTTTGTGCACAAGGCACGACAGGAAAACGGGCACTCTGCTTTACAAAAACTGCCGCAACGAGGAAAAAGTACGCAGATTTTACGAAAAATTCGGCGAGGGCAAGGTCGAGGTAATGTGCGTGTATTCGGACAGTCTCAAAAACGATAAGCCGATTTTCTCGCTCGGAAAGCGCTGTTTTCATATTATGCCCGACGGAGAGCGAAAAGAATTTGATTTCAACGAAATTTACCGATAAATTTATTATTTGAAAGGCTTGGGATTTTATTATGAATATCTATGAAGAAGTCCTCAAAGTTAATTCCCCGCACCCCGACAAAAGGGCACTTGCAAAGAAATTTTCCGACGGCAGGCTTGAAACCTACACCTACGGAGAAATGTTCAAAAAGGCTGACGCATATGCGGAAATTCTCCGCTCTGCGGGCTTAAAAGAGGGCGACAGAGTTGCCATTGCCGCCGAAAGTATGCCCGAGTGGGTTATCACATTTTTGGCTGTGGCAAAGCTTCACTGCACCTCGGTGCTCATAGACGCCTCGCTCACAGGCGGCGAAATAAAGGAATTTATCGACAGGGCTGACCCGAGAGCGGTTGCAGCCTCCGTAAGCTGCTATGAAAAGCTCGGAAAATTGCCCGACTGCCCCCTCCCCGTTCTCGACATTTACAACGGTGTGATTTTCGACGGCTCGGTAAAGAAAATTTCTGACTCCGTACCCGCAACCCCCGACGGCGACAGCTCGGTTGCGACGATAATCTATTCCTCGGGCACGACAAGAAAGCCTGCGGCTATTATGCATTATCACGATTCGCTTATCAACACCACAAGAATGACCGTTAAGGTTCAGGGGCTCGACGAGGACGACAGGTACCTTTCAATCGTTCCCAACAGCCATATCTACGGCGTTATCTGCCTTATGCTCGGACCTGCGCTCACGGGTGCGGACGCATATTACATAGACGGTATGAGCGCAGATGCAATTTTAGGCGCGTTTGCCGACTATCATCCCACGGTTTTCCTCGGCGTACCGAAGGCTTACGAGCTGTTTATGACGCAGATAATGAAAAAAATCAATTCAAAGGCTTTTACGAGGATTATGTTCAAGACCTTCTTCCCCGTTTGCCTTAAAAAGCGTAAAAAGAGCGGAAATATGCTCGGTAAAAAGCTTTTCAAGAGCATACACGACGGCTTCGGCGGCTCGCTTGAATTTTTGTGCACGGCAGGCGCTCCGACAAAGCAAGAGGTTGCGGAATTCTTCTACGGCACGGGCTTTAACCTTATAATCACTTACGGTGCGTCGGAAACTAATATTCCGACAATAGGAAACCGCCCCGAAAACCTTACCACCCATTCCTGCGGCGTTCCGTACCCCGATATACAGACAAAAATCACGGACGAGGGCGAGCTGCTTATTAAATCGCCCTACTTTATGAAAGGCTATTTCAGAGACGAACATCTCACAAAAGAGGCGTTTACGGACGACGGCTGGTTCAGAACGGGCGACCTTGTATCGGTTGACGAAAACGGCTTTTATTCGGTAACGGGCAGGAGCAAGGAAAACATCGTCCTTGCAAGCGGCAAAAAGGCCACGCCCGAGGACATTGAGGAAAAATACATAGGTATTGAACATGTCAAGGAATTCGTCATCTGCGGCGTTCCTGCCGAAAATGCGGATTATGACGAGGTTCACGCCTTTGTAATACCCGATAAATTCACTGAAGAGACGGAAAATTCGATTAAAGAAAAATTTCGCCAAATTGCGGTAAATCTTCCCGTATATATGAAGATAGCGCACTTCCACTTTGTCGATGAAATACCGAGGACATCCATACAGAAGCCCAAGAGATTTTTATTGAAGCAGGCGGCAATCGATGAGAGAAACGGCATTAAAAAGCAAGCCGTAAAGCCCGAGCGTTCGGACGGCGGTACACTGTCGCAGATTATCAAAACGGTTTGCGAGATTGCAAACGCAAACGAAAGTGAAATCTCCGAAAGCACAATTATTTTCAGAGACCTTGCAATAGACTCGCTCTCCGCTATCAACCTTGCGGTACAGATTGAGGACAAATTCGGCAAAAATATCGAGCCGTATTACAGCGACACGATGACCGTAGGCGACATTGCAAAAATAATCGACGGAGAAGAAAATGCGGCTGTCGTAAAGGAAATCGACGCAAGTCTTTATCCGCAGGAAAAGGATGACGCCGATTACAGACGCTTTGCCTTTTTCAAGAACCTTGCGAAATCGGTCTACCGCATACATTTTTACGGCGACGAGGTTATGAAATCCGACAAGGGCTTTGTGGTCTGCGCAAACCATGTTTCGGCAATCGACTTTTTGTATGTGGCTTCCGCTATGAGCAAGGAGAGGTACAAAAAGACCTGCGTTATGGCTAAAAAAGAGCTGTTCAAGGATAATCTGTTCTTAAGGAAGCTTATAAAATCAACCGGTATGGTGCCCGTTGACAGAAGCGGTATGAATATGAACACAATGAACAGCATCTGCAAAAAGCTCAAAGAGGATTGGTGCGTTGTCGTCCATCCCGAGGGCACAAGAAGCGAGGACGGCATTTTCAGAACAATGAAAAGCGGCGCCTGCGTGCTTGCGGCGGATGCCGGTGTGCCGGTTATCCCCGTATATATCGACGGTGCGTTCGAGACCTTCCCCAAGGGCAGAAAAATAATGCGTTTCTTTGACTGGAAGCATATGAAGCCGTTTAGAATAAACGTTCTTTTCGGCGACCCGATAAGCTCCGACGGACTTTCCGCTCAGGAGCTCTCCGACAAGGTTCAGTCGGCAATTCTCACCTTGCAGGACAAGGCAAAGGCAATGAAATAATACGGTTGTGCCCGTGGGAGGTTTTATATCTCACGGGTACAATTTTTTGTAAAAATTATGCTTTTACAGGTTGACATTCGGAATTAAATATTGTATCATATAGAGGAAAATACGGCGGACTGTGTCCGTCGGGAAAATTTAAGCATTTCAGAGGTAATTATTTATGAAAAAGTTTGCTACTGTTTTACTTTCGATTTGTTTGGTCCTTTCGATGTGCGTTGCTTCTTTCGCAGCGGTACCGGACCTTACATTCACAAGCCCCGTAACCGCTTCCGTAAGAGAAGTAGTTAAAGACCTCGGAGCTAATCCGTCGGACGCTGAGCGTGAGGCTGTTGCAAAGGAAATCATTTCAATTCTCGAAGAGAACGGCGCTACAACAAAGGGCGACCTTCGCAACTCGGCTGACATTCTCCGCACAAACGGAATTATCGACGAAGCTCTCTACAACACAATGATTGCTATCATTGACAAGGCTGAGGCTGACGAAAAGGATGAGCTTCAGGCAATTCTTGACCAGATTAAGGCTATCGTTGACGACAGCTCGCTTTCCGCTGCAGACAAAGCTGCAAAGATTTACGACCTTGTTAAGGACCTCCCCGCTGAGGAAGCACAGAAGGTTCTCGACGCGGCTAAGGAAGCAGGCATCATTGACGAAGATACATACAACAAGATTTCCGACCTCTTCAACGGTAACGGAAACATCAATCTCCCCGACATCGACATTTCAAACGCAGGCAGCGGAATCAAGGATCTCGTTTCAAAGATTCTCGGCGTAATCGGTATCGGCGGCGGTGACGATGACAACGGCGGCAGCTCAAACAACGGTTCAAACAGCGGTTCGAACTCAAGCAACAGAACAGACTTTGAAGGCGGCAACGCTAAGACCGGCGACTATGCGGTAGCTTCTGTTGCAGGCGTAGCAGCTGTTGCAGGTGCGGTTCTTGTTCTTACAAGAAAAAAGCACGATGACAAATAATTTTGAAATAATTATCTGAAAAATAAAAAGCGGTCTTGATTTCAAGGCCGCTTTTGTATTATACTTTACTGCGGTGATTAAATGGTTATTACAATTGATATAGGAAACACTAACATTACATTCGGCGTATTTGACGGAAATAAGCTCGTCTTTGTTTCAAGGCTTGCGACTCAGCGTAATCTCACGCCTGACCAATACGCAATCAACTTTTCCAATATATTTACTTTGCACAAGGTGGACACCTCGCATATTGACGGCGCAATTATCAGTTCTGTTGTGCCCGAGCTTACAAATACGGTAAAGCAGGCCATACATCCCATATGCGAAAGGTGCATAGTCCTTGCCCCCGGCGTAAAAACGGGTCTTGACATTTTAATTGACAGTCCCGCACAGTTAGGCGCCGACCTTGCGGCAGGCGCTGTGGGCGTTGCGGAGAATTATCCCCTCCCCGCCTTTGTGGTTGACCTCGGCACGGCTTCAAAGCTCTATGTTGTCAATGAAAAGAAAGCCTTTTGCGGCGGACTTATCGCCCCCGGCATCGCAATTTCATTGAACGCTCTTACAGAAACAAGCTCACAGCTTCCGACAATCGCACTCAACGCACCGAGCAGAGCGTGCGCAAAAAACACGGTTGAATGTATGCAGTCGGGAGTTATCCTCGGCACGGCTTCTATGGTGGACGGTATGATTGACCGCTTTATAGAAGAAGTCGGAAAGCCTGTTTCGATTGTGGCGACAGGCGGACTTTCGTCCTTCATTATAAAAGAGTGCAAGCACGATATTATCTATGATAACGACCTCATCTTAAAGGGCTTAAAGGCTATTTACGACAGGAACAGCAAGTAACATTAAATTCATAAAAAACGGTTTGCAAGGCGTGAGTTACAGCGCAATGCGTAATATCACAGTGCCGAGCGGCTGTTTTACGGTTATGCTCCCCTTAAAGCACAGCCGATATAAATTAAAAAGCGTTGTACCCGAGGAATTTTCCGTGCCATAAAGGGGCAACAGCGAAAGGAGTTTTATTATGGCAAACAAAAAATCAAGAAAAAATCTGACGCTGAATCTCGCCATAGGCGGTATTCTCACGGCAATCGTTATTGTATTGCAGGCAGTCGGCGCATCAATCAAATTCGGAACATTTTCGATTTCATTGATACTTATTCCCGTTGTACTCGGTGCGGCACTCTGCGGACCCGTTGTAAGCGCATGGCTGGGTCTTGTGTTCGGTGCGGTCGTACTGATTTCGGGCGACGCGGCGGCATTCCTTACAATCAGCGTACCCGGCACAGTAATTACGGTGCTTCTCAAAGGCATGCTTTGCGGACTTTTCGCAGGTCTTGTATTCAATGCGCTGAAAAAGAAAAACATTACGCTTGCTACAATCGCTGCGGCAATCGTGGCTCCCGTTACCAACACGGGTATCTTCCTTTTGGGCTGCCGCATATTCTTCTTTGACGCAGTAAAGGAATGGGGTGTCGGCGCAGGCTTCGTAAGCGTTACAAAATATATGCTTGTCGGCTTCGTAGGTCTCAACTTCCTGTTTGAGCTGCTTACAAACATCGTACTTTGTCCGATAGTCGTAAGAATTATTCAAGCCGCAGGCAAAACAAACAGATAAACAAACAAAAATATACACGGTAACTTTGGCTGAGTATTCATAAGCCAAAGCTGCCGTGTTTTTTTATCTGTTTGTTTCGTCAATATATCGGCACGCAGAAAACGCCGCCGTTGTTCCGTCCGCCATTGCGGTGGTTATCTGCCGTATTTTTTTAGCCGTGCAATCCCCTGCCGCAAAAATTCCGTCCGAGTCGGTTTTCATATCCCTATCACAAAGGATATATCCGTTTTCGTCAAGCTTGACAAGCGTCTTAAAAGCCTCATTGTCGGGTTTAAGACCGATTGCGACAAACACACCGTCAAAGGACATTTCCGAAGTTTCCTTTGTCTCGGTGTTTTCGGTTACAACGCCCGAAAGCGTTTCGCCGTCGCCCGTAAATTCGGTTATAACGGTGTTGAAAACAAGGCTGACATTTTCTTTTTCTTTCAGCCGTTCGCAAAGTCTCGGTTCTGCGGTAAGCTCGGGCAGATTTTGCAAAACAGTGACGCTTTTGCAAATGTCGCTGAGATACAGCGCCTCCTGCACAGCTGAGTTACCTCCGCCTGCAACCGCAACGCTTTTGTCCTTGAAAAAAGCGCCGTCGCAAGCCGCACAGTAGGATATGCCGTTGCCCGAATAGTCTTTTTCGTTCTTCGCTCCGAGTGTTCTGTGCCGTGTTCCCGTCGCCATTATAACCGCCTTGGCGCTGTATGCGCCCTCCTCGGTTCTGACTTCCTTTATACCGCCAAGGTCGGTAATTTTACAAACCGACTCCTCGCAATACTGCACTCCTGCCGCAGTGACCTGTTCGCAAATACTCTCCGAGAGGTCATAGCCTCCTATTTCCTTATAGCTCGGGAAATTCTCAATCTTCGGCGAAAAAGCCATCTGCCCGCCGTAATTTGCCTTTTCAAACAGCAATACGCTCTTGCCTGCGCGCACGGCGTACAATGCGGCGGTAAGCCCCGCAGGTCCCGCGCCGACAACAATTATATCATACATCATTTTACCTCAAGATATTTTTTGATATTTGAGATACCCGCCACGGTTTGAATGCCGTTTTCGCCCTTCACAACAAGCGAGGGAGCCTGCCTTAAATCAAGTTCCAAGGCAAGCTCGGGGTTGTCCTCAACGGCAATTTCCGTAAAGCTCACGCCCGATTTTTGAAGCAGACCTTTCGCCTTTTTACAGTTCGGGCAGGTTTTTGTAACAAAGAGCAAAACCTCACGGTTTGTGTTTTCGGCGGTATCATCACTTATTGTTGACGAAACGCCTTCCGTTATTCCGCTTTTCAATAAACTTTTAAGTCTTAACATCACTGCGCCTTTTCAAGAACATAGCAAAGCCAATCGCCGTTGCGGTTTTCCTCGACAATGCGGAAATTATTCTTTTTAAGCGCCGCCTTGACCTCATCGGCTCTCGGTGCAATTATTCCCGAAACGATAAAATGCGCTCCGTCGTTCATAAAGTCGCCGACAAAATCGGAAAACATTATAATTACATCAGCCACAATGTTTGCAATGACCAAATCGAATTTGCCCGTAACCTTATCGGTAAGATTGCCCTGCAATATCTTATATTCGGGCTCGGAAAATCCGTTGACCTTACCGTTTTCAATCGCAGTTTTGACCGCCAATTCGTCAATATCAACGCCGACAACATTTTCGGCGCCGAGCAGCAGACAGGCAATCGATAAAATACCGCTTCCGCAGCCCGTATCAAGCACGCTGTCGCCGTTTTTCAGATACTTTTCGCACATTTCAAGGCAGAGACGGGTCGTGTCGTGTCCGCCCGTTCCGAAAGCAAGCCCCGGTTCGATGGAAAGGACCTTTCTGCCGTCGGGATTTTCATAATCGTCAATCCACAGCGGTCTTATAAGCAATTTTTTGCCGACATTCATAGGCTTGAAAAACTCTTTCCAGTTGTTCTCCCAATCCTCGTTTTTACATTTGTTGAGGTCGATTTTGTTGGCAATTCCGCTCTCGCTCAGGCGCTCCGAGAGGAACGCAACCGCTTCGGCAGGATTTTCTTCGGGAGAAATATAGATGTGTATGTAGCCCTTTGTGCGGTCCTTTTTGAGCAATTCCTCGTCAATGAGGTCGATATTGGCTATCTCCCATGTCTCCTCCTCGAGGTTTCTGTAATCCTCAATATACACGCCGTATGGTACAACCATATTTGCAATATTCGTAGCAACATCTATGTCGTCGGCATTTATTTTGATTATAACTTCAGTCCATTCCATTTTATAATTACACCTTTAATATTTATTATGTACCCTCTCGCAGAAGCAGACAAGGTCCTTTACTTCAAGCTTTGTGCCGTCGTCGAGCACTGCGGTGCCGTTCATCTTGCCGAACACCTGATGCTGATCGGTCACTATAAGCTTTACATCGATTTTTGCCGCCCTGTCGATTATGGGCGTAAATTCCATTTCAAACCTCTTGTCGGAAGAGGTTATCGTCCACGGCTTTGTATAGCTGTCCTCGGGGATATTGAATGTAACATCGTCGAGCTTATGACCCAAGCCGTCATAGAAAATTATGTTTTCCGAAGCCGCCGAGGTGTCGCCGAAGCCGTAGCCTATATTGAAGCCGAAGCTCTTACCGTTGATAATTCCGTTGCCCGAGCCCCAGTTCCATGTGTTGTCGTATGTCCACACGCCCCTGCCCCAGTCAAGCGTTGCAAAGTCGGTTTCGGGGTTAAAGGTATAGGTTTCGCCGTCAAGCGTACAGGTGCCCGAAGCCTTCATACAGTTGATTTTCTGATTGTAATAAAATGCGTGCTTGTCCTCTTTCCACGGGGTTGCGATAACCATTGTGTCCGTTTCGGGCTGAATAAGGGTCAAATCGCAGGTAAGGGTTTTACCGTTAAGGAAATTTTTGAATTGGCAGACTATCTTGCGCCTGTTTCCGTCCTTCGTATATTCAAGATAAAGGCGCTTGTCCCGATAGCAGATGTTGCCCTCGTCCGTGTTTGACGGCATTTTCAGTTTGCCCATCGGAAAAGCGTTGAGAACGGTTTCGGTATGCTCCCACGGAGTTCCCCTGAAATCAAGCAGAGATACCGACTGAAGTCCTATGTATCCGTCGTCCGAAAGGGTGAACGCAAAGGCGTAATCCTTTGAAAGGACAAGGTAATAATCCCATTCCTTGATACGGGTACGGCGTTTTTTGATGTCGTTCCTGTCGTAAATCTGGCAGAGCTTCCTCGACCAGCCCGGCTCCCTTAAAGTGCCGTCCTCTTTAAGCAGTCTCTGAACATTGGTAACTTCATGGTTTCTCATAAAATAGCCCCCTAAAATATTATTCAAGATTGACTTTTGTACTGTTTTCCTTTTGCTCGTGCTTGTATATTCTTCTGTCGTTAAGCGCCCAGAGCCTTGAAGAAAAACCGTTTTCCTCAACATTCTCTATTGCGTGCGCTATCTGATAGACCCGTGCGTCCATAAGGTCCAATTCCGAGAGCAATTCAGCCTCAAGGAACATCGGTCTTACCGCCGCACCGTACTCGGGCTCGCCGTGGTGGGAAATGAGCATATGCTCGACAAGCATCGCCTTTTCCCTCGGTATAGAAAGCTCCGTTGCCGCTTCGTCAACAAGCATTGCTCCCTTGACAAGATGTCCGATAAGATTGCCCTCAACCGTATAGCCCGAGGCAATACCGCTCGCTCCGACATCATATTCCGTGGTTTTCGCTATATCGTGAAGCATTGCGCCCGTCAAAAGCAAGTCCTTATTTACAAACGGGTACACCTCGCATACGCCCTCACAAAGCTTTACGATTGAAAGCGTGTGCATTAAAAGTCCGCCCCTTACGGCGTGATGAAGCTTGTACGCCGCAGGCCATGTGAGCAAAACATCCCGTCTCTGTTCATACATATGTAAAACAAGCTTTTTAAGGTCCTCGTCCGAAAAGGCTTTAACCCTTTCGATGAGCTTTTCATACATAAACTCGCCCGTGTAGTCCGCCGACTGAACAAGGTCGTCCATTCTGACATTGTCCGAGTCGTTTACAAGCCTTATTTTGCTTATTCTCAACTGATCGGCGCCCTGATATTTGCTGATTTCTCCCCTGACCTTGACGACAGAGTCAACGGGAAAGCTGCCGTGAATCAACGGAGAATAGTCCCAAAGCTTGGCGTTTATGTCGCCGCTCTTGTCCGAAAGCTTCATATCGAGGTAGGCAGAGCCCTTTGCGGTTGTCTTTTCATCGCACTGCTTGACAAGCGCAAAGCCCTCCGACTGACCGTTGGTAAGATTGTTGAAATTCATATTCCGTTCTCCTAAATATACTGTATATATTCACATTATACACTATAATTTTATTTCGTTCAAGAACCGTTTGACGCCGTTTATGACATCGGTTTCGTTTACGGTTTCCGTCCTGCTGCCGAGGACGGTTTTCTCGGTGTTATCCTTTGCGGCAACCACGCCCGCAAACAGCGAAAAGGCGCATAAAATCAGCACCGTTACGGTTATGAATTTTTTAACTTCCCTATCCTTTTTCATTTGTTCTCCTTTACAAATTCGCTTATAGCCTTGCCTATCAGATGTCCCGAATACTCCGCCTCCTCCAAGGTGTTCGAGTCGCTTCCGACCTCAAGGAGCACCGAGCACGGAACTATATCCATATTGTATTTCCTTGCCGAAAAAAGTATCGGGCGCATAAGGCTCGGATACATATTTTCGGCGGTCTGCTGAAGCTTTAAGGCAAAGGTCAGATTTTGCTCCCACGACGGAAACGATTTTACCTTGCCGTCCTCACAGCCCGCAATTATCATAATCTGTGCCGCTTTCCTGCCGTTTATTACAGTAACCGGCTTTGTGCGTGCGGTTTCGGAGTTGTGAATTGCATCTCGGTGGACATCAAGGACAATCTGAATTGACGGATTTTCCTTTAATATCTGCTCTATTTTCTCACGGGAACGGTCATAAGCTCCCGTGTATTGAGCGTCGTGAATATCGGTGTCGTGGATATATCCGATTCCGCTCTTTTCAAGCTCCTCGCAGATTGCCGTGCCGACTCTTACCATATTTCTGTTCGGGTCGTTGCTCCTTGTCTGATAGGAATTCGTAAACCAGCCGTCGTCAATCATCTCATAGCTTTCGGTCGTGTGGGTGTGGAATATAAGCACCGTGGGCTTTGAAATATCGTCGCAGGAAAACGGAAGCTCCGCCGAAAGCGAGCTTTCAATGTTTATGCTGTGAGACGGCGTTGTGTTGCGGACGGTAATATTGCCGTAGCTTGAAGTCGCATTTGAAATATCGTAGGTCTTTTCCGTTATTGTGCCGTCGTGAGACGCCGAGGCAAAATCCGCCCTGTACTGTCTTGCCATTTGAAGTATATCCTGCGGTGCCGTGTCGGTCTTTCCCGAGGTTGCCTGCTGTTTTGCGTCATTTCCCGTGTTGTCAGAGATTTCAACGGTGTCGGTCTGCTGTGTTGCGGCTTCGGATTTTACCGACTTCGACAGAGTTTCCACTGTTGCCTGCGGCAGGGCAAGTCCTGCCGAAACAACGGCGGTTTTTACCACTGCCGCCGTGCAGTAGGTGTTGAGAAGATACGCAAACACAAATATCAGTGCGACCGACAGTGCCGTCAAGCCGTTTCCCGAAGCTTCGGGCTGTTTTCGGTTTCTCATTTTAACCATCCCTTCGCTGTATATATATCCGTAATATATATGCGAAAGGAGCACGGGTTATACGACCGAGAGTAAAAGCTCGGGGTCTGTTTCGGGCTGGAGGGCGCAGTTTATCGCAAGGGCAAGCAGTTTTGCCGCCCTGTCTATCACAACATCTATTTCACGGGGAGTTACCATCATTTTCTGCGCTTCGGCACTCTCCTTTGCTGTCTCTCTGCCCGTAACATCCTTTGCAAGCGTCACCGCGTCAACGACTGTCGGAACACCTATGGCTATGACGGGTACGCCGAGGGTCTTTTGAGAAATTTCTGCTCTCCTGTTTCCGACTCCCGAGCCCGGAGTTATTCCCGTGTCGGTTATCTGCACGGTTCTGCCGAGCCTCTCGAGCCCTGCCGCCGCAAGAGCGTCTATGAGGATTACTGCCTTGGGCTTTATCGAGTCCGCAACGCTTTTGATTATCTCTCCCGTCTCTATCCCCGTCTGCCCGAGCACGCCCGTCGCAAGCGAGCATACGGGATTGAGGTGCGAAAGACCTATTTCCTCGGCAAGTTCCGAAGAAATGTGCCTTGTGGAAAATATCCCCTCGGCGCATTTGGGACCGAGTGCATCGGGAGTTATATCCTTGTTGCCTATCCCCGCTACGAGCACCGCACCGTCTCCCTTTGGCAAAAGCGAGGAAATCTGTGCGGAAATGCTTTTCATTCTGTCGTCCAACAGCTCCGTGTCATAGGAAAACTCCGTGAGCTCAACCGTGATGTATTCCCCCACGGGCTTACCTATCGCCTTTGCGCTTTCGGGGTCGCCGACGGTTATTTTGGTAATTTCCGTCTTTTCGGTTTTCAGGGTTTCCCGCCTTATGCCCTTGGGTCTTTTTCCGCTTATAAATTCGTCTTTTTCTATTGCGAGGTCGGTTCGTGCATTCATTTCAACATCTCCTTATACTCTTATTATGGTTCGCAATAAAAAAATATTGCAAAATTATAAAAAAAACTTGCTTTTTTTGTTCATAAATGGTATCATATATTCCGCTAATGTATAAGGGAGGTGTGACAATGCCTAATATTAAATCAGCTAAAAAGCGTGTAATCGTAAACGACAAGCGTGCTAAGCGCAACAAATCAATGAATTCCGCATTAAAGACTGCTATCAAGAAAGCTAATGTTGCAATCGAAAGCGGTTCTGCAGACAAGGAAGTACTTGTTACTGCTGCTGTTAAGAAGATCGACCAGGCTACTGCTAAGGGTCTCCTTCATAAAAACAATGCTGCACGTAAAAAGTCCGCCCTCGTTACAAAGTTGAACAAGGCTTAATTCAAGCAGTTTGTTGTTGCGCTGTCAACTCTCGGTTGGCAGCGTTTTGCTTTTTATTTTTTATGTTCTTTACATATTGTTCATTGACTTTTGGAATATTATTGGTTATAATATTTTTGAACTAAAAACAAAATTGGAGGTTTTGTTATTATGAAAAAAGCATTAAAGGTAAT
Source organism: uncultured Eubacteriales bacterium (assembly GCA_902491475.1). GTDB lineage: Bacteria > Bacillota > Clostridia > Oscillospirales > Acutalibacteraceae > Fimenecus. Next base: position 24,793 of record CABUHY010000007.1, read on the forward strand.
CGGTATTCTTGTTGCGGTTGCAGGCGCAGCTTTTGCAGCATATGTTCTTGTCAGAAAATACGTTGACAGCAAAAAGGTTGTTATCGGTAACGACGCAGAAAACTATGTTTCCTGCTCATGCTGCGACGATACATTCGTTTCGGAGACAGTTGCGTAAACGGAATATAAATTTTGAGCAGTTACCGTGTTTGGTAACTGCTCTTTTTTTGTCTATTTGGATTTTGATTTTGTAAGGAAGGACACAACCACGCCCGAGAGCATTGCCGCCGTAATGCCTGCCGAGCCTGCGCTTAAAGGTCCCGTTAAAATTCCGAGCCAGCCGTACTGCCGTATCGCCTGTTTCGTTCCCTGCACAAGCATATTTCCGAAGCCCGTGAGCGGAACATTGGCGCCCGCCCCCGCCCATTCGGAAAACGGGCCGTAAATACCGAGCGCTCCGAGCAGAACGCCGAGCACCACAAACGACACAAGAATTCTTGCGGGCGTCAGCTGAGTGGTATCGATAAGCAGCTGACCGACAACGCAGATAAGTCCCCCTATCACAAACGCTTTGAGAAACATCATAAACGAGCACTGCCTTTCATATTTTTACACAAATATTATTTCAAGAATGTTTTTACATATTCAGAAAATTATGATAAAATAATAAAAAATACAGAGGTGATTTTATGAATTCATTGACAGATACATATACCCTTATAAATTCCGTTAAGGTTCCCTGCATTGCGTTCGGTACATGGAAAATGCCCGAAGAGACAGCAACAAACGCAGTCAAGTGCGCTATCGAGAGCGGCTACCGCCATATCGACACTGCGGCGGCTTACCAAAACGAAGAATTCGTCGGTAAGGGAATAAAGGAAAGTGGCGTTAAAAGAGAGGAAATTTTCCTTGTTTCAAAGCTTCCGAATGACGACCACGGCTACAAAAACGCAATAGAGTCCTGCGAGCGTTCGCTTAAAAGGCTCGGCACGGACTACCTTGACTCATATCTGATACACTGGCCCGTTCTTGTGCAGAATGTTGACCGTCTCGAGGACGACCTGTGCGAGACCTGGAGGGCGTTTGAAACGCTTTACAACGACGGAAAGCTCCGTTCGATAGGCACGAGCAATTTCCTCGAAGAGCATATCGAAATAATAAAAAAGAATTTTTCGACCTATCCTATGATAAATCAGGTGCAGATGCATCCGCAAAATCCGCAGGACGAAATGATTGCCTACTGCAAGGAAAACAAAATTCTTCCCGAGGCATGGAGTCCGCTCATTCAGGGTCAGGCGTTCAAGCGTGAGCTGCTCATAGAAACGGCAAAGAAATACGGTGTTTCCGTAGCGCAGCTGTGCATAAGATTTATCGTACAAAAAGGCGCCGTACCCGTACCGAAATCGGCAACGCCCGAGAGAATAAAGAACAATGCCGAGGTGTTCGGTTTTTCAATATCGGACGAAGATATGGAAAAGATTGCAACGCTCAAAAAATACGGAATGATAGGAAATCCCCCGTCGGTTCCGAGAACACACCAGGTTGTGGGATTTTAGATTGTTGAACCGTAGGACAGGGCGGCGCCCTTTGGGCGAGGTAAGAGTGAATAGTGAAGAGGTGTGGGTGCTTCGCACGGCGTCGTTGTTTGCTCCGTATCGTTCGCAACAGCCTTTGGCTATTTCTCATTCACTACGCAACTCCTCCTTTTCCGCAAAAATCACGCTCGGCTCGCCTGCTCGGTTGTAAACGCCCTCCCGACGGCTCACTGTCGCTACCGATTTTTGCGGATTTGCGGCGGGAGCAAATTCTTCCGAATTCGGGCACCCTTTTGTCTGCTTACGCAGACATTTCCCCTGTCAGGGGAATCACCCCCGCCCTACGCAGTTCGCTATAAATTTTAATCCGTGCGAAGCACCCGCAATTCTTCATTTTTCATTATTCATTTTTCATTTGCCCGCAAGGGCTGTCCATACGATAATATACAAATTAAAATTACATACAACCGAAAAGGCTGCCGAAAGGCAGCCTTTTATTCGTACAGTCCGTATTTTTTTGTTATCCTTGACAGGCGCCTGCCTATCGGCTTGAAAAGCAATATCAGGAAAATCACATTCGATACGATATAGACTGCCGTAACGGGTACTGCCGAGGCAATCAGCGTAAGATACCTTGAAAAAACGAATGTGCCGTCAACATAAATTGCCGTCCAGGTATCGAGGAAAAGCGAATAAGCCACACCCGAAAACGCCCCGAACAGGTACAAAAACAGCTTGCTTTTTATAAGCTGCTTTGAAAGCACGCCCGAAAAGAAGCCTATCATTCCCCAAGCGAACATCTGAAAAGGCGTCCATGCCCCCTGCCCGAAAATGAAATTCGACACAAGTGCGGACAGCGCTCCGCACAAAAAGCCGTATTGCGCTCCGAGATATACGCCCGCAATTATCACAAACGCCGTTACGGGCTTAAAAAACGGCACATATGAAAACGCAAACCGTCCGACGACCGAAAGCGCAGTCATCACGGCAACCAGAACCGTACCGACGACCGTGGTGCGTTCGCCGTGCTCAACGGAAACGAAAAACGCCGCAAGGCACAAAACCGTTACCGCAAAGCAGAGAAATACATATTTCCTCGCACCCAAAAGCTGTGTGCCGAAAATAACCGTCAGCGGAATTGCGCCGAAAATCAAAGCATAGCTTAAAATCTTTTTTTGTTTAAGGCTCATTGTTTTTTCTCCGTGCACAGCGCCGACACCTGCTTGCAGGTCACGGCATAATCGGCAAATCCCCTTGATATTTTGGAAGCGCCCGTGGTGTAAAAGCTGTTGTCCGAAAAGAACCTCTGCGGAACATCGCAGGCGGTAATTTCGCCGTCAAACAGCAGCGAGCACCTGTCGGAAATCTCCGCCGCAAACTCCGTATCGTGCGTTACCGCAACAACCGTTATGCCGTTTATAGACAGCGTTTTTATTATATCCTTGACATTGTCCTTTGCAACGCAGTCAAGACTTTTCACGGGTTCGTCCATAAGCAGAATATCGGGCTTTGATATAAGCAGTTTCGCAATGGCGCACTTCTGAAGCTCGCCGCCCGACAAATCGAACGGGTGCCTGCTCCGCAAATCGGCAATGCCGAGTAATTCAAGCGCTTCGTATATTCTGTCGTCCGTCTGCTCAAAGTCAAGTCCGAGATGCTTACAGTAAAGGCGCATATCCTCCTCCACGCTCTCGCCGACGAACATATTTTTGACATTTTGCATAAGCAATGCCGCACGCCTGCCCTTGCCTATCGAAATTTTTCCGCTGTAAGGCTTCAACACGCCCGAAATCAGCTTGACAAGCGTGGTTTTGCCCGAGCCGTTTGCCCCGAGAACGCAGTGCACCTCGCCCTTTTTGCAGGAAAAGTTCAAGCCTTTTATAATATCGTCGCCGTCTTTTGAATAGCGGAAATATACATTTTTACATTCAAAGGTGTTTTCGTATTCGTTTTTGAATTCCTTTACCGCAGCCGCAGAGGTTTCGGGAGTAAAATGCTCCGAAAGCCATATTTTGCCCTCTCTGACATTCAGCGGACACTCGTCTTTCTTTCCCGTATCTCTCCAAATCTTTGCACAGTCGGGCAAATTTCCGAAAACCGCTTCGTTTGAAATTTCGGACAGCTTCTCACGGATATTGCCGTAGGATATTAGCTTACCCTGCTTCATAACGGCGATTTTATTGCAGACTGAGACTATCTCGCCCGTTCTGTGTTCACTGATTATAAAGGTTACGCCCAAATCGTCGTTGAGGCGTTTAACGGTGTTTATGAAATCCACGCAGGCTATCGGGTCAAGCTGTGAAAGCGGCTCGTCAAGCAATATCAGCTTAGGCGCACCCACGGTAACCGAGGCGAGGTTCAAAAGCTGCTTTTGTCCGCCCGAAAGCTCCGAGGTGTTCTTGTAAAACCAGTCCGATATTCCGAAATAGCTTGCGGCCTCCGCAACACGGCGGCGCATCTGCAAGGGCTCGGTTCCCGTGTTTTCAAGCGTAAAGGCAAGCTCGTGCCATACCTTGTCGCAGACTATCTGGCTTTCGACATCCTGAAAAACAAAGCCTATGTCCGAGCTTTTGGCGTTTTCGGCATTTTCGCCGCAAAAAAGTATCTCCCCCGACCTTTGACCGAACGGGGAAATCTCCTTTTTAAGCATTTTGAGAAGCGTGGTTTTGCCGCTTCCCGTCTCGCCGCACAGGAGGACAATATCGCCCGAATTTACCGAAAACGAAATGTCGGAAAGCGACTTGTTTTCACTTTCGGGATATGTGAAGTTCAGATTTTTGACAGATAATATTTCCATTTTATACTCTCCGCTGCATTTATTGAAAACGGGAAAAGCGAAACCGCCGCAAACGCCGCATAAGCCGCTATACGGGGTGCGTTTATCACAGGCACAAAGAAGGTCGGATAAAAAGCAAAGCCCGAATTTTCCCGAACGCCGAAAACATACACAAAGCCTGCCGAGAAAAGCAAAAGCAGGAAAATGAGAACGGCGTCGGCGCTTTTGAGCTTGTAAAGTGAATAGCTTGTCCGCTTGCTCTCGCCGTAGCCCCTCGCTTTCATTGAAAAGGCGGTTTCAACGGCATTTTCAAGACTTTGCGTTACCAAAGTAAGAAACACCTCGGCGGCGCCCTTTATCCTTTTGAAAACATTCCTTTTCGGATAAATCCCCATTGCACGCCTTGCGTCGTTTATGTCCTTAATATTCTTTATATAAAGCGGTATAAACCTCATTACCATTGTTATGACAAGCGTTGTTTTCGGCAACGCCTTTGAAAAAAGATACTGCATTTTATCGTCCGACAAGACGGCGTTGAGACTGCGGAACCACAGTATCACGCCCGGAATCATAACCGCCGTATTCAGCCCGTACAAAAGCGCTTCAAGCGTATATGCCCTGTCGCCCAAATAAAAAAGCACCGTTATTCCGTTTTGCGAAAACAACGGGTTTGTAAGCGTTATCAGCAAGGAGAGCACAAAAAGGAAACGAAGATCCTTTGCAATCCCCTTGCCGAACATATCGGCACAAAACAGTACCGACCCGATAAGCGACAACAGCAATATCAGCGGGTCGGACGAAAAGACGGTTACCGAAATAACCGCCGCATAATATACAAGCAAAAAAAGAGGATGAAAGCGTGAAAAACAAATTCTTGTTCTCATGTTCATCCCTCCGGTAATTATTTTTCTTCTTTTTCTTCGGCTTCCTCAACCTTGAAGCTGCCGCCTTTTTTAACGCCCTTGACCTTGATAATCTCGGGTGCGTTTGCCTTTTTTTCCTCTTCGCGCTTGCGGTCGGCAAGCTCTTTTTTCCTGTTGTGCTCCTTCTGCTTTTCGGAAAGCTCCTTTGCCATTTCCTCGGCTTCGTTCTCGCACTGCTTGAGCCTTGCACTCAAACGGATAAGAAACAGGCTCATATCCTTGGGAGAAATAAAGATATATCTTTTTTCCTCCTCGTTTTTACTGTTTGTCTTTTTATATCCTATCGCAACCCTGTCAAGCGAGAGGGCTACAATGCTTTTGTCCTTGGTCTCAAAATCGCCGTCCTCGACGGTAAAAATGTCCGAATACTTGATTTTATACGCCCTGAAAGGATAATCGTGAATGTAAAGATATTCGGGCTTAAATTCGTAATAGGTCATAAACAGCATCGGCAAAATGAAAAGCACATCGACAACGCACATAACGATTGCCGCATTCACGCCGAAGCTTGACATTGAGAAAATCTTTGTCGAAAACAAAAGAGCAATTATTATATGGTATATTACCACGACGGCGACAAGTATCTTGTTGACGCCCGATTTGAATTTGAGCTGCATGGAATAAATCACTCCTATCGGCAAAATATAAAATCGGTGATTAAATGAAAAAGACGCTCTCATTCCTCGGCGGAATACTCACGGGAATAATAAACGTACTTCTGGGAGCGGGCGGCGGAGTTATAGCGGTGTTTCTGTTAAAGAAATGCTCGCTTGACCAAAAACAGGCTCAGGCGAATGCGCTTGCGGTCATACTGCCCATATCCGTTATAAGTTTGATTATATACTCATATCACGGATATGTCAATTTTTTTGACAACCTTTGGCTTGTTCCGCAGGCGGCTGTCGGTGCGCTTATCGGAACGGTTGTGCTTAAAAAAATATCGCCGTCCGTTCTCAAAAAAATCTTCGGCGCATTTATGATATGGGCGGGAATAAGGATGATTGTCAAAATATGAAATACTCTCTTATCGACATACTCGCAGGTATACTCTCCGCAATCATAGCTTCAATGGGACTCGGCGGAGGCGGCGTGTACATTATGTACCTGACCCTTGTAAAAAACACCGAACAGATAAACGCACAGGGGCTCAATCTTCTGTTCTTTATCCCCTGCGCCGCAGTTTCGCTTGCAGTGTATATCAAAAACAAAATGATAAAGCCGAAAGCCGTAATCCCAATGGCTGCGGGAGGAATTGTCGGTGCGCTTGCGGGCAATTTTCTGCTTATGGGAATACCGCAGAACACACTTAAAATAATTTTTGCGGCGTTTCTTATTATAATGGGCGTCTATACCGTCTTTTCAAAGACCGAAAAGGCAAAATAAGTTGTTGTTACTTCCCGTTAAATATGATAAAATATTATATATTTATTTTGCGGGGTGTATGTATGGAATACAAAACTCTTTTTACGCCTATGAACATAGGAAGCGTGGAAATCAAAAACAGGATTGTTATGCCTCCGATGATGCTCGGCTTCGGTCAGTTCAACGGCAAGCCCACAGAGGAAATGATGAACTACTACGAGGAAAGGGCGATAGGCGGCACGGGTCTTATCATTACCGAAATCACAAGAGTTGACGATTTCAGCGGTGCGTCGGCTTTTGCACAGCTTGCAATAAGCCACGACTATCATATAAAGCCCCTTGCCCGTATGATTGACAGAGTGCACGCACACGGCGCAAAAATGTTTGTTCAGCTCCATCATCCCGGACGGCAGAACCTCACGCTTATGATGGGCACGGTTCCGCTCTCGGTAGGAATGGAAAGGGTTATGGGCCCGCTCTACGGCAAAATTTTCTACAAATTGGCTCCGTCCGCAAAAAAGCTTATGGAGGCTGACCTCTTACCCAAGGTATATTCCCCCTCGGAGTGCGACAGGGCATATTCCGCGGAAAGCCTCAACAAGGAAATGAGCGTAAAGCAGATTAAAAAGATAATCCGTGAGTTTATCCTCGGCGCAAAGAGAGCGCAAAAGGCAGGTGCGGACGGTGTTGAACTGCACGCTGCGCACGGATATTTAATTCAGCAGTTTTTGTCCCCCTATACCAACCAAAGAACCGACGAATACGGCGGAAGCTTTGACAAAAGGATGAAATTCCTGCTCGATATACTCAAGGGAATTAAAGAGGAATGCGGAAAGGATTTCCCCGTAATCGTAAGGCTTTCGGTTGACGAATGTTACAAGGAAATCGGCAGAGAGGGCGTCGGCTACACACTCAAAGACGGAGTGAGAATGGCAAAAATCATTGAGGAAAACGGCGCGGATGCAATAGATGTTTCCTCGGCGGGCTACGATACATACAATTACTGGCTTGAACCGACCTCGTTTGAATGCGGTTGGCGTAAATATATGGCAAAGGCGGTAAAGGACGCAGTAAACATCCCCGTGCTTGCCGCAAACCTTATCAGAAGTCCCGAGCAGGCAGAACTTCAGTTGGAGGAAGGAATACAGGATTTTGTATGCCTCGGCAGACCGCATATCGCAGACCCGCATTGGGCAAACAAGGTTAAGGAAGGCAGAGAGGACGAAATAAGCAGGTGTATCTGCTGCCTTTACTGTATGGAAAGTATGCAGACAAACGCCTACAAGGGCACGCACGCCCACTGCTCGGTAAATCCGAAACTCGGCCGTGAAAAGGAAACTCTCAAAAAGAACGGCGACGGCAGGCTTGTAATTGTAATCGGAGCGGGACCGGCAGGTCTTATGTGCGCAAAAACGCTTGCGCAAAGAGGTTTTAAGGTCGCAGTTGCCGAAAAACAGGAAAAGACGGGCGGTCAGTTGCTTCTTGCGGCGGCTCCGCCGAAAAAGGAAAATATAAACTGGCTTATCGAGGACCTTACGCATACCGCGGAAAAAGCAGGTGCAAAAATTGTATGCGGCATAACGGCAGATAAAAAAATGATTGAAGAGGCTAAGCCGTATGCGGTTATTTTGGCAACGGGTGCCACGGCTGTAAGACCCAAGGCGATAAAGGGCTCGGACAGAGAAAATGTCTTTACCACAACCGAAATACTTGACGGCTCGGTTAAGCTGCATGGCAAAAAGGTAGCGGTTATAGGTTCGGGTATGACGGGACTTGAAACCGCAGAGCTCCTTTGCGAGGGCGAAAACGATGTTACGGTTGTCGAAATGGCAAACGAAATTGCCCCCGGCACCTGGATGCAGCACATCGACGACTGTATGCCGAGACTCAAGGCGCATAACACAAAGTTTATTACAAATCACAAGCTGATAGAAATCGACGACACGGGAATTATTGCGGTAGATGTCGAAAACGGAAACATCAGAACCGTCAGAGCGGATTATGTTGTTTTAAGCCTCGGCGTTAAATCTGAAAATTCGCTTTATCCCGAAATACGCTCCGTCTGTCAAAATGTTTTTGTTATCGGCGACGCTGAAAAGACGGGCAGAATTGCCGACGCAACGGCACAGGGCTACGAAATAGGAAAAAGGCTTTAATATATGAAGAAAAAGAAAACCGCTTTTGTCATTCTTACAATTTCATATTTTCTGATAACGGCGGCAGACCTTATTCTGACCTATCTTGCAACGCCCGATTTAAGTCTTGAGGGAAATCCGCTTGTAACAAGCTATCAGTTCGGCTGGGCGGGTCTTGTAGCGGTAAATGCGGTTACATTTCTCATTTACTTCGTTATGGCAAGGTACGCTTATATCAAGTACCGCTCCCCTGTTTCAGACGAAACCGACAACCTTAAAAGGTATCTTGCGGACATTACCTACGGCGACCCCGAAAAGACCTCGTTCGGAATGTGGAGATTGCCGAAATATTGGGCACCGCAAATAGCCTGCCTGTGTTACAGCGTTTCGACGGCTCTCCCCTTTGCAAGGCTTATCGTCGTGGCAGAGTGGTTTTTAATGCTCAATCACATCAGAGCGCCGTTTTTCTTTACAATCGTCGCTATGTTCCCGATGGGAAGAATTGATTTTTTCATCGCTCTGATTTTAGCGTGGGTTTTAAGCGGTGTGTGGATTAGAAACGAATTTCGCAAAAACGCCGAAAGGAAATCAGCACAGCAGAATAACGAATAATTTACAGCGCCTGTTACGGGCGCTGTTTTTTGTGGGAAATACAGCGGTAGGACGGTGAAAATATGAAGTTTCCCGAGAAGTTCCGCTCCATGATGGGCAACATATGCGACCGCCGCATCAAATTATATTTTATATCATACCGTAGGGACAGGGCTCGCCCCTGTCCGAATTTAATATATCCCACCTCGGACAGCCGCAAGGGCTGTCCCTACGGCTGTATGTAGGTTCGGTTTTTACAATCCCTCCGCCTCACATTCGTTCGGCACCTCCCTTTACACAAGGGAGGCTGAACGCACAAATCGAAAAACATATCATATAGCGTAGGGGCGAACTGTGTTCGCCCGTTTTAATTTGCTCTGAAATTGACGGGCGACCGCAGGTCGCTCCTACGGGTCGTGTGTTAAAATACAATGCCATATTAACCGTAAATTACTATAAAACATCAGCAATCCGGCGGCGGGAGCAAGCCCCCGCCCTACACTGTTCGTTATAAATTTCAATCCGTGCGAAGCACCCGCAATTATTCATTTTTCATTCTTCACTATTCACTCTTATCTCGCTCGCAAGGGCTATACCTACGATACGCAATAACATTCAATTCCGTTTTAACAGCGTTTTACATATTTTTACACGGTCTTTTTTTACTTGACAACAAATACTGTCTATTGTATAATTTATACAATTATTATAATGGCGAAAAATTGGAAATTTTTTAAGCGGGCATATTTTTTATTATGCTTTTTCTTATAAAAATTCGTCCTTTTTTCATAGATTTTTGGTAATTATTTAGGAGGTTTTATACATGAAAGTTCAGTTTACCGAAACCGTCCTCCGAGATGCTAACCAGTCGCTTATCGCAACGAGAATGCCCTTTGAAAAATTCGAGGGTATCCTTGAAACGATGAACAAGGCAGGTTACTATTCGATGGAATGTTGGGGCGGTGCAACATTTGACTCCTGTCTGCGCTATCTTGACGAAGACCCGTGGGAAAGATTGAGAAAAATCAAGGCTAAGTGCCCCGACACTAAGCTTCAGATGCTTTTGAGAGGTCAGAACCTTCTCGGCTACAAGCATTATCCCGACGATGTTGTCAGAATGTTTGTTAAAAAGAGCGTTGAAAACGGTATCGACATCATCCGTATCTTCGACGCACTCAACGACACAAGAAACATCCGTGTTGCCGTTGACGAAACCATTAAGAACGGCGCAATCGCATCGGGCGCTATTTCCTTTACGACAAGCCCCGTTCACACCCTGGACAAGTATGTTCAGACCGTTAAGGAAATGAAAGAAATGGGCTGCTCGACAATCTGTATCAAGGATATGGCGGGCGTTATGACCCCGAAAGAGGCTAAGGACCTTATCGGCGCTATCAAGGACGCAATGCCCGATATGCCCGTTATTCTCCACACCCACTGCACAACGGGTATGGCTTATATGACAATCTATCAGGCAATCGAAGCGGGCTGCGATGTTATCGACACCGCTACCTCCTGTTTCTCGGGCGGCACATCACAGCCGGCTACCGAAACAATTTATGACGCTTTGACAGAACTCGGTTACGAAACAGGTCTTGACAGAAGCGTTCTTAAAAAGGTTAACGACCACTTCAAGCCCATAAGAGACGAATATCTCAAGTCGGGACTCCTCAAGCCCAAGGCTCTTGTTACGGACACAGACGCACTTACCTACAAGGTTCCCGGCGGTATGCTTTCAAATATGATGGCTAACCTTGAGGATATGCACGCTCTTGACAGAATGGACGAGGCTTTGCTTGAAATCCCGAGAGTCCGTGAGGATATGGGTTATCCTCCCCTTGTTACTCCGCTTTCACAGATGGTGGGCAACCAGGCGGTTACAAATGTCCTTGTAGGCGAAAGATACAAGAACATTTCAAAGGAAATCAAGGCATACATCAGAGGCGAATACGGTAAGGCTCCCGGCGAAATAAATCCCGAGCTTCAGAAGAAGGTTCTCGGCGACGACAAGCCCATCACCTGCCGTTTTGCAGACACTCTTGAACCTGCATTTGAAAAGGCTAAGGCTGAAATCGGCGACAAGGCGAAGTGCGACGAAGATGTCCTCTCGTATATCGCATTCCCGACACAGGCAGAGGCGTTTTTCGATAAGCGTGAAGAAAAGAAGAAAAACACCTTCACCTATTCAATCAAGAAAATTGAAGATTAAGGAGGGGCTGATATGTATTTACTCAAATATGCCGACGGCTTCATCTCATACGGCGACGCTGTAAGCACATCAATCACGGGAATAATCGTAGTTATGATAATACTTGCGATTCTCGCCGTGCTCGTGCTTTTGCTCTCAAAGGCTGTCCGTGCGGTTGAAGGGGCGGCAAAGAAAAACAAAAAGTCCGACGATGCTCCCGCAGCGGTTGCGGCACCTGTTGCAAGCGGTTCTGCTTTACCGGCTACACAGTCTGCAGGCAAGCTTGACCTTGTCAATGTTGACGACAAGACTGCGGCGGTCATTATGGCAATCGTTTCAAACGAAAGCGGTATTCCTCTTAACAGATTGCAGTTCAATTCAATTAAAAAGATAGAAGAATAAGGGAGAAAAAGTTATGAAATACGTTGTTACATTAAACGGAACAGATTACGAAGTTGATGTTACAGAGCTCAGCGAAGCAATCGTTACAAACATTGCTCCCACAGCAGCTCCCGCGGCTCCCGTTGCTGCACCCGCAGCTCCCGCCGCACCTGCCGCTCCTGTTGCGGCAGCACCCGTTTCGGGTACAGGCACACCCGTTAAATCCCCCATGCCCGGCACAATCCTCAAGGTAAACGCTGCGGCAGGTCAGAGCGTAAAAGAGGGCGATGTTCTCTTTATCCTCGAAGCTATGAAAATGGAAAACGAAATCGTTGCTCCCGTAGACGGCACCGTCTCACAGGTAGTTGTTGCTTCGGGCAACACGGTTGACACCGACCAGATTCTTGCTTTCATCGGTTAAGGGGGAGCAGAAAATGTCGATTATTACTTCCATTGTTGAAATTTTTCAAACCTCGGGTTTTACGGCGCTTTCTTGGCAGAACTGGGTCATGATTGCGGTAGCGTTCGTTCTCTTGTACCTCGCTATCGTCAAGAAGTTTGAGCCGTTGCTCCTTCTTCCCATCGCATTCGGTATGCTGCTTGTAAATGTTTATCCCGACATTATGTACGACCCGTTGGCTATTGCCACCCCGGGCGGCGAAGTGCTTGACGCAAGCGCCCACTGGTACGACTCGGGCGTTCTAAGGCTTATTTACTGCGGCGTTAAGTCGAGTATCTTCCCCTGCCTTATCTTTATGGGCGTCGGTGCAATGACAGACTTCGGTCCGCTCCTTGCAAACCCCTCCAGCCTCCTTTTGGGCGCTGCTGCTCAGCTCGGTATTTATGTTGCTTTCCTTATAGCTATCGCTACAAGGGCAATCCCCGGATTTGAGGGCTTTACCGCTCAGGAAGCTGCTTCAATCGCTATCATCGGCGGCGCAGACGGTCCTACCGCAATTTACCTTACGGGTAAGCTTGCACCCCACCTTTTGGGACCTATCGCTGTTGCGGCTTATTCGTACATGGCGCTTATTCCGCTTATCCAGCCCCCGATTATGAAGCTCCTTACCACAAAGAAAGAGCGTGAAATCAAGATGGATCAGTTGAGAACTGTCAGCAAGGCAGAAAAGATTATCTTCCCGATAGTTGTTACTGTTCTCTGCGTTCTTATCATTCCGTCAACAGCTCCGCTTATCGGTATGCTTATGCTCGGTAACCTCTTCAAGGAGTCGGGCGTTACGGACAGACTTTCCGACACCGCACAGAACGCACTTTGCAATATCGTTACGATTATGCTCGGCGTTACGGTCGGCGCTACGGCTGAGGGTAAGACCTTCCTTGATGTCAAGACAATTCTTGTCATTGCAATCGGGCTTATCGCTTTCGCTTTCTCAACTGCGGGCGGCGTCCTTTTCGGCAAGCTTATGAATGTTATTACAAAGGGCAAGGTAAACCCCCTTATCGGTTCGGCAGGCGTTTCGGCAGTTCCTATGGCTGCCCGTGTTTCGCAGGTTGAGGGAAGAAAGTACAACCCCTCGAACTTCCTTCTCATGCACGCTATGGGTCCGAATGTTGCAGGCGTTATCGGTTCTGCCGTTGCGGCAGGCTTCCTGCTTTTGACCTTCGGTAACTGATAAAAGGTTAATATTTAAGCCGAGAGATTTTCTCTCGGCTTTTTTGTTATACAATTAGGCGGCGGGAATTTGCTCCCGCCGTAAATCCGCAAAAGTCGGTAGCGACAGTGAGCCGTCGTGAGGGCGTTTACAACCGAGCAGGCGAGCCGAGCGTGATTTTTGCGGAAAAGGAGGAGTTGCACAGTGAGTGAGAAACAGCCAAAGGCTGTTGCGAACGATACGGAGCAAACGACGACGCCGTGCGAAGCACCCATAATTCTTCATTCTTCATTTTTCATTCTTCATTATTCACTCGCCCGCAAGGGCACTGCCCCCGCCCTACACTGTGGGATATAAATACTAATATAAGCTTATGCAGCAATCACAGCATAATATACAGCAACGACATAAGCAATTCCTCGTCTGCGCCGTCCGCCTGCAACAGCAAAAGCAGGGCGAGCAGAAGCGCCTTGTCGGGCTCTCTGAAAACCGTGTCGAGCAAATCCGCCTTGACCGTTTTTTCGTTTTCCTGCTTTGCCTTTTTGTTTATCGGCTCAAAATATTCCTTGAACGACTCATAAGGCTTACTCTGCGGCAGCTCGACGGGCATAGAAATCCTGTTCTTGTTGGGTGTTGACTTGACGGCGTTATAGAAATTCTCTTTATAGGCGTTCTCGGTCTGCGTTTTCCGACGCTCCGTTTCCGAATTGTCGGAGAGCTCACGGTCCGCCTCCCGAGCCACCGTCTGCGCCCTCGCCTGCATATCCCGCACCCGTTCAAGCGCCTTTGCCTGCATTTCCTGCATCTCGTCAAAATTATACTCTTTCATCAAAACAGTCCTTTCAGCAAAGGAAGAGTGTCCATAAGGCGCAGGAATTTCATTGCCTCGTCGGCTTTGACACGGCGTTCTTCGCTTAACAGCGGCTGAAGCGCCTTGATGAATGCGGTCTTGTCGTTTTCCCTGTTCATCTGCGTTGCAACCTTCATAAGCATATCCGTGGTATCGCTGCCGAAAAGTGCCGACATCCCGTCCGTGTTCTGTGATGCGGACGGTTCCTGCTGCTGTGCGGATTTATTGCTCATAAGCGAAGAAGCCACGCTTTTGAGCTTTTCCATATCCTGCGGACTTATAGAATTCAATAAATCGTTAATATTATCCATTGTCGTCTCCGGTCAATTCTTTAATGATGTTCTGTGCTTTCTCACTCGAGAGCAGGTCGTTGAGAGCTTTTTCGTCGTTGAGAACGGTATTCAGTTTGTTTGCCTGCTCCTCGTTAAGGCTTTTCATAAGGTAATCGCCCAAATCTTTTTTAGCCTTGTTCTTTTTGAAATCCTCTATAAACCTGCCTAAGCCTTTATCGTTTTGCATTGCAATCGCCTCCGAGATTTGATATAATAAATTTATGTTCGGACAAAGGAGAATATGAATGAGAGCAGTTGTTTTTTCCGATTCTCACGGGGACAGCGCAAGCGTGAATATGATTTTATCAAAGCACCGAAACGCCGATATGTTCATTTTTCTGGGCGACGGCGAGCGTGATGTGTTCCTGCCGCAAAATCTTGATATAATCGGAACAAAGCCGCTGATTGCCGTCAAGGGCAACAACGACTTCGGCTCCTCGCTCCCGACGGAGGAGATATGCTTTCTTTCGGGCAAAAAAATATACGCCCTGCACGGTCACACAAAGGGCGTTAAGTATTCCACGGATTTGCTCCAAAGAGAGGCTATGAACAACGGTGCGGACATAATTCTTTACGGTCACACCCACACTCCGCTGGTTGAATATATGTCGGGCGTATACCTTATGTGCCCCGGCGCTGTGTTCAAAGGCGAATACGGAATTGTGGATGTGGACGAAAAAACAAACACGGTACTTTGCTATACCGCTAACCTTTAATATTGGAGAAGCTTATGTATCTTTATAAAAATGTCAGAGTAATACTCGAAAACGAAATAAAAGAGCTTGAAGTGCTCACAAGCGGCGAAAAAATCGTTGAGGTAGGCGAGAATATCAACTGTCCCGACGCCGAAATCATTGACGGCGAGGGCAAGTATCTCTCGGCAGGCTTTATCGACCTGCATGTTCACGGCGGCGGCGGATTTTCCGCTATGGGCACAAAGGACGACATACTCAATATGGCAAAGGCGCACGCAAAATACGGCACGACCTCGATTTTGCCAACCGCTTTGGCGGCTCCCCTCTCGCAGTTAAGCGGCGTTTGCGAGAATACCCGTCTCGCAATGAGCGAAAACAGAAATATTTTAGGCTCGCACCTCGAAGGTCCGTTTTTGTCGGTCAAAATGTGCGGAGCGCAGAGCACGGACAACCTTTTTGTACCGAGTGAAACCGATTACTCGGACTTTTTGGACAAATACGGCGACACGGTTAAAATGATGGGCGTCGCACCCGAGCTTGACGGAGCATATGCGCTCGGAGAAGAGCTTGAAAAGCGGGGAATTGTCGCAAGCATTGCACATTCCTCGGGAAATTACGACACGGCATACGAGGCGTTAAGCCACGGATTTTCGGATATTACGCACATTTACAACGCCTGCACCTCCTGCTACAAGGAGGGCGTTTTCAGAAGAGCCGGAACAGTCGAAGCCGCCCTTTCGGAGGACAGATTTTCCGTCCAGGCTATCGCAGATTTGGTTCATCTTCCCGTTGGCGTTTTAAGGCTTATTTACAAAGCCAAGGGTTCCGATAAAATGTATCTCATAACGGACGGGCTTGAATTTTCGGCGTTTGATATGAACGAGGGCGAGGAGTTCACGCAGAAAAACGGCGTAAAGGTTGTCTATGAGGACGAGGTTATGAAGCTTGCCGACCGCTCCTGCCTTGCAGGAAGCACCGCAAACGGAGCAAGGCTTGTAAGAAATATGTACAGGACAGTCGGCGTTCCGCTTTACGAGGCTGTTAAAATGATGACGGTAACGCCCGCAAGGGTTATAGGCGTTGGCTCATACAAGGGAAAAATCGCAAAGGGGTATGACGCAGATATACTCCTGTTTGACGACAATGTAAACATTGCCTCGGTTATGATAAACGGAAAGCCCGTTTAAGGCAATAAAAAGCTCCGCAGTTTTCATTTCGATTACTGCGGAGTTTAATTTTATCTTCTTCGGTTATTTTGAGGCGGTCTGCGGCGTTTTGAGGACGAAGTGCTCAAATATACCTTGGGCTTTTTGCGGGACTTTCTGCGCCTGTTTCTGTTCTTGTAAAGCGATACGAGATAAACGATAAGCACGATTACCGCAAGCACCGCAAATATTATGAAAAACGGCGAAGTGAAGACATTCTTAAACACATTTGCGACCCACAAAAGGACATTGACATTTACATCCTCCGCAGCCACAAGGTCAACGGTAGCAATCTCGGTCTGGGCATACATTACCCTCGCCTTGCCTATGACATCGCCCTTTTTGACGGGTGCGTTGACCACGGTCGGGGTCTGCTCGGGAATAGGCTCTATAAGCACGCTTTTGCCGTCGGTTCCGACGGGTACGAGCGCCGTAACATCGTTTGCGGGAACGAGCCTTACATGGTCGGTGCTGAAAGAGAGTTTGACATCGATTACGGTAACTATCTTGGTGGTGTCGGCAATTTTCTGAAGTCGGATATTGTCAAACACCCATTTATACATTTTTTTCGATTCGAGGAAAGCGCAGTTTTCGTCGTTGCCGTCGCCGTTTACATCCTGTGCGGGCGCACCCATGACAATGCAGACATAGTTATAGCCGTCCTTGCTCGCCTTTGAAATTACACAATGTCCCGCCTTGCTTGTGGTACCGGTCTTTATTCCCTGTACATATTCGTAATAATAGGTCTTGAAATTCGGGTTTATCATCCAGTTTGTAGATGTGAAATTGCGCTCGCCCGAAAGGTTGGTTGCAGGCATTTTATAGCTGTAAGTGTCGCATATTTCAAGGAAAACGGGGATTGTCAGCGCATGCTTTACGATAAGCGCCAAATCGTTCGCAGTTGTGTACTGCCCGTCCGAGTCAAGCCCGTGAGGGTTGTCAAAATGCGTGTTTTGGCAGCCGAGGTTGGTAACAAATTCGTTCATCATACCGACAAACTTGTCAATATCTCCGCCGCCGATATAGTCCGCAAGGGTGTTTGCCGCCTCGTTTGCGGATTTAACAAGCATACAGTAAAGAAGCTGCCTTACCGTTACCTGCTCGCCCGCTTTAAGACCCGCCATGGAAGACCCCGTTCCGTTGAGTAGCGTAATTGCCTTTTGCGGAACGGTAACGACGGTGTCAATATCCGCACAGTTTTCAAGGGTCAAAATTGCGGTGGTTATTTTTGTAAGCGACGCGGGAGCGGTTACCTTATCGGCGTTCTTGTCAAAAATCACAGTGCCGTCGTCAAGGCTGAACAGCAGCACGACATCGGCAACGGTATCAAGCTCCGAATTGTACGAGGCGGAAGCCGGCACGCACAGAGCGGAGGAAAAAACAAGTATAACGCATAAAATAAAGGATAAGACTTTTTTCAACAAAAACACCCCTTGAAAACAATTAAAAAACAGTGTATTATAGTACAAAGTCATTATATCAAATATATATATAAATAGCAATTTATTTTTGAGGATGTGAACACATTGATTTATGTTACGGGCGACACTCACGCGGACGCCGAACGCCTTTCACTTTCAAAGCTTCGCGCGCTTAAAGCGGGAGATACGCTTATCATTTGCGGAGATTTCGGATTTTTGTGGGATAACAGCAAAAAGGAACAGAAAATTATCCGTCAGCTCGGCAAAAGGAAATACAACATCTGCTTTATCGACGGCACACACGAAAATTTCAAGCTGCTCAACAGCTATGAAGTCAGCGAATGGAACGGCGGTAAGGTACATAAAATATACGGTAACCTCTATCATCTTTTAAGAGGTCAGGTGTTTGAAATAGACGGCAAGACCGTGTTCACAATGGGCGGAGGCGAAAGCCCCGATATTGACATCAGAACGGATGAAAACGGCTGGTCAAAGGACGAAATCCCCACGCAGGAGGAGCTTTTGGAGGGTGTTAAAAACCTTGAAAAGCACAACTACAAGGTGGATATGGTCATAACTCACGAGCCGCCGACAAGAATAAAGGGCTTTTTGCAGTTGAAGGACTACGACACATTGAGAGTCAGCGCCCTCAACGCATATTTTGAAGAGCTTTCGGATTCGTGCGAATTCAAGCGGTGGTTTTTCGGAAGCCTTCATACGGACAAGTATATTTCAAGCACGCACATCGGCGTTTTCAAAAACATAATAAATGCCGAAACAGGCGAAAAAGTTTAACGCACTTTTGAGGAAGTATAAATGAAGCTTACAAATTCAAGAAAAATCGTCGGAAGCATTGAAATGCTCATAGCGGCGGTAATTATAGTTTTTGCGGTTGTAAAAGCTCCCAACGAGCCTGCACCGAAGCCCGTCGAAACAACGGCGGAAATCACAACGCAGGCGGAGACGACAACCGAGGAGCAATCTCAAACGGAAACTTCGACCCAGGCTCCGAAGCCCGTTGAAACAACTGCGTTTTCACAAACGGGCGAATATCAGATTACAAATTCAATCATAGTTTTCCCCGACTCGGCAATGGAAATGTACTCCATTTCGAGGACAAGGCTCAGCGAATATGCGGCGACCGTCAACACCTTTGCCGCAAAGGTTCCCGACAAGCAGGTTTACTGTATGCTTGTGCCTACAAGAATTGCGTTTTACGGTCCGCAGGAATACAGAACGGGCAGCCATTCCGCACCCGACGGAATAAACATCGCCTACTCTCAGCTTGCGTCGAATGTAATTTCCATTGACGCATATTCGGCTCTTTTACAGCACACGGACGACTATATTTATTTCAGAACCGACCATCATTGGACCGCTCGGGGCGCATATTACGCATACTCGGCTTTCTGCGAGAAAAACGGACTTTCCCACGCTCCCCTCTCGGCTTACCAAAGCGGCAGGCTTGACAATTTTGTCGGCACAATGTACCGCTACACCAACAGCGAGAACCTAAAAAACAATCCCGACTATGTTGAGTATTTTATGCCGATAGTCGAAGCTTCGGGCGAGTTTTATTCAACTCCCGATATGTCCGACGGCAAGCCGCTGCGCATCATTTCCACAAATATAACCGACCAGTCAAGCAAGTATATGTGCTTTATCCAGGGCGACAAACCGCTTGAAAGGATTGTCACATCAAACCAAAACGGCAAAAAGATACTTGTTATCAAGGAGTCCTACGGCAATGCAATGGTGCCGTTTCTGCTTGAAAACTACAATGAGGTATTTGTCCTCGACCCGAGGCAGGACGGCGTTAAGGATATGAACCTTACGGAGTTTGTAAACAACAACGGCATAAATGAGATTTTGTTTATAAACTACCTTATGGCACCGTCAAATTCAAAGTATATGACAGCGCTCAACAATATTATAAACAAGTAAATTATAGCTTATATGAACACACCCCATTGACCGGTTTACACCGATTGACGGGGTGATTCGTTTACGAGCAAGATAAGAGTGAAAAGTGAAGTATGAAAAAATTGAAAGTTGTATAATAAAAACGGATAGCACAATTCGAAAAATATATCGTATGTCATAGGGGCGAACTGTGTTCGCCCGCTTTTAATTTGCTTTGAATTTGGCGTGCGACCGCAGGTCGCCCCTATGGGTCGTGCGTCGCCGTCTCGGTAGGGCGGGGGCAGCGCCCTTGCGGGCGAGATAAGAGTGAATAGTGAAGAATGAAAAATGGAAAGTTGTATAATAACTTTCGGCTTATAACAAATTGAAAATTCAGCACAAACACAGGCTCCCTTGTGTAAAGGGAGCTGTCGTCATTTATGACGACTGAGGGATTGTTACAAAATCATATAAAAACATTTTTACAATCCCTCCGCCTCACATTCGTTCGGCACCTCCCTTTACACAAGAGAGGCTGAACGCACAAATTGAAAAACAACGGTTCCCTTTACAAGGGAGCCGTTGTTTGTGCACAATTTGTTATAAGCCTATATCTTAATTTTCCTTTTCCGCTTTTCTTTTTTCGATTATATATTCATGTACCTTGTCGGCAAGCTCGCCGTAGATTTTGAACTTCTTTCTGAACACTATCAGCGAAGCCGTGAGGAACACTATCGGCGCACCGAAAGCGAGGATACCTATTCCCGTCTTTGTGCCGTCCGTAAAGTGTCCCGCTTCGTTCTGGGCGTTGTAGTTCATTGCCCAAAGCGTACCGAAAAGGACGATAGTCTGTATCGTATAAGCCATTTTCTGCAAAAAGCCCTTCATCGAGAAAGTGATACTCTCGTTTCTCACGCCGTTCTTATATTCGCCGTAATCGACTATATCGGCAAGGAAAATGGTCTGCGAAACGAACATTGAGGAAATGCCGACGGACGCAATTATGTAGCAAATATCGAGGACAATCGGTATCTTTACGAAAGCGCCGAAAATCAGCATAAGCGTGTAGCCGAATATTGAAAATACAAGGGAAATCGTATATGTCGTGCGTTTTGAGAACTTCTGCGAAAGCACGGGAACGACAAGCAGACCGAGAATTGAACCCACAGCTCCTATCGTGCCGAACAGCGACTGCTTTGTCGGGTCGCCGAGAGCGTCGGAGAAGTAATAAGCCGCAGTGGACGAGGTAAGATACCAACCTGCGTTTGAAAGCATTGCAAAGACCATAAACACGATAAGCTGGTCGTTTGACTTGATAACATTAAAAATCTGCTTAAAGCTGAACTTCTGCTTTTTGTTATATACTACATTTGTTTCCTTTGTGGTAAGCACGCAGACAAGCGAGAAGAACACAAGCGCCGCACCGCATATCATAGCCCACTTTGAGAAGCCCGAAGCGGAATATCCCTTGTCGGTTTTCTGCTCAAGGTCGCTTGCAAGCAACGGGCAGATGATGGGAGTCAAAATTGAAATTATGCCCTGACCGAGACCCGAAAAGGTTCTTGCCACGGTTGCAACAAGGTTTCTCTCCTTTTCCTCGCTCGTAAACGACGGAACCATTGACCAATAGGGAATGTCAGCCATTGTGTTGGTCATACCCCAGAGGATATACATTACCGCAATGTATATGTAAAGCCTCATTCCGCTCATTCCGAACGAAGTGAAAAGCAAGGAAAGGACGATTGCGTTTGACACTGCGCCTATCAATATCCACGGACGGTATTTGCCGAATTTGGTCTTGGTGTTGTCAACTATCGTACCCATCATCGGGTCGTTGATGCCGTCCCATATTCTCGCTATCGGCGTTAAGATAAGCAAAAACGCCTCGGGAATATTGAGCACGCTCGACAGGTAGTACGAAAGGTATGTATAGAACATACCGTAGCTCAAATCAAGACCTATCGCACCGACGCCGTAGCCCAATTTGCTTTTGATAAATTTCAGTTGTTCTTTCATTGATTACTCTCCCCGGTATTTTTTGTCTTTATGCGTATAACCGCCTGCATACAGCCTGCAAGCACGGCAAAGCAAAGTATCTGTTTGGGCGTGCAAAGCGTGTTGTCGAACATCGACATAACCGCAAAGCCCGAAAACGACGAAAGGAACGCTATACCGTAGCTTCTGTGCCAGCCGCTCATACGGCAAAGCTTTATAAAGTCATAGGCGATTATCAAAAGCATAACCGCAAACAGGCAGAGACCTATAATGCCGCCCTCGGCAAACACCTCGATAAACAGGTTGTGAGAATGCGAAAATTCAAGTCCGTTTTCAAACAGATAACCCGTGACATTGTTGTAGCCTGCGCCGACGCCCAAAAGGAAATTATCCTTTATAAGCCCGAAGGTACAGCCCCAGAGCCCTATTCTGTAATTGGTGGAAAGGTCCTGCGAAGCCGAAACGCCCCTGCGCTCGAAAATCGTTATGAGTATTATCAGCGAGGACGCCGCCGCAACGCCCGACATAAATTTTGCGGGCTTTTTGCCTGCGAATGAAAGCACCATAAACGAAACTATGATTGCGACCGCCGCACCCCTTAAAAATGTGAAGAGTATTCCGAAGAAGATGAGCAGCGAGCAGACGATTGAAAATACCCGCCTTTTCTTGGTTGCGGTGTAAAAGCAGCAGTAAGCCGCTATCGGGAACACCATTACAAGGAAAGTTGCGAAAATAAGCGGATTTTCAAAACAAGCCGCTACCCTGTCGCGAACCTCTTCGACAAAATATTCATAGTTTATAAGTCCGTAAACAAACTCGTCAGCCTTTTGATACAGCGGGTTCGGGAACAAATCCGAACGGCCGACAGCCATAAAGCACATCTGAACAATGCCTATTACGGAGTTTGCCGCCGCAGAACCGACAAGGCAGAGCATAATGTTCTCTATCTTTTCCCTTGTGTCGCAAAGCGAAATGACTGTCATTGCGCAAATGGCGGCGCATATCCATATAATACCCATCGCCGCGGAAACCTTGGGAATTTTTGCCCAAAAAGCGGTGACGGCAAGATACACGGCGTAAACCGACATCACGATAAGAAACTTGTCGGCACCGACACTCAGCCGCTGCGGCTTCTTTCTTATTATACAGGATATAAAAATAACGAAAGGTATTATTACGGTAAGATACTCGGGCAAAAGCGAACCTAAGAACAGCGACACCGCAAGTATCTTATATGTAACGGGGAAATTTCTGTCTTTCAGAAACTGTGGAATCAAACGCATCAACTCCGAAATTTAATTACCGATATATATTATCATATTTTTGCCCAAAATACAATAACAATAAAAGTATCGGTGCTTTACGACACAATGCCGGTTTTTGCTTATTTATTACAAATTTATGAATTTTTGGAAAAGTACTTGATTTTTTTCCGTAATCGGCTAAAATATATATTAGCACTCGGGAGTAAAGAGTGCTAACGAATGTATTTAATTCTTTTGGGAGGAATCTTATATGACAATCAAACCACTTGCTGACAGAGTTGTTCTCAAGTCAGTTGAACTCGAAGAAACCACAAAGAGCGGTATTATTCTTGCCGCTTCGGCACAGGAAAAGCCTCAGGTTGCAGAGGTCGTTGCAGTAGGCCCCGGCGGCGTAGTTGACGGCAAGGACATCAAGATGTATGTCAAGGTCGGCGACAAGGTTATCACAAGCAAATATTCCGGCACGGAAGTCAAAATCGACGACACAGAATATGTTATCGTCCGTCAGGCTGACATCCTTGCAGTTGTTGAATAATTTTTCGGAGGTAATGAATTATGGCTAAACAGATTATTTACGGCGAGGAAGCTCGCAAAGCATTACAGGCCGGTATCGACAAGTTGAGCAATACCGTTAAAATCACATTGGGACCCAAGGGCAGAAATGTTGTCCTTGACAGAAAATACGGCGCTCCGCTTATCACAAACGACGGCGTTACAATCGCTAAAGAGGTTGAGCTTGAGGACGCATTTGAAAATATGGGTGCTCAGCTCGTTAAAGAAGTTGCCACAAAGACAAACGATGTTGCGGGCGACGGCACAACAACAGCTACCTTGCTTGCACAGGCTCTTGTCCGTGAGGGTATGAAGAATGTTGCGGCAGGCGCAAACCCGATGGTAGTCAAGAAAGGTATGCAGATGGCTGTTGACGCCGCTGTCAAGGCTATCAAGGAGAACGCACAGCCCGTTAAATCTTCAAGCGACATCGCAAGAATCGCTACAATTTCCGCAGCCGACGAATTTGTCGGAAAGCTTATTGCAGACGCTATGGAAAAGGTTACCGCAGACGGCGTAATCACCATTGAAGAGTCAAAGACATCGGAGACATATTCGGATGTCGTTGAAGGTATGCAGTTCGACAGAGGTTACATTTCTCCCTATATGGTAACCGACACCGACAAGATGGAAGCTGTTATCGACGACGCTTACATCCTTATCACAGATAAGAAAATTTCTTCAATTCAGGAGGTTCTCCCCTTGCTTGAAAAGATTGTTCAGGCAGGACAGAAGCTCGTTATCATCGCAGAGGATGTTGAGGGCGAGGCTCTTTCGACAATCCTTGTCAACAAGTTGAGAGGCACATTCACCTGCGTATGCGTAAAGGCTCCCGGCTTCGGCGACAGAAGAAAAGAAATGCTTCAGGATATTGCAATCCTTACAGGCGGTCAGGTAATCACTTCCGACCTCGGTCTTGAACTCAAGGACGCAGACATCCCCATGCTCGGCAGAGCTAAGCAGGTTAAGATTACAAAAGAGAACACCACTATCGTTGACGGTGCAGGCAAGAAAGACGACATCAAGGGCAGAGTTTCTCAGATCAGAAGCCAGATTGAAGCTACCACTTCGGAATTTGACCGTGAAAAGCTTCAGGAAAGACTTGCAAAGCTTGCAGGCGGCGTAGCTGTTATCCGTGTAGGTGCGGCTACCGAAACAGAAATGAAAGAAAAGAAGCTCCGTATCGAGGACGCTCTTGCAGCTACAAAGGCGGCTGTTGAAGAGGGTTGCGTAGCAGGTGGCGGCGTTGCACTTTTGAACGCTATCCCCGAGGTTGCAAAGCTTCTTGACACAGAGGACGCAGACCTCAAGACAGGCGTAAACATCGTACTCAAGGCTATTGAAGAGCCCGTAAGACAGATTGCACGCAACGCAGGTCTTGAAGGCTCGGTAATCGTAAACGAAATCGTAAACAAGAAAAAGAACGGCTACGGCTTCGATTTCGGCAACGAAGAGTATGTTGATATGTTCAAGGCAGGTATCCTTGACCCCGCTAAGGTTACACGCTCGGCACTCCAGAACGCAGCTTCGGTTGCGGCTATGGTTCTTACAACCGAGTCTCTCGTAACCGATATTCCCGACCCGCAGGCTGACGCTGCGGCGGCTGCTGCAATGGCACAGGGCGGCGGAATGTATTAATCCCGGATATAATATAAAACAGACAAAAGCGCTGATCGGTCAAACCGATTAGCGCTTTTTACTGCTATTATCTATTCTCCTCAACTATTGGCGGAACAAAGTTTTCGATTGCATTGCGAAGTTTGGGATGATGTATCACGAAGTGTATCGACGGTGCGTTGCCCTTGGAAATCATTGCCCATTTACCCTCACGCATATTTATCTGCAAGTTGCGGAAAGCATTCGCACGGGTAAAACTTGCGGTGTAGTTGGCATTATTTTCCGCCCTGTCACGGGTCAGTTCAATATGCCGCTCGTACTGCTCATAGGTATATTTTATATTCTTATCAAAGAACATTTCCGAAAGCTGTAAAAACACGGGATGTTCTTCAAATTCCTCCCTTGAAACTATCGGAATTTCGTCCTCAACGGCGCATACAGCCGACATTCTTCTTAACCGCTCCTTTTGCTGCGCAATATGGGCGGTTATCCTGTCACGGTCTTTTTGCGGTATCTTATTGCTTTCAAAAATCTTTTCAAGCAATTCTCCGTTCAGGGTATATATTGGCGGTGCCGAGAGGATATTCCTGCGTTTTTCGGTATTTTTTTCGTCCGAGAGCAAAAACGCATTCAGCTCGTCCGCCCTGTCGCTTCGGTAAATATCCATAAGCGGTTTTGAATTTTCGATTAAATCGTCCGCACGCTTCTGATAATAGGCTATATCCTCCCTTGTTTTGGAAAGATAATACCGTCCGTCGGCATGATGACCGAAAACAGCCTCGCCCGAGAGTGCCGCCGCTCCCGACACTCTCAAGAAATGATGAAACGCTCCGCTCTGAACGGTTTTGAGATAATACGGCATTATCTGCCCCGTCATATACATGGGTATCCAGCTTTCAAGCCCCAGCATCATCTCTTCAAACGGACGGTCAAGGTTGTGTATGTTTTTCAACACAAGACCCTTTTTGAGCATAAACGCCATACCGCCCATCCACTTTTTTGGAAATTCGGGGTCTTTCGCCATTTCGGTCATAGGCATATCGCTGTAAAGCGTAACGGGCTTTTTAGACTTTGAGAGCACCGTTGCTTTCATAAAATCAAGCTCGCTTTCCATCATCTCTTTAAGTCCGTAGTACATTTTAGCGGTCGGAAGCTGAAACGGAAGCGACGGAACCTTCATATCGTCAAAGTGTATCGCATTTATAAACTCGTTGAGGTCAAATTCGTCAAGCTTGTTGAGGAAAGACGAAACTCCGCTCGTATCCGTATTCTTGCCGTTGCCGTTTAACAGCCAGCTTTTGATTTTGGCATATCTTACGGAGCGGTCATAAATCTCACCGCCGTCGCAACCGATAAGCTCCGAAATAACGGCAACGCTGTTGTCCGATGTATGCTTATGCGAAACATATGACGCTATCGACGAAGCGAACTGCTCCGGGTCAGCAGGCTGACGGGTGCCGTTTCTTATGCGGAACACGGTCGAAACATCATAATTGGTGTATTGACAAAGGTTGGAAAGATTGATGTCAAGCGCCGTAACTATCATATTGAATTTCTTGCGGAATTCCTCCCTGTCCGTCGAAACGAAATCGGAACAGGATATAAAGCTTTCCGAAACCTTTTCGTATGTGATTTCGGGCTTTTCCTTTTCAGCCGCAAGTTCCGCTATCGCCCTGCAAAGAGCGATAAACGCCTCGGAGTCCATATCGGGTATTCTCTCGCCCGAGCGGTAACGGCTCAGAGTTGCGGGAGAAACGCCCGACTTGTCCGAAAGTCCCTTGGCGGTACAGCCGAGTGAGTCTATGTACTTGTTCAATCTTTCGCAGAATTTCAAATACGACACCTCTGTAAAGGTTATTTGGTTTCATTTTACCAAATAGAAAAAGGTATCACAAGTTATTTTTTGTTTTTGGACGGCTTGTTTCCTTTTTGGCATATGCCAAAAAGGAAATTACAGGCATTTTCTTACGGCAAGATAGGCAACAAGCTCCTCGCTTATCGGCTGCGTTTCATAGATTAAAAAGCCGTGTCTGCTCATGAGCCGTTCCACAGATTTATAAGGTACGGACGCAGGGCAGTCAAACACCGCAGTGCTGTCGGGCGGCAGAAATTTTACCGCCGTGTCGAAAAAAGCCTCCCTGCCCTCCTGTGAGAGCATACGCATCGCGCCGAACGCAGTCAAAACCGTTACCGCAGAGCGGTCAAAGTCTGCTTCCCCATCGGGAAATCCGTCAAAGATTTTCACTTTTTCCGCCCATTCGGGCTTTACCGAATAGAACACGCTTTCGCCTATGTGTATGTACTGTCTTGCACCGAAATACACCGCATTTTCAAGCGAATAGAGACCGAACAGTTTACCGTTCAATAAAATCACCTCATATATTTAATACCATAAATCCGAAGAAAATAACAGACTTGTATTTGTCCGAAAAAAATGGTACTAACACATAAAAAGCGATTTGTCAACAGCGTTTTTTATCGGTTTTCGGCAGCTTTTTCCGATTTCAAGTGCTCGTATTTTTCCTTCGTGGCAAGTCCGCCCCTAATATGTCTTTGCGCTTTGTTCTCGTCAAGCACTTTACGCACCTTGACATAAAGCGCATAATCGCTCTTTTTAAGACGCTCCGAAACATCCGTATGAACTGTACTTTTGCTTATTCCGAACACCTTTGCGGTGCTTCTCACGGTTGCATTGTTTCTTACTATGTACTCGCCGAGCTCTGCGGCACGGTCCTCTACTGTATAATTCAAAACTGAAGCCCTCCTTTACATATCAGTAATAGATATGTAAAAAAGGGCTTTTTTATTCTTTTTATTTGTTTTGCGAAAAACGGAAATGCGATTTCCGCAAATAAAAATCAACAAAATCTCGGCTAAAATAGGATTGCTCTCTACATCAGCCGATATTTTAATTGCTTTTTATATCATCCAAATCGGTACAATGAGGTTTTCTCTGTCAAAAGCAGAGAGGCGGTCGCTCATACAGAGCACGGCGGAGGTACCGAGCACCAAGGGCGATTTATCGATAAGTCTGAAAGTTTTGGTAATTCTCTTATCGGGGGTTGCCGTTTTCTTGATTTCAAGCGGACATAACTTGCCGTCGCCCTCGATAATCACATCAATCTCTCTTGCATCACGATCACGGTAATAATTAAGATACGGTTCTTCGCCTGCGTTTTGATAGCTTTTCATAATCTCGGAAACGGTAAAGTTTTCGAGCAGTGCTCCGCTCATAGCTCCGCTTTCCGCAACCTCGGGCGATGACCATTTTGTAAGATAGCAAACGAGACCCGTATCATAAAAATACAGCTTCGGCGTTTTAATGGTCCTTTTCAGCACATTATTGGAATATGGGTGCAGTAAAAAAACAATTCCCAGAGTTTCAAGAATTTGCAGCCATGCTTTTGCGGTAACTTGATCTATCTCCGCATCATCGGCAATTGCCTTGAAATTCACAAGTTGAGCGGCTCGTGCGGCAACCGCCGTAATAAATTTTGTAAACTTCAAAGCGTCTATCGCACCCGAAAGTTCACGCACATCACGCTCAATGTAAGTTGACAGATATGATAAATAGAACATATTTCTATCGTCATAGTCTCCGCTGAGCATTCCCGGCATACATCCGTTCCAAATTCGCCTATACATTTCGGGCACTGTTAGCGGGTTCATTATTTCACTGTCTTGCAAAAGCGCATTGAAATCGGTTTTGAACGGTCTCGGCGGTACGCCTTCAATTTCCCTCTGAGAAAGCGGCGACATATGCAAAAGAGCAACCCTGCCGGCAAGCGACTCCTGAACGCCGTTCATCAAACGGAAGACCTGCGAACCCGTAAGCCAAAAATCCCCGGGGTTGCGGTTTGTGTCAACATAAATTTTAATATAGGTAAACAGTTCGGGAGCATACTGAACCTCATCGATAATAATCGGAGGCTTATGGAGTTCCAAGAACATTTTCGGGTCATTTTTTGCCATTTCACGAACGGTTAAATCATCGAGGGAAATATAATCACGACCGATATTTTCCTTTTCGGCAAGTCTTTTAAGCATTGTGGTTTTTCCCGATTGACGAGGACCGGTAAGCAAAATTGCAGCCCATGTCTTTGAAAGCTCGGTTATACGCTGTTCAATATGTCGGTTAATATAGCTCATAATCCACCTCGAAGAAATATTTTCAATTATAATTATAGTTTATTATACCCATAAAGTCAACAAAATCTCGGCTAAAATAGGATTGCTCTCTACATCAGCCGAGATTTTAGGGCTTGCTTTTAACTTCTCTTTAATTACTCGACGGTTTTACACGTCGACACGGGTACAGAACACAACATAGCGCTGTGTATTGCCTCTTAACGGATGGCAGGTTACAAGCGTCAGCATATCCTCGCCGTCACGGATTGTGAGCTTATATATCTCGTCGGGGTCGATAATCTCGATTTCGCTGACCTCGTAAACCAGCGTTTCCCTGAAGTTTTCAAGGTAGACCCTGTCGCCCGTTTTGAGTCTGTCGATATTTCTGAACATATCGGTCTTTGCAAAGCCTCTGTGTGCGGCGATAACGCAGTTGGTATTCTCTCCGCCTATCGGATATGAGGTCTTTGTAAGGTGCGTTGCTCCCTTTTTGAGGTTTTCGGTGTTTGAGCCTAAAAGCACGGGCAGGCATATTCCCATTTTCTCGATTGTGAGATAGCCTATCGTGTTTTCGGCTATGCCGTATTGCGACAGGTCAATGTCGGGTTGCGAATAGGAAAACGGGTCCTTCAAATCAGCCTGTTCGCTTAAATACAGCAGGTCATTTTCCGCTTTAAGGCGTTCGTACAAAGCCGAATAATCGTTGCTTTTTGCATTCTCCTCAAAAGCCTGCCTGTCCGAATTCACGCCCTTTTCATACACGGCGTCCGTGATTTTCGGGTAAAGCAGCAGAGCGGCGCCCAAGAGCACAACAAGCATTGCAAAAGCCGTAAATATCTTATTCTTTTTTGACCTCTTTGCCCTGCTCATTTTTCTCCGCCTTTCGTGCGCGTTTTTTCGAGTATAAATAAGTGAGTACGCCGATTAAAATCAAAATCGGGAAGCTTATTGCGATACCTATTATGTAATACTTGTACTTTGTGTAAAATCCCGTCTTACTTTCCGTCCGGGTGACCTTTTCGGGGTTGTATTCGGTTCGTTCCCCCTTGACAAGCAAGCGGTGCGAATTGACCCCGTACGGCGTACAGGTAACAAGGGTTACAAGGTCTCTTCCCTCCTCCGCCTGAAGCTTTTCGAGCTCCGAGGGTTCGACAACATTGATTTCGCACACCCTGTAAGCAAGCGTTTCGTCAAGAACATGTATATAAAACTCGTCGCCTGCGCTCAAGGTCACAAGGTTTGTGAAAAGCTCTGCGGTGGGAAGCCCCGTGTGTCCAGTTAAAACAGGATGATTTCCCTTGCCGCCTATCGGCAAAGCGGTTGACTCAATGTGTCCTACGCCCTTTTGCAGAGTTTCCTCCGATGTGCCGTGATAAATCGGTAATTTGGCGGAAATTTTCGAGATTTCAATATATCCCATTACGCCGTCGCCGCCCGTGTTGAGCACCTCGGTATAATTGTCGGGCAAAGCATATCCGCTTCCCGGTACAAACGGGTCGTGAACGGGGTCGCCTGCGAGGTTTTCGTTGTACTCCGTTGCCTTTTGCTTTTCCGCACTTATTTCCGCTTGAGTCTTTGACATCATATCCTCGTCATATCGGTTGATAGCCTCGGTATGGTTTCTCTCTTCAAGCATATTGCTGACAACGGGATAGCAAAACACGCAAAGCCCCGCAATTACAAGCAAAGCCGACAGAATACAGACAGCGGGACTTGTTTTATTCTTTTTTCGGTTTTGTTTTTTCTCACTCATAATTAAAGTAAACAAAAGGCGGAGCGAACTCCGCCTTATTATCGGTTATATAAAAATCAGTCCTCTGCGTGTGACTTCTTTGACTTCTTGTTGAGGACAACTGCCATTGCCGCACCTGCTGCGATAAGAACGATACCGCCTGCCGTGAAGAGGATTGTGCCCATACCGCCCGTTGTGGGAAGTGTAAAGCCCTGACTGTTTTCAATGCTGTAGGTTACAAGTCCGTTTGCAAAGGTAACATCGTCTGTGTTAGCCGCAACGCCGTCCTTGTCAACGATTGTAAGAGCCTTGAGCTTCTTGGGAAGATTGTACTTTTCGGGAGCCTTTGTCTCTTTAAGGTAATATGTACCTGCTTTAAGACCCGAAAGGACAAGAGTGCCGTCGGTTGCAACAAGGTTGTCCGTTGCGCCCGCGCCGTTGCTTACGGTGTACTTGCCGTCTGCCGTCTTAACAAAAGTGATTACCTGTGTGCCCTCAGCGTCCGAGTAAAGAGTGAACTCTGCGCCTGTAAGAACATCACCCGTCTTGGAGTCAACCTTTTTAAGGTTGAAGCCGTAAGAATAAACGGTAGCGGTTGCGTCATATTCTTTCCATGTTTCGGTTGAAGAATAAGGATTGTTGTTGTAGTCAAGGTAAGCGGTGTTTACATTGCCTGCGCCGCCGATTACGGCACTTTCGTTAAGAGAAGCCGTGTATTTGACTCTTACACTTGTATAATCCTTGATTTCCGAATAAACGAAGTTTATTGCAAAGCTTACTGCACTGCCGTCGGGTCTCTGTGCGGAAACGGTGTAAGCGGTATCCTTTGCAAGGAGAGTTTCCATACCGTTCTTAACGCCGTAAACCTTGATGCTGTCGCTGTCAAGAGTGAAAGCGTCGGAAAGCTTATCGCTTACCGTAATCTTTGTGTTTGCGGAAGCTGCGGGATATGTGGGAACATCTGCGTCAAGAACGAAATTCACCGCATCGTTTACGCTTGCGTTTACCTTTTCAGCCTCGGTGCCGTCTGCAAGGACGATTTTCTTTGTAAGCTTAGTGTCCGAAGCCTTGACTGTGATTGTCGGGTTTTCGATTTCCCATTTTGAGGTTGCTTCATTATATACGGGAACAACATTTACCGCACTTGCACGGTAAACCTTTTCGCCGCCCTCGATAACTACAAGATAGTTACCCATTTCAAGGTCCGAAATTGTTCCGTTGCCCGTGATGTGAGAAGCCTCTGCAAGAGCGATTGTTCCGTCCTTGATTTTAGCGGAAAGTCCGTCATAGAACTTCTCTGACTCGGAGGGGCTGTTCTTGATTGTGTTGAGAACGGTCTCGTTTACGCTGCCGTCGTCATTTACAAGACCTGCATACTGCTCGTTGAGGTAAGCTCTCAAAGCCGCATTGTCAACCCAAGTGTACTCGGGGTCGGACGGAGACATTGCCGTATAATCAAAGTGTACGTCAATAAGCTTGTAAGCCGTTGCCGTAGCACTGTCTTCAATGCCGTTGACTGTGATTGTGCCCTTTGTTGTTGCGTCAACGATTTCGGTATTTGCCGCAAATACGCCGACAGACATTACGCTTATGAACATAAGCAATGCCAAAAGAGCCGCTGTGATTTTTGATACTGTCTTTTTCATAGTGTTTGTCCTTTCTCTTTATATGAAAAATTTATTTATAACGCCTTTTGGGTCGTTTTTGAAGAATTATTGCCGCCGTGCCTGCCGCCATAAGAGTAAGACCTATTGCGACAAAGCGGTATATGCCGATATTGCCCGAAACGGGTAAGTCGCCCTTAACATAGTTGTACAGTCGGTACGGAGCAATTCCCGAATCAATCTTTTCAAAGGCGGGAGCCTTTCCGATTGCCCTTATTACGGGTTCTGCCGTTTTGCCCGTGGTGTCAAAGGTCAGAGCCCACTGTCCCTCGGGGGTCTGATAGCCGTCGGGCGCTTCGTATTCGACAAGCCTGTAAATTCCCTTTGCGTTGAGTTCCTCAAAGGAAACATAACCGATATTGTTCACGGAGCTTTCCTTTGCGACAAGCGTCCAACAGGACTGTCCCGTATCGGTAATGTCGCCGAGCGAATTGACCTTTAACAGCTCATCCGTATGGTTGTGCGAAGAGTCCGTACATTCAAGCTTATAAAGCGCAAACCGTGCCATACCGAGCGGTGTTTTGTCAAAATTCGTTTTGATAAATGAGAAATTCTCCGTTCCGCCCGTGTATTTGTTTACGATTTCCGTAACGGTATCGGTACCGCCGTTTACCGTAATTGTTGCAACGCCGCCCCTGACAACCGCTTTGTACACGGTGTCGCTCAACTCATAGTTGAACGGAGCTTCGATTTCCTTGATATAATAGGTTCCGCCCGTCCGCTGTGAAAAGACAACGAAGCCGTATTCGTCGGAGGTTACCTCTTCAAGCAATACCGTGCAAGCCTCGTCCGAATAAAGTCCGAACTTTGCGGACGACAGCGCATTGCCCGCCTCGTCCACCTTGCTGAAGCTGATTATTCCCTTGTTGCGGACATTGTGAACGCTCAAAAGCGCATGATCGGCATAATGGCTCACACCGTCCTCATCGTACCAAGTGACCTTTGAGGAATATTCGCCCTGCGTACCCTCACGGTACAGAGCCGCATCATAGGTTACCATATATTCGAGGTAGCCGTCCTCATCGGCGTCGGGGTCGTATGAGGTCGAGCCTACCTTGGACTCTTTAAGCGTGTATTTTGCGGGAGAGCCGTCAATGAACAGCGGCAAGCCGTGCCATTCGTACTCCCAGTTATTTGCCTCGCTCAACACCTGCGTGTATTCGGCGTCGTTGAGCTTTGCGCCGTTTCGGTAAAGCTCGACGGTAACGGGCTCTTTGTTTTCCGTGTTTTCCCACTGCTTAACGGCTTTGACCGAGGTCAAAAGCTTTGAGCGGTTCTTAACGGTAAGTATCGCCGTACCCTCGCCCTCAAGCCACGACTCGCCGTTTGACGGTGTGGAAGCGTCGAGGACCTCCTGTGCAAGCTCAACCTTACCCATATCGGTTACGGTTACCTTTATATACTTCGGTCCCTCGTAGCCCGTGGGAATTGTCTCGGCAAGATAATAGTCCTCCTGGAGCTTGCCCTCGCCGTGAATACCGAGCTTAATATAGAAAAATCCGTTTGCATCGGTAATGAGCGTATTGTCGTCTATCTTTTCGGTGTAGCCCTCCTTGACGGCGTTGGTATCGGTTGAATACTCGCTCGTCCCGGGCTTCCTGTAAAGGCTTATTTTTGAAGTGTCCGTTTTGTATATTTTGAACTCGACATTTTTAAGTCCGTTTCCCGTTATCGAGTCAATCTTCGAGACGGTCATAAGACCCGCCTGAACATACATATTCTGGAAAGCCACAACCTGACACGACATATCGGGGACATCGTTGGGGTAAGCCTCGGCGGTTATCTCAACTCCGTTTTCGGGGTCGTAATCCTGCCACCCCACAGCCCGTACAGGGGCATTCATTATTGTATATCTGTTCGTGTTGTTCCACTTCGTCATATCGAGGGTGTAGTTTTCCTCTTTGACGGTGTAATCCCTGCCCTGTCGTACAATCATCGACCAGATATATGTGTCGGTTTCCGCATCGTATGCGGTATAGCCGAGCTTTGAAGAATCGGTTTCGTCCGCCGCGGAATTAAGCGACAGAACATAGTCCGTAACGCTCGTGCCGTCCGACTCGTGGCTGACGGTAATGTCGAAGCCGTTTTCCTTTATCTGCTTTATTGCGCTTGAATCGCCCGCAAAGTTCTTTGTGACGACAAGTCTACCCTGCTTTACGACAAGTATGCCGTCGATATGCCAGCCGTCGGATTTTTCGTATTTAAGATTATCCCAACGGACGGTAAAGAATTCGGGGGTTATATATTCATGAGGGATTTCGTGACCCTCAAGGGAAATTACGGTGTTGCTTTCACGAATTTGTGAGAGGACTGACTCGTCGCTCGGGAAATTTTCAACCGAAACGCCGTAGTCAAGCGGCTCTACGGACGAATTACGCAAGGCTTTATCGACGCTGTAAGCGGTGTCCTTATCCGTCGGCGGAGCGATGATTTTAATGTTGAGCGAATTATATCCGCTGCCTGAAACAGGAACGGCGTCCGTATTGAGCAGGCGTGTCGCATAGAGGGAGTCGGTGTACTCGTCCATATGAGTTTCGACAAAGCCGTTGCCCATATTGTCGATAATCTCGCAGTCAAGGTTGACATAGAAATTCAGCGAGGAAAGTCTGCCGTTGGTATCTGTAGCTTTCCATACCGAAGTGATTTCAACCTCGTCATCCACTGCGGCGCTTTTGAGCACTGATTTGCTCACGGAGTCGCCCGCATTATATACGGTGTCGGAGTTTCCGATTTTCCAACCGACAAAGGTGTAAATGAAATGCCTGTCCTTTGAGACCGCACCCGTTCTTACAACCCTTGCCGCATCGTTATCGACATCAAGCAGGGTGTAATCGGCGTTGCCTGCGGGTAATTCCTCATAATAATCGGTCTGCCCCTTAACGCTTCCGTCCTCAACGACATTTTGCATTGCGACCTTTGTTTCGCTCAAATCGACAAGCTTATCGGCTATCGAAGCATGGTAAACGACCGTCGGCATACCCGTTGTCGTGGAAATCTTTACGGGACAGCTTATATTCTTAATTGTTATCGTAACGGTCTTGTCGTCCGCATTTTCCGTTCTTTCTGCGGAGACAGCCTTGTTTGTAAGCGGATTTATAATCTTGTAATCCGCTTCGCCGTCAAGAAGCGGCAGGGTTACGCTCAAGGTCTCTCCCGAAAACAGAAGCATATCCTCGGGCAGAGTCTTGTCCGACGGCAAAACGCCGTAATTGTCGGCAAAGGTCACATTGAAGAAAGAGTTTGCCATAAGTATATCGGCGTCGGTAATTTTTGCGGAAGAGGCAAAGTATGCGCTGTTGCCCTCGGAGTTCGCAGGAACATAATAGAGTGAAATCTGCGGACGGTGGCTCAACGGAATGTCGTATACCTCACCATCGCTTACGGGCACCGCATCCGCCCAAATGTTGTTCGGGTCGTAGTTGTCGGTATGCGCAAAAAATCTTTCGCCGTTAAAGCCGTCGGAGGTAAAGCCGTATTTTGAGTAAACGGTTTCAAGCTCCTGTGAGGTCATATAGTATCTTGTCTTGCCCGAAAGCGATTTTTGGTTTGAAGTCTTGTAATCGGCAACCGCCTGCCATTTACCGTCCACGGCAACATAGCAGGTAACAACCGCCTTTAACGGTTCGTCGGGCTTTGATGTTACTATATATACATTCTGATTTATGTTTTCAACGCTTACCGTAACCGTGTTGTTTTCGGTATCGACGGTCTGCGTATATTTAAGGTCGGTAAGGTTTGAAGCATCAAGCGAGGTGTAATTCACACCGTCCGCATACGGCAAAGTTATCTCCGTGCTCTTACCCGTCGGAACATAGGTCACTGGAGGCAGACTTTCTTTCTGCTCGTCCGTAAGGTAATCGTTGGGGTCTGCGGCTTTTACGGAATAGAAGTTGTTTGTGCGGTTGATGTTGTATCCGTCGCCGTTGCCCGTCTTAAAGGAGGTAACAGTTGTACCGCCCGAAGTTACCGCTCCGTTGGGAAGATAATAGAGATATTCCCTGTCCCTGCCCTTGTCGCTGAAGCCGAGCGGTATAAGATATGTTCCCATATCCTCGCTTTTATATGCGTTTGTGTCCGCCCATACGGTATCGGGTCCGTTTGAGTCGGTGTGGGCAAAAATAAGGCTTCCGTCATAAGAGGAAGCGTCAAAGCCGAAGTCGCCGTAAATTTCCTGCAGGCGCTCCGGGGTTATATAATACCTTGTACTGTTTGCGCTTCCGCCGAAAACATCGGCTTTAATGTCCTCCGATACGGTAACCGTATCGATAAGGGTCCAAGTGTTGTTGATGCTTGCATAACATTCAACCGGAACGGGCTTTACCGCCGCAGTTGCCAAATCCTCGGCATAGCCGACAACAGGAACCAGAAGCGCCGCAAACGAAATGAGAGCGAGCACCGACGCAATTATTTTGTTTTTAACCTTGCTCAATGCCTCTCACGCCCCTTTGCGCAAAATTAAAACACGGAAACAATACCGTCAAACGATATAATTCTACTTAATTCGACCGCCGAATTCAATACGCCGGCGGCGAACTAAGGAATAAAATTCATACTTACTGTAAAGCAGGGCGCAAAAGCCCCTTTTTCAGCGTGTATAATTATAAGAAAATTTGTGAGATTTGTCAATTAGAAAAGCCCATTTTTGTCATAGTTTACAAAACTGACGCATTTGCTTCACAATTTGTTTATATTATGTCGATTAACCGACAAGCAAAAGCAAGCACAAAAAAAGAGCCTTCCGCAATAAAGCCGCGGAAGACCCGTTTTATACCGTTTTTGATTATTTTGTGCCGAAAATTCTGTCGCCCGCATCGCCGAGACCGGGAACTATGTATTTGTGCTCGTTAAGGCACTCGTCGCAAGCCGCACAGAAGATTTCAACATCGGGATGAGCGAGTGAAAGAGCCTCAATGCCCTCGGGAGCGGCAATGATGCACATAAACTTGATTGATTTCGGATTGTAAGCCTTAATCTGATTTATAGCGTCGATAGCCGAACCGCCCGTTGCGAGCATCGGGTCGATAACGAAAACCTCACGCTGTGAAATATCGGACGGGAGTTTGCAGTAATAAGGAACGGGAAGAGCCGTTTCGGGGTCACGGTACATACCGATATGACCTACCTTAGCCGACGGAACAAGTGAAAGCACGCCGTCAAGCATACCCGTACCTGCACGGAGAATCGGAACAAACGCAAGCTTTTTACCTGCGATTACTCTTGCCTTTGCGGTCGCAACGGGTGTTTCAACCTCAACCTCTTCAAGGGGAAGGTCTCTTGTTGCCTCGTAGCAGAGAAGCGTTGCGATTTCCGAAATAAGAGCTCTGAACTCCTTGGAGCCCGTGTTTTTATCTCTCAAAATGCTGAGCTTATGCTGAATAAGCGGATGATTGGTAATTGTGATGTTAGCCATTGTTAATTCCTCCGTATTTCTTTCTTTTTCCCCATAATTATATAACAGTGAAAAATGAATTACAAGTTATTTTTGAGCATTTTCAATATCTTTGAGCTGGTCAATTCTTCTCTGATGTCTGCCGCCCTCAAACTCGGTGTTGAGGAACACATCGACAAGTTCAAGCGCAAGACCCGCGCCGACAACTCTGCCGCCCATACAAAGCACATTTGCGTCATTGTGAAGTCTTGTGTATTTTGCGCTGAAATAGTCCGAACAGCAAGCCGCTCTGATACCGTTTACCTTGTTTGCCGCCATGGAAATACCTATTCCCGTGCCGCAGCAGAGAATACCTCTGTTACCCTCGCCCGCAACGATTTTGTCACAGGTCTTTTTTGCGATAAGCGCATAGTCGACCGACTCCGATGAATATGTACCGCAGTCCTCGTACTCGATACCCTTTTCGTCAAGATACTTCTTTATGGACTCTTTAAGCTCATATCCGCCGTGGTCCGCTCCCAAATAAAGCATAGTTTTATTCTCCTTTGTTTTTAAGTTTATTGTTAAGCTCTCTCTGCGCCTGCGGCAGCCGTAAATAAACGGGCAAAAGCTCGTTTGCGCCGACAGTTTTTTCGCCTGCGAGAATTTTTTCGTAAGTAAGCAACGCAACGCTCGAAGCCTTGGGGTAACGCCTTTGCGGGTCAGCCAAAGCGGCGTTTTCAAGCTCGGTTGAAAGCCTGTCGAAGCACATCTGCGCCCCGTCCCCCGTGAAGATAACACGGCGGTTTAATTTTTTCAGCTTTTCAAGCAATTCGTCAATCAAAATCGCCTCGTCGGAGGAAAGCCTCTCCCCTCCCTCAAAGGAAGCGGTGTATACCTGATTGCACCTTGCGTCCATAACCGAGCAGATAACGGCATCCTCGTCCTTGAACGGATATGCCGCCGCTTCGAGTGACGACACGGCAAAGCACTCGGTCGAAAAGGCGTCCGCAAGCCCCTTTGCCGCCGCAACTCCTATACGCACGCCCGTAAAAGAACCGGGACCTGCGCTCACGGAAATAACATCTATGTCCGAAACCTCGGTATTCGTATATTTCAATGCGCTTTCAACCATGGGCATAAGCGTCTGCGAATGGGTAAGACCCGTATTGAGGAAATTTTCGGCCAAAAGCTTACCGTCCTCGATTAAAGCCGCACCCGCGCTCAAAGATGAACATTCAAGCGATAAAATCTTCATATTTCAAAATCACATCCGTCAACGGTAATTATTCTGTCATTGTCGCCCTCGCCCTTTTCAATAATAACCCTGACGGTATTGTCGGGCAAGGCGTTTTCTATGTTTTCACTCCATTCGACGCAAAGCACGCTTCCCATATCCATATAATCGAAAAAGCCCGTCGAATAAAGGTCCTCCCACGAAGAAACACGGTACATATCGAAATGGCAAAGCTCCGAATTCTTACCGTAAACATTCACAATCGCAAAGGTCGGACTGCTGACATCGCAATCGAGCCCCATGCCCTTTGCAATGCCCGTGGTAAATGCGGTCTTACCCATACCGAGTCCGCCGTAAAAGGCGATTACGGTACCATTTTTGACCTTTTTGCCGAAACGCTCGGCAAGGGCTACGGTCTCATCGTAATTCTTTGTCTTAAAAACCTGCATTTCATCACCGCTCTATATTGTAACACTAAAAGGCGTTGGCGTAAATAGTTTTTGCTTGAAATCGGAGCAATAACATACTATAATATTTTTAATATATTTTTCGGAGACAAATATGAAAAAAGCTTTTGATACAATTTCAACCTTTCTCAAGGAAACCGACCTGTATCTTTTGTCGCTGTGCTTTGTCGCCTCGGTGTTCGGCATAATTATGGTTACGAGCGCCACAAGGTACACGCTCACTGACGGCGAGGTCATCTCGAGGGAAACGCTCATTATGACCTTGGCGGTTGCCGCAGGTCTGCTTGCCGCAATAGCCATTTCCCTGCTTGACTATCAGGTGTTTACCAAACTGTGGCCCGTCATTGCGGTTGTCTGCATTGCGCTGATGCTGCTGCTTTTCAAATTCGGCACGGGTCCGAGCGCACGAAGCGACGCAAGAACCTGGCTTAAATTCGGTCCGATTTCTCTTCAGCCGTCGGAGCTTCTGAAAATCGGCTTTATTATCACATTCAGCGTTCATCTCGAAAAGTTAAAGGACAAACTCAACCACATTTTGAGCATTTTACAGCTCGGCGTTCATGCGGTAATTCCGATTGCACTTGTTGCCCTCACAGGCGATATGGGTTCTTCGCTTGTGTTCATTTTCATTACGGCGGTAATGCTCTTTGTCGCAGGTGTGCATTGGGGATATTTCGCAGGAGCGTTTGCGTTTGTGCTTGCCATTGCTCCGCTTGCGTGGATTTATGTGCTTAAACAGCTTCAGAGAGACAGATTTTTGGCGCTTATCTATCCCGATTTATACAGCGACATTATTTATCAGCAGAAATGCGGAATGAGCGCACTGTCTTCGGGCGGATTTGCGGGTCAGGGACTTTTCAAGGGTGCGTACACGCAGTCGGGCGTTATTCCCGAGAGCAAAAACGATATGATTTTCACTGTTATCGGCGAGGAATTGGGCTTTGTCGGCTGTGCGGTTGCATTGCTTTTGCTTACGCTTATTGCGATACGCTGCATCTCTGTCGGTAAAAAGTCGAGAGAGCAGTCAACAAACCTTATATGCTGCGGCATGGCGGCGATGATTGCAAGCCAGATGGTTATCAATGTCGGAATGTGCCTTATGGTTCTGCCCGTCATCGGCATTACGCTCCCGTTCTTCAGCGCAGGCGGCTCGTCCAACCTCTGTATCTATTTCGGTATAGGGCTCGTGCTGAGCATTTATCGCCACAACTGCGAGCGAGAAACCGTAAATATCAAGGTCTATGACTCGTTGAGCAAGATATAACGATTGTTAAATAAACAAATAAATTCATAAAAAATGAAAAAGCACGGTAATCGCATAACGGTTACCGTGCTTTTGGTTTATCGGTGTATAAAAAGCGCAAACACCCGAGGGCTATTGGAATTCCTCGGGTGTTTACTGGGAAGTATCAATTGACTTGGCGGTCTTTTGATAACTTTTATAGACTTGGCGATGTCTATGTAAAAATAATACATCTTTTGAAGTGCGTTTTCAAGCGAAATGCAAAACTGCACATTTTTCCTGCAAAACTGCACAGATTTTCGATATAGATATATATTTTTCGCTATACTTTGTTACTCCTTTGTGAATTGTGCACACTTTTCTCGCATATCGACTGTGCAATATCACGAAGCGCAGCGCTTTTTGGCATAAAGCGGCAAAAAGTTGCGAAAAAACGGGTTGACAGAAAAAGATTATGTAATATATGATTTATTCGTATATTTTTCTCCTATGTTGTTTCTTTTTAATTTATATATATCAAAATATGAGATAGAAAATCCGTGAAAAATATTCTATTATAGACTTGTACACTTTCTTTTCCCATATACATCTTACCGTCGCAAGCGGTATTTTGTCGAGAAGCGAAACTTTACGCTTTTCATTGGGGCATACGGTGTTGCGAAATTCAAAGGCAGTATGCGAAAACTGTACAAAGGAAAAATATGAGACTAAAAACGACACACCTAAAGAATTTTAATTGGCGGCTGTGGCTTGCACTTTGCGCACTTGCACTCATCCCCGCAGCTTACCGTACGGTCAAAACCTTTCTTATCGCCTCGGGCGGACAGACGGGCGTATTTGACATCATAGGTCAAATGGAGTGGTTTGACCTAATCAACGAAACATTACAGGCATTTCTGATAATTCCGCTGTATTCCGTTCTGAACCGAATTTTCAAAGAACGCAAGGACGGATTTGCTGGCGCAGTCTTCAAAACGGGGCTTTGCGCTTTTCTGCTGTACACGCTTTTTTCTTTGGGCGTTTTAATTTACGGCAATTCGCTCATAAGTGCCATGAATCCTTGCGAAATCGACTTGGAGGTTACCGCTGTATATCTTCGTCTTGAAACGGTCGCCTTTATGACGGGTATTGCCGTCAGCTTTACAAATATGGTATTTGTCGTAATCGGCAAGGACAAAAATGTTTATATTTTTCTTGCTATCCGCATGGTGCTGTCATTGATTGCCGACCTTGTACTGATACCGAATTTCGGCGTTTACGGCGTGGCAGTATCCAACATCGTGACAAACACTCTGCTGTCCATTTCGTGCGTTTCACTGTTGTACAAACAAGGATATATCAAGGCTTGCCGCTTTCTGAAATCCGACAGAGCCACGCTTATTAAATGGTTAAAAACAGGAGCCTTTTCGGGATTTCAGCAGCTTTTGGACAACTTAATTTATGCCATTATGGTCTGTAAAATGGTAAATGCGGTTACCGAACAGGGCAACTATTGGATTGCGAACAACTTTATATGGGATTGGCTTTTAATCCCCGTTACCGCACTTACGGAAGTTATCCGCTCTGACTGCAAAAATGGGTATAAAGCGCTTAGAAAATCCGATTATTATACAGTTGCCGCCACAAGTATTGGTGTATGGGCGTTGACAATTCCCGCCTGGATGCCGTTTTTCCGCTGTGTGCAGGGTCTTGAAAATGCAGGCGAGGTCTTTTCGATTGTCATAAGGCTCTGTCCGTTTTATATTGCATATACAGGGTCTGCAATAATCGACAATATTTTTGTGGGCTTAGGCAAAACAAGCTGCAATGCGATAAACTCGTTGATTATAAATATCGGATATTACGGAATATTCTACATTTTGTATCGGTTGCAAATAATTACATTTGATATGAATACGATTATTCTGATGTTTGGCTTCGGCATGGTCGTACATTATGCTGTTTCTCTTATAGA
Organism: uncultured Eubacteriales bacterium; assembly: GCA_902491475.1. GTDB lineage: Bacteria > Bacillota > Clostridia > Oscillospirales > Acutalibacteraceae > Fimenecus. The sequence goes on from CABUHY010000007.1 coordinate 67,903, forward strand.
GGAAAAAGCGGTTTTCAAAAGAACAGATAAACCCGCAGATGTGTGTTTAACAAACTGAAATGCACGCAAAATCAAGCCGCCCTTGCAAGGGGCGGCTCTGTTGACTAATGTTTTTATTTTATAAAACACCGCAGTAACGGCTGTTGCGGCTCTATGTGGCAGAATATATAATTCGGGCATAACGAGCTGCGAACCTACGGAAATTTATTTTCCGTTAAACACAAACTCTACATTAGGATAATCCTGCATATACAGGCTAAAAGGAAGAAGTTCTTCTTCAATCGGGCAAAACGCTAATTTCAAAATTTTTTCGCAAGCGATTTGAACTTTTTCATTCCCTGTTTTTTCATAATTTACCTCTCTCAATGTTTTTTATAAGCATACACCTACAAGAGAGAGAAAAAGCGAACATTGAAAACAGAGGCGGTCGGGAGTATAATATTTTTATACTCTTTTATCGGAAGTGATATTATGACGGATAAAATCAAGGCTCTTCAGGCTGTTATCGACGAATGTAACGACATTGTGTTTTTCGGCGGAGCGGGTGTATCCACAGAGAGCGGCGTTCCCGATTTCAGAAGCGAGGACGGCTTATACCGTATGAAATACGACTATCCGCCCGAGACGATTTTAAGCCATACATTTTTTATGAATAGGACCGAGGAATTCTATCGGTTTTACAGGGACAAGATGCTTTGCGACACCGCCAAGCCCAATGCGGCGCATTTGTTCTTGGCAGAGCTTGAAAAGGCAGGAAAGCTCAAGGCTGTAATCACGCAAAATATCGACAACCTGCATTTTGAGGCAGGCAGTAAAAAGGTATATGAGCTTCACGGAAGCGTTTACAGGAACCACTGTATGAACTGCAATAAATTTTACGGATTTGATTACATTAAGAACTCGTCGGGAATACCGAGGTGCTCCTGCGGCGGAATAATAAAGCCTGATGTCGTGCTCTACGAGGAGGGGCTGGACGAGGCGACGCTTCGGGGTTCGATTGAGACAATCAGGAACGCCGACGCACTGATAATCGGCGGTACATCACTTGCGGTCTACCCTGCCGCAGGGCTTATAGATTATTTTCGAGGTAAATATCTTGTTGTGATAAACCGTGACGCAACACCGAGGGATAACCAAGCCGATTTGGTAATCAACGAGCCTATAGGCAAGGTCTTTTCGCAGATAAGGATAAAATGAACAAAGTTGCGGACAGGGCTTACGGCTGTCCGAATTTATATCAAATCTAAATAGTGCTTTCGCCCCAGGTACGAGTGGGCTGTCATTTTTCATTTTTGAAAAATGACTGAGGGAGATTTCCCACAGTTTGATGAAATCTATTTTAACTCCCTCAGTTTCGCTTCGCTCAACAGCGGTCGCATATGTTGCCCGGGGAGGGAGCGAAACTTCTCGTGCAATTACATATTCATTTATGGCGTAGGGCGGGTGCAACGCCCTTGCGGGCGAGATAAGAGTGAATAGTGAAGAATGAAAAGTGGAAAGTTGTATAATAAAAACGGACAGCACGGAGAGAGAAAATATGATAAAATATTTTAAGGAGAGTGCGTCAAATGAATAAAAAGAGAAATTATACAAAGGAGTTCAAGAGCCAAGGAAAGTTGTATAATAAAAAAGAACAGCACAAATAAAAGAATATAGTAAATCGTGTAGGGCGGGGGCTTGCTCCCGCCGCCGGATTGTTGTTAGTTTATCATAATTTACGGTTTATATGGAATTGAAAATAAAATGCCATACCGATATAATAACACACAACCTGTAGGGGCTACCTGCGGTCGACCGCCAAATTTCTGCTGACATTAAAAGCGGGCGAACACAGTTCGCCCCTACGATATGATATGAAATATAATTTGATTATATCAGTTAATTTGCAGTATTCCTTTTCGGCGGGAGCAAGCCCCCGCCCTACGCTATATGATATATTTTTCAAGTTGTGCGTTCAGCCTCCCTTGTGTAAAGGGGGGTGCCGAACGAATGTGAGGCGGAGGGATTGTAAGATTGTTTTTATATGATTTTATAAAAATCCCTCAGTCATTTTTTGCTCCAAAAAATGCCAGCTCCCTTTACAAGGAAGCCTGTGTCGGACAGCCGCAAGGGCTGTCCCTACGGTGTTTATCAAATTAAAATGTACGCAGAACCAAGCCTTCCTCTGACGGGCAACATATGCGACCGCCGCCTGTGGCGGATAAAGGGAGCATCTGTCGGCGCAGCGGTCGATTTTGTGCGGCGCCCCAAGCCGCATAAACAAAATCGGGAACCGCAAGAGGGCAATAGGTGGCACGCCGCAGGCGTGACGGAAGGAGAGAGGCAATAAATATCAAATTTTCGTTATCTCTCCCTCAGTCAAACGCAGGGCGTTTGACAGCTCCCTCGTCAGAGGGAGCCTATGTTTGCACATAATTTATAAATTGCTATAAACCGATAATTGTTACAAACGCACCGCCGCCCGAAGCAAATTCTGCTTCGGGCGGCAAGTGTTATGCGAATATTTTAAGGGGGGATTATGGCAATTTAATGCTTTTGATAAATGATAATGTGAAATGTGTAAAAATCTTATTAAGGCCGATTACGAAAGCGCTGCACCGAGCTTTTCGCAATCAGAAAGGGTCTGTTCGTCGGGAGCTTCGTTGCAAATCACGCTGTCGCAGACAAGGTTTGCGCCTGACGCCTTGCAGTCGTCCTCCCAAGTTTCCATCCATTCTCCGCCGCCCCAGCCGTAAGAGCCGAAAAGCGCAATGGATTTTCCGTTAAGCTTTGGCTTGCACGCCGAAAACATCGGTTCAAATTCCGATTCTTCAAGCTGTTCACAACCCATTGACGGGCAGCCGAAAGCAATAAAATCATAACTGTCAACCATATCCGGAGTGAATTCATCGGGGGTAAAAAGCTGGACCTGTGCCCCTGCTTTTTCAGCTCCCGACTTTACAGCCTGAGCCATTTCAAGGGTGTTACCCGTGCCGCTCCAATATACAACAGCAGTTTTACTCATAGTTAAATCTCCTTTCATACAGTAAGCTTCGCAAGGCTTCTTCCGCCCTGCCAAAGCCGTTTATATACAGACTTGCATTTGTTGAATTTTGCAAAAGTCTTGATAGCCTCGCACTCGTTGCAATAAACCTTCCAACAGCCGGTGCATTTGCAATTTTGCCCCGCATTATCGATAAATCCGACAACATCGCCGAGAGGATACCCGAGGAATAAGCCGATTTCATGCGGAAATTCTCCGCTCAACGCCAAACGGGATTTAAGCCTTGAAATGCAATACTCAACCTCCGCGGATTCATAGCCGTATTCCGATAAAAATTCGGCAACGCCTTTTTTTGACAAATCGGAAGCGAGCTTAGATTTCCTGTAAGCGTAGACAAGCGCCGAGCTTTCACACTGTTTGAGAATAAGCAACTCAATCCCCTTTTCGGAGAGTTGGCTGTTGAGCCTTTCAACCGAGAAAACAAGCTCTTCGCCGTTTTCAAAGGGTATATTCATTAAATTTGCGGTTTTAATCGACGCAAGCGTCGGAGAGCAATGTTCGATAAGATATTTTTCAAGCATTTATAAGTGTTCCCGTCAGTATTCGTTAAATTCAGTTAGCATACGCTAACTGTAATTCTTAAAATAAAGCTCAAGCCTAACTTTGTGCCGAGCTTTTCGAGTTAGCCATTGCTAACTGTGGGTAAATCATAGCATTTTACTATGTATTTGTCAAGGGGTTTTTATATATTTTTTTATTTTGCGGAAAATTTATTTTTGTGTAGGGGAGAACTGTGTTCACCCGTTTTTAATTTCTGCTGAAATTGGCGGGCGACCGCAGGTCGACCATAAAAACAGAGAGACGCCAAAAGGCCTCTCTCTGCGTTTTGTTGATATTCGATTATAAATCCAAATAGCCGCTTATCATCAGAAAAGGTCGGTCTTTTCGATTTTCTTATTGAAGAACTTGATGGGCTTTTTGAAGACAAATCTGAAGAACAGACCTACTACCAATGCGATTATAATGTATGCGCAAAGTTTTACAAGGTCCATCCAATAATCGTTTTCCCATGTTCCGCATACACATTCTCTCATTGCATTGATTACGAATGTGAACGGGAGATACGGATGGATTGCTCTGAAGAACGCCGGTGTTACATCAATCGGGAATGTACCGCCCGAGCCACCGAGCTGAACTACAAGTAGGATAACCGCTACCGCCTTACCTATGTCGCCGAACGCCGCTACAAGCGAGTACATAAACAGCGAGAACACAAGCGAAGCAAAGCAGCCCGCAAGTATGAACAAACCGGGGTTATAGCACTGAATCTTCAGGAAGTACAAATCGCCCAAACAGATGATAAGGCTCTGTACAAGTCCGAAGCTCATAAATGTCAAGCCTCTGCCGAAGAATTCCTGCGAGGAAGTGATATTGCCCAATTCCTTTTTATGCTTAACATTCGGGTTGACTACCGCAATAAGGATTATTGCGCCGACCCAGATTGCAAGCGTTGTATAGAACGGAGCCATTGCCGAACCGTAGTTGTCAATGCCGTAAATCTTATCTGTATTGACCGTAACGGGAGAAGCAAGGAAGCTGCCGAGCTGATTTCCGTTGTTTACGGACAGGTTGTATATTACATTGAACAGCTCCGTGTCGGTAAGACCCGCAACCTTGCCGTCAACAATATCAAGCTGTGCGATAAAGCCGTCGAGCATTGAGGAAAGAGCGGAGAACATTGTCGAGCCTGCGCTTATCGAGGTGCTCAACGAGTTTGAAAGGTCCTTGAACTCGTCGCTGCTGCCGACTTTTTCAATGATATTCGAAACATCGCCCATAACCTCCAACAAGGAGTCGATAGCCTTGCTCAAAGCGGGTTTAACGGTATTTGTATAGCCCGAATTGAGTCCGTCAAGCGTGGAAGCGATAGACTTCAACGAATTGGTTACTTCGGAAACATCATTCTGATTTGCGCCTGTCGAGATTATCGTTGTGAGCCTGTTGTCAAGTTGAGTAAGGCTGTTTTTCGCTTCGGTAAGTGAAGTTATGAGCTTATCCAAGCCGTCAACGGGTGTTTCAAGAGAGTCTCTGATGGATTCAAGGGTTGAGATAAACAGCGAAAGCTTCTGATTTACATCCTTAACGGAAGCCTGAACCGTTTTAAGACCTGCGGTTGTTGCATTGTTGGCAACATCGTTTATCTCGGTAATCGAGTTTGCCGCAGAAATCAAGGTTGAGGAGGACTGTGTAATAACAGAGCCCATAGCGTCCGTAACGCCGTCAACGGCAACTCTCGTCACCTGTATCGCCTCGTTGGTGTTCTTGATAGCGCTGTCAACATTGTTCATCAAATGGTTGAGATTTGTCTGTGAAAGCGAGCTGTCAAGCTTTTCAAGCTCCTGCATAATCGTGTCGAAGCTCTGCAAGGTCGCCTGCAAGCCTACAACATTGTTCTTTACGACCTCAATTCCCGTCGTAATCTTCTTAACGGTTGAATCGGAACCGTTGTTTGCGTCAACAACCACAACGCCCAAAACCTGGTTTATTACATCGACAACGGTCTGTACAAAGGACTCGTTGACCTCTGTCTGTACGGTCTGAACGACCTTGTCGGTAATCTTTGTGGCTATGGCGTTTTTCTTTTCATTAGCATAATATGTAATCTGCGGCAGTGTAAATTCCGCGGACACAATACTTGTAAGCGATTCGCTGAAATCCGCAGGGACTTCGATTGCGGCATAATACTTGCCTGCCTTTACGCCGTATATGCCGTCCTCTTTGGAAACAAACTGCCAGTTGATGGTGTCGTTTGAGGAAAGGTTTTCCTTTATCTGCTCGCCGACATTGACCTCAATATCCTGGAACTTTGTTCCCTTATCCTCGATAATAACGGCAACCTGCATATTGCCCGTGCTCTGCTTGCCGTACGGGTCCCAGTTTGCATAAATGTTGAACCACGCATAAAGCGACGGCAACACAAGAATACCCACCGCCAAGATGATTGCCATACTGTTTGTAAAAATCTTTTTTAAGTCTCGGGTATATATCTTAAAAATGTTTTTCATTACTCATCCTCCTCGTCGTCTTCCTCATCTTCTTCGTCATCGTCGTCATTGAAAATGTCGTACTCTCCGTATTCCAGCATATCGTCGTCTTTGAGATACGGTATGACCTTATCCTCAACCAAATATCTTATGTAATCAAGGAACAGGAACACTGTTACCAAAAAGAATATAAGGAAAATCCATATAGCCAGCATCTGCATATGGCGTCCCGTGGCTTTGCCGAGCGCCGCCAAAAGCACCGAAAGAACCGTAAATACAACGGCGGTTATAATCTTTCCTTTATTGTACTTTTTACGACCCGTTTCATAGGTCTTGAGAAGCTTATCTTTTATAAACAAATATTTCTTTGCATATTTTTCTTCATCGGTAAGTTCGGGTTCCGACTCTGCCGTGCGAAAAACGCAAACCTTGTCGTTTGCTTCCTCACGGATTACTCCATCATTTTTTTCTTTGAAGTTTTCATCCATAAAATGTCGCCTCTTTCACAGTACAGTATTATATCAATTTATTTTACTGTTTTCAATAGTTATTAGAAAAATGTCTAATAAACAGTTTCTGTAAATGTGTGGAAAAAGTGTCTGCTTCAGCGGATAATTTCTACCGCTTATCAGCAAATTAAATGTCACAAATCGCTTTTAACAGTTTTTTGCTTCTGTATATCAAATAGCCAACGCCTATTTTACCGAGGGATTTATACCACAGCAATTCATTGAACAGCGCATACATTTCAACTTTAGTATCACAGTTTTTTGAGGTCTTTACCTTGCTTTTATAAATATCATATAAATGCAGATTTTTGCCGTACCCTACCGTCAATGTAAACAGTTCATATTCGGGCTCCGTCCACATAACATTGAACGGGTCAATAACACCGCTTAACGACATTGTTTTTGTGTCGACGATAAAATTCGGCAACCAATAATCGCCGTGCGTAAGCGTAGCCTCTCCCGAGTTTTCAATTATCCTGTCAAGCTTTTTATAGGCTTCATTTACTGCTTGCTTTACGATTTTGGGAACATCCGAATTGTCGGTAAAGTCAACAATTTCTTTTGCAAAAGCACTGTAATACTCATACCAAGTATCATAATCCGCTTTATCTATCGGTCCGTATTTTTCATTATGTACAGAATGAATTTTTATCAGATTATCGACAATCTCATTGGCAAGTTTTTTCTTATTCGGTCTGAACATCAACGATTTTCGGCTTGCCTGCGTACCCTCAATCAGTTCCATTGCCAACACGCCTTTTCCGTCGATTTCCTCTGCGAAATACAGCTTTGGAAGCTTACAGTCAACCCTGCTTTGAATAAAATCAATTCTATTGTATTCATCAATCACAAGGCTCGGATAATCGCTTATTTTCACAGCCAAGCAATACGGATATGAGTCCAAATCAACTCTGTACACGCTTGCGCTTGCACCTTTGCCCAATAAAGAGACCTTAACTGCTTTGCAATTCATTTTTTGCTCTGTAAGAGATATTATTTTAGTGTTCATATTATTCAACTCATTTTACATTAAACAGTATTTACTAAAAACACGGGGCAGTTAAATTACTGCCCCGTGCAGGTTATGAGAATGGCTATGTTACCTCTATCTCTTTGATATTGAATTCGTTGCCCTTAATGAGATATGTCCTTTCGCTGCCGCAGTGCGGACATATTTTACCGTATTGCACGGTGGGATATGTCTTTCGGCAGTCCTCGCAATAGGTTATCGCGTCAATGCGTTCAACACGCAATTCGCAGTCGGTAAGTATCTCGTGCTTTTTAACCGCCCAATTCCAACAGTCTATAAGATACTCGGGAATGACGGTAGATACCTCGCCGACCTCGAGCGTAACGCTGTGAACATGCTCAACATTATTCTCTTCGGCTACCTTTTTCACATCGTCGATAACATAGAATACTACGCCGAGTTCGTGCATATTTTACCTCTTAGTGCTTGCCTGTATCCTTGCCGATAGACTCACGGAATTCGGTGTATTTCTTCTCGTATTCCTTGACCTCTTTCGGTATCTTCTTAATTGCAAGCTTTGCGACATTACCCGCAAAGTAGGGCAAAATGTGCTTCATCTTATCCTCTGCGACAACCATCTTTGACGCTTCGGGATGGTCTCTGTGAAGCTTGATAGCGTCGAATTCGCATTTCGTGGTGCATATACCGCAGCCGAGGCATCTGTTCGGGTCAACGACCGACGCGCCGCAGCCGAGGCAACGGGCGGTCTCAATCTTAACCTGCTCCTCGGTAAGCGTCTTGTGAGCATCTCTGAACGACATCTTACGGTCAATGCTTTCGTCCGTTCCCGCCTCCTGGCGTGAGGAATTGTCGTAGCTGTCGATAACGATATTGTCCTTATCAAGCTCAATGAAATCTCTACGGTTTCTGCCTATTGTAAGGCTTGCATGCGGATGAACATATCTGTGGAGAGATTCCGCCGCGCACTTGCCCGCTTCGATAGCATTGATTACAAATTTCGGCCCCGTATAAACATCGCCGCCGACGAAAATATCGGGCTGAGCGGTCTGGAAGGTAAGTCCGTCCGCAACGGGATAATTGCCGTGCCAGAATTCAACCTTTTCGCCCTCGAGCATCTTGCCCCAATCGATTGCCTGACCGATTGCGTATATAACTCTGTCGGCTTTGATTTCCATAGTCTCGTTTTCGTCATATTCGGGCGAGAACTTCTTGGTAACGGGGTCTATGGTGCGTGTGCACTTCTTGAAAACGACCGCTTTGACATTGCCGTTTTCGTCCTTTTTAATCTCTTTCGGTCCCCAGCTGTTGCAGATTTCAATATTTTCTTCAAGCGTTTCGGAAACCTCCTCGTTTGAAGCGGGCATAGTGTCTCTCGACTCAAGGCATACCATTGAAACCTTGTTTGCGCCGAAGCGATGAGCTGTTCTCGCACAGTCAACCGCAACATTACCGCCGCCTATTACAACGACATCGCCGTCTATCTTCTGCTGCTGATTTTCCGTTGCGGAATGTAAGAAATCGACCGCAATATCAATTCCCTTAGCGTCCTCGCCGTCAACGCCTGCCATTCTGCCGCCCTGGCAGCCGATAGCAATATAGAACGCCTCGAAGCCCTGCTTACGCAACTCGTCAAGAGTAATATCCTTGCCGACTTCAACGCCGCATTTAATCTCAACGCCGAGCTCCTTTATAACATCGATTTCGGCGTCGATAACATCCTTTTCAAGCTTGTATGACGGAATACCGTATCTCATCATACCGCCGGGCTTTTCGTGCTTTTCAAACACGGTCGGCTTATATCCCTTTGTTGCAAGGTAATAAGCGCACGAAAGACCTGCGGGGCCTGCGCCGATAATTGCGATTTTCTGCTCCCACCGGTCGTATCTGTTTGAAGCGATTACCACCTCGGGAACATATCTTGTCTCCGCTTTCAAATCCTGCTCGGCAATAAACTTTTTAACGGCGTCGATTGAAACCGCTCTGTCGATTGTGCCTCTTGTGCAGGCGTCCTCGCACTTGTGGTTACATACTCTGCCGCAGATTGCCGGGAACGGGTTGTCCTTTTTAATAAGTGCAAGAGCGTCCTTGTATCTGCCCTGCGCCGCCATTTTAAGGTAGCCCTGAACGGCTATATGTGCGGGGCAAGCCGTCTTACACGGTGCCGTACCCGTATCGTAACAGTTAATTCTGTTGTTGTCTCTGTAATCCTCGTCCCACTTGTCCTCTTTCCAGTTAAGATATTCTTTAAGAGACGACTGCTCGGGGAGAGTTCTCCTCGGGTAAACAACCTCGCCCTGCTTTGTGCAAAGCTTCTGTCCGAGTCTTACCGCACCTGCCGGGCAATACTCAACGCACTTGCCGCAGGCAACGCACTTTTCGGGCTCAACCTTTGCGGTATAAGCCGAGCGTGAAAGGTTGGGCGTATTGAAAAGCTGTGAAGTTCTCAAGGCGTTACAGATGTTTACATTACAGTTACAGATGCCGAAAACCTTGTTGTCGCCGTCGATATTTGTAATCTGATGAACGAAGCCGTTTTTCTCTGCGTTGCGGAGAATTTCCATAGCCTCATCATATGTAATGTCATGACCCTTATGTGTTTCACGGCAATAATCGGCAAAGTCGCCCACGCCGATACACCAGCCGTAATCGTCGTCGGCACAGCCCTCGTCAAGAGCCGCACGGGAAGCACGGCAGGAACAGCGGGCAACACCTATATGACCCTCGTACTTTTTGAGCCAATAGGAAAGCTGTTCTATATCCATAACTCCGTTTTCCATTGAAATTGCCTTTTCAACGGGGATAACATGCATACCTACGCCTGAGCCGCCGGGAGGAACCATATGGGTAATTCCCGCAAGCGGAACAAAGGTCATTCTCTCAAAGAACGAAGCAAGCTCGGGATGGTCGATAAGTCTCTGGTTTATACCGTCGGGCGGAAGCTCGTGAATATTGAGAAGCTCTGCGGAACCCGGTACGAACAGGGGCAGGATATATCTTCTCTCGCTCTGCGGAGCGGTTCTGCCGTTGTGGTCGTAATGATAGCCGTAATCGTACTCCAATATTCCGACATAGCTCAGCTCGTCAAGCAGTTCCTGAACCTTTTCCCTTGTGAACTGCTGATTTTTGTTTGCGATTTCCTCGAATGTCATAGGCTTGCGCAATTCCATCGACAGGACAATATCGCACATATCATCCGTCAAAATTTCCGCAAGGCCCCAATACTCTGCGTCATTTGAGGTAACGCCCTTTAATTTGTGGTCGATAACATCGGTAATTTTTCTGCCGACTGCCGCAACCTTCGGGCGCGGATTGTCAACGCCTAAACTCGGCGGAGTGACATATTCGTATCTTTTAGGCATAACATAATTCTCCTTAAAATATTGGTTAATCATATTTTATAATTTTCCTCAACAAAAGTCAATCAACTTTTATAAAGATTGTTTATTGACTATTGCTTTTTTTGGTGCTACTATAATTTCAGACAGCAAAATGTCGAAATTTGTATATTTTGAGGAGGATAATAAGATGTTGTTTCACATTTACGGCGACGCATCTATAACTCAGCTTCTCGGTTGGGTAATGGCGTTCGTCGGTCTTATTGTTTTGAACGAAATCGCACGCCGCAGTAAAGCAGGCGGAATTTTCTGCTTTATTGCCGTACCCGTTGTGCTGACCGTTTACTTTATTGCTATCGCAATCGGAGTCAAGAACGGTGCGGAATGGGCACTCAACAACCCGACCTACCTTCATATGAACGGCTGGTTCCATTATGCTAAGCTCTATGCAGCAACAATCGGCTGTATCGGCTTTATGTTCCTTAAATATAAATGGGGCATCGGCAAAACGGAATGGTTCAAGGTATTCCCGTTCCTTATCGTTGCTATCAACATTCTTATCGCAGTAGCTTCCGACTTTGAGTCGGCTATCAAGGGCGCAAATGCAATCGCAGAGACAGGCTCCGCTTGGTGGTACTCAAACGAGGGTATTTGGCTTTACGGCGGTTGGTGGAACTGGGTAAACGGTATCGCAGGCATCATCAACATTCTTTGTATGACAGGCTGGTGGGGCATCTATCAGTCAAAGGACAAGAAGGATATGCTTTGGCCCGATATGACTTGGTGCTACATTCTCGCTTACGATGTATGGAACTTTGAATATACATATAACAACCTTCCGACCCACAGCTGGTACTGCGGTCTTGCGCTTCTTCTTGCCCCGACCTTCGCAAACGCTTTCTGGAACAAGGGCGGTTGGATTCAGAACCGTGCAAACACACTTGCAATTTGGTGTATGTTCGCTCAGATAGTTCCGCAGTTTATGCTCAGCGACAAGTTCGCGGTTTATTCATCGGTATATCCCGAGGGCTATGTTATGAACGCAGCTGCCGCTCCCACAAGCGCAGACCCCAAGGCTCAGGGCGTTATCGCAATTCTCGCTCTTGTAATAAATGTTGTTGTCTTTGCGGCTATCATAAAACGCTCGGTTGAGACAAAGACTAATCCTTATAAGCATGAAATCTTCACAAATCAGAAGGATTACAAGCTTGCACTCGAAAGAGCTGCCGTTGAAAACAAATAAGCATTTCACTAAAGAAGAGGTATTATGAACGATTATAAAGTAATTGAAATCAAACGCTCTGTATTTGAGAACAATGACAGAGAGGCGGACAAGGTAAGAGAGCAGTTGAAAAAGGACAGAACCTTTCTCTTAAACCTTATGTCCTCGCCCGGAAGCGGCAAAACCACAACATTGAAGCAGACTATTGCCGCATTGAAGGACGAATATAAAATCGGCGTTATGGAGGCTGATATTGACAGCGATGTTGACGCAAAGACGATTGCCGAAACGGGAGCTAAATCAATCCAGCTTCACACGGGCGGTATGTGCCATCTTGACGCAGGTATGACAAAGCAGGGACTTGACAGCTTCGGTGCGGACGAATTTGATTTCGTTGTACTCGAAAATGTAGGCAACCTTGTGTGCCCTGCCGAATTTGACACGGGTGCGAGCAAAAACGCAATGATTTTATCAGTCCCCGAGGGAGACGACAAACCGTTAAAATACCCCTTGATGTTTACCGTCAGCGACTGCGTGCTTATCAACAAGATAGATACCAAAAGCGTATTTGATTTTGACGATAAGGCGGTTGTTGAACGCATTAAAAAGTTAAATCCGAACTGCGAGATTTTCTTTATCAGCGCAAAGACCGGCGAGGGAATCGAAAACTGGACCGATTGGCTGAGAAAGCAGATTAACGCTTGGAATAACTGATAAAAAGAACAAACGCAAAGGCAGAGTTTTTATAACTCTGCCTTTGTTTTTTGTGTAAATTTAACCACACCGTAGGGACAGGGCTTACCCCTGTCCCTACGGCAATTCGATATTTATTAGCGGCGGGAGCAAGCCCCCGCCCTACCCATCACAATCAATGCGAAGCATTGTATATAATCAACCGCAGGTTGCATATCATCAAGCTTTGCTTGTATATCATCAATTTTAATTGCATATCACCACCGCTTTTGCGGTGCATTTTTCACTCGCCCGCAAGGGCGCTGCACCCGCAATTCATTCTCCGAAATATTTAACCGTAAGTTTTTTGACATCGGGTATGACATCGGTATTTTCCACAAAAATCGGGTCGTCCTCGGTTTTATAATACGACTTTTCAAAGGCGGCAAGGCGTCTTTCATAATCACGTTTATACCGCACGGGCTTTCGGGAATATCCGTGCTCATTTTTGGCTTTGAGCCGTCTGTGCCTTTTCAGACAATCGAGCGCATACTCATAGAACATCTGCCAACGCACATAGTAGTAATTCTTAATATGTCCGTGCCACTCACGCCATGAATAGTCGTGAAGCGAAAGGATTGTATAGTCGTTATCGCCCCAAGTGGATATTAAAAGTTTCAGATTTTCGGCATAATATCGTTTCTGTTCTTCGTCCTTACCGAGCCGACGGGCAAGGTAAAGCCTGTTGGAAAGGCAAAACTCTCCCCTGTGTCCCAAAAGCGAGTCAAGGTCCGAAATAAGCGCAAGCTGAGCCTCAGCAATGGTGCGTGCTTCGTCCTTTTTGCGCTTCTTATATGCCTTTGCAAATTCAAGCTGATTTGTGTAAAACCTGTTTGAGAGCGCCTGTCTTGCTATGTCGCACAAATCGTACTGATAGCCGTCGCTGTCCGAAAACTCCTCCGATACGGACAAAAACAGTTTCAACGCATCTTCCAAAAGCTTCGGGTCGTAATAGAGCTTTGTCTTACAGCAAGGACCTGCCTTTTCGGGTATGAGCTGCGGGTGCGAGGCAAGCGCCGAGCCGACTTCGTTTTCGGCATAACCCTCGTCACGGTAGCAGGACTTCAAAAGCAGCTGCCATGCCTTATAAAGTCGGTCGTCAAAGCGTGAATACCTGCGTGTTATATAATCTCTTATAAATTCGTCGATGTTCATATCTCCGCTTTGCGTGAGCATTGCAAATTGCAAGTCATATACCACGGGATTTTGTTCAATGCCCTCGGAGAAAATTCCGCTTCCGACCGCATTTACTCCCTTGTTTTTGAGCTTTGCGTAGAGGTTTTCGCAATGACGGTTGAGCTTGCCCTGCATTGAGTTCTTGCCGCCGAAATTGTGGAGCATACCGGCAACCGTTTGGTACTTAAAGAACCTTTTGTCGCTTAAAACTCTTGCGGAATTGAGGTCAAGGATTATAAGCCTGTCAACGGGCACATTTTTTATCAGCTCATAACGAAGCGTCCAGCCCTGAATTACCCAAGTGTAGCTCGGGTCAAATTCACGGTAAAGGCGGCAGACCGCTTCGCCCATATCCTCAAGCATTTTTTTAGCACCCTTTTTGGGCGGTGCGTTTTCGTGGAACGGGTCGCAGGCGTAATAGCCGTATGCACCCATCAGCTTTTTAAGTTTTTCAAGGTATGTGCGCCCGAATTCAAAGAAAAATCCGTCGTCGGCACATATCTGTGCACACTCGTCAAAGTTGCACCAGCGGTTTGCGGTATAGATTTTATGATTGGGGAATTTATCCTTTACGCAATGTGCCACATTGCCCGAAAATCCCTGCTGAATCGGCGTTATTCCGAACTCTCTGAAGCGTTCGAGAATTTTTTTGCCAAGCTCAAGCCTGTCATATACATACCGAACATCGTTCGGCGCACGGTAGCCCGAGAAATTGGTCATCAGTTGCCACGGATAGAAGCAACACGAGGAAATGCACGAAAGCGCCTCCTTTTCGGAAAATCCGATTGCCGTCATGGTCTCATACAAAACCGCTTCGCTGCCTATTACCGCAAGAGTCATATTTATGCCGTTCATCGCCATAAAGTCAATCTCTTTTTCCCAGCGGTCGAAATCCCACCACGACATAGAATAACCGAGCGTACAGTAGTTGAGGTACACCCTGCGCTTTTGCTCGATTTTCTTTGAATACACGCCGTCAAAAAGCACGGGCTTTTCGATTTTTATCTCATTGTTAGCGCACCACGAAAGCTGAACGCCGCAATATTTTTTGAGATAGCAATAGAACCCGTGGAAAGCGCAGATAAGATTGCTTGCGGCAATATGTATTTTGCCGTTTTCACAGGTTATTTCAAATTTTTCGTCGTTGTCGTCGGTAATTTCAAAAATAAAGCTGTCTGCAAATTCGGGCAGATTTCTTGAAAGGAAACCGTCGATTGTATTTTGATAATTCATAACTTTTCTCCTTATGAGCCCGCTATTCTCGGCATAGGCAGCTCACGCCTGCCGATACGCCTGCTCAAAGCCGCAAGCAGAGCTTCGATTTTCTCGTCAATACAGGCGGCGTTATCCCACAGCTCCTTGCCGCAGAATTTAACGCTCCTCTCGCCTTTTTCAAGGTCAACGAACAGCTCTACTCCGCGAACATCGATATATTCCGTTGTGTCGCCGTCCATTTTCATTTCCTCGACAAGGAACTTATACAAAAGCTCCGCCTTTATATTTCTTGCGTCGCTGTCCTGCCATATGTCGTTATGCTCCTCGGGGTCGTTTTTCAAATCATACAGCTCGCCGTATGTTCTGCCCTCGTGAACGGTAATTTTATAATCATTTTCGATATAGCTTACCATATGCATAACATGAGGCTCGTGCCTGTTCTCGTTTATGACAAAGGTGCGTTTAGAGCTCTCTTTTCCATCCCACACAGTTCTCTCGTCAATGCCCTGCATACACTGCGGAATTGCAAGACCGCAATAATCGAGAATTGTCGGCGCAAGGTCTATGAGCGACTGCAAACTGTCGTTTACCGCACCCTTCGGGATATGACCGTTGTATTTTACAATCATAGGCACACGAAGCAAATCCTCATAATGGAAAATGCACTTGTGCCGAAGTCCGTGCTGACCGAACAGGTCGCCGTGGTCGGTTGTGAAAATGATCAGCGTGTCGTTTTCAAGCCCGAGCGACTTCAATTTATCGAGAATTATGCCTATGTATTTGTCGGTAAAGGACATCATTCCGTAGGCGTAGGCAACCTGCCGTTTCAGTTGATGTTTGTTATAATAATGCCGTTGCAGACCGTGTACACCCATACCCGTCTCACGGTATTCGTCAAGCTTCGGATGCCGCTTGCAGACCTCGGCGAAATACGGCGGATTTTTTTCGTGCTCGGAATAGGAAAACTCGGGGAGTTCAATATCTTTCGGGTCATACATCTTGTCCCACGGTGCGGGAACCAACTGCGGATAGTGCGGGTCGGGGAAGCTCGCCCACAAAAAGAACGGCTTGTCCTCACGCTTGTACTCTTCAAGCATTGCGTTTGTCCGCTCAGCTATAAAGGTGTTGTAATGATATTTTTCAGGGATATTCCATCTTCCCATATATCGGTTACGCATTCTTCCTCTCGGACGGAAGAAATATTTGCGCCAGTTTTTGCAGCCGTTATCTTCAAGCCAAGCGACATAGTGCTGACCTGCCCAATGTTCGGCAGTGTGATTACGCAAAAGCTCTATGTGCTCAAAGCCATAAAAATCATCGTGAAAATTACGCCAAAAGTCCAAATCCCACATATACTCGGGGGTTTCTATCGACGGATATTCGGGCGTAGACGCAGTGGGCTGAAAATGCGCCTTGCCTATAAGCGCCGTGGCATATCCGTTATCTTTAAGATAGGCGCTCAAGGTCTCGGTACTCTCGGGGAGCTTTGTGCCGAGCGACCAGCACCCGTGCTTTGACGGATACATTCCCGTCAGAATACTTGCCCTTGACGGCGAACAGGTCGGATTTGCGCAATACGCCCTTTCAAAGCGCATACCCTCGTCGGCAAGCCTGTCAAGGTTCGGCGTTTTCAGGATTTTATTTACCGCAGCGAGCATTGAATAATGCTGTTGGTCGGTTGTTATAAGCAAAATGTTCGGCTTTTTCATATCTTCCCCTCTTGTGTTACCCTAAAAATTGTCATTAACATTTATTGTATCACATTTTTATCGCCGATTATATTGACATTGTGAAAGAAAAAAAGCCGCCGCATTGGTATATTCCGACGAAATGTCAGCATTTTTTGAAAAGCATTACCGTAAGATATATGCTGATTGCCAAAAATGTAAAATTGTATCCGCTCTTTATGAGTATATAAAACCCGAGCGCCGTCATCGGCACAAGGAACGCAACCGACACCGCTTTCATAACGCTTTCGCACCTGTCACGGGGAAGCCTTTGCGAAAGTATACTTTCAAGCGCTCTGCCGCCGTCAAGCGAGAACACGGGAGTTATATTGAAAGCCCCTATTACAAGGTTTATCAATGCCGATTTCAAAAGGATTTCCTTTCGGCAAAGAGCGTACAAACCGAACAGCGTCAAAGACAGAAAAAAGTTCATCAACGGACCGCTTATAGCCGTGATGAACTCCTTTTTGTAATCTTGCGTAATGTCGTTCTTTCTGATTATCGTCATTCCGAATATGCCGAAGCGCACCGTTTCGGGTCTCTCGCCGCAGGCAACTATCGCAAACAGATGACCGAACTCGTGCAAAATCGAGAACAGTATTCCGCAGCGTATCTCGTCGCCCGTATTAAAGCACATCAAAAGAGTTACGCTTGCGGCAAAAAGGAAATCTATCTTTACTTCAACGCCCTTTATGAAAAAGCGCATCAGCTCTCAAGCACCCACGCAGGATTGTGGCGCACTCCGCCTATGCGAAGCTCAAAATGCAAATGCGGTCCCGTCGCCTGACCCGTTGAGCCGACCTTTGCGATTATCTCCCCTGCTCTGACATTCGCACCCTCCTCGGCTATGAGTTCCGAGCAATGGCAGTAAACGGTTGTAATCCCGCCCTCCGACTCAAGGAAAATGTAGTTCCCCCTTATATCGGAGTACGAAGCCTTTGTAACCGTTCCGTCAAAGGCGGCTTTTATCGGCGCACCCGATTTTGCGGCAAGGTCTATGCCAGAATGAAAACCGTATTTGTTTGTTACGGGATTTATTCTGTAACCGAAGCAGGAGGTTACACGGGTGTACTCGACGGGCTTTACCATAGGCTTGCTGAAGAACACAGGAGAAAACGAGGCGGTTGTTCCGTCAACATACATCAAATCCTCGCCGCCCGCTCCCGTAAATTCTTCGTCGGCAATGTCGGTTATCTGCTGTTCCTGTCCGTCCTGCCCGTCCTGTTGTTTGGGCTCTGAAACAAAGGCTATTACCGAACGCACGCAATCAGCCAAATCCTTTGCGGTCAAATCCTTTTGCATTACGGAATTATAAAAGGAATTGAGTGCGGTAAAGGTCTTGCTCTCCGTCTTGTAAAATCCGAAAAAAAGAAGCAGCACCAAGGCAAAAACGACAGTTTGAGTCAAAATAACGGAAGTGAGCAAATCGCTCGGCTTTTGCGGCTTTTCCTCACGCTGTGCCGCACGCCTTGTACGCTCTCGGCGTAAATCACGGTAGTCGGTTTCATATTCCTTTAATTCGTAATCCATATTATCACCCGTTAAAGGATATGATTTTCATAAAGATAATATGATAAAAGCCCGTCATAAGACGGGCTCGGTATTAAAGTCTATATCAGGTCAGCAACATTCTGTCGTTATCGAGAGCCTTGCCTGCCGACAGCTTGAACTGTTCAAGCAAATCGGAGACCTCAAGCTTGCTTCTTTTTTCGCCCTCAACATCGAAAATAACGGTTCCCTTATCCATCATAACCGTTCTGTTGCCGAGGTCGAGAGCCGACTGCATATTGTGCGTTACCATAAGACAGGTAAGGTGGTTATCCCTTACGATTTCGGTTGTGAGCTCAAGCACCTTTTCAGCCGTTGACGGGTCAAGAGCCGCCGTGTGCTCATCAAGCAGCAAAAGCTTCGGCGGCGTATATGTAGCCATCATAAGGGTAAGCGCCTGCCTCTGTCCGCCCGAAAGCAAACCGACCGGCTGCTGCATTCTGTCCTCAAGTCCCATATTGAGAAGCGAAAGCCTCTGACGGAACTCCTCTTTATCCTTTTTGCCGATTTTACTCAACCATCCGCCCTTGCCTGCCGCAAGAGCAAGATTTTCCTCAATGCTCATTCCGGGAGCACTGCCCCTCATGGGGTCCTGGAAAAGACGGCCGATAACCTTTGCACGCTTGTGCGTGGGTGTGAGGGTTATATCCTCGCCGTCAAGGACGATTTTGCCCGTATCGGTTATAAAATCGCCTGCGATAGCGTTGAAAAGCGTTGATTTACCTGCGCCGTTCGCGCCGATAATCGTTATGAAATCGCCGTCCTTAACGCTCAAAGAAAGGTTGTTGAGAGCGGTCTTGGCATTGACGGTATCGGAGTTAAAGGTCTTTGAAATGTTTGTTATTTCAAGCATTATGCCGCCCTCCTTGCTTTGTTGTGGTCAAGTCTGCGCTTGAATTCGGGGTACTTGCTCTTGAGGTACGGTCCCGAAATTGCGATGATTACGATTACGGACGAAACAAGCTTGAGCATTGAAGCCGGCATATTGAAGCGAAGCGCAACCGTATAAACAAGGCGGAACACAACCGCACCGATAACTACGCCGACAGCCTTTGCCGGAATCTTACCCTTACGCATAAATGCGCCGCCGATAAGAAGCGAAGCGAGGGCAACCGTTACCATACCCGTGCCGATGTCGATGTTTACCGATTTCTGCGACTGAGCGAGCAGGCAGCCCGAAAGTCCCGTAAATGCGTTGGAAACACAAAGTCCGATAATCGTTGTAAATGCGGGATTTATCGAGGACGAACGAACCATATCGGGGTTGTTGCCCGTTGCACGGATTGCAAGTCCGAGCTTTGTTTTGAGGAAAAGCGACAGGAACAAAATTACGAGCACTACCGCTATGAGCGCAACGATAAGCACCGACTGTTTTTCAAGGAATGTTCCCGCAAGAAGCGCTTTCATCTTGGTAAACACGGTATCGGTTTTATTCATATTAAGTAAGGACGAATTGCCCATAACCGCTATGTTTATGGAATACAGCGCGGTGTTGACGATTATACCCGCAAGTAGGCTGTCAACGCCCATTTTGGTCTGTAAAAATGCGGTTATAAATCCCGATGCAATTCCTGCGAGCATTGCCGCAACAATGGAAAGATACGGATGACCCGATATTGCGACAACAGCGCCGACGGACGCTCCGAGAGTGAAGCATCCGTCGGTTGATAAGTCGCAGACATTAAGCATTGAATAGCTTAAAAACAGTGCAAGCACCGTAAGGGAACTGATAAGTCCCAATTCAAATGCAGTTTGTAATAATGCTGTGATTGATCCTAAAGACATAATTTATTAAGTCTCCTGTTTTTATTCTGCCGCCGAGGTAAAGCTCTCTGCGGTTGTAATGCTCTGAACCTTTGTGCAATAGGGCTTGAAGGTTGTTTCAAGAGCGCTGTAATCATATCCGAGCTCTGTGCAGATGTCGGTGTTGATTGTTGCTGTACCGTTGTCGAATACCATTACCGAAAGATTTGCGGGGTCTGCACCGTCGATAAGAATGTTTGCAATCATCTTTGCCGTCTCAACGCCGAGGTTTGCATAGTCAACGCCGTAGCCGAGGAATGCGCCGTTAAGTGCGAAGGAATCTGCGCCTGTGAAGTGCGGGATTTTAGCTGCCGCAAAGGTTTCATAGATTGAAAGCTCAGCCTTCATAATCGTGTTGTCGGTGGGAGTGAATACTGCGTCAACCTTATCGTTTACAAGTGCCTGTGCAGCCTGCTGAACCTCTGTAACATTTGTGCCTGTGCGTTCAATGTACTTGATACCCTTTTCGTCGAGGAACTTCTTGGCGTCTGCAATGGGAGCTGTCGAAGAGTCCTGACCTACATCGTAAAGGAGACCTACCGTCTTTGTGTCGGGGTTGTTTGCAAGGATAAGGTTCATAATAGCCGTTGTGTTGAGGTAATCGGAAGTACCCGTTACATTTGCGCCGGGAGTTTCAAGCGAATTAACAAGACCTGCGCCGACGGGGTCGGAAACAGCCGAGAAAACAACCGGAATATCGGTTGTTGCAGCCTGCATAGCGATTGCAACCGGTGTTGCGATACCTACCATAAGGTCAACATTTTCAGCCTTGAAGTTTGAAATTATCTGTGCGAGTACATTCTGGTCTGCGTTGCAGTTATCATAAAGAATTTCAAACTTAACGCCTTTTTCCTTTTCGATTACTCTTAACTGAGACTCGATGTTTTCATAAATCTGATTGAGTGATGCGTCGTCAACATAGTTGCAAACGCCGATTTTGTATGTCTTTGATGCGTCGGCTTTGTTTGCGTTATTGTTAGCGCAAGCTGCAAAGCCCAAAACAAGTGCGAATACGAGTAAAATTGATAAAGCCTTTGTAATTTTTTTCATGGTGATTAACTCCTTAATATCTGTAATTTGTTTTTGTGGTTTTTGTGAATGGGGTTTACTGTCGCCATCGCCATCGTTCTTTCAAAAGTTTCATAAAGCTCACTCCAAATTGAAAATAAAAAAAATCCTGTCCCAATAATTGGGACAGGATATAAATACCTGCGGTACCACCCAAGTTGACGAAAATAAATTCGCCCGCTCTGCCTCATACATACATATGAGCTGTACTGTAACGGGTACACCCCGTCGGTTACTACTTGCGAAAATCGCTTTCGACCGCCCTCATAAGTCCATTCGCCTTAAATTCCGCTGCTGCCATCTCACTGTCGGCAACTCTCTTTGAGTTTCTGTAAAAGGTTACTACTCTTAATCGTAGGTTTGTGTTCGTTTGTTTTCTATAAGATAGCACAAGTTAAAACACTTGTCAACACTTTTTTTGAAAAAATTATAAATTTTCTTTGTTGTCGCCGTCGGTGCTCTGTGTCTCGGGAGCCTTTGCGTCCTCTACGGTAAACTGAGCGTCGATGCCCTCGCCGCCGTAAGTAAAGCCGCCGTTCTGCGTCGGATCGCCGTTAAAGCCTTGGTCGGGTTCAACGGGTGCTATTCCGAACGATTCGGGAGAGATAAGACCCGAGTCGATAGCGTTCTTTTTAAGATTTTCGTAGTACATTGCCTTTGTCGTTTCAACATAGGGTGTAACATAGATAGCCGCAATTCCCGCGGTGCACGCAACGAGCAAGTACCAGAGAATAAAGCTCAAATCGAGCACAAACAAATCGGACTTGAAGCCGTTTGTCATAATCTCGCTCATTTTTCTTGCGTCTTTTGTATTGAGGTTGCTGTTGTCGTGAATGATATACTTAACCTGCGAATATGCGTAGAACTTGATAACGCCGGGAACGATAAAGAGCAATGTCCAAAGCCAGACAATAAGGTATGTGACAAACATAGTCGAAAGGTATTTTCCGAACTTGTCAAAGCCCTCTTTATAAATAGACTTCCACTCGGGGTTAAAGCCTCTGATGTGGTTAAGATAATAACCCGCAAGGGAAACGACGAACGGCAAAAGAATGATGTTGATTACCCCGTTTACGCCGTCGATTCCGAAGCTGCTCTCGGTGCCCTGAGAATAGTAATCGTCAAAATAAGTAAAGCCGTTGGAAAAGATGTTGCTCACATTGTAATAAATGCTGATACCGTTATTCAAGATGTAAATAATGATTGCCGCAAAGAACATTTTTGCCCATCTTGTGTCGGTCGAAACGAAATTTTTGGCTTCATACTTGATAGCCGGTCTGTTTAATACACCCATAATTTCCTCCTTTTATTCCCTGTGCCACTTCACGCCCTGCGGAGTGTCCTCAAGGACAATACCCTGAGCCTTGAGCTCGTCTCTTATCCTGTCCGCCTCTGCCCAATTTTTCTCCTTACGGGCATTCTGACGGGCTTCGATAAGCTTTTCGACCTCTTCGTCAAGGTTATCTGTATCTCTATTATATACAAGTCCGAGTACATTTGTCAATTCATCAAATAAAGATGCGGCGAATTTTATCAACTCTGCCGATTGTGAATTTATTACATTGACATTTATATCCTTTACAAGCTCAAACACAGCCGCAATTCCGTCTGCGGTGTTGAGATCGTCGTCCATAGCCTTGATAAACTGTTCACGCCTTGAAGAGAGCTGATTTTTTATCTCCTCGGCATTTTCGGGAACGGCGTCGGTTGCGTTTTTAAGCGCAAAATCAAGGCTGTCACGGCATGTGTAAAGCCTCTGAAGAGACGCCTTGCACTGCTCGATTATATCAACGCTGTAATTTATCGGGCTTCTGTACTGCGAAGAAATCATAAGATAACGGATAGGCTCATAGCCGTATTTTTCAGCCACATCACGGACGGTAAAGAAGTTGCCGAGAGACTTTGACATCTTTACATTATCCACATTGATATATCCGTTGTGCATCCAATAATGAGCAAAAGGAACACCGTTGCAGCACTCCGACTGTGCGATTTCATTCTCGTGGTGGGGGAAAATAAGGTCCTGACCGCCGCAGTGAATGTCAATCGTGTTGCCGAGGAAGCGATGAACCATCGCCGAGCACTCAATGTGCCAACCGGGTCTGCCCTTGCCCCAGGGAGAGTCCCAATAGGGCTCGCCGGGCTTTGCGCCTTTCCAAAGGGCGAAGTCCATAGGCTCCTTTTTAAGCTCGCCGATATTTATTCTCGCACCCGCTTCGAGATCCTCCAACGGCTGATGCGAAAGCTTGCCGTATTCAGGGAACTTTTTCGGACTGAAGTAGACATCGCCGTTCTCAACGGGATATGCATAGCCCTTTTCAACAAGGGTTGAGATTATATTGATGATTTCGTCTATATTTTCCGTAGCCTTAGGATGAACGGTAGCCTCACGGAAGTTGAGTCCCTTGGCGTCCGTCCAGAATTCCTTGATATACTTCTCGGAAACGGTCTTGTAATCAGAATTTTCTTCGATTGCCTTTTTGATTATCTTGTCGTCGATATCGGTAAAGTTCTGAACGAATTTTACCTTGTATCCTCTGTATTCAAGATAGCGGCGAAGCGTATCGAAAACGCAGAGCGGCCTTGAATTTCCGATGTGAATGTAGTTGTAAACGGTCGGACCGCAGGCGTAGATTTTAACCTCGCCGTGCGTAATGGGTTTAAGCTCTTCTTTTCTTCTTGTAAGAGTGTTATATATTCTCATTGTGTTTCTTCCTTTCTTCTTCAAGCTCTTTTTGAAGTTTTTCTATCTTGACAGACATCCTGCAAAGCTCCTGTGAAACGGGGTCGGGAATATGAACATGGTCAAGCTTGTCAACACGCTTGCCGTCCTGCTTGACAACCCTTGCGGGCACGCCGACCGCCGTACAGTTTTCGGGTATTTCCTCAAGCACCACAGCCCCTGCGGCTATGTTTGAATTGTCGCCGACCTTAAACGGTCCCAAAACCTTTGCGCCCGCGCCTATCATAACGCCGTTGCCGATTGTCGGGTGGCGTTTTCCGACATCCTTACCCGTACCGCCGAGCGTAACGCCCTGATAAAGCGTAACATCGTCGCCTATCTCGGTCGTTTCGCCGATTACCACGCCCGTGCCGTGGTCGATGAAAAATCTTTTTCCTATCTTTGCGGCAGGGTGGATTTCTATTCCCGTTTTCCTCGCCGCTCGCTGAGATATTGCTCTTGCTATGAATTTGTGATTGTGATGCCAGAACCAATATGCCTTGCGGTGCATCCTTATGGCTTTGAGCCCCGGATACAAAAAGAGAATTTCTGCGTTCGACTTGGCGGCAGGGTCCCTGTCCTTGACGGTCGCAATGTCTTCTCTTAACTGCTCGAACATCAAAACACCTCCGATATAAAAATAAAAAGCCTCCGAAGTCCCAAAGACTCCGAAGGCGAAAAGTTCGCGGTTCCACTTCGATTTGTAACTCTTAAAGGCTTTAACGCACCACTGCGTGCGGAGATACTGAAATTCCCCCCGCCTGCTCATAAGCGCACTTCGTAAATTCCCGTCTTAAAGGCGCTTTCAGCCGACGGCGCCCTCTCTCTAAAAGCCGAAGAAAATACTACTCTTCTTAATCACGGCATTTTTATCTTTAATATTGTACCACACTTATTTTGAATAATCAATCGAATTTTTACTGTCTTTTATATATATTATGCCGGATATGACGGTAAGTACCGCTGTTATCCACATTAGCCCGTTTGAAACATTTGAAAGAGTGAGCCAATCGGGCAGATTTTTAAGACAATCCGACTGTAAAACATCTTTGATTATATAATCGGTCTCGCAAAGGAGCATAATGACGATTGTAAAGGTCATCTGACAGGTGGTTTTGATTTTGCCCCATATATTTGCGGGTATAACCGTTCCGCTTGACGCTGCTATCATTCTTATAGAAGCAATGGTAAATTCTCTTGTGAGGACTATCATCACTATCCAGATATTGCAAAGTCCCATTTTCATAAACGCAAGCAGTGCCGAGGTCGTCAGCACCTTGTCGGCAATGGGGTCAAGCAATTTGCCGAAGTTGGTTATCTGATTGTTTTTCCTTGCAAGCTTGCCGTCTATGGCGTCGGTTATCGCAGCGACCGCAAAAATCGCCGTTGCAATCAAAAATCTGTGCGGCAGACTTTCCCAAAGGATTACCGCAAGGTAAACGGGCGTTATGATTATGCGCGCTATCGTGAGCTTATTCGGTGTGTTTAATTTCATACTACCTCTCCGATTAAGTCATACTCGTTCGTACCCATTATCTCAACATCGACAAAATCGCCCTCGTTGAGCTCGTAGCCGCAGGTAAAGTTTACCGTGCCGTCGATTTCGGGTGCGTCACGCCATGTTCTGCCGTAGTATGTGTCGGTATAAGCGTCATAGCCCTCGACAACCGTGCGGAGAACCTTGCCTATATTCTGCTCATTGAGCTTTTCAAAGATACGGAACTGCTGTTCCATAATAGCCTCGCCGCGTTCCTTTTTGACCTCTTCGTCAATCTGGTCGGGAAGCTTTGCGGCAGGCGTGCCCTCCTCTGCCGAGTAGGCAAAGCAGCCGAGCCTGTCAAACTGCGCTTTTTCGACAAATTCCGAAAGCGTATCAAAATCCTCCTCGGTTTCGCCGGGGAAGCCCGTTATGAGAGTAGTTCTCAAAACGACATCGGGGATTTTATCCCTGATTTTTCCGATAAGCGCAAGCAGGCTGTCCATATCACCGACGCGGTTCATTCTTTTAAGAACCGTTGCGCTTGCGTGCTGAATCGGAATGTCAAAATATTTAACTATCTTATCGTTGTTTGCAACAACATCGATAAGCTCGTCGGTTATGCGCTCGGGATAGCAGTAAAGAACCCTTATCCACTCCAAGCCCTCGATTTTTGCAAGCGAAGTCAAAAGAGCGGGCAACGCCGACTTACCGAACAAGTCCTCGCCGTATCTTGTCGTGTCCTGTGCGACAACGATAATCTCCTTTACGCCCGCACGGGCAAGGTCCTGCGCTTCTTTGATTATATCCTCGGGCTGTCTTGAGCGGAACTCGCCCCTGATTGACGGGATAGCGCAATATGTGCAGTGGTTCGAGCAGCCCTCGGCAATTTTAAGATATGCAAAATAAGACGGGGTAGTGAGCATTCTCTCGCCGTTGAGCGGCAGACAGGTTTTGTCCGTAAAGCTCTCAACCGTTTCGTCCGTTCCGAGCGTCTTTTCACAGATTTCGCAAATGTCGCCGTTTGAGCCTATACCCACAACAGCGTCAACCTCGGGGAATTCCTTTGCAATCTCGTCCCTGTACCTTTCGGCAAGGCAGCCCGTAACGATAATTTTGCCGATTATGCCTTCATTTTTAAGTTCGACCATATCAAGGATGTTTTCAATAGCCTCTTTCTTGGCGTCCTCGATAAAGCCGCAGGTGTTTATGATTACTGCGTCCGCACCGTCAACATCATCGGTAATTTCAAAGCCGTTCTGTGCGAGGCGTGCAAGCATAATTTCCGCATCGACCTGATTTTTCGGACAGCCGAGCGAAATCATACCTATTTTTTTACTCATAGTAGTTACCATAGCCTTTCAAGTCATTGTCAGTATCCGCAACCTCTTTGAGCGCCTTTCTTATATCGGAATAGGAATATCCCATTCGCATAAGGGCGTTAATTGTCCGCTTGATGTTCTTTTCGTCGGACAGCTTATTGCGGTATTTGGAATTTAACAATAATATAATACGATTAAAATCGTCTTTGTCAAGTGATTTTACGGTTTCGTTTGCAATTTCCGAGCTTATTCCCTTTAATTTGAGCTCATTTTCTATTCTTTTCGGGCTGTACTTTTTCCGCTCGTACAGTTCTTCCGCATAAAGCTGCGCAAATTTTCCATCGTCGATAAGCATAAGTTCTTCAAGCTTATCGGCCGCAGATTGAGCCGCTTCTTTTGGATATTTCTGCGAAAGCTTTATGACAATCTCCTTTTTTGAATGAGCACGGCGGGAAAGCAAGTTCATTCCGTTTAAGAAAGCACGACGGGAGTTGACCGAGCTTTCAAGCTCAGCCAACTCCTCTTCGTCAACACTGTTTAATTTGTGCCATTTCTCGGAATACCAGAAGTTACTGTCAACGGTCATTCTGTATTCGCCGTCAATGTAAATATGTATCTTCTGCGCCTTTCCGGGTTTAACGCTTAATTCCATAATTATTCGTCATCAACGATTACATCGATTTTTGCCCTTGCCTCGTCCTTTGTAGTTGCAACAGGCTTGTATGCTATAACCTCATCCGCACCGTCAAAGTCGTCGGATTTATTTCTCGACTCTTCAATCTTCGCTCTGATTTTAGCTTCAATTTCATTTGCGACCTCGGGGTTATCCCTGAGATACTGCTTTGTGTTCTCCCTGCCCTGACCGACTCTTGTCTCGCCATAGGAGAACCATGCGCCGCTCTTCTTCATAATGTCGAAGTTTACAGCCATATCAACAAGCTCGCTTTCCCTTGAAATGCCCTCGCCGAACATAATATCAAACTCTGCGGTCTTAAAGGGAGGCGCAACCTTGTTCTTAACGATTTTAACCTTTGTGTGAGAGCCTATGAACTCGCCGTTTGTACCCTTGAGGGTCTCGGTTCTGCGGACATCCATACGGATACTTGCATAGAATTTAAGCGCACGGCCGCCTGTCGTGGTCTCGGGATTGCCGAAAACAACGCCGACCTTTTCACGAAGCTGATTTATAAAGATAATTATTGTGTTTGACTTTGAGATAACGCCTGCGAGCTTACGCATTGCCTGCGACATAAGTCTTGCGTGTGCGCCCATATGGCTGTCGCCCATTTCGCCGTCGATTTCAGCCCTCGGAACAAGAGCCGCAACCGAGTCTACAACGATTACATCAAGAGCGCCCGAGCGTGCAAGCTGTTCAACGATTTCAAGAGCCTGCTCGCCGTCGTCCGGCTGAGAGACAAGCAAGGAATCGACATCAACTCCGAGATTGTGTGCATAAATCGGGTCAAGAGCGTGCTCTGCGTCGACAAAAGCAGCCTCGCCGCCCGCCTTTTGCGCCTCAGCCACCGCATGGAGCGCAAGGGTGGTTTTACCTGAGGACTCGGGTCCGTATATTTCGATAATTCTGCCCTTCGGGAAGCCGCCGATACCCGTTGCGGCGTCAAGCGCTATAGAGCCCGTGGGAATAGCCTCGATATTGAGAGCGTTGCCCTCGCCCAAGCGCATAATTGCGCCCTCGCCGTATTTTTTCTCAATCTGTGAAAGCGCTGTTTCAAGAGCCTTCTTTTTATTGTCGTTTTTTGTTATATTGGTTTTAGGTGCCATTAGCTTAACCTCACAATCGCACAAATGTTCGTTTTCTAAATTATATATTATACGGGTTAAAATTGCAAGTGTTTTTTATAAATTTTATAAAAAATCAGGCAAAATATTTTTATCTCGCAGTCTTTCCCGCCTTTTTATCGCAGAAAAAGCCAAAAAGATTAAAAAAAATATATTTTTTTGTAAAAAGGCTTGCAATTACCGAAATATTCTGTTAAAATACTGTCTGTTATCGATTAAAGGAGGTGCCTCGCACTATGGCAAAATGTGAATTCTGCGGAAAAGATGTTGCTTTCGGCATTAAAGTTTCTCACTCACACAGACGTTCTAACAGAACTTGGAAGCCTAATGTAAAAAGAGTTAGAGCAATCGTAAACGGCTCTCCTAAAAGAGTTTATGCTTGCACTCGTTGCCTTCGTTCAGGTAAGGTTACAAGAGCTTAACTTAATTGCTGAATGAACTTACGCTCACCTTTCGGTGAGCGTTTTTTCTTTGCTTTTTTCAATAACGCAGCTTTTATGGGTGTTTTATGTTTGTACATTCAGAGGAAGCCTATGTTGCCGCGGAGAAAGCGGAGCTTCTCGGGCAATTTGATATAAATAACGGCGGGAGCAAGCCCCCGCCCTACCGATATAACATCACACTCGTAGGAACAGCCATTGTGGCTGTATGCGAGTTTGGTTTTTACAATTCCTCCGCCTCACATTCGTTCGGCACCTCCCTTTACACAAGGGAGGCTGAACGCAC
>CABUHY010000008.1 GCA_902491475.1 uncultured Eubacteriales bacterium
CTCATTCACTTGCAATTTAATATTTAATTTTGTCTAAACTTTGGGGGTCGCTTCAGTCAGAGGGAGCCTTTGTTCGTCCTAAATTTCCAAATTTATATAAGCCAAGAGCTATTATAAACACGCTGATTTTTTCGGCGGGAGCAAGCCCCCGCCCTACGGTGATACACAAACTGCAATGCTTGCAGAACTAAGCCTCCCTTGTGTAAAGGGAGGTGTTGAGCGAAGCGAGACGGAGGGATTGTAAAATTGTTTTTATTTGATTTTATAAAAATCCATCAGTCATTTTTTCACAAAAAATGACAGCTCCCTTTACAAGGGAGCCTGTGACGGACACCCGCGAAGGCTGTCCCTACCGCTTTGCTGTAAATTTTAATTTTTATAAGCCGATTTTGAAACATTGGGAAAAAACTACATAGAATGATAATGTGCAAATAAGCAACGGCTTATAAGCGGTGGCAACAGCCCACAGAACAGCCGCTTAATTCGGGCTTTGCACAAAAATAAAGGGAAGCTTTGCGCTTCCCTTTAAGTTTATTTGATTGCTTTTATCAGTCTTCGTTTTCCTCTTTGATTTTATCAATCGTTTCCTGGGAAATTGTCTGCGACTCGCCGTGCTTAACCTGTGACATACACAGAAGAGCAAGTGCGAAGCAAATCGGGCAGTAAATGAACAGCGACCAATAGTTTACCTCGCCTGTCGGCGTCATAAGCTTTGTAAGGTCGAACATACCGCCTACAAGGACGGGGCCTACGATTGAAGCCGAGAATGTTGCGGTGTAATAATAACCCGTAAATGTACCTACCCTGTCAAGTCCGCCGATTTCAAGTACAAGCGGAAGCGTGTTGATTGTAACGAATGCGATAAGAATACCGCCGCATACGATTGCGATGTAAAGAAGCGGATTCCACTTTGTCAGCGCATATGTGAGGAAAAGAACAAGCACGCCTATCCAACCGGACATAATGGTTTTCTTTCTGCCGAACTTCTGTCCGAGCTTACCTGCGGGAATAGCACCGATAACCGTTGCCGCCGCAAAGAGAGTGATTACAAGAGAAGCGTCAGCCTCCGTGAAGCCCAATTCGCTGGTTGCAAAGGTAGTGAAATATGTATTGATTGAGTCCGTTGCGTTAGAGTTGAAGAAAAGAGCGATAAGCATAAAGATAAGGCTCTTCTTTTCGCCCTTTGTAAGACCCATTGTCTTAATCGACTGCTTTTCGCCTTTCGGACTGTTTGCTTTTTCATATTCAAGTCTGATTTTAAGCGACTCTTCTTTGGTAATTCTGCTGTCGGGCTCTTTTACGAAGAAGAGAACCACCAAAAGACAGATAACCATAATTACCGAGCCGAAAACAAAGACATTGTTTCGGATTTCAGCCTGTGTTGCGTTGGGAGTGATAAATGTGATTATCTTACCCGCAACCGTACCGAGAACAACGCCGATACCGCCCATAATGTTGATTACCGCATTACCCTCGCCTCTTATTTCAGAGGGAGTGAAGTCAGGCATCATTGCAACTACGGGAGAACGCCATGTTGACATCAGAAAGTTGAAAACAATAATGTCAAGCATAAGTATTCCGAGCACCTGTATCCTCGGAATGAAGATAAACAGCAGCGCACAAAGCGGAATACCGTACATCAAAAACGGCTTTCTTTTACCGAACCTTGTATGGGTGCGGTCGGAAATTTTACCGAACAGCGGCTGGAAGATAACGCCGAAAATGTTATCGATAACCATTATTACGCCGACTGCCGTGCCCGACCATGCAAGGTTTGCTATGGTGCTGTTTTCCCTTAAAATAAGCGGAACATAAGCATTGTAAATTATCCACGCAATCTGAACTGCCATAAAGCCGAAGCCCGTGAGCATAGTATGGGGATAATTCAGCTTACCGTTGGGTTTTGCACAGAAAAATTTGTTGTTATCCATACCCTTTTTACTCCTTTTTATTCCGTTAAGGAATAATATGTGTCATTCGACACTTTAATACTACCAAATAACGGAAAATTTTGCAATAGTTAATCCTCAAGAATTACCTTGGATTTTTTCCATTTTCCCGAGCGAACATACCAAAGTCCGATAAATACGCTGAACACGGAAGCGCAGCCTATTGCAAGACCCACGCCGTTAAAGCCCATATTCAGAAGATAAACCGCCGCATAAGCCAACGGTACTCGAACGATAATTGAGTTGAAGAACGAATTGAACAATGCAAACGAGGTATTGCCTGCCGCAATGGCAAGTCCGTTAAATGAGAACATAAACGCCGTAAACAGATAGTCGATTGCGATAAGTCTCAAATAAGGAACACCCGTTTCGATTACTTCGACATCGTCCGTAAACGCTCTGAAAAGCACCTCGGGGAACGCCTCAACAACGCACATTACGATAAGTGAAAAGACAAATGCAAGTATGAGACCGATACGCATTGTCTTTTTTGCTCTCTCATATTCCCCTGCTCCGATGTTTTGACCCGCCATTGAGGAAATTGCATTTGAAAACGCAAGTCCGGGCAAAATCGCAAAGGAGTTTATTTTGCCGCCTATGCCCTGGCAAGCCGCCGCAACCTCGGCATTCGGAAGCGAGTTTACAAGTGCGGTAAGCGTCATAAACGAAAGCGAAATAACAAGGCTCTGAATTGCACTCGGAAGACCGATTTTGAAAAGCAAAACAGCCTTGTCCTTATCTATCTTAAAATCTTTAGCCGTATATCCCTTAAAAAATCCCGTCATAGACAGATAAACGACCGAGAGCACAAAGCTTATCGCCTGTGCGAAAATCGTTGCATACGCCGCACCTGCCGCGCCCATATTGAACTTGCCGACAAGCACAACATCAAGCACAACATTGATAAGCGCCGCAATCATAACGAAATAAAGCGGGCGTTTTGAGTCTCCGAGACCTCTTAAAATCGCACACACGGCATTGTAACCGAACATAAACACCGTTCCCGCCATACAGATGTTGAGATACGACAGAGTCTCCGAAAAGGCGCTCTCGGGCGTTTTAAGGAGCAACAGCAACGGTTTGCCGACGAGGAGCATAACGGCGGTTATAATAATGCTCAAAACAAGGTAGAGCGACGACATGGTGCCTATCGTCTTTTTCTGCTCGTCGTACCTTTTGGCGCCCAAATACTGTGCCACGAGAATAGTTCCCGAAATTGCAAGTCCGTTTGCCGCACCCGTAATGAGAATGTTTACCTGACCGCCTATGGAAACGCCCGTTATTCCGGCTTTTCCGCAAAACTGACCGACTACAATCATATCAACGACGCTGTAAAGCGCTTGGAGAATGTTTGAAGCGAGAAAAGGCATGGCGAATTTGATAAGGTTTTTGGTAACGCTGCCCTTTGTTAAATCTTTTCTGAATTTGTCTGACATCTTTTAATAAATTATCCTTTCATAACAAAGTAACAAGGACGGAAACAACCGCCCTTGAAATCATTTTTTCTTAGCTTTTCCGTAGAGCTTTCTGCCGACCTTGCGAAGCTTTATGCTTTCATTTCTGTATCGCTCAAACAGGAGCTCGGCTATGACAAAGCCTATCACGACAAGAACAGCGGCAACTATCCTGCCCTTTGTAACGGTCTTTTGGTTTTTGTCGTTTACCGATCTGTCATTAAGTGAATTGAGCGCATTTGAAAGCTCGTAATATTGGTTTTCAAGCGTATTGGCACAAACGGAATTCGCAAGCACCTCACGGCTGTCCGAAAGCTTGTCTTTAAGCGTTGTTGCCGAATAGGTACTGCAAAGCGTAAGGTCTGTGCCCGCTGCCTCGTCACAGAGCTCGGAAAGCCTCTGTCTTGCATTTTCGGTGCGCTGTGAGTATTCGGAAAACTGTTCGATATTATCGGTTATGATAACCGAAAAGCCCCTTGAAGTCACATCATCCCAATAAAGCTGGGTATCGGCACGCTTACCGCAAAGCTTAGGGTCTGTCATATCAATAACAGCACGGGTCTTACCCTGCGCTTTAGCCACAGTATTTTTGTTAAAGGTCATGGAATAAGCGTTTGACGAGCCGAGTGCCACACCCGCAACGCCTGCGTCTGCGGTTTTCTTTATATATGAGCGTGATTTCCAAACTACCGTTCCCGTAAATTTGGAAAACACAAGCGGCATAGCCGATTTTTCCGAAAGCCACGAAGAAATATCTCTCTTGCCCGCTTCAAGCATAAGCACGCAGGAATTGAGGTGATTTCCGTCGCAAAGCAAGGTGTAAATTCGGTCCTTATATTCCCAAGCGTTTTCAATTACCAAAACGGTTTTGCCGTCAACAGCCTGCAACGCTTCCGTAAGAGTCGGTATTTTATACTCCGTCGCACTTTGCGACACGCCGCCCTTACCGTTTTTAAGAGAATATTCACGGATTTCATAAAGACCCGTTTCGGAAACATTCTTATTGACAATATTTCCGTCGGAGTCAACGCACATTCTCGAAAGGTCGTCGTCCGACATCAGGACAAGCTCGCCGTCAGCCGTAGACTTAACGCTTACCTCAACCATATCCGCACCTTTTTTGACGGCGGAAAGAATACCCTCAACGGAGTTTTCGGGGTAATGTGCGGTATCGCCGTATTTTGAAATGCAAATAAGCTTTGTAAAATCATTCCTCAAAGCCCCGACAGTCTCCTCGGCGGACGCCGCGGAAGCCGAAAAAGAAAAAGAGGAAACGACGGTTAATATACATAAAGCGATTAAAAAAATGCGTTTTCCGACCTTCGTCATCTTTTATCTCCTTAAACAATAAAAAAATACTGTAATATTATAGCAAATAAAAAAATTTTTTACAAGTGGTCAACAATATATTTTGACGGTCTCGAAGAAGCATTATACAACATTTTGTGTAAAAAAAATATTGCACAAAAAAAGGTAGTCAATTTTCTACTTAACACCCGATTTTCCTTGTTGATAAAGGGATTTTTTTGTGATAAAATAGACACAAATTTTTGCAAACGGGGATGTATTATGCCTTTTAACGAGAAATTCAAAGAACTCCGGCAGTCCAAGCTACCGCCTCTTACACAGACGGACCTTGCCAATGTGCTCGGAATGACACAGAGAAAAATTTCGTTCCTTGAAACCGGCGCAACCGAGCCGTCCTTGAGGGACTTGAAGGCTATTTGTATGTATTTTCAGGTATCGGCGGACTATCTGCTTGATTTACCGAATACACTTGAGAGAAAATAATGACAAAAAAACAACTTGCACTGAAATCGGTTGAGGCATTAAAAGAAACATATCCCGACGCAATTTGCTCGCTTGAATACACAGACCCTTTGCAATTACTTATAGCGACAAGGCTTTCCGCACAGTGCACGGACGCAAGAGTTAACCTTGTTACCCCCGAGCTTTTTGAAAAATACAAGACTCTCGACGACTTTGCCGCCGCAGAGGTTACAGATGTTGAAAAAATTATCCGCTCATGCGGATTTTATCATGATAAGGCAAGAGACATAGTCGGAATTGCCAAAAAAATCAAGTCGGATTTTAACGGTCAGGTGCCTTCTACCATTGAGGATTTGACTTCCCTGCCCGGAGTCGGAAGAAAAACCGCCAACCTTATTATGGGCGATATTTTCCACGCTCCGTCAAGCGTTGTTACCGACACGCATTTAATAAGAATTGCTAACCGTATCGGTCTTGTCGAAACCAAGGACCCGAAAAAGGTTGAATTTGAACTTCGCAAGCTCCTGCCACCCGACGAGAGCAACGATTTCTGCCACAGAACGGTGCTTCACGGCAGAGCGGTATGCACGGCAAGGAAAGCACGCTGTGAGGAATGTTCTCTTAAAGAATTCTGTAAGAAAAAGATATAAGGATAAATAATATGTTTACTCTCAACCCGTCATATTACGGTTCGGTGTTTGTTACGCCGAAAATAATTGTTGAAAAGTACATAAAAATGGCAAGCTTCTGCGCCTTAAAATCACTGCTTTGGATATTAAACAACCAAGGCGGTAATTTTTCTGTGGAGGAAATTGCAAAGGCTGTGGGTTCCTCGCAGGCAGACACAAAGGAAGCCGTTGAATATTGGGTAAACGAGGGTATTCTTATAAGAAACGGCGACAGCACGCCCGTTCCCTCGCCCACCGTCAGCGACTCGCACCTCAAAAAAGAAGAGGTTAAGGCAGAAAAGAAGCCCGCTGCGGAAGTGAAAGATAAGCCGTCGGCGCCCGAAATCAAGCTTGTGCGCCCGACATACGAACAGGTTTCGCAGAGGATTGCCGAGGACGATAATATCGCAGGGCTTCTCAATCAGGCTCAGATTATGCTCGGCAAGTCATTGGGCTTTAACAATCAGTCGGCGTTTATTCAGATGTATGACGACTACGGTCTCAGCGTTGAAGTTATCCTTACCCTTATACAGTATTGTATAAATATCGGTAAAAAATCGACCGCATATATGCTCTCCGTCGCAAAAATCTTTTACGAAAAGGATATAGACACGCTTGAAAAAGCAAACGAATTCATTGACAGAAACAAAAAGGTAATGAAAATATACGAGGAATTCTGCCAATTCACGGGTATTTCCGCCCCCACCCCCACGCCTAAGCAGACGGATTATTTTTTAAGCTGGGACGATATGGGTCTTTCTGTTGAAATGATGGTTCTCGCATACAACGAGACGATTGACCGCAAGGGAAAAATCAATTTCAATTACACAAATAAAATTCTCGAAAACTGGCACGAAAGCGGCTACAAGACCCCCGAGGATGTCGAAAACGCACGGGAAGCGTATAAGAAGCAGAAGCAAGGCACTTCGGAACGCTCTTACGACATTAACAAGGCGGTCGAGCAGGCAACAAGCGGCGAGCTTGTCTATAAAAAGAAAAAGAGGGATGACAAATGAAATATTCCAACAAAGCCATATCCGACGCTTTGAGCGTTATCAACTCACGCAGACGAAACGCCGAAAACAAAGCCGAGGAAAGAGCGATAAATTTCAAAACCGAGCATCCCGAGCTTGCCGAAATAGAGCGTGAAATGGCTGACACAACCCTCGGTCTTTTTAAGGCTATCAGCAACTGCCCCGACCCGAAAAAGGTTGTAAACGAGCTCAAAGAAAAGAACCTCGGCTTCCAAAAAGCAAGAAAGGCTTTGCTTGAGGCTTGCGGGGTAGATGAAAATTATCTGAAGCCCGATTACACCTGCAAAAAGTGTAACGATACCGGTTATCACGACGGAAAAATGTGCGAATGTCTTGAAAAGCTGCTCAAAAAGAGCGCCTTTGACGAGCTTGCACAGGCTTGTCCGCTTAAGATTTCAAAATTTGAGGACTTTGACCCCTCAATTCAGAAAAACCCGACCGCAAAAAAGAAAGCTGCAGAAATTTTGAATTTCTGTCGGGAATATGCCAACGATTTCGGCACCGACTCCCCCAGTCTCTTCCTTTACGGAGAAACGGGTTTGGGAAAAACGCATCTTTCTCTTGCCATAGCGGGCACGGTAATAGAAAACGGTTACGGAGTTGTTTACGGCTCTGCGCAGAACCTGTTTTCAATGCTTGAAAGGGAGCGTTTCGGCAGAAGCGAAGAACCCGACGGCACAACCGAGGAAAAGCTTCTGTGCTGCGACCTGCTAATTCTTGACGACCTCGGCGCAGAGTTCTCAACGCAGTTTACCGTTGCGGAGTTATACAATATAATCAACACAAGAATAGCTAAAGAGCTGCCTACAATAATAAATTCCAATGTACCTATTGAGGAATTGGAAAAGCGTTACACATCAAGGGTAACCTCAAGAATTATCGGAACATATCAGATGATACAATTTGTCGGAAACGATGTGCGGCAGTTAAAATAACGGAGAATAAACAAAACGGCGTAGATACTTCCAAAAGAAGCGTCTGCGCCGTTTTTATGTACTTATCCGACCTTATTCTTCCTTGCCGTCGTCCGTATCGTCCTCTTCCGCCTGGCTTTTAGCGCTGAAATAGCTTGAAGCGCAGAAAACTACGCCTATGACAGATACAACAACGCCGGCAATAGCAAATACATTGCCTATCGCAGCCACGGCAACGCCGAGAATTGCGATTGCAATACCAACCTTGCTTAAAAGGTCGTGTAAAATCCATTTATCCATATAACCGTCTCCTTGTTGTTTTGTAATACTATAATATCACAACAAATTATTAAAATAAACCGTTATATTATACAATAATTTCAAAATTTTATTGTGTATTTGCTACAATCATAATTTTTTCGGAAAAATTTTACTTAAAAACATATTGACAAAAAAGTGTTTATAAACTATTATGTAACTGTACTAATTGTGATAGCACAGTTGACACAGTATAAAACGGAGGTGAATGCTGTTGCGTGTTTTCATTGATTACCGGTCAAGGACGCCGATTTATGAGCAGATTAAAGAACAGATAATCAAGCTTATAAACTACGGAGAACTGAAAAGCGGTGATCAGCTTCAATCATTAAGGCAGCTTTCTTCGGAGCTGTCAATCAATATCAACACGGTAAAAAGAGCGCTGTCCGAGCTTGAAGAACAGGGAATTGTCTATTCCGTTGCGGGAAAGGGCGTTTTCATAGCCGACAAGCCCAATTCGGACGCTTACCTCGCCTCTTCGCTCGACGCAGTCAGGACGGCTGTATCAAATGCAAAGGTCTTGGGCGCCGAAAAATCCGATATAATGAAATTGATTGAAAATATTTATACAGGAGATGATTAAACAATGATAGAAATAAAAAACGTTACAAAAAGATTTGACCGTTTTGTTGCTATCGAGGACATAAGCTTTAATGTCGATAAAACATCGATATACGGTCTTATAGGCTACAACGGCGCAGGTAAAACCACCTTGCTTAAAACCGTTGCTGGCATATACCGTCCCGACGGCGGCGAAATTTTGCTTGACGGTCAGCCCTCGTTTGACAACGACGACAACAGGAAGGACCTTTTCTACATTCCCGACGACCTCTACTTCCCTCTTAACGCCACACCGCTTTCAATGGCAAAGTTTTATGCGGATTACTATCCGAACTTCCATATGAAAACATTTGAAAACCTTATCGAGGTTTTCGGCCTTGAAAAGAAAAAGAGGATAAGAGGCTTTTCAAAGGGTATGCAAAGGCAGACGGAGATAATTTTAGGACTTGCGTCCAATCCGAAATACCTGTTGCTCGACGAAACCTTTGACGGACTTGACCCGCAGAAAAAGGAGATTTCCAAGAAGCTCTTCCTTGAATATATCGCGCAGAACGACGCTTCGATTATAATTTCCTCGCACAACTTAACGGAGCTGTCAAACCTTTGCGACCATGTCGGACTTATCAACGGCAAGCACCTCACTATGGACTGCTGCGTTGATGACATTTCACAGAACTACTGCAAGTTCAGACTTATTTTTGACAGAAACATCACAGAAGCTGATTTTGCGGGCTTTAACTATAAGTCACTTGACATCGACTCAAAGATTGCGACAATCATCTTTGAGGGCAATGCAAAGGAATATGCGGAAAGGCTCAATGCTCTTCGCCCGATTGCCGTTGACGAGTATAAGCTCACAATGGAAGAGGTATTCTTAAATGAAATGGAGGATAAGAAATATGATATCACAAAGATATTCGAATGACAGGGTTGACGCAAACGATTTGAAAAGAAGTTTTATAAGCATTCTCCCCTTAACATTTATTGCGTTTTTCGCCCTTGCGGCATTCCACATTGCGCCCGTTATAGCATATGTACAAAGGCGTGATTTCCGTCTTGAACGAATTCAGAAGGCGGTTCTCTCATGCTTCTTAACCTCGGACAGCAACCTTGTAAACTTCATTCAGATAGGTATGGTGCTTTGCGGCGTGCTTATGGCGTTTGCGCTGTTCCAGTTCTTAATGAAAAAGAAAACCGTGAATGTGTATTTAAGTTTCGGAATGACACGCTCAAAGCTCTATTTCAACAGACTTTTTGCGGCTGTGCTCTCGCTTTTCGTTTGCACCTTCGTTCCCACATTTATAACATTTATTCTTAACCTTATATATTTCGGAGCAAGCTCGCACCTTACCAGCCTGTTCTGTTATATGTTCTTAATGGAATTTGTCAGCGGTCTTGCGGGCTTTGCACTCGCTTCGGCTGTTATGGCGATTTCGGGATGTATGATTGAGTCGGTTATCACTGCGGCAGGCTTGTCGGTATGGCCGATGCTTTTGAGCAATATCACGGGCGTTTTGTCGGAAATTGTCAGAGGCTACAACTACAATGCCGGTGCGGATATTGCAAGAGGCGTAAAGTACAATCTTTTCAATATCTGGCAGTTTGCATCCGACCTTGAACCGCTCAGCGGTAAATCGACCGAATACAATTACGAAAAAACCTTTGTTGCCTTGGGTCAGCTTACAAAAAAGGCTTCATTTAAGGCTGACCAGTGCATCGACTTGGGCGTACTGCTTCCGATTATCATTTGGCTCGTTATAAGCATCGCTCTTGTCGGCATAGCGTGGTTCCTTATTAACAAGAGAAAGAGCGAAAACTCAAACTCGTTCGGCAAGTTCTATTTAACAAGCGCACTCAACGGCATAACGGTATTCCTTATAGCTCTTACCGTTATCAGCAGCGAGTTGACATATCAGTATTCCAATTCGGAAGGCTCGCCTATGTTCCAAAATCTCGGTCTGTGCCTGCTTGCGGCGCTCGGCGTTACGCTCATAGCGTTCTTCGTGGCAGAGCTTATTATAAGAAGAAACTTCAAGGGAACCTTGAGGACTCTCCCCGTTTATGCAGCCGCTTTTGCTGTGACGATATTCGTATTTGCTTACTACGGCACAAGCTGCTTCGGCACATATAACAAGCTCCCCGACATCTCGCAGATTAAATCCGTTTCCATGGATGTAAACGACAACAGAATGGCCATCCTTGACAATGCGGCAGTTTCTTCAAAGTATCTTTCGGAGAATGCCGAGGACATCAAAACCGCAGTTACCCTTTTTGAAACAGTCAAAGATGACACTTACTACAAGGGTGCGGAAATTGAGGGCTATATCGGTTTCAAGTTCATTCTCAACGACGGAACGGAAATTGCAAGAAGTTTCAAGGTGTTCACGCCTGAAGTATATAACAAATACAACAGAACTGTTTACGACACACAGTTCTATAAGAACTTCCTGAAATATGTGCTTGTTGACAACCACGGCTCCGTAACGGACACCAACGACGAAGTCGCACATTATTCGCAGTACGGCGATGTTGTCTATTACTCGGAAGGCACTCAGACCGCAAGTAATTTTGAAAATACGCCTTGGTATTATGTTGGTCCGTCATTCCTTGTTGACAACTATTCGACAAAGTACGGCACCGATAAGCTCGAAGCGCTTGAAGAGACCGACGGTCTTATGGAAGCCGTATACAAGGACTTCATTGCAATGTCTTACGACGACGCGCACACAAACAGCCGTACACCTGTCGGAGCGGTAACAACCTCTATCGATAAGGCTACAACGGCTGACTCAAAGCTTATTGTAAGATACGGCAGCTATTATGTAGAGGACGACTATGCCTATTATGACAGTTCCTATGACAGCAATGAGGAGCCCGAGAAAATCATAAAAGGTATGGCAAACTATTCGCTGTACATCTACCCCAATATGACAAATACCATCAAGTACCTCAACGACAACGCTATCAATCCCCTTGCATACACGGGAAAGGTCAAGGAAGTATATTATGCCGATACGAATTATGCTATAAGCTCTGTTCTCAGCCACTATGCCGACGGCTCAAAACTCAACGACAGCTACAAAGCGTTTGATATTTCCAATGACTTGAGCGTTTATAATTACGGTGCGGCTGACGATGACTCCCCTGCAATGAGCTATATGGACTTTATTAAAAACGCATATGCGGGTGCGGAAATCGAGCTCAAAACCGTATCTGGCGCAAAGGCTGAAGAAATCGTTTCAAAGTCTGTCCCCTATTACGAGCCCGACAGAGGCACGGAATTCAAGGGCAAAGCAATTATAGTTGTTTACGACGACAACTCGATTACGGGTCTTTATGTTCCCGAAGGCAACACAGGCGTTTTCGGATAAAAAACGATAATATGACAAAAGGCACTCTTTCAAAAAGAGTGCCTTAACTTTTATTTGCTTAAAAAGGACAAAAAAATAGCCCCCCTATTGGAGAACTACTTTTGTTTATGTCGGCGCCGACCTATTTTCCCGGGCCGCTTCCAGCCAAGTATCTTCGGCACGAATGAGCTTAACTACCGTGTTCGGGATGGGAACGGGTGGACCCTCATCGTAATAAACACCGACTTGTGAGAAACTCTGTTTTGCAACTCATCTCTCAAGTGCAAGACAGAGTATACCACAACCTTTTTCAAAAATCAAGTGTTTTTTTAATATTTTTTTACTTTTTTATGAATTATTCGTTTATATACACTTTTTCGACCTTTCCGACATAAATTTTGTGGAAATCGCCGTTAGCGTAATTTTTCATAATATTTTCGTCAAGGAAGCCGTCGGGGTTCATATCGGAAACCGCAATTTTTTTAAGAACGATTACAGCCTTTGCCTGTTCAAAGGTAACCGCTCCGTCCGCAGCTATCGGAACAAAGCCTGTTTCCTTTGCCTTGTCCGTGTCCCTGCCCGACTTTGCGCCGCAAATGCCGAGTTCTTTTTTGTATTCGCCGTCAAAAAACGAAAGAGTAAACATATCGTTCTTTTCCATATAGCCGTAAGTGTATCTCTGAGGGCGTACAAAGCACGCTACGACATCCTTTCCCCAAAGCTCGCCTACCAATCCCCAGCTGACGGTCATGGTGTTCCAGTCGCTTATATCGCCCGATGTGAGCAACGCCCAATCGTCGGCTATCATTTCAACGGGAGACTTCTTCAAATCTCTGATGTTTATTTCTTTAAGCATAATTTTTCCTCCTTAGGTGTTTACTTAATTATTATATACCTTTTTGAATTTTATGACAACAAAAAGCGGAGAAAATCGATTGCTCGCCTTCTCCGCTTAACTTAACTATTCGGTTATCAATACTGTTCACTCTGTCCCTGATTGTAGAAATATCCGAAAGGATTGTAGGACTGAGTGGTTGTTTCCTCGGCAACTGTTGCTGCGTTTCCCTTGTCCTCGACAAGAGCTACGGTAACATCAAACTCAGTAATCTGATAGTTTGCGTCAACATGGCAAATTGTGAGCGTAAGCTGATCTCCTACCTTTGAGTTTTCAATCAAATCGGGCAGCTTATCCGTTGTGTCAAGCTCCTCGCCGTTTACCTTGGTAATGAGGTCGCCGGGCGAAACCTGTGTGTTTACAAGCGGGCTGTCCGTTGTAATGCTCTTGATAACAAGCGAACCTGCGGGAAGTCCTTTGACGCCGACGAGCATACTGTAACTCTGGCTTGCCTGTGCGGGAGTGTAGGTAATGCCGAGCTTTGCCCTGTCTGTTACATAGCCGTTTTCGATAATATCGTTATAGATTTTAACAAATGTTTCGCTCGGTACGGCAAAGCCCATACCCTCGTAA
This sequence comes from uncultured Eubacteriales bacterium, assembly GCA_902491475.1. Taxonomy (GTDB): domain Bacteria; phylum Bacillota; class Clostridia; order Oscillospirales; family Acutalibacteraceae; genus Fimenecus. The sequence goes on from CABUHY010000008.1 coordinate 13,487, forward strand.
TCCGTGCTTGAAATCTTTGAAGAGTTGATACCTACAAGCTGACCCTTTGAGTTTACAAGTGCACCGCCCGAGTTACCGGGGTTAATAGCCGCCGTATGCTGAATACATTCCATTTCGTAGCCGATTTGGCTGTTTACGGGTCTTGCGATGGCGGATACCATACCGTTTGTGAAAGAACCTGCGAAGTCAACGCCGCCGGGGTTACCGATTGCATAAACCGTCTCGCCTACGCTCAAAGCGCTTGAATCGCCTATTTCAACTGCGGTAAGACCTGTTTTTGCAATTCTCATAACCGCAATGTCGGTTTTTGCGTCATAGCCGATAAGCGTTGCGTCATACTGCGACTCATCATAAAGCTGAACCTTTATCATTCCGCCGTCCGAAACAACATGGGCGCAGGTTATGATATATGTGTATTTGCCGTCGTTATCCTCGCCTACAATAACGCCCGAACCCTGACTTGAAAGGGTGTTTGTGCCCGAATTCGAGTAAACAAGAACGCCGACCGAAGCTTCTTTAACCTTGTTGTAAACTCCTACAGCCGTAAGTTCGCCCGAGCTGTCTGTCTCAGTTGCGGAATCCGAAGCGTTTGCGGAAAGCGTGGGTCCGTCTACCTTAACCTTTGAGTCGTCGGTCTTGCCGAAAATCGAAAGCATCGTAAAGAAAACCGCAAGCGCCGCGATAACCGCAACAACGATAAAGAAAATCTTTACGCCCTTTTTCTTGCCGTTTTCATTGTGAGCGGGCACAAACTCGCCGTTTACAGTATAGCCGTTCGGCTGAGTGCTGTAAGAGGAGTCGGCATGGAAAGGACGGTTCGGTCCAGCATTGTAGCCGTGATAAACATAATTGTTTCTGCCGTAGCCGTTGTTCGGATTATTCTGTCCGTAATAGCCGCTGTTGTTGTGCGGTGCGCCGTTATAGCCCGTATTATAGGGAGAATATCCGCCGGGTCTGCCCTGATTGTAACCGTTGTTGGGATTGTACTGTCCCTGCTGACTGTAAGAAGAGTCGGACTGATGAGAAGCAGTATTTTGGTTGGCATTCTCTTTCTTCTCGGTGTTTTCCGAAGTCTCATTGTTCGGAGTTTTGTTTTCATCAAATTCGCTCATTGGTATAAGCCTCCTGTTATGCATTATTCCGATAATTCGGAACAGTAAATTCAAATTGGGTATATTCGTTCTCGACGCTTTCGGCGCTTACTGTGCCTCCGTGGAGCTCGACTATCGTCTTTACGATATAAAGACCGAGTCCTGCGCTCTTAGTGTCGTAACTTCTTGATTTATCTACCTTATAAAACCTCTCAAACACCTTTGACAGCTCTTCGTTTGAAATACCCGCTCCGGTATTTCTGATTTTAACGCTTACGGAGCCGTCCTCATTTGTTTCAACAAAGACATAAATCTGTCCGTTTTCCGTAAACTTGACCGCATTGTCGACAAGGTTGTATATGACCTGATGGATAAGATCCTCGTCGGCGCACACATTTGTCGGTACAAGAGCGTCAAGTCCGCATATCTCAATATTCTTCTGTTTAATCTGCTGTTCGAACGAAACAAGAACATTGAAAATATCGTTGCAGATATTGAAGTTGACGGGATTTAAGTTCAGCTCCCCTGCCTCGATTTTTGAAATGTTGAGCATTGCCACAACAAGCCTTGAAAGCCTCTTGGTTTCGTTCGACACGATTTCAAGATAATGCTTTTCCTTTTCGGGTGGGATGGTTCCGTCAAGTATACCGTCGATAAAGCCGCTTATAGTGGTCATCGGCGTTTTAAGCTCGTGTGAAACATTTGCCACAAAGCTGCGGCGTGAGCTCTCATACAGAGCAAGGCTTGAAGCCATTGAGTTGAACGCCCGCAACAGGTGTGCAAGCTCCGTATCATCATTCTTGCGTACTTTGACACGATAGCTGAAATCGCCCTTTGCGTAACACTTGGTAGCCCTCGACATATCTTTAAGAGGACTCAACAGGTCGTTTGTAAAGAAATATGTCGCAATCGCACCGATAACAAGCGCAAACAGCGTACCTATCCAGAATATCTTCATTGAATTTGAAAGATAATCAAGCGCTCCCGAAGAAGTTGGTTTAACCGCAAACACAACCGCAACCGTCTTGCCGTCTACAACGACAGGGCGTGCCGAATACATCTGCGCCTTTGTGTAAACGCCGTCAAGCGTTGACGCCGAATTGGAAGTTCCGTTTTCATCGATATTGTTTATTATCGACTTCGGTATAGAATAAAAGCTGTGTACTATACACTCGCCGTTACTGCTTATCTCGTAATTGTCGGAAACCAAATCCTTGCAAAGTATAACCTTACCGTCCGTGTTACAGACATAAACATCGGCGTCAATCGCCCGTGAAATCATTGAAATGTTGTTGCAGAGCATAAAGGTTGCGCTCTGCATATTGTCCTGCATACGGTTTGTAAGTATCTCTTCCGTCAAATCGGCAACCTGCTTTGTGTTTTCGGAGAGCTGCTTCATTGTCTCCTTGGTCCAGTTGTTTGTTCCGAAGAAGCTTACCGCAACGCCGAGGATTACAAAACAAAGGATTTCAAGAACGAAAAAAGCCGAAAAGTATTTAATGAATATAGAACGGCTTCTGAATGCTCGCTTGAGCCTTTTTATCAGCGAACCGCTTTTCCTGTTTGGCATATGTCTTAGTCCTTCGTCTCGAATTTATAGCCGACGCCCCAAACGGTTTTAAGCTCCCATTTGTCGGAAACGCCCTCTAATTTTTCACGAAGTCTTTTAACATGAACATCGACGGTTCTTGAGTCTCCGTAATAATCAAAGCCCCATACCTCGTCAAGAAGCTGGTCTCTCGAAAATACTCTGTTCGGATTGGACGCAAGGTGGAATATAAGCTCCAGCTCTTTGGGCGGAGTGTCTACCTGAACGCCGTTTACCTTCATTTCATAGTTTTCAAGATTTATCGAAAGCTTATCGAAATTGACTTCCTTGGCATTTGCGGGGCCTGCCGAGCCTGCGCTTCTTCTGAGAACCGCTTTTATTCTCGCAACAATTTCCTTTGTATCAAAAGGCTTTGTGACATAGTCGTCTGCACCGAGCTCAAGGCCCAGAACCTTATCAAAGGTTTCGCCCTTGGCTGTGAGCATTATTATCGGTTTATCCGAAAACTTACGGATTTCCCTGCAAACCTGCCAGCCGTCGAGACCCGGAAGCATAATGTCAAGCAAAACAAGGTCGGGTGTTTCCGCTTTGAATGCGTCGACCGCACTCATACCGTCGTTTACTATTTTTGTCGCATAGCCTTCCTTTTCAAGATAAAGTCTCAAAAGTTCGCAAATATTGACATCGTCATCGACTATCATAATTTTTTCATTAGCCATTTTCGTTTCCTCCTGCCCTTTGTTTTCTACATAATAATGTAAAAATAATAATTAAATATGAACAAACATCAAACAAATGTTTAATTGTGAACAAGCGGCGTTTTATTTTGAAAACTTATATACCGTCTTTGACACAAACGGCTTTTCGGGAGTGAAGATATTGCTTATAAACTCCTCATGGTTTGCCGCATCGGGGAAATACTGCGTTTCAAGGCAGAAGCCCGTTCTGTATTCGAGAGGTTTGCCCGCCTTACCTGTCTGTGTACCGTTCATAAAGTTGCCGATATAGAATTGAACGCCCGGCAAATCCGTAAACGCTTCCATTGTAATACCGCTTTTTTCGGATTTAACAACCGTAAACCTTTTAAGCGTGCCGTCGTATCCCGAAATCGCAAAGTTGTGGTCATATCCCCTGCCGATAATAAGCTGCTCGTCCTTTTCGTCAACATCCCTGCCTATTGTTTTGGGCGTTCTGAAATCAAACGCAGTGCCCGTAACATCTCTTATCTCTCCCGTCGGGATAGCGTCCCCGTCCGTGGGAGTGTAAGCGTCGCAGAAGAACTGTACCTCGTGGTCGACAATCTGACCGCCGTCAAAGCCGTTAAGATTGAAATAAGCGTGATTTGTGACATTGAGCGGACATTTTTCCGTGGGTACGCAGTTGTATTCGATTACAACCTCGTTGTCATTTGTAAAGGTAAACGAAACCTCGTTGTCAACCTCTCCGGGGAAGCCCTCCGCACCGTCGGGGCTGTGATAAGTAAACACAACCTTATTATCGCCGACGATTTCGCTGTTCCAGACAACCGTTTCATATTCGTGATTGCTGTGGAGAGTGAATTTGCCGTCGACATTCTTGGTTATCTGATAATTTTTGCCGTCAATCGTAATTCCCTTGCCCGCAATTCTGTTTGCAACCCTGCCGACAGTCCTGCCCTGCGAGTCCGTACAGAGCTCCTGACCCTCAACGGTGTCAAAGCCGACAAGCACATCAAGCATTTTGCAGTTTTTGTCGGGAACAACGATTTTATTGAGCGTTGCGCCGTAATCAACAAGCTCGATATATGCGCCGCCGTCGTTTGTAATTGTAAAAGAATGAACATCGGTTCCGTCTTTAAGCTTTCCGTAAAAGTTTTTCTCGATTTTCATAGTTTGTCCCTCCGTACAAAAATATAAGATAAGTATATAATTATTGGGAATTTGTGTCAAGAATAAGGGATTTGTTTTATTGACTTTTAACGCATTTAATTGTATTCTTATAGTATCTTTTACAAGGAGAAAAAGTATGGAAGCTTTTCTTGAACAGTTCGACTATTTTGTACGCTATATTTTTGCCGCAATCGCAGTCGTAATTCTTTTAAGATGCGTGTTTTCGCTGTTCCGCTCAAGACCGAGACGGGAAACAATGGCAACGCTTATAAACCTTGCCGACGACACGGAAATCGACATTGAAAACTGGGAGACTTCAATAGGCAGAAGCCGTTCGTGCGACATCTCACTGAAAAAGTACGGCACGGTCTCAAGATTTCATGCTGTTCTGGCTCTTCGCAAGGACGGTTGGTTCGTTTTCGACACCGACTCGAAAACGGGCGTTTATGTAAACGGAGAGCAGATACGCCATGCCGCAAGAATTTCCGACGGCGACACCGTTTCGTTCGGAAATGCGGTAATGAAATTCTCCTCACACGGCTACGGCGAGGAAACCGAGGGCGAAGAGGCTCAGACGGTTGACTTCACAAACGCAACAAGGCTTGTAAACCTTGCCGACAAGAGCGCTTATTACCTCAACGGAAGCTGCCTTTTCGGCAGAAGCAGAAGCTGCAACATCTGCCTGCCTATGGACGACATATCCAAGGAGCACGCCGAGGTTTACCTTACAAAGGACGGCTGGATGATAGCCGACCTCAATTCCGAAAACGGCACTTACTTAAACGGAGAGCTTGTGTTTGACGCATATCCCCTTTATGACGGCGATGTCATAACAATCGGCTCTTACAGCTTTATGTTCAGAGAATAAGGGGGGATTACTGTGTCGGATAAAGTTAAAAAGAACAAAAAGAAAAATCCTAAAAGAAAAATGAGATACAGGCGCCCCGTCAACTGGCTTTTCCTGTTACTGCTTATGACGGCGTTTCAGATTTTCTGTGCGATACAGATACTGACAAACGGCGGCGAGGATGTTGTAAGGGGAACCATTATAACCGTATTCGGTCTTTATATTGCGGTCGAGTGGGCGTACTTTATCGTGTTCGCAGGAATACTCAGAAGAAAAAGCTTTGAGGTTGAGTTGATAGCATTTTTCCTGTCGGGTATCGGTCTTGCGCTGACTACGAGCGTTTACCCCAACAAGGCTTTCACTCAGCTTATTGCGATTTTCCTCGGTATCGGAGTGTTTATAGTTCTGCTTTGGATTTTGAGCGATATTGACAGAGTCGTTAAGCTGCGTATTCCCGTCGCAATAATTTCGATTGCGGCTTTGGTATTCACGCTTATATTTGCCGAGGACAGGAACGGCGCAAGAAACTGGATAATTATCGGCAACGGACTTTTGTCAATCCAGACCTCGGAAATTGTCAAGGTCGCATTCATCTTTGTCGGTGCGGCTACGCTTGAAACGCTGCAGTCGACAAAACGGCTTACAAAATACATTATCTTTGCGATTACCTGCGTAGGCTTGCTGTTTGTTATGAAGGACTTCGGTACTGCGCTGATATTCTTCTTCACATTCGTAATAATAGCGTTCCTGCGCTCGGGAGACATAAAAACAATCTTCCTCATCTGTGCGGGCGCTCTTATCGGAGGCATCGGCGTGCTTACCTTCAAGCCGTATGTCGCAAACCGTTTCAGCTCATACCGCCATGTATGGGAAGTAGCGGACACAAAGGGCTATCAGCAGGTCAGACTTCTGATTTACTCCGTCAGCGGCGGACTGTTCGGCCTCGGGCTCGGAAACGGAAAGCTGCGAGGCATATACGCCTCGACCGAGGACCTTGCTTTCGGTATGGTTTGCGAGGAATTCGGCATTATAATCGCCTTTACGGTTTTGCTTACCTTTGTGGCTTTGGTGGTTTACAGTATCAGGTATTCCGTGGCTTCCCGTTCATCGTTTTATTCAATAGCTGCCTGTGCGGCTTCGGCTCTGTTGCTTTTCCAGACAGCGCTCCATGTTTTCGGTGCTACGGACCTGCTTCCGTGGACGGGCGTTACACTCCCGTTTATCAGCCGAGGCGGTTCGAGTATGATGTGCTGTTGGGGTCTTGTGGCTCTGATTAAGGCGATAGATGTCAAGACATACAAGCGTTACGATAAAATTATAAAGGGGTGACAAAGAATGAAAACACTTTCAAGAAGAGCATGGATTCTCTATTTGTTGGCAATAGCCTTTGTTGTCGGTGCGTGCATTCTTCTCTACACCTTTTACACCAATGCCGACTCGTGGGCTATGAAAAAAGCGAACAGACATATCTATTCCTCGGGTACGCTTACCACGGCAGGTGCGGTTTATGACGAAACGGGCGCCGTACTCGCACAGACGGTTGACGGCAAACGCACCTACAACAAGGACAAGGATATAAGAATTTCCACCCTGCACATTCTCGGCGACTCGCAAGGATATATATCAACAGGCGTTCAGACCTCATATAAGGATATACTGACAGGCTATGATTTTGTTGACGGTATATACGACCTAAAAAAATACGGAAAAGGCTCCGACATCACGCTTACGGTAAATGCGGAGCTCAACAAAGCGGCATACGAGGCTTTAGGCAGTAACAAGGGTACGGTCGGCGTTTACAACTATAAGACGGGCGAGCTGCTCTGCGTTGTATCAAAACCGTCCTATGATATTATGAATAAGCCCACGGAGAGCATAAACAACGACAAAACGGGCGAATATGACGGCGTATATCTCAACAGGTTTTTCTCGGGCGTGTACACCCCCGGTTCAACTTTCAAGGTTATTACCTCGGCTTGCGCTATTGACAATATTCCCGACATTGACTCGCAGACCTTTAAGTGTACGGGCGAATACAAGGTTGACGGAAGCTCGGTAAAATGCCTTTCAAAGCACGGCACAATCGGGTTTGAAAAGGCTCTTAACCAATCGTGCAACAGTGCGTTTGCGCAGATAGCAATTCAGCTCGGTGCGGAAAACCTTACAAACACGGTTAATTCGCTCGGCTTCGGTCAGGCATATAAAATCGGAAATGTCCGCCTTGCAAAAAGCTCGTTTGACCTTACAAACGCCTCCGACCTTGACATAGGCTGGGCGGGTATCGGTCAGTACACAACAAGGGTAAACCCCTGTCATATGCTTATGATTGTAGGCGCCATAGCAAACGGCGGCACCTCCCCTATGCCCTACTTTATAAAATCAATAACCTCTCCGACAGGCTCTGTAAAAACAACGCAGACCTCATATTTACAGCCCTATTTTTCGGAGAGCACGGCTGCAAAGCTTAACGATATGCTTCGTTCCGATGTCGTAAACTATTACGGCGACGGAAAATTCAGCGGACTTAAAATGTGCGGTAAAACGGGTACTGCGGAGGTCAGCACCGACGAAAACGGTCTTGACCCGCACGCTTGGTTTGTCGGATATTCACAGAGAGAGGATTTGCCGCTTGCAATCGTAGTTGTCGTTGAAAACGGCGGCGGAGGAAGCTCGGTGGCTATCCCGGTAGCAAGCAAAACCATGAAAAAAGCCGCATCGATTTATGCGGGAAAATAATATACGGAGACATTATGAAATACTATTCGGTTGAAAACTACGGTGCGCTCGCAGACGGCGTTACCAATGACGCAAAAGCAATACAGTCTGCTATCGACGACGCTGAAAGGAACGGCGGCGGAACCGTTGTACTTGAAAGCGGCAAAACATATTATTCAAGCTCTATCGTTATGAAAAAGAATGTTGAGCTTCACTTACAAAAGGGCTCACGGCTTAAAGCGACGGACAATATAGACGAATATTTCCGTCCCTGCAATTTCATAAACGACAAGACCAACACGCTCATAGGCAACCCCGTTACGGGCAAGCCGTCGTTCTGCTTTATTTACGGCTTTGAGGCAGACGGCTGTTCAATCACGGGCGAGGGCACAATAGACGCCAACGGTCACGCCTTTGTAGAAAGAAAAGACAGGTACTATGTAACGGGCAACTTCTATCCCCGTCCGACCGTTATATACATTGAAAAGAGCAATCACATTACATTTGAAAAAATCACGATTGTCGACGCTCCGTTTTGGACGCTTCATCCTGCGGGCTGTGACGATGTGCTCATTTCAAAAATCAGAATACTCAACGACCTCGATGTTGCAAACTCGGACGGCATCGACCCCGACCACAGCAGTAATGTAAGAATACTCGGCTGTCATATCGAGTGTGCGGACGACTGTATCTGCCTTAAAACCTCAAAGGGCAACTCCGAATACGGTCCGTGCGAGAATATCATCATTTCCGACTGCACGCTTATTTCCACATCAGCCGCAATCAAAATCGGTACGGAGGGCGTTGGAGATTTCAGAAATGTCCTTGTGCAGAACTGTATAATTTCAAGAAGCAACCGCGGCCTTTCAATCCAGATAAGAGACGGCGGAAATGTAGAAAATGTAAGCTATTCAAATATAATTATCGAGACAAGGCGCTTTTGCCCTGACTGGTGGGGAACTGCCGAGCCGATTGTTATCACAACCTTTGACAGAGACGAAAACACCAAATCGGGTCACATCAAAAATGTCAGATTTTCAAACATTACCTGCAAGGGCGAAAACGGCGTGTTAATCCACGGAACAAAGGAAAACACCGTTGAAGATGTTACCTTTGAAAACGTCCGTGTTGAGCTTACAAAGACCTCAAAATGGGAAACGGGTCTTTATGATATGCGCCCCGGTCTCGGAAAAGAAATCGAAAAGCATAAGAATTCGGGCTTCTTTATAAGGAACGCCAAGAATATCAGGGTAGCAAAATCGAGCGTGAATTGGGGCAACATCTGCGACGATTACGCACACGCAATAGACAGCGAAAACTGCGAGAACCTTGTAACCGACAGATTTACGGGCTCTGCGGCGCACGAAAACTGCGAAAGCGTGATTTCAAAGTGAAAACACTCTATATAACCGACCTTGACGGCACCTTTCTCAACGACAGCGCCGAGGTTTCCGAAGAGAGCAAAAGCATTATAAACTCTCTTTCAAAAGACGGTTTACTGTTTTCCGTGGCAACGGCAAGAAGTCTTTTATCTGCAAGGGAACTGTTAAACGGCATTGAGTTCAATGCGCCTGTTGTGCTTTCAAGCGGCGTATTTGTGTACGATATGAAAAAGCAAAAGACCGTAAATTGCTTTTATATCGAAGACGGTGCGTTCAAAGAAATACTCAAAGTGTTTGAAAACGCCGATAAATCGCCCTTCGTGTTCTTTTTCAATAATGGCACGGAAGAATACGATTTGCAGTTCACAAGCCTTAAATTGCCCATACACAGGGAATATTACGAGACACGCCGCAAGAGTATGGGAAGCATCATACACAAGGTTGATAAAATCTGCCCGGTGAGCGGGTTTTCGCCCGTATTTATATCCCTTTGCGACGAATACTCCGACCTGCTGCCGATAACGAAGAGGTTGGACGGTATCGACGGCGTAGGCTATTCGTTTTACAGCGACACATACACACCCTATTGGTTTTTAGAGGTATTTAACAAGGAGGCAACAAAGCTAAAAGGGCTTGAAATTGTCAGAGAATATGTCAAAGCCGAAAAGGTCATATCTTTCGGCGACAACAGAAATGACATCCCGCTTTTTATGGGCGCTGATGAAAAATATGCGGTTGCAAATGCCGTAGATGAACTCAAAGCGCTTGCAACGGATGTTATCGCTTCAAACAATGAGAACAGTGTTGCGAGGTTTATTAAAGAAGATTTTAACGCTTGATATAAAAAAGAGTAGGCTTTTCGCCTACTCTTTTTTGGTGCAGAAGATGGGACTTGAACCCACACGAATTCACATTCACAGGCTTCTGAGACCTGAGCGTCTGCCTATTCCGCCACTTCTGCAAATATATCCGAGCGTTTTACAACGCCCGAATATAATATCATTTTTAGCACCCGATGTCAATAAAATCAATAATTTCTTGTCGGGAAAATTTTCTTTTTCATAAACAAATTATATACGGCAACAGTTATCAAAAACACCGTATAACCTATGAGCGCAGCACTTGCGACATCCGTAAGGTAGTGCGCACCCTCAACCATTCGGGTATATCCCATTGTATAGACATAAGCCGCAGAAAGGAGCATTGCAAGCGGCGTTATTTTTTCAAGGCGTTTATACGCCGAGCAGAGAAGTATGCTCAAAAACGCACAGCAAGCAGAAAATGTGTGTCCCGACGGGAATGAATCGGGATGGCTGTAAATTCCCATATCGTCGCCTATTTTGTACCAAGGCGTGTATGCGGAAAAATCAACGCCGTCAAGCATTGCCCCGCCCGTTCTCGGCACAAGCCTGTCAAGCGTTCCGTAGCTCATACCCTTGCTGTTGAATATTCCGTTGGAAGCCGCAACCATTTCACGGAAGCGTACACGGTGGGTAATCGGTTTGAGATACATACAAAGTCTTATGCCTATCGACATAAACAGGAAAGCAAGCGAAATTGTCTCGAGTTTATTGAGAACCCTTTTGTCGATTTTGCGAAAAGCCAGCAAAAACGCCGCCGCAACAAGCGTACAGATAATGAAGTACACGGGTTGGCTCAACGAGACAAACTTCTTTGCGACATTTTCTATGATTTTCTTATATCCTACAACGCTTAAAACGAAAAAGCCCGCGGTAGTAACAATTTTAAGAACGAAGTCAAAAAATTTGTATGCCTTTGCGTCGGTATTTTTGACGCTCTTTACAAAAGGAAATACCCTGCCGATAATTTCAAGGCTTTCATTGAGATTGTGCCGTGTTAAAATAAGCACAGTAAACACAGGACCCCAAATACCCCACGCAACCGCCTCGCCGAAGCACTCAAAAGCAATGCTCAACTTGTTTTGCGGATTAAACAATGCAATATCGACCTGCAAATCGTTAAATGTGCCGTAAATCATAAACCCCAAAGTCACAATGTAAAATACGATAGAAAAAACGGTAAGTGATTTTTTCATATTTTTGCTCATTCTTATACCCCCTGTCAAGGATATTTTAACATAGATATATTTAATTTGCAATTTGGTATTTTCGGACGGTGTGATATGGAATACAGGTCGATTTTGTGCGACACTCCAAGCAGCATTCCCATATCAAATTTGGTTTGTGTTTTCGCCCCATCTCCGGGCAACATATGCGACCGCCGCCTGTGGCGGATAAAGGGAGCATCTGTCGGCGTAGCGGTCGATTTTGTGCGGCGCTCCAAGCCGCATTAACAAAATCGGGTACCGCAAGAGGGCAAGGCTGGCATTTTTTTGCAGAAAAAATGAATGGGGGAGTTTTTAAAAAGTTTGATGAAATCCATTTTAACTCCTTCAGTTTCGCTTCGCTCAACAGCTCCCTCAAGGATGGAGCGGAACTTCTTGGGAAATTTCATATAAATAACGGCGGGAGCAAGCCCCCGCCCTACACTGTTCGTTATAATTTTTAATCCGTGCGAAGCACCCGCAATTTTTCATTCTTCATTATTCATTTTTCACTCGCCCGCAAGGGCGCTGCCCTGTCCCTACGGTTGCATATAAATTTTTCACGCCCCGAACGGATTTCCGTTCGGGGCGTGGGTTTGTTGTTAATAATACCAAATCACAGTATGCCGTTAAGTGACATATTCATAATAATCTGTGCCATTTCTGCTCTGTTGGCGTTGCCTGCGGGATTGAGTTTACCGTTGCCGCCGACAACATGATTTTCTGCCGCCCAGGCAACCGCCGTTCTTGCCCAATCGCTTACATTGCCGCCGTCGGGATAGCCTGCGAGCACTGTATTGACATTGCCTGAAACGGAACCGTTGCAGTAATTATAGAATATCAAGCAAGCCTGTTCTCTCGTTATCGGGTCGCCTACGCCGAACTTGCCGTTTGCATAGCCCGAAAGAATGTGATTGTCTTTAGCCCATGCTACCGCCGCAGAATAATAATCGTTTGTCGGGACATCGGAGAAGCCGCCGTTCTGACCTGCGTACGCCGAAAGGTCGGTGCCTGCAATCTTAGAAAGAACTACTACAAAATCCTGTCTCTGAATGTTGTTACCGGGTCCGAAATAACCGTTAGCATAGCCGTGGAAATAGCCCTTTGCAACATTGAACGCTATCGCATTGCAATACCACTCACCGCTTGCAACATCGGGGAAAGGCTTCAACTTTGCTATCGGTTCGGTCTTTGTTTCCTTACATACCGTACATGTATATGTTTTAACACCCTCTTTATCAAAGGTGGGAAGCGTTGTTACAACACCGTCGTCATATGTGTGCGTATGCTCTTTTTCGACAGTAACCGTAATGTTGAGCCGTTCGCTGTAATCCATACCGTCCTTATATGCGGCAATGCGGAACTTGACATTTTCGGTAATTGTAATCGGAGCGGTGTATATCTTACGGCTCTCGCTGTTCTGGCACGGGCAGGTATCATCGGTTGTGTAATAAACCGTCACGCCGTCCTGTGCGAATATTTCAAGCTGTTCGCCGCTCTTTACAGTAATGAAGTTTTCTTTCGGATTGTCCGCAGTAAACTCCGTAGAGCCGATTTTTGCCGTCGGACGCTCGGGTCTGTTTTCCTCAAGAGTTATGTCGAGATCAACGGTCTTTTTAAGACTTGTGTCGACAACAGAAAATGTTATGTCCGTATAGCCCGGGAGAAGCGTCTGAAGCCTGAATACCGCTACGCCGTTTTCGTCTGTTACGGTCTGCTTGTTAGAAACGGCGGCAAACTCCGTGTTTCCGACAACAGCTTCAAGCGTTACATTCGGCATATAGTTTCCGTCGGCGTCCTTTATTCTTACCGTTACATTGCGTTCAACGCCCGATTTTGACGAAATCACACTGTCGTAATTGAGGACGATTTCCGCAGGTCTTGCATTTACCGTCAACTGCTGCGAATAAGACGGCAAAGCCGTTCCTGCATAGTTTTCGGCACCGTCAAGCGTAAGCGTAACATTGGTTTCCTTTTCAAAGCCGCCCTGTTTTGTTATATGCAAAACCTTTGAATATCCGTTTTCAATATCCTGCCATTGTGCCGTCATACCGTCGGGCAACGAAAGCTGTTTTGCGGTGTTCATATATTGACTGAACATCACTTCTATATAATCGGGATACGCCTTTGCGGACACAACTTCGGGAGCCTCGGTCGAAACCATAGCGGTCGTAAGTCCTACCTGCGGAGGCGGAACAGGCAACCATTCGGTCTCGGACGGTAAATATCCGTCCTTTTCAAAGCGAACCTGCCACCAACCTGCAGGAACATCCCAAGCGTACATACCCGCTTTGTCTGTAATCTGCGGATTTATCTGTCCGTAGCTTTCGGCATCCCAAAGCTTTGCATTTGTGCCGTTTTCCTCCTCGGCATACCAAACGCTTGCTTTTACGCCCGAAAGCGTATTTGACTCCACTGCCTCGTAAACGGTTCCCGACGGGTCGATAAGCGGAGAAGCCTTTGCAACCCTGCGGGTCTTTTGCATTATTTTTTCCATATCGGTATTCTTGCACTGCAACTGGCGCTCAACGGAAAGCTTATTGAGTTCTTTAAGATATTTATTTATCATTTCCGCATTGTGTATTCCCTGTTCGGAGGACATAGTGTCATACACAGCTCCCGATACGGTAGAAGCGGTTCCTGTTACATCAAAGATGCCGCCGAGAATAAACACTCCGCCCATTACCGAATTCCTCTTTGAGCGTTTCGTTTCGGCATCTATATAAATTTTAAGCAATTCTGCGGCGTGGCGCTCCTGCATAATTGCAAATGAGCAGAAATAATCTTTGGAATATCTGTTCTCATAGAGTTTCAATTCGTCGATATATCCGCCGAGCTCTGCCGAACGCTTTTCCCAATCCGCCATACCCGACGCATCCTGCCAGAGAGCATATAAGCTCAATGCGTTTCCGACTCCGCCGACAATTTGACCTGCAGCTTTAATGTTTTTAATCTGATTTGTCGTGACCTCGGGATGCATCTCGGCATAGTCTTTTACCGCATCAATCAACTCACTTGTTACACCGAAAGCGTTGTTTACAACCGCCTGATTGGTATTGTCGTAAGCGTCGCCCTCAAAGTCTACTTGATTGCCGTTCTCGTCAACGAACGAAAATCCCGTTACATTCGGAACCTCCTGTGTTGCCGTCTTTGAGAAAAGTGCCTTGAATTTTGCCAAAACGGAGGTCTTTTCTATCTCCTTATACGCCGTAAAGCCGTTTGCGGTTTCACACACAGTATAACCGTCCGCACGAAGCTCGTCTGCCGATTTGGTGTTTGTTTTGACAGTCATACCCATAGCCTCGTACACCTCGTCCCACGAGCCGTATTCGGTTATGTTCTTGGGCAAGCCCAACATATCGGTTATAGCCTGCATTGAGTCGTCTATTGACTTTTCAAGTGAGTAGAACAGGTTTTTGCCGTCCTCGGGAAGAGCCTTGAACCAGTCCTCGCCCGTCACTCTGTATTTAGCACCGAAAATATACTGTGAGCAGTCCTCGTCGATTTCGGAAGTGTCAATCTGCTCCAAAAGTCGGGTTATCATTCTTTCACGGTTTTCAGTCTCTTGCGAGGCGAGCATTTTTGCCCTGTTTACAGCCGCTTCGTTATATACATAGGTTTCGGCATTATCCGTCCAGTCTATCGCAAAATCAGTTGGCAGCGACGCCTCGGTGGGTGTGTCTGCCGTCGACGGAATGTAAAGCTTGCCGACAAATGTATAACGGTATTGATTGTTATTGAGTTCCTGCGATTTAACAAGCGACATAGGAACATTTCTAACGCTTGAATCAAGCATACCCACATAGGTTACAACATCCTCTGGCGCCTGAGAGCCTACAAAGGTTGCGTAAATATACCAATTATTTGTCTGACCGGGAAGATAGTAATACCAGCTGTCCTTGCCTATGTCAAAGGAGTCGTCTGACTTATAAAGACCGAATTTTTCCTTGTTGCTGCTGTTGTAGCCGTACCAGGTTTCGAGCATAAGCGAGTTACTGTTTTGAAGCTTTGCGGAAACCGATTCGCTTGCCGTAAAATCACCGCATTTTGCTTCAAGCATATGTATGCGTCCCGTATATGTATTCTCGGGTAAATCATATGTGAGAGTCAGCCTGCCTCTCCTGTCGGTTACACCGCTTGCCACCGTATTTCCGTCAAGAGTTAAATCAACAACGCTTTCGGGAGCAGCCAAAATGCTTACTCCGTTATCATTTTCCGAAGCAGTGAGGGAATTCGGCATTAAGAACAGATTGCCTACGCTTACAAGCGTACTGCCGAGCGGTGCTGTTATACCGTCTGCCGTTGCACTGACCGATATGCTCACATTGCCCTCTTGTGCCGATGTAAGCGCAATATAGAACATTCCGCTTGAATTGTCGGTATTGAAAATTATTGTGTTTCCGTCAATTGTATAATCAACGCCCTCGTTGAGCAACTTTGTTTTTGTATATGCTCTTTCAAGCGTTGTCGCCTCGGGAAGAGTTACGCTGACCGTTCCTTTTTTACCGTTTACAAACGAATAGTAAACTCTTACACGATAGCTTGAATTTGTAAGAACTCTGTTATTTTCCGCAACAACCGAGCTTGTATCCTTATTGAGGACGGAAGCGACATTTGTTTTGAGAATCGGTACGGTTATATCGGTTTCTTCTGTCTCGCCGTCTGTCACGGTCACACGGGTTTGTGCGTAATCCTTATCGCTTACAAGCCCAAGCACGGAAAGGGCGGAAATTGAAGCGACCGAGGAAAAGCTGTCATTTGCGTTGAAGGCGATTATTGTATATTCCCCTGCTCTAAGGCTGTCGGTAACGAGCAGTCCGCCGTTGCTTATACAGCCCTTAGATACAAGGCTTCCGTTTGAATTGAATACGAGTATGTTGTTGTCGCCCGCAAAATCACTGCTTGCGGTTATACCGAGCTTGCCCCACGGGGTAAGCTTAATTTCAAACACACCGCTTTCACGCTTTGCGGTAGCTTCGCTTCCCGTGCAGGAAACGCCGTCCGCATTGACGGAAAGTGTAATTTCCTGTGCGGTAACATTATCGGTAAGCGCAATATACGGGAACTGCAAGGTGTAGTCGGTGTCCTCTAAAAGTTCACTGCCGTCTGCCGACAAAACAAGCGAAATCTCGTCAAAACTTGAGACGCTCTCGCCCGTAAAGTCAACACGCATAAGCTTGTTGGCGGGAACCTTGTCGCTCTGCGTAAATGTGATTTCGCCCAAATCCCATTTTTCGGAAATTGCCTGTTTTATAAAATGCTTGTCGTAATAGCCGTTGAGCGAAACTCTGACGCCCACATCCGCACCCTTGTCGGCAAGAGCTGAGAATTTACCGTCTGTTACGCTTACGGGCAATTCGCTTGAATTGATATAGAGCTTAACCTTTGCGCCCTCGGGAACATTACCCGTAACCGCAAAAGCCTCGTCTGGTATTGCATAGAATTCAAAGGTCGAGTCATCTTTATCCGTTTCGTTGAGATATTCAAGATAGAGATTGTACGGTGCGGAATTTTCGCCGTTTGAATTGAACTCGTACGCACGGACGATTATATGCATATTGTCGTTGGTCCAGCCGAACGGAGACTGACTTGTTGAAGCCTCAAATTCAACATCTCTGTTTCTTATTTCGAAGGTAATCGGGTTTTCGCCTGTGCCGCAATATTCAAATGCGCTCTCGCCGACATAGCTTACGGTTTCGGGGAAAACAACCGTTGTGCCTGCAAGAGAGTCGCAGTTTGCGAATGCCCACAGTTCTATTCTCTCAACACCGTTTTCGATGTTAAGTCCGCTGATTTCCGTTCCCTCAAAGGCATAAGCGCCTATGGTTTTAACCGTTGACGGAATATTTAATGTTCCCTCTATCGGGCACATGGTAAACGCAGACTCGCCGATCGTTTCAACGCCTGACGAAATCGTAACGCTTTTAAGCTTTGATTGGTTCAAGTCCGTATTGTTGTTGCCGAACGCACATTCGCCTATTGTCTTTATGTGCGAGGGTATCGTTACGCTCTCAAAGGAGCAGTTTGAAAACGCACCGTCACCGATTTCCGTAACGCTCGGGAAAGCAACTCCCTCTTCGTAAACGGACTGCGGAAGCGATATGCAGTTTGAAAAGCCCGTAAGCACCGTAAGACCGCATTCCTCAGGCCATACTACCTCCGAGAGAGATTGACAGTTGTCAAACGCACCTTTTCCGATCACTTCAATGGTTTCGGGAATTGAAATTGAAGTAATTGCCGCCTTTTCAAATGCAAATTCGCCGATTTCCGTAAGTGACGGCGAGAGTTTTACAGAGCAAAGCTTATCGTCGCCGTAAAACGCCTCGTTATCTATTATTGTAAGGTTATTAAATGCGGAAAAATCAACGCTTTCAAGCGCAAAGCAGTATTTAAGAGCCTCTGCATCTATCTCCTCCAACGATGTCGGAAGTAAAAGAGTTGAAAGCTTATAACAATCTCTGAAACAGCTTGACGGCAATACCTTCAACTGCTTACAAGCGGAAAGATCCGCACTTTCGAGCTGTTCACACTGTGAGAAAGCACTCATACCCAAGGTTTTTATTCCCTCGGGAAGCCGAACTGTTGTAAGCGGCGTGAAGTTAAAAGCGTCATCGCCTATACTTTCAAGCATAACATAAAGGGAAAGGTCAATATCGGTAAGGCTTGTGCAGGATTGAAATGCACCCTTGCCGATTGATTTGACGGTAAGCGGTAATTTAACAGAAGTCAGGCTTTTATTTCTGCAAAATACATCTTCATTTATTACGGTAAGCCCCGAACAGCTTGAAAGGTCTATTGAGGTAAGTCCGCTGTTTGCAAACGCCGTCGCTCCAAGCTCTGTAAGGCTGCTCGGAAGCGAAACGGAGGTCAGCGCCTTTGCATCGTCAAAAGCCATCTCTCCGATAGAAGTCAAGTTACCGCACGCCGAAAAGTCAACCGTTGACAGGTTCTCACAGCCGTAAAAAGCCCATTCGCTTATTTTTTCAAGCGTGGACGGCAGTTTAACAGAAACCAACGCGCTGTGGTCAACGACATAAGAGTTGTTTTGGAACGCATATGCGTCAATAGCCTTTATGGGAAGCCCGTCTACGGTATCGGGAAAATCGATTTCCGTAACCGAAGCCTCGCCGCCCGTTATTACTATGCTGTCGTTTTCTATTCTGTATGTAACCTTGCCCCCGACAGCGTCAAAGCTGCCCGTTACCGCCTCCTCCGCAAATGCCGAGAGCGGAACCGCCGAGAGCATCATACACATTATCAGCAAAAAGCTGATAAAACGCTTCAATGTGAATGTTTTTTCCCTTTTCATAACAAACCTCGCAATCCTCTTTTATTTTGCAATATTCTTACTTAACATTATATATCGTTATACTGTTATGAAAAAGGAGCGTTTCCGAAAAGTCAAATGCCAAAACAGAAATTTCGGTGCCCGAAATGTCGATAAAAACCGATAAAATTCAACAAGTTACCGATTTTATTCGCAAATTCTCTTGACAACATTGAATATTGAGAATATAATTAGTCCATACTTTAGCGGCTTAAAGCGCTAAACAAACAAAACACGAAGGGAAAAACAGTTATGAAAAAGACAGTAAAAGCAATCATCAGCGTCGTACTTGTTGCCGCTCTTGTCGTAGCTTGCTTCACGGCTTGCTCGAACAGCACAGGCACAAACAGCGCCAAGGTTTATAAAGTAGGCATTTGTCAGCTTACTCAGCACGAGGCTCTCGACGCCGCAACAAAGGGCTTCAGAGACGCTCTTACCGAAAGGCTCGGCGACCAGGTTGTATTTGACGAGCAGAACGCTTCGGGCGAATCGACAAACTGCACTACAATCGTTTCAAAGTTCGTTTCGGATAAGGTTGACCTTATTCTTGCAAACGCTACTCCCGCTCTTACGGCGGCTACGGAAGCTACAAGCACTATTCCGATTGTCGGCACATCAATCACAGACTATGCAACAGCATTGGCTATCAGCGATTGGAACGGCAAGACAGGTATCAATGTAACAGGTACCGCTGACTTGGCTCCGCTTAAAGACCAGGCTGCTATGATTAAAGAGCTTGTTCCCGACGCTAAAACGGTAGGTATCCTCTACTGCTCGGCAGAGCCGAACTCAAAGTATCAGTCAGACATCGTTGAGGCTGAACTCAAGACTCTCGGTTACGAAGTTAAGGTTTACACATTCGTTGACTCAAACGATGTTCTCGCAGTTACACAGTCGGCTGTTCAGAACTGCCAGGCTCTTTACATCCCGACAGATAACACGGCAGCTTCAAACACAGACCTTATCAACTCCGTTGCCGAACCCGCAAAGGTTCCGATTATCGCAGGCGAGGAAGGCATCTGCAAGGGCTGCGGTATCGCTACTCTTTCAATCAGTTACTATGACATCGGCTACAAGGCAGGTCTTATGGCTTACGAAATACTTGTAAACGGCGCTAACCCCGCTGAAATGGAAATTGCTTATGCCGATTCGACAACGAAGAAGTACATTGCTGACCGTGCCGCAGCTATCGGCGTTACTATCCCCGACGGCTACGAGGCAATCACTGTTTCGGCAGAATAATTTAATACGGTAACATTTTGCAGAAGCGATAAGGTTACTTATCGCTTTTGCGTTTTATTATAATGAGGAGCATGTGAATTTATGACACAGGTTTTACAGTTTATACAGTCTCTCCCCTCTCCGATAGCACAGGGCTTCATTTGGGGAATTATGGCTATCGGTGTTTACATTACATATAAAATACTCGATCTTGCCGATCTGACCGTAGACGGTTCTTTTGCTACGGGCGGAGCGGTTCTTGTTGTTTTAACGACAAAAGGCGTAAACATCTACCTTGCGCTGCTTATAGCATTTGTTGCAGGCTGTCTTGCAGGTCTTGTAACGGGTATTTTCCACACGAAGTTCGGTATTCCCGCTATTCTTTCGGGTATTCTTACCCAGCTTGCGCTCTATTCGATTAACCTGCGAATTATGAGCGGTAAGGCAAACACTTCGATAAGCAAAAGGAACTTTGACCTTATTATCACATCAAGCGCTGACGAACTCGGCAGAACGATACTTGTATGCGCAATATTCGTGGCGGTGCTTATCGGCGTTCTCTATTGGTTCTTCGGCACAGAGCTCGGTAACTCCATAAGGGCTACGGGCTGCAACCAGGCAATGGCAAGAGCAAACGGTATCAACACCGATTCAAGAAAAATTATCGGACTTATCCTTTCAAACGGTATTGTCGCTATGTCGGGCGCATTGCTCGCACAGTTTAACGGCTGCTCGGACATCAATATGGGCAGAGGCGCAATCGTTATCGGTCTTGCGGCTGTTATCATCGGCGAGGTTATCTTCGGTAAAATATTCAAGAACTTTGCTTTGAGACTTCTCTCGGCAGTAATCGGCGGCGTTATCTATTACATAGTAATTGCGCTCGTATTGAAGCTCGGTTTGAGCGCAAACGACCTCAAGCTTCTTTCGGCTTGCGTCGTTGCGGTATTCCTCGGTATCCCCTACTGGAAAGCCAAGGTTGCGGCAAAGCATGTAAAGAACGAAGAAAAGGCAGGTGCTCAGAATGCTTGAAATTAAAGGCGTATATAAAACATTCAATCCCGGTACAATTAACGAAAAGAA
Organism: uncultured Eubacteriales bacterium; assembly: GCA_902491475.1. GTDB lineage: Bacteria > Bacillota > Clostridia > Oscillospirales > Acutalibacteraceae > Fimenecus. The sequence continues at coordinate 34,635 of CABUHY010000008.1, forward strand.
AGCCCTTAAAGGCATTGATTTGACTCTCAACGAGGGCGATTTTGTAACGGTAATCGGCGGTAACGGTGCAGGTAAATCAACGCTCTTCAATATGATAGCGGGCGTTTATCCCGTTGACTGCGGCACAATAAAGGTTGACGGCGAGGATATCACAAAGCTTCCCGAATACAAGCGTGCAAAGTATATGAGCCGTGTATTCCAGGACCCGATGACGGGAACTGCGGCTGATATGCAGATTGAAGAAAACCTTTCAATCGCCGCAAGACGAGGAAAGCCCAGAACGCTCAAAAAAGGCGTTACAAAAAAAGAAAGGGAAGAATACCGCACACTCCTCAAAAGGCTTGATTTGGGCCTTGAGGACAGGCTCACATCAAAGGTAGGTCTCCTCTCGGGCGGTCAGAGACAGGCTATCACTCTTTTGATGGCTTCGCTTATGCATCCGAAGCTTTTGCTTCTCGACGAGCACACGGCGGCTCTTGACCCCGCAACAGCTGCTAAGGTTCTTAAAATAACAGACGAAATCGTTACCGAAAACAATATAACGACCGTTATGATTACTCATAATATGAAAGACGCCATAAGGCTCGGAAACAGGCTTATTATGATGTATGACGGCAAGATAATTTATGATGTTTCGGGCGAAGAAAAGAAGAACCTCAAGGTTCAGGACCTTCTCGAACTGTTCGCCAAGGCAAGCAACGGCGAATTTGCAAACGACAGAATGATGCTTTCATAACTCTTACATAAAACACCGCACTCCGTTCACTTATGCTAGTGAACGGAGTGCTTTTTTGGGCAAAAATATACCTCCGATAATCATCGGAGGCAGAAATATGAGTATTTGATTAAAGAGCGGATACGACATCGTTGATTGTCTTATCCCCTGCCGCCTTGCCGTATTTCTCGACAAGCATTTTGTTCTTTTCGTCGCCGTGAGTAAGGCAGCCTGCGCCGTTGATACAACCGCCCATACAAGCCATACCCTCGATAAAGTTGGCGTCGAGAACGCCCTTGCTCTTTTTAAGCAAAGCAAGCTTACACTGCTCGATACCGTCGCAGACAACGGGCTTCAACTGAAACTCGGTATTGCCCTGTTCCTTGAGAGCCTCGCACGCAGCCTGTGAAAGTCCGCCGCTGTGTGCGAAAATTCTGCCGAAATAGGAAGCGTCGTCAAGCTCGCTTTCCTCAAGCTCGACAATATCTATTTCACGGCTGTCAAGCAATGCCTGCAATTCCTCAAAGGTAAGAACACAGTCGACATAATCCTTGACGGTGTCAAGCTGAAATTCCTTTTTCTTTGAAGTGCACGGTCCGATAAACACTATCTTTGAATCGGGGTCCTTTTCCTTTATGTACTTGGAGACCGCCGCCATAGGAGACAAATTGTGCGAAATAAGCGGTACCAAATCGGGATGATTTGCTTTGATATAAGCGACAAATGCAGGACAGCACGAGCTTGTTAAAAAACCTTTCTCGGCGAGCTCCTGCGCCTCTGATTTTGCAACTATATCGGCACCGAGAGCCGCCTCGACAACCTTTGAAAAGCCGAGCTTTTTAATTCCCGAAACTACCTGACCCGTTTTCGCATATGTAAACTGACTTGCGATAGACGGAGCGACAACGGCATAAAGATTGCCCTTGAAAGCGCCGCTTATCTTATCCTTGAGCATATCTACGACATTCACAATGTATGACTTGTCGCTTATTGCGCCGAAAGGACACTGATAAACGCATGCTCCGCACGAAATGCACTTTTCGTTTTTAATGGAAGCCGCATTTTTCTCGTTAATTGTAAGCGCCTTAACCTTACAAGCGTTCTGGCAGGGTCTTTTACGGTTTACGATAGCGGAATACGGGCATACCTTAGCGCACTGACCGCAGTTCACACACTTTGATTTGTCAATGTGTGCAACATGGTTCTGGTCAAAGGAAAGAGCGCCTTTTTTGCAGACATCCTCACACCTGTGAGCAAGACAGCCGCGGCACGAATCGGTAACCTCGTAGCCTGCCGACGGACATTCGTCGCAAGCGATGTCAATTACTTCGATTACATTCGGATTTTCCCTGTTGCCGCCCATTGCAAGCTTAACACGCTCAGACAGGATTGCCCTTTCTTTATACACGCAGCAACGCATTGTGGGTTCGTCGCCGGGAACGACTATCATCGGTATGTCAAGTAAATTCTGATAAAGCGTTCCGTGCCATTCCTGTTTAGCGACTTCGCGCAGTACCTTATATTTAAGGTACTGCACTTTAGTGTCAAATTTTCTTAACTTTTCCATTCACAAACCACTCTTATAGATTATTCGTACTCAACAACATCAGTCCAGCTCAAAAGGAACTGTCTCTCCTCTTCATTACCTTTAACTGACTGTGATGCGGCTACGATGGGCAGCCACTTTTCAACGTACTGTTTAGCAGTATCGCTCTTTTTGCAGAAAATGTCAAGATATTTTTTTGCGGTTTCTTCATTTCCTTTAAGACAGAAAAGAAGATAAGTCCTTGCAGCGTCCGCAGAAGCGTTACCCTGGGTTGCGTGCGACCAGTCGATTACATAATATTTACCGTCTTTTGTAACAATAATATTTGAGGGGTTGAGGTCGCCATGGCAAACCTTTTTATGCTTGGGCATTCCCTCAAGGCGTGAGTGAAGTTCATATCTTGTGGTTGCGTCAAGGTCTGCTTCGGAGATTTTCCTGTTCATTTTATCCTTTAATTTGTTAAGCAAAGGACAGGTCTTGGACTGAATTTCAAGCTGAATGTCAACAAGAGTGTTGAGGTATTCGTCAAGCTTATCGGGATTTTTCTCCATAAGCTCGGCAAGGGTTTCGCCCTCGATAAACTCGGAAACAATTGCCCATTTACCGTCAAGAGTTGTGACCTCGAGAACCTTGGGAATATTGAGTCCCGTCTCCTCGATTCTTGCCTGATTGAGAGCTTCGTTAAGTACATCCGCCTTTGAATAATCCTTATCAAAGACCTTAATGCACTTGTCGCCGTCTCTGTAAACCTTTTTTGCTTTTCTTACGGCAATAACATTATCTAATTTCATAAAACAAACCTCCTGATATATCAAAGTTTATTTTTTGCTTTTCAACTGTTTTTCGTCGGGCTTGTCGGTCTCAACGAAGGTCTTTCCGTAATATGCGTTAAGATACATCTGCTTGATTTCGCTGATAAGCGGGTATCTCGGGTTAGCGCCTGTGCACTGATCGTCGAATGCCTGCTCGCACATTGCGTCAAGTCTGTCAAGGAAGTCCTTTTCATCCGGAACATAATCCTTGATTGTGGGCTTAATGCCTACTCTTACCTTGAGGTCGTCGATAGCCTTAATAAGGTTGTCAACCTTCTCCTGATCGTTCTTGCCCTTAATTCCGAGATACTCTGCAACCTCTGCATATCTTCTGAGCGTATGCGGATGGTCATACTGCGAGAAGGTACCCATCTTTGTGGGAGCTTCTGCCGAGTTGAAACGGAGAACCTCGTCAATCATAAGAGCGTTTGCGATACCGTGCGGGATATGGTGGAACGCACCGAGCTTATGAGCCATTGAGTGGCATACGCCGAGGAATGCGTTTGCGAAAGCCATACCTGCCATGGTAGCCGCATTTGCCATCTTCTCACGAGCTTCGGGGTCGTTGGGGCCGTTGTCGTATGCTCTGGGAAGATATTCAAATATAGTTTTAAGCGCTTTAAGCGCAAGACCGTCCGTGTAGTCGGTTGCCATAATCGAAGCGTAAGCCTCAAGTGCGTGTGTTACCGCGTCGATACCCGAAGCGGATGTAAGACCCTTGGGAGCGGTCATATGGAAGTCGGCGTCGATAATAGCCATCTTGGGAAGAAGCTGATAATCGGCAAGCGGATATTTAACGCCTGTATTTTCATCTGTAATAACTGCGAAAGGTGTAACCTCGGAGCCTGTACCTGCCGATGTGGGGATAGCTATGAAGTATGCCTTGTCGCCCATATGCGGGAAGGTGTAGATACGCTTACGGATATCCTGGAAGCGCATTGCCATATCCATAAAGTCAGCGTCGGGATGCTCATAGAGAACCCACATAATCTTACCTGCGTCCATTGCGGAACCGCCGCCGAGTGCGATAATAACATCGGGCTGGAATGCTCTCATCTGCTCTGCACCCTTCTTTGCGCAGCCGAGAGTCGGGTCGGGAGCAACCTCAAAGAATGTGGTGTGCTGAATGCCCATTTCGTCGAGCTTATCGGTAATCGGCTTTGTATAGCCGTTATTGTAAAGGAAGCTGTCGGTTACGATAAACGCTTTTTTCTTGCCCATAACCGTTTTGAGTTCGTCAAGGGCAACGGGCAGACAGCCCTTTTTGATATATACTTTTTCAGGAGCTCTGAACCAAAGCATATTTTCCCTTCTTTCTGCAACAGTCTTGATATTGATGAGATGTTTTACTCCGACATTTTCACTTACGGAGTTGCCGCCCCAAGAGCCGCAGCCGAGTGTAAGCGAGGGAGCAAGCTTGAAGTTGTACAAATCACCGATACCGCCCTGTGAAGAAGGTGTGTTTACGAGAATACGGCAGGTTTTCATACGGGAAGAAAATTCGTCAATCTTTGCGGTTTCCGTAACTGCGTCAAGATAAATTGAAGATGTGTGACCGTAACCGCCGTCGGCAACAAGCCTTTCAGCCTTATGGAAAGCGTCCTCAATGTTCTTTGCCCTGTACATTGCAAGTACGGGAGAGAGCTTTTCGTGAGCAAATTCCTCGGAAAGTTCAACGCTTTCAACCTCGCCGATAAGAATTTTTGTGCCCTCGGGAACCTTAACGCCCGCAAGCTCTGCGATTGTAGCGGCTTTCTGACCTACTATCTTTGCGTTAAGAGCGCCGTTTATAAGAATTGTCTTTCTGACCTTTTCGGTCTCCTCGGGATTAAGGAAGTAACAGCCTCTTGCGGCAAATTCCTTTTTAACCTTGTCATATACCTTGTCGAGAACGATAACAGACTGCTCGGAAGCGCAAATCATACCGTTATCAAAGGTCTTTGAATGGATAATTGAGTTTACTGCAAGAAGAATGTCGGCTGTGTCGTCGATAATTGCGGGAGTGTTACCTGCGCCGACGCCGAGTGCCGGTTTACCCGAAGAATAAGCAGCCTTAACCATTCCGGGGCCGCCTGTTGCAAGGATAATGTCAGCCTCTTTCATAAGAAGGTTTGTCATTTCAAGGCTGGGAACATCAATCCATGAAATAATGCCCTCGGGAGCGCCTGCCTTAACGGCAGCCTCAAGAACAACTTTCGCAGCTGCGATTGTTGAACCCTTTGCTCTCGGATGGGGGCTTATGATAATACCGTTTCTTGTTTTAAGTGAGATAAGAGTTTTGAAAATTGCGGTCGAAGTGGGGTTTGTTGTGGGGATAACAGCGGCAACAAGACCGATAGGCTCCGCAATCTTCTTCATACCGTAGGCTTTGTCCTCCTCGAGGACGCCGCAGGTCTTTGTGTTCTTATATGCGTTGTAGATATACTCCGAAGCGAAGTGGTTTTTGATAACCTTGTCCTCTACAACACCCATTCCCGTTTCCTCAACAGCCAATTTAGCAAGAGGTATTCTCTGCTGGTTGGCTGCGGTAGCGGCAGCAAGGAAGATTTTGTCAACCTGCTCCTGAGTGTATGAAGAAAACTCCTTCTGCGCCGCTCTTACACGGGCAATAGCTTCTTCAAGAGTTTCTACCGAATCAACGATTTTGTATTCTTTAGTACTCATATTCAGTCCTCCAAAATTTCATTGTTAATATTTTAACAATTCATTGAGGAGATGTAAATAATTAAATAAGTATAGCGGTATATCATTTTTGATATATGTCTATACATTTGAGATTTGTCGCCCGAACCTCGTTTACAAATTTACGGTCGAGCTCCGAAAGCTTATAACCCTTGTGGTAAATCAGAACATCCTTGTATTTCTTCTTATTGTCGGGGCATACCTTCTGCACAAGAGCATAGCGCTTCAATATGTCGTCGGGCATCGGCGACACCCACATAAAGGTTTCCTCGTTTTTGGAAAGTACGGTAAACTGACTTGCCCTTTCAAAAACGAAAATCCGCCTCTCCCCGTCGTCGGGAAGCTCCTCTTTTTTAACTTCGGCAAGAGACAGCGACGGAACATACGGGTCTGCGTGGCCTATTTCAATAAACGGGTGCAAATCGTCAAAATGAATTGTCTCTTTTTTTGCAAGCGGGCTGTTTTCGCTCATTACAAGCACATAGCCGAAACTTGCAATATCCTCATATTCAAGGTTTTTCTCTTCAAACAGTGCGGTAAAGTATTTTTCGTAATTTTCCGCAAAACGGACTATTCCGAGCTTGTAGTTGTCGGAGACAACATTCGTAATCGTCCTCGAAGAGTTGGTTTCCTTATAGAAAACCTCAACGGGCTTGTCGCCGAGCATTTTTGAAAACTGCGCAAAGGCGTCGGATATATAAGTCGCCCTCGGCACGGATACCGAAAAGGTCTTGTGCTCAACTCCCGCATTTTCTTTATACAGCTTTTCGACATTGTCTATCTGCTTTAATATGTTTTTTGCATATCCGATAAAGCGCTCGCCCTCCAAGGTCAGCACCATACCCCTTGCGCTTCTGTCAAATATGGTAATACCGAGCTCCGATTCAAGCTCTTTAATCGAACGGCTCAGGTTAGGCTGAGCGATAAGCAGCTTTTCGCTTGCCCTGTTTATCGAGCCGTATTTTGCGACCTCAACGGCGTATCGCATATGGAGAATGTTCATATCACACCTCTTAAAAATAAAAGCAGGCGTATATCGGTAAAGACTTTCCGCCTGCTTGTTTATTATGCTTTTGACGAAAGAATGTCGATATTCTTATCCATAAGGTCAAAGAAATCGTTAACTATCTTTTCGTCCTCTTCGTTGCCGCGAACGCACATTGAAAGCGTAAGCTCCGAGTTTATTGATGTTGCGGAAAGAAGAACATACGGCTTATATTTAACCGCACCCGTCATAAATCCGTCAACAGGCGGATGTCCGTCGAGCGAAAGCTTATCGGTTTCGAGAATACCGATGTTGCTCATTGCGATAAGCGGATTTGAATAGCCGATTTTTATAACCTCTTCCGAAGCCATCTGCGGCATAATGCTGTAACCGAGTTTCAGAAGCGGCAAGCCGTAAAGTCCCATAAACTTGTCTTTTTTGAACTTTGCAACGCTCTGTTTAGTATATTCGAGAGTTTTGAAAATATCCTCGCCGAGCTCGGGTATGCTGCATTGCATAAATGCCGTCTGGTTTGTAATACCTGTCTCGCTTGTGTCCTTCATATGGCGTCTTAAATCGATTGCGCAAGAGATTGTAACGCTCTCTTCCCTACCGAAGCCCGCAAGCTCATAAAGGCTGTAAAAATAAGCCGCAACAAGCATATCGTTTACGGTAGCGCCGACTTTTTTGCCCGAAGCCCTCAAACGCGCAAACCTGTCCTTATCGACTTTTCTGCGTGCGATAAACGAACGGTCTCTGATGTTGTCCTCGGTAAGCGGGAACTTGTGGTCGTCCTTTGCGCACACATTCTTGTAAAGGTTCTGCGCCATCGCCTTCTCGGTCTTTGAAAAGTCGTCGTAGACCTCCTCAAATGAGCGGGAGCCCGACTTTAAGTCGATGGGGCTGATTTTATTTTCAAGGTAATCGTTATAGTTTTTGCAAAGAGCCTTGAGGAAATATTTGAAATCTCCGCCGTCCATACACATATGGTTTTCAACTATGCAAAGCACCGACTTGCCCTCATGAAAGAAAACGGCAACCTGAATTTGAAGCTCGTTTTCGGGCGGTATGTACTGTGTGAGGAAGTCGTCTATCGCCTCTTCGAGATTGTCGGGGCTTGAAACATGGAGAACATCGTCAATGTTGTAATCGTGAACCTTCCAATAGGTTTTGAATTTGTTATCGACAAACGATGAGTGCAGAACGGGCGCTTTTTCAAGGAAACAGATAAGCACTGTTTTGAGCACATCAATGTCTATTTCAAAATCGTAATGCAATTCGACATGAACCATACGGTCATTGAAATCACGGAAAAGATAATGCATTTTATCCCAGAGCTCGGCTTTTAACTTTTTTTCCATTATTCTTCCTCCTCCGGATTATACGCAAGCTTTTTGTTCTTGATTGCAAGCTGAGCAATAACGCCTATATCAAGCACAAATCCGATTATTATAAGTATTCTTCCTATCTTCCAAAGACCCGTAATCAAGCCGAAAATAACAAAGGCAAAGATGAAAACAAGCGGGATTGTAATAAGGTAGTTTACAAACACAAGTCTCTGCTTTGTTACGGTTGCAAGGATAAGGTCGCCTATAAACATCATTGCAAGCGCGAACAGGAAAATAAGATATGCTTTTTCGTTGTCGAACACAATTCTTATGAACAAAAACAGGAACTGTGTTCCGACCATAACCGAGCCTGCAACAAGTGCTCGCATAAGTGCGTATAACATTTTATGCCGTCTCAAAATCGTAACCGCCGTGAGCATAAGCGCCATAATTCCCGCGGTAGCCGTACCCTCGATAATAAGCCATGTCGGATGCCATATATCGGTAATAAAGCCGATAACAAGGAACACAAGCACGGAGAAAAGTATGCATGCAACTGCGATAATGGGAGTGAGTTTAATCTGTTTTTTCTCTTTAAGGTCCTGCAAATAACGCTTGTAATCCCTTAAAATTCTCGCCGAATTATACTCGTCCAAAATAAGGTCGTGGGCAACTTTTTCGTCTTTAAGTCCCCTTTTCATAACCTCGTTCGTGCGGAATTTCATATCGTCAAGAATATTTCTCTTGAAAACGAAATTCACTTTTTCGTTTGAATACGGACTCATTGTTCTTTCAATGTGTTCGCAATAATCTGTGTACTTTTTCATTATATCCTCCCATATCAAATCTGTAATAATATTATATCAAAATGCATATATGCCGTCAATAAAAAAGAGATGATTTATCATCATCTCCGAAAAATTATTTTTCTATAAGGCAGACGCTGTGTGCGGCAATCCCCTGCTTCGTTCCCGTAAAGCCCAAGCCCTCTTCGGTCGTGGCTTTTACGCTGACTCGGTCAATGTCCAAAGAGAGTGCGTTTGCTATATTTTCACGCATTTTCATAATGTGCGGCGCAAGCTTCGGAGCCTGAGCCAGAACGGTTGCGTCTATGTTTACCGTATGATAACCCTTATCCCTCAAAAGCTCATTCACATTTTTGAGGAGCTCGAGGCTGTCTGCGCCCTTATATCTCTCGTCCGTATCGGGGAAATGCTTTCCTATGTCGCCGAGCGCCGCCGCACCCAAAAGCGAATCGGAAATTGCGTGCAGCAAAACATCTGCGTCCGAATGACCCAACAGACCTATTCCGTTGTTTTCGATTTCAACGCCGCCGAGAATAAGCTTTCTGCCCTCAACGAGCTTATGTACATCATAACCGTGTCCTATTCTTATCATATCTGTTCTCTCCTGTACAAAATCGCCTGCGCTATATCGGTGTCCTCGGGAGTGGTTATTTTAATGTTTTCATAGCTTCCCTCGACCATTTTAACCTCTGCGCCGTATTCCTCCAAAAGCTTGCAATCGTCCGTAAACATTTCGGAATTTATAACATTGTCTATCGCCGAAAGGTACAGCCTGCGTTCAAACACCTGCGGCGTGTGGACAGCCCAAAGATAATTTCTGTCGGGCGTGGAGGTTATTATACCTTTTTCATTTACAACCTTGACGGTGTCCTTAACTCTTACGCCTGTCGCCGCTGCTCCCGTTAAGAAAGCTTCCCTTACGGTGTCCTCGATTATTTTTTCGGTAACAAGAGGTCGGGCGCCGTCGTGAATTGCAAAATATTCGGAAAGCGGAGAGCTGCGCCTTATCGCATTGAATACGCTCTCCTGCCGTGTTTTTCCGCCCTTTACTATATCGGTAACTTTTAAGACCTTGTACTCCTTTATCATAGCGTACATTTTCGGAATGTCCTCTTCCCTTGCCGCAATGACAATTTCGTCTATCATATTGCTTTCGGAAAACGCCGTAAGCGTCCTTATAAGCACAGGGACGCCGTCAATAAGCAAAAACTGCTTATTGACGCCGCCCATTCTTGTTGAATTACCTGCCGCTACAATAACCGCCGTAACGAACGGTTTTGCCTCGGAAAATTCTTTGTTTTGTTTTAAGAAACTCATTTTATCACCGTTAAAAAATTATATGAATAATTTTTGCCTGTGATAACAGTTTACATCATTTTTTCGATTGTTGCAAGTTTAATGCAAAGGCAGAGAACCTCAGCCGCCTTGCCGATGTCGGCAACGCTCGGGAAAGTCGGTGCGATACGGATGTTTTTGTCGCCGGGGTCTTTGCCGTAAGGATATGTTGCGCCTACGCTTGTGAGCACAACGCCGAGCGACTTGCAAAGCTCGCCCACACGCTTAGCGCTGCAATTTTCTGTGTCAAGGCTTATGAAATATCCGCCGTTGGGCTTTGTCCACAAAGCAAGCCCTGTGCCGCCGAGTTCTTTTTCAAATGTGTCGATAACAACATTGAACTTGGGCTCGATAAGCGCCGCATGCTTTTTCATATGAGCCTTAATTCCGTCAAGATTCTTGAAGAATTTAGCGTGTCTTAACTGATTGAGCTTGTCGTGACCTATCATCTGACTGTTAAATCTCTTCTTAATCATCTGAATGTTCTTCTCGGAAGCGGCAAGGCAGGAAACGCCAGCACCCGGGAAGCTTATCTTTGAAGTTGAAGTAAATTCAACAAAGTAATCCTCCGTGCCGAATTCCTTGCAAGCCTCGAAGATATTGAGAACCTTATCGGGATTTTCCTGGAAATCGTGTACTATATATGCGTTGTCCCAAATTACTCTGAAATCCTTTGCCGCAGGCTTCAGTGCCGCCAAAGCACGAACCTTTTCATCGGAATAGGTTACGCCTGTGGGGTTTGAATACTTCGGTACGCAGAACATACCCTTAACGCTTCTGTCCTTGACAAGCTCCGCAATCTTTTCAACATCGGGGCCGTCGGAGAGCATAGGAACATTTATCATTTTAATGCCGTAATATTCGCAAATTCCGAAATGTCTGTCATATCCGGGAACATTGCAGATAAACTTAATCTCGCCCTGCTGACTCCACGGCTTATCGCCTGCGCCCGTGAGCATACACTGTGTGATGTAGTCGAACATAAGAGTAAGCGACGAAGTACCGCCGAGGATTATATTGTCGCTGTCAACCTCGAGCATTTCGGCAAAAAGCCTCTTGCACTCGGGGATACCGTCAAGCACGCCGTAGTTTCTGCAATCAAGTCCGTTTTCGCTCTTGCAGTCGCATACGCCGATAACCTCTTTGAGCATATCCATAGTGAGGTCAAGCTGTTCGCCTGCGGGTTTACCTCTCGACATATCGAGTTTAAGTCCCTGAGCCTTGAGCTCTTCGTATTTTTTCTTCAATTCATTGTATTGAGCCGCTAACTCCGGCTTGCTCATCTGAGAATATTGCATAAATCCACACCTCAAAATTTATTATTCATATTAAACCAAATAACATTCTAATACATTATAGCCGATTTTGCAATATTGTTTTTAACTTCTTGCAAAAATTCCGCAAAAAAGACAAGCAACCGTAAAAGTTGCTTGTCTTTTAGTACAATTTAGCTAAATAAAATTCAGTTTTCCTCTGCCGAAGCGGCAACAACCGTGTTTGCCTTTGCCCTGCGCTCTTCGAGCTCTTTTTGGATTTTTGCCTTTTTCTCGCCTGTGTAATCGTTGAAGAACATCGGTATCATTGTAAGCGCAAAACCGATAGCCGGCAAAATGGTTATCATAAAGAACAAGCCTGTTCTTGTCTTTTCGGACTGTACCTGAATAACGCCGTTGATGGGAGCCTGGAACTCGCAGACTTTAAGCACAACGCTGACCGCATATGTCGCAAGTCCTGCCGAAACCTTGCTTAAAAGCGTCTGGAAAGCGAAGCAGACGCCGTCCGCCCTCTCGCCTGTTTTCCATTCGATATAGTCAACGCTGTCCGCTATAAGAGCGTATGTGATTACATTGTAAATACCGAGCGGCACACCCATAAACACAAGGCAGAGAAGTACAAGGTAAATGTTGTGATAGCCTACAAACCAGAACGCAACATGGGAGATTATGCCGAATACCGAAGAACCGATATAAATTGTTTTAAGCGAAAAACGCTTTCTCAATGCGGGCATAATTATCATAGCAGGTATCATACCTACGCCGACCGCAACGGTAAGCGAAGTCATTTTGAAGCCGTTGGGGATAATTCCGTAATTATCAACGCCGATAAGATAGTAATGTATATATGTCGCACATACATTCGCCATTACCATTGTCGAGCCGAGGACAGCCGAGAGAATTACGATTATAAGCACCTTGTTTTTGCCTATAAGTCGGAAATTTTCCTTAAAAGTTCTCGTGTCCTGTCTCTCCTCGTGTACACGCTCTTTTGCGGTAAAGAACGGAAGAATTGAGAGCACCGCCGCAATTGTTCCGAATATAATCGCTGAAACAAAGTAGCCCTTGCGAAGTCCGAGTGCGTTTTCAGCGACAAGAACAGGGATAAGCACCGTCGGGAGAATACCGCCTGCGGTACTTCCGAGTCTGCCGTTTGACAAAAATCTTGTTCTCTCCCTCTCGTTCGGCGTGATAACCGAGCTCAAGCCCCAGAACGGAACATCCTGGATTGTGAAAGCGATACCCCAAAGGATATATGTTACCGCCGCATACGCAACCTTAGCCGAATAAGACGAAAACTGCGGAGCGAAGAACAGAAGAATTGTCGTAACCGCAATCGGTACGGGTGAGAAAAGAAGATAAGGTCTCATCTTGCCCCACTTTGAATGGGTGCGGTCAACTATCATACCCATAATCGGGTCGTTGAGTGCGTCGAAAATTCTGCCTGCAAGAATGATGTTTCCTGCGTGAATCGGGTCAAGTCCTGCCGCATCGGTGTAGAAAATCAGCAAGAACATCGACATAATCGTGTAAACTCCGCTTCGTCCGAATGCCGCAAGCGGAAATGTCAGCTTTTCTTTAAGCGTCAAATAAGTCTTTTCCATTACAGTCTCCTAAATCCCTTTTTATTTTTTGCGGGTAAACAACGCAGGCAGAATAACAGGCTTCTTCTCCCCTGCCGCAGTCATTTCCCGAATAAGCATTTTTTTAAGCTGCTTCCTTTGCGAAGCATATTTTGGGTCTTTTACAAGGTTGTATCTTTCAATCGAGTCCTTTTCAAGGTCGTAAAGATAATCCTCAAAATACACGGGCGACGAGTGCATTGCATATCCCGTCGGCGTGAGCGCACGAACGGAATATTTGAACTTTTTCGTCCTAATGGCACGGCCGCACTGGCTTTCGCTTATCTGCATAAATACGCAGTCGCGTTCCTCGCCCGTTTCAAACTCTCTCAAAAGCGATTTGCCCATATAGCTGTCGGGTATTTCAATTCCCGCAATGTCAAGCATTGTGGGCGGCAGGTCTATAAGGCTTACAAGGCGTGAATCGAGCTTTCCGCCCTTGAACGCACCGCCCTCAATAATCAAAGGAGTATGCGAAGCGCTGTCGTGGCACGAACGCTTGTATTCGAGGTTTCTCGTCTTGAAATGCGAGCCGTGGTCGCTTGTGTAAATGATTACGGTGTTATCGTAAAGCCCTTTTTCCTTGAGCTTTTCAACCAGTTTGCCCACATTTTCGTCAAGGCTGTTGATAGCCGCCATATAGTCGGGGTACATCTCTTTGTAATCGCCCTTTAAGAATGTGAGGTCGTCGGGCAAGGGATAATCCTTGAACTTCGGTACGGTCTCCCTCGGTCCCTCATAGCAGTGATGGTCGTTCTGATGATGCGGCTCGATTTGAGAGACGAACATAAAGAACGGCTTATCCGAGGTCTTTTGGTCGAGATATTGAAGCGCAAAATCATTTATGCAGTCGGCTCTGTAACCGTTGAAATCAATCTTGTTGCCGTCGCCGTCGAATATGTATCCGTCATATCCGTGCGAGGTAAACTCAAGCACATCCGCCGCACGCCACCAATCCTTGTAACCGCCCTGCAATTCTTTCGGAACAGCGGTCTTTTCGCAGTGAAAGCCGACATTCGGAAGTCGGTCGGAAGCAAGGTGCCACTTTCCGACATAAGCTGTTTCATAGCCTGCCTCATTAAAATATTCGGCAAGCGGCTTTATGTCCTTGGGAAGCGGTATTCCGTTCCAATAGCACTTGTTCTGCGTTGCGTAAACGCCTGTCTGCAAACAGGCTCTTGCAGGTCCGCAAACGGGCTGACAGGTATATGAGTTTTCAAACTTTATACCGTCCTCGGCAAGCTTCATAAGATTAGGCGTTGCCGTTTTGTTTACGGTATCCCAGCGCTGTTGGTCGCTGAAATAGAAAATAATGTTCGGTCTCAATTCTAACCCTCGTTTCTTAGTTTATAAACGCAGTAACGGCATTATAGAGACTTAAAGCCGCCACGGCGCACACAGCAACCGTAAATACGGTTCTGATTGTTTTTTCATTGCACTTTCTGTTGAGCTTTGCTCCGAAAAATCCGCCCAAAATCGCCGCGGGGATAATCACAAGCAGATATTTTACATCAAAGCCCTCAAAATGAGTGTTCACAAAGCTTGTTATAAGGTTTGAAAGCTGTGAAAAGAAGATTATCGCAACGGAATAAACCGCAGCGTCCCGCATTGTAAAGGAAAAGAGTATCGTGAGCACAGCCACATTTATCGGGCCGCCGCCTATACCGAGAAAAGCCGCCGTCATTCCGAGCAAAAGTCCCGTAAGAGAAATAAGCACGGGATTCTTTATGTTGAATTTTTTTATGTTTGTGTTTACGGAAATTATTACCGCAACGAGCAGTGCACAAAGCAATGCCGACTGTATGCCCTTTACCGTTTCGGGCGAGGAGCTGTTTGAAAGCGCAAGCGAAAAAAGCTTGTTGCCCGTAAAGCCGCCGATAACAGAGCCCAAAGCAAACAACAGGACAAATTTCATATTTATGGGTGTTTTGTTTTTAATGTGCTTACCCGTAGAAGTAACGGACATTGCGAACACGGCGCACGAAGAAAAGAACGCCACCTGAACAAGGGGATGAAAATTTATAACATCAAGAACGGGCTTGATTATAACGCCGCCGCCCAAGCCGACAAAAGCGCCGAGCAATGTTGCGATGAAAATAACCGCTCCGTATATAACAAAAATCACTGAAATCACCAAAAAACATTTTACCATATATCGCAAATTTATACAACTATTTTATTTTCACGCTTGAAGTTATTTTACAAATTTGGTAGTATATTAAATACTGCTAAAGGAGTGTTTAATATGTTGCTTAAACTTAAACCTGCGCTCAAGGATTATCTTTGGGGCGGTACTAAATTAAAGACAGATTTCGGCTTTCAAAGCGATATGGAAAAAGTAGCCGAGGGATGGATGCTTTCCTGCCACAAGGACGGCGAAAACACTGTTGAAAACGGAGAATACAAGGGTAAGACCCTGTCGGAGGTTATAGAGCTTTGCGGCAGAGAAATTCTCGGTAAAAACGGCTTGAAATTCGACTTCTTTCCTATCCTTATAAAGCTTATCGACGCCAAGAACGACCTTTCCGTTCAGGTGCACCCCGACAACGAATACGCACTTCGTGTTGAGGGCGAATACGGAAAGACCGAGTGTTGGTATATACTCGACTGTGAGGAGGGCGCAGAGCTCATATACGGCTTTAACCGTGAAATAAGCTCCGAGGAATTCAGAAAAAGAATTGAGGACAACACCTTCCTTGAGGTTGTAAACAAGGTTAAGGTCCACAAGGGCGATATATTCTTTATCGAGGCGGGAACGCTCCACGCAATCGGTTCGGGCATACTTCTTGCCGAAATTCAGCAAAATTCAAACACCACTTACCGTGTTTACGATTATCAGCGCCGAGACAAGGACGGCAACCTGCGTCCGCTCCATATAGACAAGGCGGTTGATGTCACAAAATGCGAGAAGCCGAAGTACGGCATCAAGCCCATAGGCGAAAAAATCAAGACCGCATCGGGCACCGAGCAGCTGCTTACAAAGTGCGACCTGTTCACGGTAAAGGAATATATAACCGACGAAACGCTCAACCTCGTCTCCGACGAAAACTCGTTTGTTTCTCTCCTCGTAACCGACGGAGAAGGAACCGTCGAGTGCTCGGGCGAAAAGCTTTCGGTGCATAAGGGCGACAGCCTCTTTATAAGCGCCGATTCAGGCAAAATAACAATAAACGGTAAACTCAACATTATAGAAACAAGGGTATAATAAAAAATGGCAAAAAGAACATTCAAGGGTACAAAGATAGCCTGCTACACGGGTTATTTCGTGCAGGCGATAGTAAACAACTTAGCTCCCCTGCTGTTTGTAATCTTTTCGGAAAGATACAATATCGACCTTACGACAATCGGAAGTCTTATTCTTATAAACTTCGTAACGCAGATGATAGTTGACCTTCTGTCGGTCAAAATCGTTGACAAAATCGGCTTTAAGAGAATTGTCGTAAGCTCTCACTTCTTCGCTTTTGCGGGACTTGTTATGCTCGGCGTACTGCCCGAGCTTACCTCGCATCACTTTATTGCGATAGCGGCGTCGCTTGTGGTTTCCGCAATAGGCAGCGGTATGATTGAGGTCACGATAAGCCCCATCGTCGAATCCCTGCCGAGCGACAAGAAAGCTGCCGATATGAGCCTGCTCCATTCGTTCTACTGTTGGGGTCAGATGCTTGTCGTGGCGTTTTCCACGCTCTATATAAAGCTTGCGGGCGGAGAAAACTGGAACATTCTCCCGATAATCTGGTCGGTAATACCGCTTGTAAATATGTTTAACTTTATGAGCGTGCCGTTTATGCCGCCCATTGAGGAGGAAGAGATTGTTCCCGTTAAAAAGCTGTTGAAATCAAAGGCTTTTATCGTGGCAATGGTAATTATGTTCTGTGCGGGTGCGAGTGAGCTTGCAATGTCGCAGTGGTCGTCTTTCTTTGCGGAAGAGGGCTTACATGTTTCAAAATTCACGGGAGATTTGCTCGGTCCCTGCCTGTTTGCGGTGCTTATGGGCGCAGGCAGACTCTTCTACGGACTTTACGGCGACAAAATCGACCTTATTAAAATTATGTCGGCGTTCTCGGTGCTTTGCATAATATGCTATCTCACAGCTTCGTTTTCACACAACAGTACGGTTTCGCTGCTTGCGTGCGCCGTTACGGGTCTTTCGATAAGCCTTTTCTGGCCGGGTACATTTTCGCTTGCGGCAAAAAAATTCCCGAACGGTTCGGGCGGACTTTTCGGCATACTCGCACTGCTCGGCGACATCGGCTGCGGCACGGGTCCGTGGCTTATCAGCTACATCAGTTCCGCATTCAAGAGCGCAAACCCTGCTTTGAGCGAGGGTGCGGCGCTTAAAAACGGTCTTGCGTTCGGCTGTATCTTCCCGATAATTCTTATAATCGGCTTGATAGTGCTGAAAAAAGACACGGACAAAACCGACAAAGTCAAAAACTGACAAACAAAAAAATCAGCTCCGACGAAAGCAAATGCCAAGCGTCGGAGCTTTTGTTTTATTCTTTTGTTTCGTCGGGCTCTTCCGGTTCCTTCGCTTCGTCCGTTTCTTCCGCGTCGTCGGGCGGGAGCTTCGCTTTAAGCTCGTCAAGCTCCTTTTTAAGGAGATCATATGCGGCGTGCTGATCCGTCCAAATTTTCTTCAGCGCAAAAAACAGGCATAAAATCGCAACCGCAAGAAAGGGCGGCGCATATGAGCCGTAAAAAACCATTCCTAAAGCACTGTAAAGAACAAGGGTTAATAGAAGAATAAGTAAAATTGCTGACATAACCTCATCTCCAAAAGCTTATTTTTCTGATTCGTCCGTACTTTCAAAATCAGGTTCTTCTTTATCTTTATCGTTTTCCTTTTTCAAAAATTCATTTAAGGTATGCAGTTCCGACAATCCCCGTTTCAGCATAAAAAACAAGCATACAAGTGCAACTGCAAGGAATATCGGAGCGAGGGTAAAGACATCGGTATAAAGCATTCCGAAGAAAACATATAAAATTAAAGCTATTATAAAGATTGCCGTCATAACACTACCTCTGTAAACTTATTTTTCCGATTCTTCCGAACTTTACGGTCGATATGTTATAGGTGAACTGGTACAAATTTGGCATTGAGTATAAATAGGTTTCGGTGAAACAGAAACACTCGCTCCCTTTAACGAAACCGAAACTCCGACAGAACCTAATCCGATTTTTTGATGAAAGTAATTTCCATACACATTAAATACGCAGGGGCTATCATATTGCGACACTCTGCCTTTGCAAATCATTAAAAACGCCGCTTTACTATAAACAATCGAATATGTCGACGTATAAACATTACCTTTCAAATTATATAACATCGCAATTCCATTTTCGCCCAATTTTAAATCATTATTTTCAATATTACTCGGAGTATATTCCTCGTATTCAGTCTCGACTTTTGATTCTATGTTTTGCCTATTTATTATTTTTGTTAATTCCACAGATAAGCTAAAGGTGCTTTTGTCAAAAACCAACGCCTCGCTTGAAAAAGATAAAACATCCTTGCCACGAAATCTAGCTTTGAAGTTAATCCATTCATAGCCCGCCATTACACCAAATGTACCCTTGGGGGCATTTTTGGTTTCAAAAATTGCCAAAGTTTTCTTTAACAAGCTATCATTATCGCTGTAGTTATAACTGTCGCCTTGAGCATATGTACTTACATTTCCCAAAAGCTCTTTTTCATTCAAATAATCGTCATATGAAATGAGTTCAAACTCTTCGTCTTCGCCTACCAAATAATACTCATCTTGAAGACGAACACTGACGCAGTCGGCAATTTCAGACAACTCTGATTCAGGAACCATTTCAATCATTTTCTGAGACATTCCCGCTTTTTCAAGAATTGCCTTTGCCTGTTCATCAACACTTTTGTTTTGAAGTTTGGCGATACCCTTAACTATTTCCAATTCAAATCCGCTGACTTCGTTTTTATTTGATGTTGAAACAGCATATGAGGGAATGCACATACTTATAACTAAAAGCATGGAAATCATAATCATAAATACTTTTTTCATATAGATACCTCTCTTTTGATTTTACTGAAAATAAAAAACGCGTAAATTCAATGAATTATCACACCCAATCGAAATATTATATAAAAAACGTTTTTTACAATTCAATATTATCAAAATTTTCCAATAGTGTCAATATTATTTATATAAAATATTTTTTTATTTTGATTTCACATAACTACACTAAAATATACAATTAACAGTGGAAATGTATATTATTCGGCACATTGCGGATTTTGCGAATAAATATATTTAATTATTCCCTAATACTGAAAACATTTACCTTGTAAATTCATAGTACACTATAAATCTATCCTTGTCAACATAATTTTCCAACTTAAATATACATAAATTTCGCATTTATAACAAATTATTTGTTGTTGACATCTCTGTTACACGGTCATATAATAATGTAAAAGTTGTCTTCAGGGCGGGGCGCAATTCCCCACCGGCAGTAAAGTCTGCGAGCCTTTTCGGCTGATTCGGTGAAACTCCGAAACCGACGGTATAGTCCGGATGAAAGAAGATGTATTACGCTACATTTTTTGCCCCGAGGTTCGTCCTTGGGGCATTTTTGATGACAACTTAAATCATATTAGGAGGTCATCTTATCATGGCAAAAGCAAAAAAATCAGATTTAAGAAAAATCACGGTTACCGCAATTATGAGCGCAATAGCGGCAATTCTCCAGTTTATCGAAATTTCAATCCCGATAATACCGAGCTTTGTAAAGCTTGATTTCAGCGACCTGCCCGCACTTATAACCTCATTTGCAATCGGTCCGTGGTACGGCGTTACGGTTGAGCTTTTGAAAAACCTGCTTCATCTCCCGTTCGGCTCGTCGGCAGGCGTCGGCGAAATATGCAATTTCCTTTTGGGTGTGATTTTCTGCCTTACGGCGGGTCTTATCTACAAAAAGCACAAGACGCGCAAGGGTGCGGCTGCGGGAGCGGTGCTTGGTGCGCTTTTGATGGCTCTTTTTTCGCTTCCGATGAACTATTTTATAGTTTACCCTGCATATGTGGTTCTCTACGGTATGCCGATGGACGCAATAGTCGGTATGTATTCGGAAATCTTACCCGGAACGGACTCGCTCGCAAAGGCGCTGTGCATATTCAATCTGCCGTTCACATTCTTAAAGGGAATCGCAAACGCAATCATATGCTTTTTGATTTACAAACCGCTTTCCCCCGTTATAAAAGGCAAAAATGTGTAAACAATGTCTGAATACTGTTGACAAAAGGCATATATAGTAGTAAAATCTCTTACAACAAGAAAATAACCATCTCCTTATAGAGAGTGGCGGAGGGACAGGCCCTGTGAAGCCACGGCAACCTGCTTTAAGCAAGGTGCTAATTCCTGCGGTTCGTCCGAAAGATAAGGTGTTTTTAAGCACCTTTCGGGGTGCTTATTTTTATGTTAATAAATTTTAGGAGCAAAACAATGGCAAAACATCTCTTTACATCAGAATCGGTTACAGAAGGTCATCCCGACAAAATCTGCGACAATATCTCGGACGCGGTTCTTGACGAAATCCTCAAGCAGGACCCGTACGGCAGAGTTGCGTGCGAAACGACCTGTATCACAAACCAGATTACGGTTATGGGCGAAATTACCACAACCGCCGACATTGATATTGAAAAAATCGCAAGGGAGGTCGTATGCGAGATAGGCTACGACAGCGACGAAAAGGGCTTTAACGGTCACACCTGCAATGTTACGACATTTATCGACAAGCAGTCGAGCGACATTGCCCTCGGCGTTGACAAGTCATACGAGCTCAAAGAGGGTCAGCAGGAAGATTACAACCTCCACGGTGCAGGCGACCAGGGTATGATGTTCGGTTACGCTTGCGACGAGACGCCCGAGCTTATGCCGCTTGCGATTTCGCTTTCTCATAAGCTTGCAAAACAGCTTACCAAGGTTAGAAAGGACGGCACTCTCCCCTATCTTCGTGCCGACGGCAAAACGCAGGTTACCGTTGAATACAACAATGAGGGCGTTCCCGTAAGAGTTGACACAATCGTTATTTCCTCACAGCACAGCGCTGATGTTGAGCTTGAAAAAATAAGAAGAGACATTCTTGAAAATGTAATCAAGCCCATCATTCCGCAGGAGCTTTTCGACGACGATACAATCATCTATGTAAACCCCACGGGCAGGTTCGTAACGGGCGGCCCCGCAGGCGACAGCGGACTTACGGGAAGAAAGATTATTGTTGACACCTACGGCGGCGTAGGCCGTCACGGCGGCGGCTGCTTCTCGGGCAAGGACCCGACAAAGGTTGACCGTTCTGCGGCTTATGCGGCGAGATATGTCGCAAAGAACATTGTTGCGGCAGGTCTTGCAAAAAAATGCGAGGTTCAGCTGGCATACGCTATCGGCGTAGCGCACCCCGTATCGGTTATGGTTGACACCTTCGGCACAGGCGTACTTGCAGACGATGTGCTCGAAGAAATCGTTTCGGAAACCTTTGACCTTCGCCCTGCGGCTATAATCGACTATCTCGATTTGAGAAAGCCGATTTACAGGCAGCTTGCGGCTTACGGTCATATGGGCAGAGAAGAATTGGGCGTTAAGTGGGAGCTTACCGACAAGAAAGACATTCTCCGCCAAAAAGCAGGAATATAACAAATACGCATATAACGCACAAAAACCTCTGATACAGTGTATCAGAGGTTTTTTATATTACGCATTATCAGAACAAGCCCTTGATATTGCCGTCGGTATCGACATCAATGTTATATGCCGCAGGCTGTTTGGGAAGTCCCGGCATAGTCATTATGTCGCCCGTCAAGGCAACTACAAATCCCGCACCTGCGGAAAGTCTGACATCGCGCACGGTAATTGTGAAGTTTTCGGGCTTGCCGAGCTTTGTCGGGTCGTCCGAGAGAGAATACTGCGTTTTTGCAACGCAAACGGGAAGCTTATCCTTGCCAAGCGCCTCGATTTCGGCAATCGCCTTTTCTGCCGCCTTGGTGTAGTTTACGCCGTCCGCTCTGTAAATTTCACGGGCGATAATTTCAAGTTTTTCCTTTATCGGAAGCTGTGCGTCATAAAGCGGCTTAAACTGCGAGGGCTTTTCCTCAATCGTCTTAACCACCTTTTTTGCAAGGTCAACTCCGCCGTCTCCGCCGTTTGCAAAGACCTCCGTGAGCGAAACAAGCACATCGTGCTCCTCGCAGAAGTCCTCGATTATCCTGATTTCGTCGTCCGTATCGGTATTGAAGCGGTTGATTGCGACAACAACGGGTACGCCGTATTTTTTCATATTCTCAATGTGGGTCTGCAAGTTTACAATGCCCTTTTTGAGCGCCGAAGTGTTTTCGTATTTCAAATCGCTCTTTGCAACGCCGCCGTTGTATTTGAGCGCACGGATAGTTGCGACAATAACGATGCATGAGGGAGCAATTCCCGCATATCTGCACTTTATGTCAAGGAACTTTTCCGCACCGAGGTCAGCGCCGAAGCCCGCTTCGGTTATGCAGTAATCGGCAAGCTTCAAGCCGAGCTTTGTTGCGGTAACGGAGTTGCAGCCGTGAGCTATATTCGCAAAAGGTCCGCCGTGCATAAGCGCAGGTGTGTTTTCAAGCGTTTGAACGAGATTCGGCTTTATAGCGTCCTTGAGAAGAGCCGCCATTGCGCCGACAGCCTTTAAGTCCTTGGCATAAATCGGCTTGCCGTCATAGGAATAAGCGACAAGTATTTTCCCGAGTCTGATTTTAAGGTCGTCAATATCGCTTGCAAGGCAGAGAATTGCCATAACCTCGGAAGCGACGGTAATCATAAAGCCGTCCTCCCTCGGTACGCCGTTTACCTTGCCGCCGAGACCGATAACAACATTTCTCAACGCCCTGTCGTTCATATCAAGACAGCGTTTGAACAAAATTCTTCTCGGGTCGATTGAAAGCTCGTTGCCCTGCTGAATGTGGTTGTCAACAATCGCACAAAGCAGATTGTTAGCCGCCGTAATTGCGTGCATATCGCCCGTAAAGTGCAGGTTGATGTCCTCCATAGGGATAACCTGAGCGTATCCGCCGCCTGCCGCTCCGCCTTTTATGCCGAAAACGGGTCCCATTGACGGCTCGCGCAGAGCAATCACCGCATTTTTGCCGATTTTGTTCATAGCCTCGCCCAAGCCGACGGTAACTGTGGTTTTACCCTCTCCCGCAGGTGTGGGATTGATTGCCGTGACAAGTATAAGCTTGCCGTCGGGTCTGTCCGCATATTTATCGACAAGCGAAAGCGGCAACTTCGCCTTGTATTTTCCGTAAAATTCGAGGTCGTCATCCTCAATGGAAAGACTTTTTGCTATTTCCTTAATAGGCAAGCATTCGGCTTTTTGTGCTATTTCAATGTCAGATAACATTTTAATTCCTCCTGAGTAAATTATCGATATGCTGTTTGGTCTGCTTTGCCCAAGCATAACCGTTCATATATTCGTTCTGATATTCCTTGACCGCATTTTCATCGTTCTTGAAAAGATTGTAGCAGTCGCAGTCAAATTTTGATGTGTCAACGCTTCGCTGATTTCGGGCGTCAATGAGTATGTCAAGCACTCCCGCGTCGGACAAAGCGGTGCGAAGACTTTTCAAGACCTTTCTGAAAAGGCTCTGAACCGATTCGTCGTAGTTTCTGTCGGGCCAAAGCGCAGACACGGCATTCTCGGTGCTTACGGAGCCTCCCCGCCTGTCAACAAGAAGCGCAAGCAATTCCTTTGACTTTGACGATGAAAAATGAATGGGCTTGCCGTCAACAAACACATCAAAATATCCGAATGTCTTTATAAACACATTGGGTCCGTAACGGTGCGGAATGTTTGTCCTGACCTTATTGAGCTGTTCGAGTATCATATCGTCCGAAAAGGGCTTTAGAATATATCCGACCGCATTTACGCCGAAAGCCTCGTAAGCGTATTCCTTGAAGCCCGTGACGAAAATGATTTTCATATCGGGTCTTATCCTGTTAAATCGCTTTGCAAGCTCAAGTCCCGACATAACGGGCATTTCAATGTCAAGAAACGCCACATCGACGGTGTTGAGAACCGTATATTCAAGTGCGTCGGCAGGGTTTGAAAATGTATTTATGCTTGTTACGAAATCAAAGCCCTCGCAAATATCCTTTATGTCCTCCAACACGAGGTTTTCGTCATCGACTGCTATAATATTCATATATTCATCTCCCCGAAAATATCTTTTCTGCTTTGCAATTCAAGACTTTCTTTCAGCGTTTTGACATTTTTGTCTTTCGGAAGCGTAACGGTAACCGTTGTACCTGCCCCCTCTTTGCTTTCAATCGAAACGCTGCCGCCCATTATATCGGCAAAGCGCTGTTTTATGTTGGCAATTCCGACATGAGACCTTCCGTCGTTGCGCTCTGTTTCAAGCGAGTTTACATCAAAGCCCTTGCCGTCGTCCTCAACCTTTATATAGAAATTCTTTTCATCCTCATAAGTTGAAACCGTGACCGTTCCGCCCTCGGGCTTTTTGGTAACCCCGTGCTTTATGGCGTTTTCGACTATCGGCTGAACGCTCAAAGTCGGAACATAGAACGAATCGGGACCTATTTCGTAATAAATATCAAGCTTATCCCCGAAACGGAGCTTTTCGATATTGCAATAATACTTGACATGCTCCAATTCCTCGCCGAACGGAATCGGGTCCTTTTGCGTAAGGCTGTCCATATTGCCTCTGAGATAAAGCGAAAAGTCAATAACCGCCTTTTCTGCCTTCTTGGGGTCTCTTTTTATCAGCGATTTTATGGTGTTCAACGCATTATAGAGGAAATGCGGCTGAATCTGTGAAATCATAACTGCGGTGTTTGCCCTTTCAAGCTCCGCTTCAAGGCTTCTCGCTTTAAGCGCATAATTGTAAAACTGCCTTATCCTCAGCGCTTGAATTATAAGCGTTACAAGCGCAAACGCAAAGAAGCATATCGGCATAACCGCCGAGCAGTTTACCCTTATCAAACCGTTTGTGTACGCCACATCCACGGTAAGTCCGAACACGAGAAACAGGTACGAAAACAGATACAAAAACGCATACGGCGTCTTTTTGACGATTTCGATACACAGCTTGTTTATCGTGTAAAAGTCTATTACAAGCGAAAGCATTTGCAGGCTTAAATAGTAGTATGTGTCGAAAATCGAGTTCGGCAGGAAGTTTATGGAGATTGCAAGCCAGAGTATCGTAGCGCACATTGCGACAATCGTATTGTCGTGAACCTTTATATCAAGGCTTTTAACGATATAAATCAACGCAATAAGCTTTATTATAAATGTGGAAATGAAGATAAACACATTCATTTCCTCGTAGCCGATATTGAACATATACGGCTGAATTACGCTGTAGCTCTCGGTCGTTATCAACATTCTCAGCAACAGGAAGAAAGCAAGAAACGGAAGCCACGGGGTATATTGCTCGCGGCTTACAAACTTTCTGAAAATTATAAACAGAAGTCCGCAAAGGAAAACGATACCGCAAAGCACGAAACGCAGCGCAATTTTTGAGCTTAAAGAATAATTGTCGTTGGTGTATTCCGTGAGATAGACAGGCAGATAAATTCCCGAAAAGTGGTCAGCCGAAATCTCAACCACAACCTCGTATTCCTCTCCCGGCAAAAGCTTGAACGGCAGAGAATAATGCCCTGCCGAAGTAACCGTTTCGTTATATGTTTTCGACGGTGTGCCGCTTATCGTTACAAGTTCGCCGCCGACATATATTTTGTAGGCGCAGGCAATGTTCGGGATATATATCGTAAGATAAGAATCGGAATTTACATTTGTTATGTAGCTCCTGTACGAAGCGTAGCCGCCGGCGGAATACTTCCTTGTTTCAAGGACTCCCGACCAGGAGGACGGCACATCAATCATCTCACGCCTGGGGCTGACCGTAAGGTTGTCGCTTTTCAAAAAAGCGGAGTGGTAAAACTCCCACTCGCCCGTAAGATAAATGCCCCCGCCGTCCGAAAAATCAACGCTTGAAAGGTCAAAATGAGCGTTCCCAATATTGCAGGGGTCGGTTTTCTTCGCCGAAACGAAGTTGCACACAAAGACAGTACCCAACAAAACAGCCGCCGTCAAAAGCACCGTTACAATAAGCAGTATATTTGATTTTAACTGTTGTTTGCCGTCCGCCGTATGCAAAATCCCATCACTGTCCTTTTTAACAGTGTAATTATACTATATACCTTAAAATAAAACAAGCATTTTTATTCATTCTCGGTTGACAACAAATGATTATAAAGGTATAATTTTTAAGATTATAAAGGGAAAGTGTTTTCGGACGCTTTTTACAAGGAGATATTACAATGGAATGGACATCACTTAACGATTTGAGAGAAAAATATCTTGAATTTTTCGAGTCTAAGGGACACCTGAGACTTGAGAGCTTTTCTCTTATTCCGCACAATGATAAGAGCCTTCTTCTTATCAACTCGGGAATGGCTCCGATGAAAAAGTATTTCACGGGCGAAATTACTCCCCCGAGAAAAAGAGTTACAACCTGTCAGAAATGTATCCGTACCCCCGACATTGAGAATGTCGGCAAAACCGCAAGGCATGGCACTTTCTTTGAAATGCTCGGCAACTTCTCGTTCGGCGATTACTTCAAGAAAGAGGTTATTCCGTGGGCTTGGGAGTTCTGCACAAAGGTTATGGAAATGGACCCCGAAAAGCTTTATATCAGCGTATATGAAGAGGACGACGAGGCTTACGATATTTGGACCAAGACAATCGGCGTAAAGCCCGACCATATGGTTCGTTTCGGCAAAGAGGACAACTTCTGGGAGCACGGTGCAGGTCCCTGCGGTCCCTGTTCCGAAATCTACTACGACAGAGGCGAAAAGTACGGCTGCGGAAAGCCCGACTGCAAGGTCGGCTGTGAATGCGACAGATACATTGAGTTCTGGAACCTTGTTTTCACACAGTTTGAAAACGACGGCAACAACAACTATACAAGACTTGCCCACCCCAATATCGATACGGGTATGGGTCTTGAAAGGCTTGCTTGCATTTCGCAGGATGTTGACAATCTCTTTGAGGTTGACACCGTTCAGAACATAATGAAGCACATTATGAGAATTGCGAACATCGAATATCATCAGGACCCCAAAAAGGATGTTTCGCTTCGTGTTATTACTGACCATATCAGAAGTACGACAATGATGATAGGCGACGGCGTTATGCCCTCAAACGAAGGCAGAGGCTATGTTCTTCGCCGTCTTTTAAGGCGTGCGGCAAGACACGGCAGATTGCTCGGAATAAAGGGCACCTTCCTCTCCGAGGTTGCGGAAACGGTTATCAACGAAAACAAGACCGCTTACCCGAACCTTGTTGAAAAGCACGACTTTATCATAAATGTTATCAAGGCGGAAGAAGAAAGCTTTGCAAAGACCATTGACACGGGTCTTATGATTTTCAATCAGATGATTGAAAACCTTGACGGAAAGGTTTTAAGCGGCGAGGACGCTTTCAAGCTCTCCGATACCTACGGTTTCCCGATTGACCTTACAAAGGAGCTTCTTGAAGAAAAGGGTCTTACCGTTGACGAGGACAGATGGGCTCAGCTTGTCAAGGAGCAGAAAATCCGTGCAAGAGCCGCTCATAAGGGCGCAGGCGCAGAGGCTTGGGAAGGCACGGGCAATGTAACAAAGGATATTGAAAAGACTGATTTTGTCGGCTATACATCGCTTGAAGCGGACGCACAGATAAAGGCTATCGTCGTTGACGGCGAAAGAAAAGAATATGCAACAGAGGACGACAATATAACGCTTGTTCTTGACACCACCCCGTTCTATGCCGAAAGCGGCGGACAGGTCGGCGACAGCGGCGTTATCAAGGGCGACGGCTTCACATTTGAGGTAACATCGGCAACAAAAACTCATGAGGGTGTTATTCTCCATCACGGCTCGATAACCGACGGCGAGTCCTTAAAGCTCGGCGACAATGTTCATGCGGAAGTAAACCGTGAGACAAGAGAAGCTACAATGCGCAACCACACGGCGGCTCACTTGCTTCAGGCGGCTTTGAGAAAGGTACTCGGCAGCCATGTTGAGCAGGCAGGCCAGCTTGTAACCCCCGATGAGGTCCGTTTTGACTTCACACATTTCTCGGCTCTCACTTCGGACGAGCTCAAGGCTGTTGAAAACGAAGTAAACACCGCCATTATGTCGGCTGTTGAGGTTACGACAAAGGAAATGCCCATTGACGAGGCTAAGAAGCTCGGCGCAATGGCTCTCTTCGGAGAAAAATACGGCGATATAGTAAGAGTTGTAAAAGCAGGCGATTTCTCGACCGAGCTTTGCGGCGGTACGCACGCAAAGAACACGGGCAACCTCGGACTTTTCAAAATCGTTTCCGAGTCCTCCGTCGCTTCGGGCGTCAGAAGAATTGTCGGCGTAACAGGCTTCAATGTTATGAAATATATCGACAACGCAAACAAGGAAATCCGCGACACTGCGGCAGCTCTTAAAATCACAAATGTTGCGGATGTCGTTTCAAAGGCACAGGCAACGGTTGCCGAGCTTAAAGCTACACAGAAAGAGCTTGAAGCTCTCAATTCACAGCTTGCCGCTTCAAAGGCTTCGGACCTTATGAAGAATGCAAAGCAGGTCGGCGATGTTATGGTTATTGCCGCAGATTTGGGCGAAGCAGGCGCAAATGAGCTGCGTTCAATGTGCGACAAGGCTAAAGAGCAGGGCGAAAATACAGTAGCCGTATTTGCCGGCGTTAACAAAGAAAAAGGCACAGGCTCGTTTGCTTGCTGCGTAGGCAAGGACGCATTGGCTCACGGTGCGCACGCAGGCAACATTGTCCGTCAGGTTGCGGCTGTTGCAGGCGGCTCGGGCGGCGGAAAGCCCGACAGCGCAATGGCAGGTGCCAAGGACATTTCAAAAATAGCACAGGCTCTTGAAATGACTGCTTCCATAGTCGAAGCAATGCTTAAATGAGGTGTAAAATATGAGTGATTGTATTTTCTGCAAGATTATTTCAGGCGAAATCCCATCAAAGAAAATTTATGAGGACGATTTATGTTATGCATTTTATGACATAGAGCCTCAGTCGGATGTACATTTTCTTGTTGTTCCGAAAGAACATATCGAATGTGCAAAGGATATAAACAAGGAGAATTCCTCCCTTGTAGCGCACATTTTCGAAGTTATTGCGGAACTTACAAGCGAAATGCAGCTTGACAGTTACAGAATAATAAACAACTGCGGCGAGGGCGCGGGACAGACGGTTAAACACCTTCATTTCCATGTGTTGAGCGGCAGCAATCTCGGCGAAAGACTTGTATAAAGTATGAAACGCCCACTTGCCGTAATAGGGTTTTCAATGCTTCTTGTGTTGACCCTGTTCAGCAAAACCAATAACAGCAATGCGGCAAGCGTTACCCTGGCGGTTTCGCTTGCTTTGTTGTTTGTATCACTGTTTATTAAACCGCTCAGACAAAATATGACCGTTCCGACTGCGTTACTGTCAATCTGTACCGCCCTGTGCCTGTTTGTGACGGCAAACGCACAGTATGAAATAATCTCAAAGATATACAATGACACCACCGTTACGGTAAGCGGCTCTCTTATTTCACTGCCGACAACCAACGGTTCACTGAAATATTACACCGTGAGAACCGATGAGGTAAACGGTGCCAAGGAACATATCAACATAAGAATTGCCTCCTCTTCCCCTATCGACCTTGAACCCACCGACACTTTAACCGCCAAGCTCGACACATATGTTCTCGGAACCGAGGACGACGAATTTCTCGAATACTACCGTTCAAAGAATATTCTTGTCGGCGGCACCTTTAACGGCGACGACGCACAAGTGGTCAAGGGCAACAATAAAAACATCAACAGTCTTATTCTAAAGGTAAGATATAAGCTTTACAACGAAATAACAAGTGTTTTGCCGAACGATTACGGCGCTGTTGTGTGCGGACTTGTGCTCGGCGAAAAATCGGCGTTGAGCGAACGGGTCTCCAACGCATTCAGACTTTGCGGCGTATCGCATCTGTTTGCGGTTTCGGGCTTGCATGTCAGCATTTGGTCGTCACTCATTTACGGGAAACTACGCAAATTCGGCTTGGGTAACAGGAAATCCTCTGCGGTTTCCATTCTGTTCTGCCTGTTCTTTATGCTGTTGACGGGTGCAAATCCGCCTGTTATCAGGGCGGGCTTTATGATGATACTCGTCTACGCTGCGAACATTGTACAAAAAGAGGCTGAACCGATAAATTCCATCGGCTTTTCACTGATAGTTATGCTGTTTCAAAACCCGTACTGTGCGTTGAGCATAAGCCTTTGGCTGAGCTTGCTTGCAACCCTCGGCATACTCATTTTGTATAACGGCATAAACGACATTCTTAAAAAGCCGTTTGAGAAAATACCGTCAAAGGCGGTAAAGTCCGCAATAAACTATGTCATTTCCTTGGTTGCGGTCTGTATGAGCGTAAACATCTTTACCCTGCCCGTCTACTTCTTCAAGTTCAAGAGCATATCGCTTGTTCTGCTTGAAGCAAATCTCATAATGGTATTCTTGGGCAAGCTGTGTATGGAAATTGCGGGCGCAGGTTCGGTATTATCGCTTATCGGGCTCAAATTTATCGGCACGCCGCTGATTACCGTTTCGGGTGCCGTCGCAAAAGTTCTTATAGCGTCTGCACTGCATCTCTCGTCGTTGCGTTACCTGCTTATGCCCGTTACTTCTCCGCTGCTTATTGCTGTTTTCGGCATCTCTATGGCGACGCTGATATTTATGGCGCACATTCTCAAAAAGAAAGGCAAACCTCTTCGGATAACCGCACTGTGCCTTGCGCTTGTTTTCGTGCTTTGCGGCACATATGTGTATGCAAAGTCACTCTCAACTCCGGAGATAATCGTCAGACAAAGCGACGGCGGCACTTCTGCCGTTATAAAATACCGAGGTTACAGTGCAGTTATCTTTGCCGACAACGGAGACTATGCAGCAAGCTCCGTTTGTGATATAATTGATGATAATGCGGTAAGCCGTATCGATGTGCTTGCTCTTTACGCGCCCGAAGAACGGGCAAGAAAGCTGATAGAGTCATACGATGTCGGCGAAATCCTGACCGACGACCCCGACCTTTGCGACAAGGTTTATTATGAGGGTAAACTCTCAAATATCGAATATCACACAATTTCGCTGTCGGCTCTCACGGTTGCGACGCAAAATGATTTCTGTCAGGTAATATTCAACGGTAAAACAACGCTTATTTGCCTTGACGCATCAAGTCCTCCCGAGGATTACAGGTGCGACCGTCTTATTTGCTGCGAGCAGTATAAGGACACGGTAAACACGGAAAATTTCAGTCAAACAATATACACAAAACCCGACGGCGAACCCGTAAGGGTTGTGCTTTCATAAACGGAAAGGATTAAAAAATGTCCCAGGCAGATGAAACCACTCTTAAAAACCAAATAAAAGAACGCAGGTTTTCAAACGCATACCTGATTTACGGAAACGAGCCGTACTTAAAGCAGTATTACGCAAATCTCATTGCAAAAAAATGCGTCAGTGCGGATATGGAAGGGTTTAATCTCCGAAAATTCGATGCGGAGAACAATACGCCCATTGAGGAGCTTATCGACTCTACGGACACCCTCCCCGCCTTTTCCGAATACACCTGCACGCTTATGAAGGACTTTCCGCTTGACAGCTTTTATTCCTCGGACAAGGAACGGTTTGAAAGCTGGATAAAGGATATGCCCGAGACGACCGTTGCGGTTTTCTGGCAGGATACGACGGAAATAAACCCGAAAAAGAACGCAAAATGGAAAAATGTCATTTCGGTTTTCACAAAATACGGCGAGAGCGTCTGCCTTGACAAAATGGACCGCACATCACTTGCAAAAACGGTTGCAAGCGGTCTTAAAAAGCGCGGAATTACCGTCGACAAACAGGTTGCGTTCTATCTTATCGACACCGTAGGCGACGACCTCAACATCCTGTTAAACGAGGTTGAAAAGCTTGCGGATTACAAAAAGAGCGGCGAGCTGACATATTCGGATATAGACGCCGTGTGTGTAAAATCGCTCGAAGCGAATGTTTTCGACCTTTCAAAGGCACTGCTTTCAAAGAACCTTTCAAAGAGCCTTATGATACTTGACAAGCTTTTCAAGGACAAGGAAAAGCCCGAGCTCATACTCGGTGCGCTTTCAAGCAATTTCATTGATATGTACAGGGTCAAGGTCTCTGTGCTTTCGGGAAAAAGCGCAGATTTTTTCAAGGATTACTATAATTACAAAAATGTTGAATTCAGGCTTCGCAACGCACAGCGTGATTGCAGAAACCTTGATATGGCACAGTTAAAAAAATGTATAGAATTGCTTGAAGGTGCGGACGAAAAAATCAAGCTGCGCACAAGCGACGAAAAGACCGTGCTTGAAAAGCTGTTGGTAGAGCTCAGCTGTGCAATGAACTGACGGAGAGAATTATGATAAAAATTGACCAAGCGGTAATAGTCGAGGGAAAATACGACAAAATAAAACTGTCGCAAATTCTTGACACGGTAATAATCGAAACCGATGGCTTCGGCGTTTTCAAAGATAAGGAAAAGCAGAAATTCATACGAATGATTGCGCAGAAAAAAGGGATAGTCGTTCTGACCGACTCCGACTCCGCAGGCTTTGTGATACGCTCGTTTCTGTCGGGAATCGTTCCGCCCGAAAAAATCACACATGTCTATATTCCCGACATTTTCGGAAAAGAACGCCGCAAGGATACGCCGTCAAAAGAGGGCAAATTGGGCGTTGAGGGTATGACTGGTGAAATTATACTCGAAGCATTCAAAAAAGCCGGTATTGACGGCAAAAATGTCGTTTCAGACGAAGCCGAACGGAGGCTTGTCACAAAAACTGACCTTTTTGAGGACGGAATATGCGGAAAGGACAATTCGCTTGAAAAAAGGAAGCGGCTTCTGGCTGCTCTTTCGCTTCCCGAGCGTATGAGCGCCAATGCTATGCTTAAAATAATAAATTCTTATCTTACATACGACGACTATAAAAAGGCCGTAAAGGAAATCGGTGATTAAATGAAAATTCTTGTTTTACACACGGGCGGAACGATTGCAAGCGAAGAAAACGGAAATGTAATCAATCCCTCCCGTGCGCCCGTAATCGAAAAATTTCTGAAAGAGCACAACGGAACCGAGTTTGACAGCGTAAAGGTGTGCAATATACTCTCCGAAAATGCCGACAGCTCATTCTACGAACTGCTTATAAACACCCTGCTCTCCTTTGAGCTTTCAAATTACGGCGGCGTAATAATTATGCACGGCACGGACACTCTGCCGTTCACATCAAGCCTTGTTTCAATGGCGTTGAGGCATATTGAAATTCCCGTCTGCTTTATCGGTGCAAATTTCGTTATATCCGACCCTCGCTCAAACGCCCTTGACAATCTTGCGCTTGCGGTAAACTACATTGAAAACGGCGGAAAAGGTTTCGTCGTACCGTACAGAAATCCCGACGGCAAAAACCTTATACACCTTGCCACAAGGATTTGCCAGGCTGACTTTGCCTCCGCCGCTTTTTCGTCAATCAACAACACCAATTTCGCCGAGGTTGACGGCAACGGCTATATCTCCTTTAACAGAAAATCGGGAATATCCTACGATGATATTTCGGTTCCGAAAGAAAGAATTGTCGGCGATAAAATCGAATTAAAAAACAAGGTGCTTTTAATCGGTGCTTACCCGGATATTGACTATTCCGTTTTCGACATCGAAAAGACGAAACCTGCGGCGGTAATACACGCCTGCTACCACTCGGGAACGGCGGACGGCAACAAGCTGCCGAAGTTTATCGAAAGATGCAAAAGGTGCGGTACGGACTTTTATCTGTGCCCCGTGAAAAGAGACGAGGCTTTTTACGGTTCAACAAAAAATATTATCGACAGCGGAGCAAAACCGCTTTATAATATGACTGTCGAAAGCGCTCTTGCAAGAATAAAGCTGTGCAAGAACCTTGACGGCTTAAACGATAACGATAATCTTTATTACGAGGAGTTTTGACTATGAAAAAGGCACTTAAATATGTATTCGGACTTGTTTCGTTTTTCCTTACGGCGCTTTCCGTCAGCGAGGCGTTCAAGAAAAAGCAGGAGCTTGAAAAGGAACTCAAATAATTTATACATCACAAAAGGCGTTAAAGATTAACTCTTTAACGCCTTTTTTCGTCCCGGTTTATTCTATTGTTCCGCCGCCGACTACCGTGTCGCCGTCATACAGAACCGCCGCCTGACCCTTTGTTATTGCCCGCTGCGGCTCATCGAAAACAATTTTCAAATGATTTTCGTCCGTCTGCGTGACAACGGCAGGCTGTTCCTTTTGGTTGTATCTTATCTTGGCGCACAGGTGCTCCTGCTTTTCAAGCCTGTCGCACGCCGTAAAGCTGATATTTTTGACATTGACCTCTTTTTTGAAAAGGTCGTCGTTAAAGCCGAGAATGACCTTGTTGTGCTCGACATCCTTTTCCACAACATACATTGAAGCGGGCAGTGCAAGTCCGAGCCCTCTCCTCTGCCCTATCGTGTAGCGGATAATTCCCTTATGCTCGCCGAGTCTTTTGCCGTTCATATCGACAAAATCCCCGCACGGATAAGTCTTTCCCGTATAGTATTCTATAAACTTGCTGTAATCGCCGTCGGGAACAAAGCATATATCCTGGCTTTCGTGCTTGTGGGCGTTTACAAAGCCGTTTTCCTCCGCAATTTCACGCACCTGCGCTTTGGTATAATTTCCGAGAGGGAATTTTGTTACTTTCAGCTGTTCCTGCGTGAGCGAATAAAGCACATAGCTCTGGTCCTTGGATAAATCGACAGCCTTTTTAAGAAGATACCTGTCGCCCTGCTTTTCAATCCTCGCATAATGTCCCGTTGCGACATAATCAATATCAAGCTCCTGCGCCTTGTGAAGCATCTTTGAGAACTTCATATAGCGGTTGCAGTCGATACACGGGTTCGGGGTAAAGCCGTTCTGATAAGCCGAGATAAAGCGTTCGATAACCTCAGACTTGAAATCATCCGTCATATTCAGCGTATAATGGCGAATACCGAGCCTTGCGCACACGCTCTTCGCGTCAAGAACATCGTCAAGCGAACAGCAGGTCTTGTCCGAAACAAAATCGATATCCTCGTTATTATAGAGCTTCATTGTCGCCCCGATAACCTCAAGCGACTCCTGCTGCAAAAGGTAGGCGGCAACCGACGAGTCAACGCCGCCGCTCATACCTATCATTACCTTTTTATTTTCTGACAATTAAAACACCTCAGCCGCCGAGCCTAATCATTTCGTCGATACATCTGCGAGCCTTGACTCTTGTATCCTCGTCAAGCACTATTTCCTCGCCCGAACGGCCGAGAACCGCATTGTAAACATCGCAGAGGGTTGACATTTTCATATTCTTGCATATGAGCTTCTGCGAGAGATAATAGAACATCTTATCGGGGCACTCATACTGCAAATGCTCCGCAATGGAAATTTCCGTACCGATAATAAATTCCTTGTTGTCGCTCTTTTTTGCAAATTCCATAATGCCCGAGGTCGAGCCGACATAATCGGCATGCTTTACAACATCTGCGGTACACTCGGGATGAACAAGCAAAAGTGCGTTCGGATGCTTCTGCTTTGCCTTTATAACTTCGTTTTCGTTTACCGAAGCGTGAACGGGACAGCCGCCCTGCAAGAGCTTGAAGTTCTTTTCGGGGACCTGCTCGGCAACATACGCTCCGAGGTTACAGTCGGGAATGAAAAGAATATTCTTGTCGGGAAGCTGTTTTACGATTTTAACTGCGGACGACGATGTAACGCAGACATCGCAGACGGTTTTGAGATCCGCCGTCGTGTTTATGTAAGCGACTACCTTGTAGTCGGGGTACTGCTCCTTGACTGCGGAAATGAGCTCCTTATCCATCTGCTCCGCCATAGGACAGCCCGCTTCGTCGTGAGCGAGGATAACCTTCTTTTCGGGAGAGAGAATTTTCACGGTCTCCGCCATAAAGCGTACGCCTACCATAATTACCGTTTTCTGCGGTGCGGAAGCGGCTTTTACCGAAAGCGCATAGCTGTCGCCCGTAAAGTCGGCAACTTCAAGTATTTCGTGAGCAACATAAGAATGAGCGAGGATACATATATCCTTCTCCTTTTTAAGTCGCATTATTTCCTTTTGAACGTCACTGATCATAACTTTCACCTGCAAACAATTAAAAATTATAAATATAATAATACTCAATTATTCCTATAAAATCAATAGGAAATTCTTATTTAATAAGCAGAAAACGGCTTACTTTGCCGCCATAGAACGCCCCGACTTTATGGAATAGAGCTTTTTATCCGCTTCGGCAAATATTTCGTCGTTGCTCTTGCTCCTGTCAAACCTTGCGCTTCCGATACTCAAAGACAGGGTGTAGGGAAGATTTTCCGTTTCATTCATTTTTGAAACGGCATTGTTAATTTCCGCTTTCAGCGCCTCGACCTCAATTACACTCTTTCTCCTGCAAACAATTACAAACTCATCGCCGCCGTACCGTGCGACAAAATCGTTGTGCCTGTCGCATATGCCGTTGAGAACAGCCGCAATTTTCACAAGCGCATTGTCACCCTCAAGATGGCCGTAGGTGTCGTTGATGTGTTTGAATTTATCAATATCCATTATAAGATAATAAAGCTCTCCCCTTTTTGCGGAGGCACTGAGCTCCGAGTCTATATAAAGGGTTAACTGGCGTCTGTTGTTGATGCCCGTGAGAGTATCTATTGAAATCTGCTTGTTCTGAACATTGATGAACACGAGCAGAACCGCAAGTGAAATGCCTACCGCAGTAAACGGCAGGTTGAGATACGAGAATTGAAGAAAATTGCCTGCAAGCGGAAAAAACATAAATTGCAGAAGCGCACGAAGTTCGTCCTTTTTCTGCTTCGTTTTCTGCTGTCTTATACCGTTGAGTGTAAGCACTGCCGCCCACAGAACATACAGCACGATTATAAACACCCTTATCCACAGGCTGTTACCCCTGCGATAATAATTTTCGCTGTCTATATAGAAAAGCGTATGCGTTTTGTGCGAAGCAAAGGTAATGACGGTTAAAACAACCATCGGTATCGAATAAACCGCCACTCTTTTCTTGTATGAGCTGTCAATTCTGCGCTTTACCTTGAAATCAACATAGACTATCCACAAAAAGCCGATAAATCCCGTTAAAATCATATATACCGTGTTTATCGTGATATTGAGCACCCTGAAAAACGGGATATTCACTCCGTTGACCAACGGCCAGATAATATCCGTAATCAGCAAAATCGAGGTTGCAAGAGACATTTCAAGGAAGTACCTCTCCGCAAGCAATATTTTTGAATGGCGTCTTGACGCATTACTGATGAACAGAAGCATTATCAGGCAAATAACATCGCCGAAAACATATGCAAAATCGTTACTGTCCGTCGCAGTTACCCCCTCCGAAAGCATTTTGTATAACAGCTATAATCTCAATACAGTTTTTCGATTTCCTCAATGGGTTCTCTGAAGCATTTTTTCACTTTGAGCAGCTTGGTTTTTCCGTCAACATATGCGCCGAACAGCTTAGGCTTAATATCGTTTGAAAGCTGATACTTTGAAACGAGCTCAATAAGTGTCTCTCTCCTGTCGGTGTTTTTAAGAACTGTCACAGCCGAAAGAATAACCTTAACGCTGTCCTCGGGAGAAATTCCGCTTACCTTAACGCATACATAACCGTCCTTTACGGAAATATCGCACTCTTTCTCGGTGCCGTTTACGCTGACCGAAACTTCTGCGCCGACAATGTCTCTGAACGAAAGAGTGTAATTTCTCGACTGCGGAACAACCGATTTATCCCTTCTTACGGGATTTACGGTAAATTCAACACAGTTGTCGTTTTCGGACACCTCAAAATCGGTAAAAGCAAATTTTCCGTTTTGATACTCCATCGTTTCGCCGTCGTCCTCATACATAGAAAACCTGTTGTTCCCCCTGTAAATGAGAATTTCCGCATCTTTGGGATTTTCCCAGGAATTGTCCCTGTCGTTTATGCCGAGCGGTATAATCGCGCCCTCTTTTGCAAGAACGGGTATCGTGCCCTCGTCACGGAAAAGCTTTATATTCATAGGTCCGTGATAAATGCGGTTGTTGAAAATATCGGTATATCTGCCCTCGGGTATCCATGCGTTTGTGCCCGCAAGGAATGTTCTTTTATCCCTCGGTTCGGTAATCGGTGCGACAATAAGCTCGGAGCCGAAATGATATTCGTTTTTGCATTTGTATGCCTCGGGGCAGTCGGGATATTCGTAGTACATAGGCTCGCAAATCGCCCTGCCGTCCGCACTCGTCCTGTAATTCATGGTATAGAGATACGGAAGCATTCTGTGGCGAAGCCGCATAAAGTCCGTAACAATCGTTTCAACGCTCTTTGAGTACTTCCACGGTTCCTTGCCCATAAACTCGTTAGAGGTCGAATGAAGGCGCATTATCGGCGAAAATACGCCGAACTGAACCCATCTGAGATACAGCTCATCGTCCTTTTTGCCGACGCAGTGTCCGCCTATGTCGTGGCTCCACCAGGTATAGCCTATGTTGGTTGCCGTAGAGGTAAAATACGGCTGAAAATCAAGCACATCCCAATTCTGATGCGTGTCGCCCGAGAAGCCGAGCGGATAACGGTGGGAGCCTGCTCCCGCAAACCTTGAAAGTATGAGCGGACGCCTCTTGCCGTCCCTTGCAATATCCATTGAATGATAGTGATTGAGCGCCCAAAGCGGGTCAAGCCCGGGGGTGTTTGTCTTGTTGCCCTGCTGCCAGTCAATCCACCAAAAATCAACGCCCATATCCTGAAGCGGCTTGTGGACTATCTTAAAATATGCCTCGACATATTTTTTATCGGTTATGTCAAACTTGTACTGCTTTTTCTCCTCGGGGTCGTCGCCCATAAACCTTGCGAATTCGTCATAGCAGTCCTCAAAAAAGCGTATTCCCGTTGCGGGATGAAGATTGAGCGTTATCTTGAAATTCTTGTTTTGAAGCCATGACAGGAAGCCTTGCGGGTCGGGGAAAAGGTCGGTGTTCCAGCTGTAACCCGTCCAGCCGCCGTCGGACATCATATCAAAAAACTTCTCTTTGATTGTCTCGCAGTGCGCATTTTTAGTGGCTTCTTTTCCAAACTTATTCTTAATGTCAACCCAATGCCAATCCATATCGACCGTAGCAACCGTAATCGGTATTTCGCTGTCAATAAACCTCTGCATAAGAGTGATATATTCGTCCTGTGTATACGCCTTGTATCTTGACCACCAGTTTCCGAGAGCGAACCTCGGAACAAGCGGAGCAGAGCCCGTGAGCTTAAAGAAATCACGGACTGCGTTTATGTAATCGTTTCCGTAGGCAAAGAAGTATATATCGCTTTCCTTATGAGCCCTCGGA
Source organism: uncultured Eubacteriales bacterium (assembly GCA_902491475.1). Classification (GTDB taxonomy): domain Bacteria; phylum Bacillota; class Clostridia; order Oscillospirales; family Acutalibacteraceae; genus Fimenecus. The sequence continues at coordinate 74,208 of CABUHY010000008.1, forward strand.
ACAATTTGACCGTCAGCGGAAATTATGAGCGACTCGCTGTCGCAAAGCTTTGCAACGCCGTTTTGCGAAACAATTCCGTCGCCGATTTTTACCGCTCCGTGCGTACCGTCAAGGGTTCTGCATGTGCCTTTAAGATTGCCTGAATTATATTCGGTTTTACGCCGTGAATCCGCAAGGTCTATATATAACATTCTGTGCGTCGCAGTGTCATAACAAAACTCGGCAAGCTCGGTTTTCAGGGTAATTCGGCTTTCGTTCCGACTTTCCGTAAAGGTCGGATTGTCAAAATCCCTGAACCACACAGCCTGCGTGGGCTCGTCACAGAAATTACCGTCTCTTGAAACCTCGACACGGACAAGGCAGGGAGTCAAGACCGTAAGTCTTGTGTCCCCCATAACAACGGTATTCTCTTTTTTCGCAACGGGCGAGCATTTAATTTTGAATAAATCGAAATAATCAGACATAACTTCCCCTCCGAATATTTATAGCTTTATTTTAATATATCGCAGAGAAAAAAACAAGAAAAAAACCGCCGTCCCTGCTTTTTTAATGAAAAACGCCGAAAAATAATAAAAAAAGAGAAAAATATTCAAAAATCACTTGCAAAACACACGAATATGTGATAATATACTCGGGCAGTAAAAAATATGACTTATGTTTTTTACGAAGCTCGGCGAATATCCCCCACAATATATCCGCCGAATAAATTTAATCCTATCGGAGTGTAGCGCAGTTGGGCGAGGAGGTTTGCCGCGTCCGGCGAACGATACAGGCAAAGCTCCGAGGTGAAAAAACAAGGAGCAATGCGATGCGCTCCAAGCAAGCAGTGCGACTATGTTTTTGAGGGAAGCGCAGCGGATTACTTCCTTTTAAGCAAAACTGTTCCGCAAATTATTAAATAAAATAACAACGGGGTGTAGCGCAGTTGGTAGCGCACTAGACTGGGGGTCTAGGGGCCGCAAGTTCAAGTCTTGTCACTCCGACCAAAAAGACGGGTTTTCTAACCCGTCTTGTTTTTTATTCAAAAGGCCGTTAAGCCTTATGTATCAAGGGCTTTCAGAATTTTGACGGATAATGTTGAGAAAAGTAAAAGTTTGTTGCATAGCACCATTATAACACCAACCTTGTTATAAAATGATTTGAATGCAAAATAACTCCCAAAAAAAGACAGATGACTTTCAAAGCCGTCTGCCTTTTTCCATTATTAATCAGATTACTTATTATATAACTTTTGAAACAAATTCTTTAAAATCATATGCTTCATTGTTTTTTTGCCGACGATTTCAGATTGTTTTTGAACATGGTCCATTAAGTGCACATGCCCGTGTATAGAATTAAAACATAGTGATTATTTGTTGAAAAGCAAATGATACTATGATAGAATTGAAACATAATATGGAGGTGTTTTTATGGCATTTGTTCAGGCAAAATGCGATGAATGTGGGGGCATCTTGGCTGTCGACGACTGCCAGGAAACTTCTACCTGTCCATTTTGTGACAATCAGTTCAACGTAAAAGAAGCTATTAAGAATTATTATTATCCAACTGATGGATCAGATAATAATGAAGAAAATAATGAAAGCAGAGATCGAGACTTCATTATTGTAAAAGGTACTTTGCAGTCATATCTTGGGACAAAAAAAGAGATAGTTGTGCCAGCTGGTGTTGAATGTATAGGAAAGGCTGCATTTAAAGATAGGTCAATTACTTCTATTACGATGCAAAATGGTGTTATTGAAATATGCAATAATGCATTTAAAGGTTGCCTGGATTTAGAAACCGTTATTATTCCAGGTAGCGTAACACAAATCGGTGGTGGTGCCTTTGACAATTGTCGATCTTTGAAAAGCGTTGTTATCCCTGATAGCGTTACAGAAATGTATGAAGCATTTTCAAATTGTACTGCTTTGATTGATATTAAACTGAGTAACAATCTTTCATGGATTAATAGATATACTTTTTATAATTGCAAATCACTAAAAAGTATAAATCTACCTGATGGTATCACACATATAGGCGAATATGCTTTTGCGGATTGTTCTTCTCTAGGTGGTATTAACGTCCCTGGAAGTGTTACCAGTATTGGAAAATATGCCTTTGATGGATGTGCATCTCTCGTTCTTGCAAATCTTAATGAAGGAATAAAACTAATAGGGAACCATGCGTTTTACAATTGCCGATCTTTAAAATATGTCATTATTCCTAAAAGCGTAACCACAATTGGTGCTTCTGCTTTTGAGAGTTGCAAATTACTGAAGAATATCTCCCTACCTGAAGGATTGGAGCTCATCGGTTCTTTCGCCTTTAAAGATTGCACATTCCTATCTGAAATAACGATTCCCAGTAGTGTTAAAGCTATTGGAGATAACGCTTTTGAATACTGTACATCGTTATCAACAGTGTGCATAAATAGAGGGCTGGAGGGTATCAGTGATTATGCTTTCCAAGAGTGCAGCTCTCTTGAATTAATCTCAATACCAAGAAGTGTAACATATATTGGGAAGGGAGCTTTTATGAGTTGCACATCCATAGAAAGCTTATCAATTCCAGATGGTGTAAAAATAATTAACGAATATGCATTTTCCTATTGTAAATCATTGGTATCAATTACTATCCCTGCGAGTGTTTCCTCAATTGGGAACTATGCTTTTCTATGTCGCAATTATGATTTAAGAATCAATTGTGAGGAAGGCTCTTGCGCATATGAATATGCAAAAAGAAATGATATATACACATGAAAACACAAAGCAAATGATTTTAATGGTGCAGATGATTGGACCAAAGAGAACACAAAAGAAAATCCTCAACAAATGTTCTTATTATTATAATATAGACAATAATAAAAGCGCCCGTCAAATGAACAAGTCCGTAAAAAATGGACAATATAAAAAAGAGCCCTCTTGATGTAGAATATACATCAGGAGGGATTTTTAATGCCAAGAAGTTATCGAAACATAAGTATTTATGAAAACAAAATAACAGAATTAAGGAAGCAAGGAAAAAGCAGAAAAGAAATATGTGCAATATTGGGAATAAGTCAAAAGCAATTACACAACTTCATCACACGATACAATAAGAAACAACGAATGATAGAAGCAGGAAAAGCTGTTCACAAGAAAGGCAGACCAAGTAAAAGCGATAACGGAATACGGCAGGTTATAATCTGAAGTGCAACACTTCAAAAAAAGAGAGACAACACGCCAACCATAGTGTAAAATATAGTTACCACACAAAATCAAACACGAGGTGAGCGTATTGTCCTATACACATTTTACACTAGAAGAAAGAAAATATCTACAACAACTTTTGTCGGAAGGATATTCTTTTCGAAAAATTGCCGGTATTCTTGAACGCAGCCCGTCTTCTATCAGCCGTGAGATAAAGAGAAACAAGGCGGCTTGGAGACCTCGTAATAAGCCTGATAATCCATATTGGTATAATCACTGGCGTGCTCAAAACCTCTATATCCGCCGTCGCAGAGAGTCCGTTCGTATGGCATTGACTCCCGACACAGAGGAGTGGAACTATATAGTTTTCAACTTAGAGCAATACTGGTCTCCCGAAACCATTAGTAACCGTTGGCACAAAGAGCATCCTGACAGAAAGCCACTATGTGTATCTACTATCTATAGGTATATCTATTTAAAGAGATTTCCGAACATCACAGCAAAAACACACTTAAAACGACGTGGAAAGCGATTTTTACCTCGAAACTCAAATTACAATACTATTCAACCGGATCGTCTTATTCCCGAGTGGCCTGAAGAAATTCGGCTGAGAACAAGAGTTGGCGATTGGGAAGGCGACACGGTTTACGGAGGTGTCGGAAAGGGACTGTTGGTAACGCAGGTTGATCGAAAAAGTCGATTTTTACGAGCGAGCTTATTAACTAAACGAGAAGCTTCGCTTACAAAAGATGTGATTTGTCAAATACTCAAAGGATTGCCGGTAAAGAGTATTAGCTTAGACAATGGCTCTGAGTTTGCGGAATTTCGTGCTTTGGAAAAAGAGCTTAATACTGATGTTTACTTTGCGGAACCACACAAGCCGTGGCAACGAGGGACAAATGAAAACACCAACGATTTATTACGGTTCTTTTTCCCAAAAGGCTTTGATTTTCGAACTATCACTCAAGAAACTGTAGATAAAGTTGTCGATCTTATCAACCACCGTCCAAGAAAATGCCTTGACTGGAAAACTCCTGCCGAGGTTTTCGAAGCCGAATGTGTTGCACTTGCTTGACTTTCTGCCGTCTTCATCAATCGTTAGGCAACAAAAACGGACTTGTTGAACAATGAGCAAGCCCGTTTCTGCGTAATATTAAACTTTGATTTAAAAGCAGTATATAACTCTTTATCTAAAATCTTGTTTTAAAGGTATATACACGCCTTTAATTTTAACCTCGTTTAATATCCCTGACGGTACGCTCCGGATACTTTGCCATAAATCTTTGTAAAGCAATTGCTTCGCTGGTAGCGTGGACAAATGTTGTTCCATGATCATGATAAACTACCCACATTTTAGCGCCGCCCTCATAAGAACTAAATCCATCTAACATTTTTATCCTCCTTTCTATGCTTTTGTTTATATATAAAATTCCTGACCTTTCAAAGTTAAGAATTTATATATCTTCCCAAAGTCTTAACTCTTTTCCTCGACGAATTAAAGCGATTTTCAGCTTTGGGTTTGCCTTTTTCAAACGCTCTGTATCAATTAAATCTGCAATATTCCGTGTAATACGAAGCCATTTTAGGTCTTTCATATCGTAAAGCACATCAGTATTTTCATCACATTCTTCATTCAAATATAAGGTTTTAATCGGAAGATTTTTAATAATCGATAAATCTCTAAATCCCGTATCTTTCAGCATAAGAAGTTTAAGCGTTTTGATATTTTTTAGAAAATCAAAATTATCAACCTTACCTCGTATCCTGATGCTCTCTAATCCGTCAATATCTCCGACAAACGAATAATCGGAAATATTATTGTCACAAAGCATAATTTCTTTAATATTTAAAGCCTTAAAATCAATTAAATTTTTGGTTAAATCAACTCTGGACAAATCCAAGTAGCCTTTTCTTTCTGCAATCATTTTCGATTTTTGAACCCTGTCATCGTTTGTACGATAATACTTTTTGTGCATTGTTTCAACGGTTTCACGCATTCTATCTCTTAAACTTTGAGGTTCGAGTATTTCAACATAATCACCAAATTGAAGCGCCCAGCTGAACATATCGTTAATATTGGATTTAATCTCAATTTCGAGTTTGCCGTAATTTGGAAATCTATCGCTTACAATTTTGAAATCATCTCCGAAAGCGTCAATTACCTCTCCGATTATTTCTTCGTCGATTTTCATTCTGACCGTAACTGCCTTGCCTGTGCCCATATACGGGTGAGAGTCAAGATACTCTTTAAGGTTAAATGTCTGTATCGGGGCGAAGTGTGCGTCAAGCCTTTTCAAATCCGTTATTCTGTCAATTCTGTAAGGACTGAAGCCGTCAAACCTATCCTCCGTACAGATTAGATAATAATGACCGTTTGCCGCAACCATCTTATACGGACAGACTGTTACCTCGCACTCAGGCTCCATCTCTTTGTCAGCATTGTATCTGTTATATGTAAAACTGATTTGCTGAGTGTTATTGATAGCTTCGTTGATGTCCTCAATTACCATAAACCACTGGTAATTCTGCGAGGTTACGCTGTTTAAAACTTCAATGTTACTGGTGCTGTTTTTAAAGTACTTATTCGAAAGACCTTCGAGCTTTTTAATAAGATCATCTCTGAAGGATTTCGGAATATGATTTGAAAAAATGATTGAATCAATAAGCATTTTAAGCTCATTGTTTTCAAAGGTATGCTGCATATAGAAATCGGAATATATGCTGCAGTCCTCATACTCTCCCGTTTCCTCATTAAGCTGATATTTCGGCGTAGTCTTACATTCAATATTTTCAAAGCCAAAATCCATCAGACTCATAAGGTTGCGTTTTACGGCTTTTCTGCCAACATTCATTGAGTATTCTTTTTCGAGATATTCCTGAATGTCCTTTTGCTTAAGAGGATGCTCGGAATCCGAATGTTCATTGAGTATTTTCAGTATGTTTACGATTATCAGTTTCTTTGGGGGGATATTATACATTCTTGTCACCTCAAACTTTTTGTAACATCTTTTGTGACTATATTATAACACACGATGGACTGTTTTCGGCACATAATTTTACTTTTTTGAAATTAAAAATACGGATTCGGTATTATCATCCTTGAGCAAAACACTATTAATCATGAATTTCTCCATCATTTCATTTGATACACTAACCAGCTTATCAAAACTAACGTCAAGAAACTCAACTGAAAGGCTTTCGTTTGAAAATGTATCGCCTCTGTTGTAAAACAGTTTGCCTTTAAGGAAATAGCCGCTTGTAATAAACGGATAACGGCACTCCTCAAGAGCTTCAAGAAATGCCAGAAAATCTTTTTTTGTGACATCGCCTTCAGGCAAAACGATGATACCTGCTTTATAATCAAATAATTCCAGCAAACCAACCTTCTCCTGCCGTTGTGTGACAGGATAGCTTCGATCCTCAATGCCGTAATTACAGTTTATTATCCGCTTTTTGTCAAAGTTGATATTATTTGTCATTATCTGTCCGATAGAATTACTACCTCTTTGACTTAACTCCGTGATAACGGGACGGTATTCTTCAAGCTTAACTATTTCACCCATAATTTCACCTCACAGCTTTTGATTGGTGCTTTAATTATAAAACAGACGGTGCGTCAATTTCGTCACACCGTCTGTTTTTTATATAATTTGTTTTAATCAATAACCGTCAGAATAATTGCGGGACCTATATCGTCAATCTGACCGTCGCCCGTTTTAACGCTGTACGGCTCATAAGGCTCGGCGATATTTGTGAAAACGCCTTCCCTTTTTCTCAATTCTTCAACAAGCTCCTTTGTTGAAATCTCGCTCATATTAAAGTCCATAGCAATGCTCCTTTCTTCGTTTACTTATGTTTTATCATCTTGTATGCTCCGAAAACGGCACATCCAATGAGATACAATGAAGGCGAAAAGAAAAAAGGAGGCAAAACCAATGAAAGAAAAGTGCTTTTTTACCGACAGATTGATTCTTCGTGAAATCAATGGTGATGAATGGGATAACTATTATAATCACGTTACCGAAGCGGATGAGATTTTTGTTCAGTACGGCTATGAACCGACAGAAGAGCTGCTTGAGTACATTCAAGAGCCTACTCCAGATGTAATTTATTATTCGATTATTCTTAAAGAGAATCAAAAAATGGTCGGTTATATAGGGATACCCGAATACAACAGCAATATTGAATACTATATTTTCCCCGATCACAGACGCAATGGCTATTGCTTTGAAGCACTCAAAAGCTTCGTTGAGCTGTACCTTGACGGTAAAATCACCGAAAACAACTTTGACAGCGTTGTCGCAGAAATAATTATGAAGAACGAAGCATCGATAAATATGGTAATCAAGGCAGGATTTAAGAAGCAGTCAATCGGTTGCAGCTTCAACTATAAGGATGAAAAGGGGGAAGAAATCTGTCCTCAGACGTGGATGTGCACGTATGAATATTCAAGAAAAGGAGAATAATTATGCTTTCAGAAGAAAAAGAGATTGAACTTGAAATTTTTGAAATCTGCAAAAACAGCGGTGACGTCAATACAGGAGACCGCTTTGAAGGGGTTATGTATAACGACGAGCTTGGCGACAGGCCCTGCGTATGTATCGGGAAGACGCACAATACCCGTCTGTTTGTAACCGAGGATAAGCTTTGCTATTTTACCGTTTATGACGGTTGGGGCGTTAAGGACGGAAAACTCGCAGGGGTGAAAATCTGCAGTTTACTTCGCTTTGACAAACCGTCGGGAGCAGACGAAATCCGCAGTTATATAAAAAATCTGAAACCCCCAACAAGCTGCGTCAGTGCAGCACTTCGCCACGGTTATAAGACGGTAGCAGAAATATATCTTGAAGCCCTGCAGAAGTTTGAGGAGAAATAATATGAAAGTATTTATAAGCGGCTCAAAGCACATAAACGAGCTTGACGATAAAGCAAAGGAAATAATAAATAGTTACATCAATAATGGGGATGAAATTCTTGTCGGTGATGATGACTGCGGGATTGATACGCTGATTCAGTCTTGTATTAAGACATATGAAAATGTAACTGTATATGCGCCGTTTAAAAGTGCGAGAATGAACATGGGCAGCTGGGATGTTAAACGCAACGAAAAGGGCGGCGTGGGCAGGTCAACAAGGTGGGTTAATCATGAATCCCTGATGGCTGTCGAAGCAGATTGCGGCTTTATGATATGGAACGGCAGAAGCGTGGACGCATTTATCAATATGATAAATCTTACTTCCCTTAAAAAGCCCATTTTGGTATATAACACAGAAACAAAAGAGCTTACTGAGATTGAAAGCTATGCGGAACTTAAAACCATACTTCCCGAAAATCCCGATTATATTCCTGACAACGATCATTTACCGAAGGACTTATACGAATATGTAATTAAGAACTGCGGTATGTCAAAAGAAATCAAAAAGTATTTTCTTGATAACCCTGTTTCAAAAAGATGGGTTATAAATCTTGTGATGAGCGCATATATTCCGCTTGAAACAAAAAAAGATATATTCGAACACATTCTTCCGACGGATGATTTTCTGCGTGAACTGTATCGGATTGAAAATCATCACGATATAGGCCCTGAAATTGATAAAGACTACATCCTTAATTCAACAATCTTCGGTTTGTTCGTTCACTGTGTGCTTGAATGCTCTGCGAGCAAATGCTATTGGGAAATCTGTGATGCGTTGAAGGAATATGAATGCCATGACGGCGAAGTTTTTACCATAAGAGCTTGTTGGTATGACTCCGATATATTCAGAGACATAGATTATCTTATAGCAACGAGTTTTTCATTTGAGAATGCAATCAAAGAGATAAAAGAGGATATAAGGTTTGAAACGGGAAAAAGATTCGATGAGGAAAACATTGATAACTCCCCGAGCAACACATGGTATGAGATAGACAAGTGGTCACCTGATGAAAAAGGACGTCTTTATATTTCCTATACGTATTATGTTGAAAGAGCTTCTGTTACTAATTTTCGGAGGTCTTCAAAGCTCCGTGAAAACCCGAAAGACGATAATCTGCTTGATCTGACAGATGAACCGTTTGGCGGTACAATGATCCGTCCGAATGACGATTTGATTTGTCCGTTCAATCATGGGGACATTTTGACAATTGATGCAAGTCCTTTTGCGGATGTGTTTAATGCAGTTGTTATTAAGAATCAGGCGGAAGATGATATAAATTTTTTCCTATTTTACGATTCCGAATTTTCTGTATATCATATCGGTCTTATGGACAGTGCGGCAAGAGTAAACGCCGACAATCCTCAGGCTTCGTTTATTCACAAAATGAGCAAACACAAAGGCAAGCTGTACGGACCGGAAGCCATATTCAAAAAGGTCAGCAAATGGATAAATGGAGATAAAGAAAAAGCAAAAATCTTTTATGACGCTCTTTTCAACAAAGCTTGCCGAAGTATTACCACTGAAGAAATTGAGAGGTTCTTAAATGAAAATAAGAATATTCAACCGTGACAACAAGTCGATTAAGGCAAGGCTTTATCTCCCCTTTTACGATATTGACGGAAAACTGCCGAAGGCAAATAATTAAAGGAGAATTTAAAATGAGTATATCATTCAGTATGGCTATGAGCCGCATAGACCAAAAAAAGATTTCCGAGGAGGAAATCAAAGAGAAGCTTAATAAACACAAGCTCTGGCTTGAAACCGATGAAAAAGAGGGCGAACGTGCCGATTTTATCAAGCTTAATCTTGAAGGTTATGATTTCAGTAATATGGATTTGTCAAGAGCAAACTTTTACGGAGCAAACCTGAGAAAAACAAATTTCAGAAACTCAAAGCTTGTCGGCACAATCCTGATAAATGCAGATATAGGCTTTCACTCTGATTTTGAAGGAGCCGATATGACCGATGTGCAGGCTATAGGCATCAATTCGGTAGGTGCCAATTTCAAGAATACTGTTCTTGACGGGGCAGATTTTTACAGGGCTGTGTTATGGGATACAGACTTTAAGAATGCAAAGATGTCTGAAGTTGGTTCGTTTATCTGTTCTGACGTTGCGAACTGTGATTTTCGCAAAGCCGATCTGACAGGCGCAAACTTTGACTTTGCAAATTTTGATTACACTCATTTTGAAGGAGCCGATTGCACGGGTACTGTATTCTCATACGCAAATAATCTCGAATGGGCGTATTTTTACAAAACAAAGCTTGACGATGCGGTTTTCACGGAAGATATTCCCGAAGAGTGCTTTAAGCCGTTTTTTAAAGATGACGGTGAAGAGGATGGATGAGATAATTGAATATGATTTCGCAGCACCCAAAGAATAACCCAATCACGGAAAGCCGAAAAGAAGCCGTTTGACTACTACCCGAGAGTCAGAGTTGATATTAACTCACGGGGCGAAGCTGTGATTTATATGAATCCGAATATCGGCGAGGAGCTTATCCCAAAAATCAAAACCGCTTTCGGTATTACAACTGAGCCGATTATAAAATATGACCGCAGCGAGCATTATAAGTATTATCTTGATAGGAAAAGCTTATATATTAAGATTATAAGAAGGATGCGCCATTTTCAGAGCATCCTTTTTGCTATTATAAAGATAGTTAAAAACAAAGGAAGTAATAAAAATGAAAACGATTCATAAAATCTATAACCTTTCTTTTCTCATCGTTGTTATGTGCATTATACTTTGTTCTTGTACAAAAGCACCTTCACCGGTTGAACGACAGGCTATCAGTGCTTCAAAAGAGTCATTAGTTAATTCAACAGAAAGCACACCTGAAAGCAATAACCCCCACTCGGTGAGTGAGGTCGTTTCGCAGTATTCTGATTTATATCATACAGAGCATGTTTACCAGGATCAATACATAAAACAAAAATACTTGCTTATCGGAAATAAATATGTCGTTGAATCGTTTGTAGTTAAAGGTGTTGATCAAACAAAAGTAATCGAAAAAGACAATATTGAACGAGTTGAGCATAATTCTCTACCTGAATTTGATGAGATTAAAATCTATGACAAAACTAATCAATACATATTTGTTTTCGTAAGTTCAAAAGAAGCTGATGAAATATTAAAATCAATCGATACAAGTGTTCGATGATTATATTTGCTTCAAGAGTTCAATTAAGAGCGTCAAATCGTCATCTAAAATTTGATTTGCTTCATTTCGGAGTTCAGTTATAAGCTTGATAGTGTCCATTTGAAATTCAAGGTTCTTTTCCCGTTCTTCCTTAAAAGCTATATTGTGCAACTTAATGGCATCTATCTGCTCACGCTTTTTACGCCTTGCTTCACCACTCTTAATTCCGCCCTTGCGGGATATTTCAATGTGTTCCTCTTTGGAACGCTTATTAAATGGGATTAAGTTCTTATTATTATCTTTCACGCTTCGTCCTCGCTTTATTTTTGATATTTTTTTATTGTTTCCTAAAAGAGCGCTGTTTTGGGGTGTTAATCATGTTTACAGATAGAATGTTAAATTGTTATTATCTACCTAAATGATTATACTTATGGTATCTGACTTAACTACATTAATTCTTTGTTTTGCGGGGAAGGGGGAATTTTCCTTTCCCCCTTTCCCACACCCTAACCCCTTTTCCTTTTTCTTTGAATTTGTATTCTTCCTTCGATAGGAAAGTTAGATTAGATGGAAAGTGCGCTGAATTAATGATATGCCTTAAATAATAAGGGTAATCTCTTTATTGGGCTTGAGTATTGACTTTCAATGACGAATACTGTTATAGTATTCGTGAGTAATTGTGAACTTGAAATCGCTTTCTATGTCTTCAAGTTCAATACTCTGTGAGAAAGTCAGTTTGCTAGAACTGACTTTCTCTTTTGCCCTTTTATAGGGAACATGCGAAACCGTAGGCTGCTTTATTCCTTTTGAATGACGGAATATATGAAAGCCTGTTGGGTACATTTGCAAACGAGCATTTTTTACATACCGCTTTGTTTGCTTTATACCATCATCATCTATACTTTCAACAATTTTTATTTTTTTGTTTTTAATATAGAGATTTAGTTCCAGCGCTTCACTTAATTCAACGTCACCAAGGTAAGCAGTTAAATATGCTCCGACATCATCAATATTATCTAACGATTTAACAGTTACAAAGCCCTGTTTCCAGCAATCTGCAACAACACTGTTTTCCATAAACGGTGCTTTGCTTTCGAATATTAGAATAGCATGCAAATGCCATGCACCACGTCCTTGTGGCTCGGCACAAGTAATATACTCATAATGTCCGAATATTTGTCGACAACGCCTGTTAAAATTCTTGAAGTCATTATACAGCTTATTGGGATCTTGAATGTTTTTTGCATATGTCAAAGTCAGCCATCGGCATTTTGATACATATGTAACATTCGTGTTAATTAAATCCCTACCACTCTGTAACGACTTAGCGACACTTGATAAATTCTGAGCACGGGTTTCGGTGTGCTTAAAACGCTTAACTTCGCCTGTCCTAATATCGATATAAAGATCCTTGCTTATCTTTATGATAAAGCTTCCTTTAGAATGATGGGTACTGTGCATGATTTCGCTAATATTACCCATTTCCTTAAGCCTTACAGTTGCGTTATTAGGAATATTATTAGGTTTATTAAGTTTTCTAAATTCTATTAATTATCACCTCATTCTTACACTGAAATTAACATATAATCAAGTTAATAATGATGGACAACCCCTATTAACTGAAATGCTATGCAAATTTCACTGCTTTATTAAGATTCAAGTCTTCTTACTGAACACCATTTTTCGAAGGCGTTCTTCTCTACTTTGAGATTTTTCCCGATTTTAAGTGCTGGAAAATCCTTTCTGTAGAAGAGCTGACGTGCCGTCGGAATTGAGCATCCCAACATTGATGCAATCTGTTTTGTTGTGTAAAAAACAGTTGTGCAATCTTCGTTTAATGAAGGATTATTACTAATCAATGGTTTCACCTCCCGTTCCTTATTTGTATTTTTATCATCAAAGCTCTTTACAAGCCATTGTTGATCTAGGCTTCTCTATAAATTATAACGAGATTTTGCCCCAAAAATTATGGCTGGCATGTCACAAACTTTTTAAAAAGCCATTGTTGATCTGTGCCTTTCTATTACTTATAACGAAAATTTGACAAAAAATCGAATGGCTATCGTAGGCAAGAAGAAACCGCCTATACTTATTAATAATATACAGGTCATTTTTGTTGGCCTTATGTAATTCACAATAAAAAATCTCTAGGGCAATCAAAAAATTCATTAAAATTTCGTTATAATATGCGGAGAGACACAAAAAGGGTTTTCCAAAAAAATAAGAAAGGACAAAAACCATGATTAAGAAATTTTTAATCAACAAAAAATCGAGAAAAGAAAGAGGTGATGATAATGGCTAAAAGAAGAGCCAACGGTGACGGCGGTATTTTCTATGATGCGTCACGAAAAAGATTTAGAGGGCAAGTAACTATTGGATATGACGAAAAAGGCAAGCAGAAACGAAAAAGCGTTTCTGGAAAGACTAAGACCGAAGTAAAAGAGAAGATTAAGCAGCTTGAGTTCGGTATACGATCTGGTAAGTTTGTTGATAAGAGTAGCATTACTATTTATCACCTTGCCAAGCAGATGATTGAAGATAAGTATAATTTCAATGAGATCAATGAAAATACATATTACACTCATCTCGCTACGCTCAAACGCCTCAAGCCGATATACAACACTCCTCTGCAACAGGCGAATGATACACAGATAAAAGCCTATTTCCAGGAACGACTAGACAAGTCAAATTCGACATTAAGAAAAGATTATGAGTTACTTAACTCGTCATTTGTCGAAGCGATCAGGCGCAAAATCATAAACTCCAACCCTATGGAAAGTATAAAGCTCCCAAAATCGAGGCAAGTACAAGAAAAAGTACGAGCTTTCACCATTGATGAACAAGCAAAACTGCTTGATATATTAACGAATGAAGATTTACCATACAGCAGCCAAATGCTTCTTTCTATGTTTACTGGCATGAGAATGGGCGAAATAAATGCGTTAACCAAGAACGATATAAACCTCACATTTGGCACAATAACGGTCAGCAAGACTGTTTCCAGAGGCGCTAAAGGTCAAGCTATTTTAGGAAACACCACGAAAACGTTAGCTGGTAAAAGAATTATATACGTAACCGATGATGTTAAAGAGATATTAAAAGAGTGTCTACAAGCAGCCGAGGATGATTTGCTCTTCGTAACCTGTAATGGAAAGTTGATAACCTCAAACCAAGTCAACATGCAACTTAGCCGCATTTTAGAGAAATATGACATACTTGATGCATCAATCAGCGGTAAGGTATCTTGCCACTCTCTCAGGCACACATATGCTACAAGAATGATTGAGGGTGGTATGCAGCCGAAAGTATTACAGATGCTTTTAGGTCATACTGATATAAAAGTGACACTCAATACCTATTGTGACGCTTTCGACAGATTTCAAAGCGAAAACATCGAATTGACGGCTGAATATCTTAAGCAGAAAGGTTTGACAATAGGCATAAAAAATAACGGCCCTGAAGCCGTTAAAGATGGTGTAAAAATAGGCTAAAAATATGCGCATAGCACCATTTAGCACCACAAAAATATAAAAACATTGATATATCAAGGAATTTCGGCGGTTTTGTCTTGTCGCTCCGACCACGTCGTCGCTCCTCCTTTTCCCCAAAAAGCAAGCTTTTCGGGGACCACATTTTTACAGCCTTGTTCATATTAAAAGGTTAATCTTTTTTATTTGTGGCAATCAAAGCACAAAACTTTTATGGCTTGTAATATATTGACATTTTTGACACTTATGATATAGTTAAACCGTATTACTTAATTCGTAGGTAAACCACAAAAAGAATAAAACGGTTAAGGTTTCGCCGAATTTCAAAGCACTAAAGACAAAAATATCGGCGAAACAATTAACATATTACTAAATTAAACAATTCGGGGTATTATTATGAGCAAGTACGAAAAAATCGAATTAACCAATATGTGTATGATTTACGACAACGACGGTAATGTTGTGGTTCAAGATAAAATCAACAAATCTTGGGGCGGCATAACTTTCCCGGGCGGTCATATTGAAAGACAAGAATCTTTTGTTGATTCTGTTATCAGGGAAGTTAAAGAAGAAACGGGGCTTATCATTAAGAACCCGAAATTATGCGGCATTAAATGGTGGGAAGTAAAAAGCAACAAACGATATGTGGTTTTACTTTTTAAGACCAATGAATACTCCGGGACCTTAAAATCTTCTGACGAGGGAAGGGTGTTCTGGACAAAACTTGAAACATTAAAGACTATGAAGCTTGCCGCAAGCTTTGATAAAATGATTGATGTGTTTTGCGACGATAATATTCAAGAACACATACAGCGGAAAAGCAACGGTAAATGGATTGATATATTAAAATAAATTTAAGCTGAGTTACTGTGATAAGGCTTAAACCTAAGACCCCCGGATAATCCGGAGGTCTTATTTTATAGTCCAATCATCTTTAATTAGTTTGATTAAACCGTATTGTTATTTATTTTCGTCGGTTACGAGCTCTTTAAGGCTTGTTGCGAGGCCTGCCACGCCCTGAATTTCCGACGGAATGATAATCTTTGTAGCCTGACCGTCTGCCGCCTTGGCGAACGCCTCAAGGCTCTTGAGTGTAAGAACCGCCTGACCGGGGTTGGACTGATTGATAAGCTCGATTGCCTTTGCGTTTGCTTTCTGTACGGCAAGAATAGCCTCTGCCTCGCCCTCCGCTTCACGGATTTTTGCCTCCTTGACAGCCTCCGCACGAAGAATAGCAGCCTGCTTTTGAGCCTCTGCGTCAAGAATCTGCGATTCCTTATGACCCTCGGCAACAAGGATTTTACTTGCCTTTTCGCCCTCGGCGGTAAGGATAGCCTCACGGCGCTGACGCTCCGCCTTCATCTGCTTTTCCATTGCGTCCTGAATTTCACGGGGCGGAATAATGTTTTTGAGTTCGACACGGTTTACCTTGATACCCCACGGGTCCGTCGCCTCGTCAAGAATTACTCTGATTTTGGCGTTGATTGTGTCACGGGAAGTGAGCGTTGCGTCGAGTTCAAGCTCGCCTATGATGTTACGAAGCGTTGTAGCGGTAAGGTTTTCAATCGCCGAAAGCGGTCTTTCAACACCGTAAGTATAGAGCTTCGGGTCGGTTATCTGGAAGAATACGACAGTGTCTATCTGCATTGTTACATTATCCTTTGTGATAACGGGCTGCGGGTCGAAATCGACTACCTGCTCTTTAAGCGAAACGATTTTGGCAACTCTCTCAAAGAACGGAACCTTCATATGAAAGCCCGTCTGCCATGTCGTGCTGTATGCGCCCAAGCGCTCGATTACATACGCCTTCGACTGCGGTACAACTCTGATATTTGCGGCAACAACCGCAAGAGCCACAATAATGATACCTAAAAATACATATCCCATAATTCATTTACTCCTTTGTTACTTCAACTATAACTTTTACGCCCTCGATTTTCAAAACTTTAACGAGCGTATTTTCGGGAATAACGCTTCCGTCCGCACTTCTCGCCGACCATATATTCCCGTTTACCTTTACCTGACCCCTTGCGTTGAGGTTATCTATCTCCTCAACCACCACGGCGGTCTTGTTAAGACACCTGTCTGCGTTCGTTGATTGAATCCCGGCTTTGGTAAACTTTTTTACAAGCGGCCTTGTAACGGCAAAGCTCAACAGCGACACTATAATAAACACGATTATCTGCACTTTGAAATCCGCATGTGCAAAAACCGCCGCAAGAGCGCCCAAGGCACCTACCGCAAACCATACAGACACCAACTGAACCGTTGCCGCTTCTATTATTGTAAATGCGACAAGAAGTATCAGCCAGAATACCGTAGCGTTTCCGATGATTATTTCATACAAACACCATTCCTCCTTTGATGAAATACACATTTTTATTGTGTAGTCATATTGTATTATATTGAATTGAATTTGTCAAAATTTTGAAAAAAGCAAATTTTATGCCGTTGAGAATACTTTTTTCCGTTTTTGAAGAAAAAAGCCGTAAAAATCGGAGCAAATGAGTTCAACTACGCAAATTAAGAACGCGTTTCAGGGTCTTATGCTCATACAAAATATAAAATTACATATATTTTAATATTATAAGGTTCGCTTGACCATAAAAATATTTTTTGAGAACTTTTTGTTTTGTCTTATTTAAGACATATTACAGTGAAAAAGCATTCGGTAAAAGCTCCGACAGAGAAAATTCTTTATAGGAATTTTCTCCCGTTACGACCAAAACCGTAAAATCGGGCTTGCAGAATTCCGCCATAACCTGACGGCAGATACCGCACGGCAAAAATTTATCGCTGATTTCCTTATCCGTACCACCTGCCACGGCAAGCATTGAAAAATCCTGTTCTCCGTCGCTTACGGCTTTGAAAATCGCAGTCCTTTCGGCACACACGGTAGCCCCGTAAGAGGCATTTTCTATGTTGCAGCCCGTATAAACTTTTCCGTTACCGCAAAGCAACGCCGCCCCTACCCTGTAATTTGAATAAGGAGAATAGGCATTTTTCATACTTTTGATTGCCAAAGCACAAAGCTCCTGTTTTGTCATAGCTTACCTCACTTCACAATAAGCGGCAGGAAGCTCTCGCCTGCTCCGCTGTAATCGATACCGAGATACTCCGCAACGCTTGCGGCAATATCCGCATAAGTTTTTCTAACACCGAGATTTACGGGCTTAACATTCTTTCCGTAAACCACAAGCGGAATGTACTCCCTTGTATGGTCAGTGCTGTCGTCGCCCGGGTCGCAGCCGTGGTCGGCGGTTATAATCAGTATGTCGTCCTGCCGCATTTTCTCGGTAAAGGATGGAAGCCACCTGTCAAATTCGGAAAATGCACGGGCATAGCCGTCAATGTCTTGCCTGTGACCGTAGAGCATATCAAAATCAACAAGGTTGGTAAAGCAAAACCCCTCAAAATCCTTTGAAAGAGCCTCTGCGGTTATTTCCATTCCCTCTTTGTTCGAGTGGGTAAACACATGCTCGGTAATTCCCCGTGCGGCGAAAATATCATATATCTTGCCTATTGCATAAACGGTTTTTCCGTTGCCCGAGAGCATATCGAGCAATGTCGGCTTCGGCGGTTCAAGCGAAAAATCATGGCGGTTTGCGGTTCTGACATATTCTCCGTCTTTTTTGACAAACGGTCTTGCGATTACCCTGCCCACCGCATTTTTACCGCAAAGGATTTTCCGTGCAATTCTGCAATATTCATAGAGCGTCTCGAGCGGCACAACCTCCTCGTCTGCGGCAATCTGAAACACGCTGTCGGCAGAGGTGTAGACAATAAGCTTGCCCGTTTTCATATGCTCGTCGCCGTAATCGCGAATAACCTGCGTTCCCGAATAGGGCTTGTTGCACAAAACTCCCCTGCCCGTTTTTTCGGAAAATTCACTGATAATCTCCTCGGGAAAACCGTCGGGATAAGTCGGCATAGGCTGTTTCGATATAACGCCCGCAATTTCCCAATGACCCGTTGTAGTGTCCTTGCCCCGTGAGAGCTCGGCGCATTTGCCGACCGCTGCAAGAGGCTTATCGGTACTTTTCAGATAATCGCAGCCCTCAATGTTGCCGATACCCATTTCGAGCATATTTTCAGCCGAAAACTTCGCAGAGCCCG
Source organism: uncultured Eubacteriales bacterium (assembly GCA_902491475.1). Lineage (GTDB taxonomy): Bacteria > Bacillota > Clostridia > Oscillospirales > Acutalibacteraceae > Fimenecus. Next base: position 93,039 of record CABUHY010000008.1, read on the forward strand.
ATATTCTTTTCAATGTGTTGCAGTCGTAATCTCCGAACTCGGCGGCGTCGGGAAGTATGCCGACTCCGCAGGAATCGAGAACTATCAAAAACACTCTTTTTGACATAAAACCATTTCCTTATAAAAGATTTTCCTGTTTAACAATTTTAACGATTCGGCTTGTTCCGAGCCTTGACGCCCCGAGATTTATAAAGTCCTCGGCATCGGATACGGACGATATTCCGCCCGCCGCCTTTATTTTGGTATCGCCGAAAACATTATCCCTGAAAAGCTCAATATCGTGCTTTGAAGCGCCCGAAACCGAAAAGCCCGTCGAGGTCTTAATATAGTCCGCGTCGGACTCGGAGACAATGCGGCACATTTCGATTTTTTCGCTGTCCGTCAAAAGGCAGGTCTCGATAATTACTTTTAACAGTCTGCCGTCGCAAGCCTTTTTGACCTCGTTAATTTCGGTAAGAATATCATCGTATCTTTTGTCCTTGAGCCAACCGATATTTATTACCATATCGATTTCATCCGCACCGTTTTGCACGGCGTCACTCGCTTCAAAACACTTTGCCGCCGTTGTGGAATAGCCGTTCGGGAAGCCTATTACGGTACAAATCCGCATTTTGTCGCCAACGAACGCCTTTGCCTCGCCGACATAGCAGGCGGGTATGCAGACCGACGCCGTACCGTATTTAACAGCGTCGGTACAGACCTGTTTTATTTCGTCAAGCGTAGCAGTTTGAGCCAAAAGCGTGTGGTCGCATTTTGAAAGTATATCCTTAATATCCATAGTGTTCTCCCAAAGCAAAGAAAAAGCCTCGCTTTTTCCGATTTTTATAAAATTATTTTAGCATAGTTTTACGGAATTTACAATTTAATTATAGCGTGAGAACTATGCTTTGCATTGATTTACCGTAGTGACAGGGCTTGCCCCTGTCCGCAGTGGGATATATAACAAATTAAGACAGGGGCGAGCCCTGTCCTTACGGTAATTTGATGTTTATTAACGGCGGGAGCAAGCCCCCGCCCTACGCTCTGAATGAATATGAAATTCTCCGAGAAGTCCGCTCCCTCCCCGGGCAACATATGCGACCGCCGCCTGTGGCGGATGAAGGGAGCATCTGTTGGCACAGCGGTCGATTTTGTGCGGCGCTCCAAGCCGCATTAGCAAAAGGCCCCTCTGACGAGGGAGCTGTCATGGGACTTGGTCAAAAAGTTGACAAGAAGAAAGGGGGAATATAAAATAGAAACGGA
>CABUHY010000009.1 GCA_902491475.1 uncultured Eubacteriales bacterium
ATTTAACCTGCGTTGCCTGAACAGGCGTGATGGTGATTTCTGCCGGCTCAAAATTATGCCAAAGGCAAATTTTGAGGGCATTATAATTATGAATAGTGTGATTTTCACACTATACCTCCTGAAAATAAAAAATCCTCTGCCGAAAAGCAGAGGACGAAAATTTCGTGTTACCACCTCAGTTTGCCGACCTTTCACAAAGCCGACCTCCGTGAGTAATAATATTACTCGGTTCTGTAACGGGAACACCCGTTTGCCCCTACAAATAAGGTTCAGGGCAACAACTCCGCGATGTATTTCACGGGAGAGCGGTATTGCCTTGCACCGAACGGCAACTCTCTTGACCTACCTTATCCGTTACTTCTTCGCATCAATGTCTTTAGAAGTATTATACACATTAAATTTTATTTGTCAACCTTTGCGCCCAAAAGCATCTGTTCCGCACTTTCAAGCATAGCGTCCGTAACATTAAACCCGCCCATAATACGGGCAAGCTCCCGTTTTCTCTCGTCAAAACCGAGTGAACGAAGCTCTGTATATGTCTGCCCGTCACGCTCCGACTTTGAAATGAGCAAATGCTCGTCGGCATACGCCGCTATCTGTGCGAGGTGCGTTACGCATATTACCTGATGTGAGGCGGAAACCTGCTTTAGCTTAACGGCAATTTTCTGTGCCGCACTTCCGCTGACGCCCGTATCAATTTCATCGAAAACAAGCGTGGAAATTCCGTCCTTTTCCGAAAGAACGCTCTTTATCGCAAGCATAATCCTCGAAAGCTCGCCGCCCGAAGCGATTTTTGAAAGCGGCTTCAAATCCTCGCCGACATTTGCCGAAAGCAAAAATTCCACTTTGTCAATTCCGTTCTCGCAAAGCGGACAATCCTTTATATCAACCGCAAACCTTACCGATGGCATATCAAGGAATTTAAGCTCTTCACAGACATTTTTCGAAAAAAGATTTCCCGCATACATTCTTGTCTTTGAAAGCTCCTTTGCCTTTTCGAGAGCCTTTTCGTAAGCCTCTTTGACCTCAATAGTAAGCCTGCGTTTGATTTCGTCCGAGTTTTCTATCGAATTGCGTTCCTCAACGGCAGAGGCATAGTATTCGAGTATTTCCTCCTCCGTCTTTCCGTACTTCTTTGAAAGCTCATATAAAACATCAAGTCTTTCCTCAACCTGCGTTACGGAATTTTCGTCAAAATCAAGGCTGTCGAGCAAATCCCTAACCTGTTCGCAGACGGCGGACAAATCGTACGCCTTTTCTTCAAGCGTTGCGGCAAGCTCCGAAATATCCTTTGAGATGTCGGCAACGGAATTGAGCTTATTAAGCGCGCCGAAGCTCAACTGTACGGCACCCTGCGTCTCGTCGTTACCGTCAAGGTAGGCATAAGCCGTACCGAGAACGGTTGACAGCTTTTCGGTATTTCTAAACAGGGTCTGTTTTTCTTTGAGCTCGTCCCACTCGCCAACGCTTACTTTTGCCGCCTCAATTTCCGAAATCTGATAGTCGAGCATATCCATTCTGCGAAGCTTCTGTTCCTCGTCGATATTAAGCGAATCAAGCTGATTTTTCAATGAAACATATCTGTTATAGCTCTCCGAAAACTCCTCAAAAAGCTTACCGTTTTCGGCAATCCTGTCAATATATGAGCAATGGTTTTCCTCGTTCAAAAGAGTCTGGTTATCAGCCTGACCATGAATGTTCACAAGCTGTTTTCCGAGCTTTTTGAGCATTGATACGGTAACCGAAACCGAATTTATCTTACAGCTGTTTTTTCCGTCGGGAGACATTTTTCTTACGATAAGTATTGCTCCGTCGTCCTCAACGGGAATATCAAACTCATTGAGAATTGCGTTTACCTCGTCCGAACCGTCGTAAAACATTGCGGTTACCTCCGCAAAATCACAGCCCGTTCTTATAAGTTCCCTTGAAGTGCGCTCGCCGAGAACGGCGTTGAGTGAATCGATTATTATTGACTTACCTGCGCCCGTCTCGCCCGTCATAACATTAAAGCCGTCCTTGAAATCAATGACAGCGTTTTTAATAACGGCTATATTCTCAATTTTAAGATTTGAAAGCATTATTTATACTCCCCGCTTAAAAGTTCCTCTATCTTGTTCTGAAATTTTTCCGCAACCTCGGGCGTTTTGAGCAAAACAAAAAGCGTATCATCGCCCGCAATCGTGCCGACAACCTCATTGTAATTGAGTGCGTCGACGGTTGCCGCCGCAGCGTTTGCCGTACCTGCAAAGCACTTTATACAGCAGATGTTTCCTGCGCTCTCAACCGATATAACCGACTGGGAAAATATCGTGTGAAACTTATTGAGATTATGAGAATTCTGCTCGTTCTTAGCGTACTTCTGACCTTTTTTGCCCTGTACCTTAATCAGGTGCAGTTCGTTGATGTCCCTCGAAACGGTCGCCTGAGTAACGGAAAATCCGTTTTTTATAAGCATTGAAAGAAGCTCCTCCTGCGTTGCGACCTCGTTTTCCTTTATAAGCTTCAATATCATCTCATGTCTTTTCTTTTTCATCTCATACCCTCCGTTGTGACAGCTTACTGTTCAATATATCGATAAACGAATCGTTCTTTATTCTTATAAAGTCGGCATAGACCTTGGATTTTTTTATAACAAGCCTGCTTCCCGCAGGGATTACCACGGAATCGTCTCCGTCGCAGGAAATACAGATAGCCTCTTTCTCGCTCTCGGGAACGGTTACGCAGATTTCCGAATTGGAGTCAAACACAATCGAACGGGCGAAAAGCGAATGTGTGCAGATAGGCGTCAAAAGAATACTTTCAATCCTCGGGTCGACCACGGGACCGCCGGCGGAAAGCGAATAAGCCGTTGAGCCCGTCGGGGTCGAAATAATGATGCCGTCCGCATAATATTCGTTTATTCTGTTGCCGTCGCAGGAGACATTGAGCTTAACCATTTTTATGGGTTCGCCCCTCGCAATCGCTATGTCGTTCACACAGAAATCCTCACGGATTATGGAATTTCCGTCCTTGTCGAACACGGAAACCTCCAGCAACATTCTGTTGTCGGTAGCATAATTTCCGCTGATAAGATTTTTCATAAGCGGTATTTCGTTCTTTTCAAGACCTGCCATAAACGCAAGATTTCCCGCATTTACGCCTAAAATCGGCTTGCCGTATTTGCATGCCTTTTTAGCCGCATGGATAATCGAACCGTCGCCGCCCACGGCAATTACAATGTCGCAGGTTTTAAGAAGCCCGTCCGTTTCCATAAATCGGCTGTCAAAATCTATTTCGCCCTTGAGATTATCTTCAAAAAAGTACTCTACGCAGTTTTCCGAAAGGAAAGCGCATACATCCCTTGTAACCTCATAGGCGTGCTTTCTTGTTAAGTTTGGAATAATTGCAACTCTCATACTAATCACCATAGCCTTTCAGGTAACAAACAGTTTATTAAAAATCACCGGCTTAACCTGCGTTGCCTGAACAGGCGTGATGGTGATTTCTGCCGGCTCAAAATTTTGCCAAAGGCAAATTTTGAGGGCAATATAATTATGATTAGTGTAATTTTCACACTAATCACCATAGCCTTTCGGGCAACATACAGTTTATTAAAAATCACTTGATAATTTGAATAGCATAACTTTTCACACTATTCTCCCGAATTGAGCGTACTGTGCGACGCTTCGACAATCCCGTCAATGTCAAAGCTCATAAACCGAGGCTCGTTTTCCTTTTTAAGATACATAAGGTATTCGATATTTCCTTCGGGACCCTTGACGGGAGAAAAATCAAGTCCGAGCACGGAAAAGCCCGTCTCATAAGCAAAGTTCAATATATCTTTTACAACTTCCCTGTGCGTTGAAAGGTCTCTCACAACACCTTTTTTTCCGACCTTTTCCCGTCCCGCTTCAAACTGCGGCTTGATAAGACATACGCTGCACGCCTCGTCGTTGAGAAGCGGCAAAAGCACGGGCAATATTTTTTTCAGCGAGATAAACGAAACATCACAGCTTGCAAAATCAAGCTTTTCGCCTATGTCGTCAGGCGTAAGATAGCGGAAATTCGTGCGTTCCATATTTACAACACGCTCGTCAGTGCGAAGCTTCCACGCAAGCTGACCGTAGCCGACATCGACCGAATACACCTTTTTTGCGCCTTTTTGAAGCATACAGTCGGTAAAGCCGCCCGTAGAAGCGCCTATATCCATACATATAAGTCCGTCAAGCGAAATGCCGAAGGATTTCATAGCCTTGTCGAGCTTCAAGCCTCCCCTGCTTACAAACGGAAGCTTTTCGCCCCTGACTTCGATTTTGTCCGTGTCCTTGAGCGCATAGCCGGCTTTTGTGATTTTCTGACCGTTGACATATACCTGTCCCGCCATAATAAGCGCACCGGCCTTTGCCCGTGAATCGGTAAAATTCTGTTCAAAAAGAGCTACATCAAGTCTTTTGTTCTGTGCCATAATTACTCCGTACAAATATTGTAAATTCCGTCGGTATCAAGCCCGTATTTTTTATAAAGCTCCGTTACGGACGCGTGTTCGACAAAGCGGTTCTCGACGGCAACCATCCTGTATCTGCCGTTAAAGCCTCTCTCTTCGAGCATACAGCCGAAGGTTTCGGCAATGCCGCCGTTCTTTATGCCTTCCTCAAAGAAGAAAACCTTTTCACAGCCGAGAGCCGCTTTGACAGCCTCTTCGTCAACAGGCTTTATCCTGTTGAGCTTTAAGACAAAAAAGTCCTTTTCCTCCTCGTTGAGCCTGTCGCAGGCGGAGCAGGCATGGGAGCTTATTCTGCCGTATGTAACAATGCAGTTTTTGGCTTTTTCGTTTGAATAGATACTGTAATCCTTACCGACAAATGTATAATTATCGGGGTTTATTACCTTTTCCTGACCTCTCGGATAGCGGATGGCAACAACGCCCTCGGTATGATAGACTGCGTTTATAAAGCAGTTTTTCAGCTCATCGTAATTGCTCGGCGAAAATACCGTAATATTCGGAATTGTGTTGAGGAGCGAGGCGTCCAAAATGCCCTGATGCGATATGCCGTCCTCGCCGACAAAACCCGCCCTGTCAACGGCGATTATCATATGTAAATTCTGCATTGTGCCGTCATGAACAAGTTGGTCAAAGCAACGCTGTAAGAACGAAGAATACACCGCAAACACGGGAACCATACCGCCCTTTGCAAGACCTGCACAGAATGTTACGGCGTGTTCCTCTGCTATACCGACATCAAAGAACCTTTCGGGATATTCCTTTTTGAAATTTTCAAGTCCCGTACCGAGGCTCATAGCGGCTGTTACGGCGCAAATGCGTTTATCCTTTGCCGCAAGAGCGCACATAAGCCCGCCGAACTCCGAGGAAAAGTTCTTACCCGAATAAATCGGCTCGCCCGTATTTATGTTAAACTTTGAAATGCCGTGGAATTCACTCGGATTTTCCTCGGCAAAGTCATACCCCTTACCCTTTGTGGTGCAGATATGCAAAAGCACGGGTGCGTCCTTTACCATTTTTGCGGTTTCGAGAGCCTCGCAAAGCTGGTCGATATTGTGTCCGTCGATGGGGCCCATATATCGGAAGCCGAAATCCTCAAAGAATGTGCTTTTATAGATATAGTTCTTTATTCTCGTTTTAAGAGCGTAGATTTTTGCCGAAAGCTTCTTACCGATCAGAGGTATTTTGTTGATGGCTGTTTCGGTGTGCGCCTTTAATTTATAATATCTCGGAGTGGAGCGGATAACCGCAAGATAGCGTGCAACCGAACCGACATTCTTTGATATTGACATCTCGTTGTCGTTCAATATAACAATGAGGTTTTTGCCGTTTCTTCCCGCATTGTTGAGCGCTTCATAGGCAAGACCGCCCGTGAGAGCACCGTCGCCGATAACCGCTATTGTGGAATGTTTGTCGTTGTTTATACTGTTTGCGGTCGCAACACCGAGCGCCTGTGAAATTGAAACGCTCGAATGGCCGCTGAAAAATATATCGTGCTCGCTCTCATTCGGGTTTGAAAAGCCCGACAGTCCGTCCTCCGTGCGAAGTGTGGAAAATTCGGGGTATCTTCCCGTGAGCAGCTTATGGGTGTAGCACTGATGACCGACATCCCATATAATCTTATCCTTTGGCGAATTGAACACCCTGTGAAGCGCTATCGTAAGCTCCACGACGCCGAGGTTTGACGCAAGATGTCCGCCGTTCTTTGAAACGGTATCGACAAGCACATCACGGCACTCGCGCGCTAAGAGCGGCAAATCGCTTTTATCAAGTTTTTTAACATCGGCAGGCGATGTAATGTTTTCCAAATACATATATAAACCTCCGACAGAATTATTTTTTTCTGTCAGCAAGACTGATTGCAAAATTTTTCAAGAACTCGGATTTTTCGCCGTCAAACGCCTTGAGAGCCTCCAAAGCCTCGTTCGTAAGCTGTTCGACCGTCTGTTTTGACGCTTCTATACCGAGCAAAGAAACATAAGTAACCTTTTCGTTTTTAATATCGCTTCCGACAGGCTTGCCGAGCGTTTCCGTGTCGCTTGTGACATCGAGAATATCGTCGACTATCTGGAAAGCAAAGCCGATACACTCCGCATACTTTTGCGCCGCAGAGAGCTTTGCTTCATCAGTAACATTTGCGGCAAAACAGCCGAGGAGCACCGCCGCTTTGATAAGCGCACCTGTTTTGAGCGAATCTATGGTTTTGATTTTGTCGTAATCGGGAGCGGTCTTTTCAGCCTGCAAATCAAGCACCTGACCGCCGACCATTCCGCCGATACCCGCAAGAGAAGCGAGTGTGCGGACGGCACGAATTTTATTTTCGGGCAAAACGCCGTTGCCGTCAAGCAATGCCGTTTCAAAAGCAAGCGTCAAAAGTCCGTCGCCCGCAAGGAGAGCATACTCCTCGCCGTACGCCTTATGGCACGAGGGCTTGCCTCTTCTGAAATCGTCGTTGTCCATACACGGTAAATCGTCGTGAATAAGCGAATATGTGTGTATCATCTCAATAGCGCACGCAAAGTTCATTGCGTCGTCGATATTGCCGCCGCAAAGTCTGCAAAACTCAAGCACAAGAATAGGTCTTATGCGCTTTCCGCCGTTTGACAGGGAATAATTCATTGCGTCCCTGACATAATCCTGACCGTTCTCGACCTTGTAAAGGCGTTTTGAAAGCTCCTTTTCAATAAGAGCAACATATTCGTCTACGGTATAATTACTCATTTTTATCACTCTCCGAATTTTCGGTAATAAGCTGTGTGAATTTCTGCTCGGCGTCATTGAGCTTTGTATTGCAGAAATTTGCAAGCTTTGTTCCCTCCTCAAAGAGCTTCATGGACTCTTCAAGCGGAACACTGCCGTTTTCAAGCTTTTCAACTATTTCTTCAAGGCGATTATAAGCCTTTTCATAAGTCAATTCGTTCATTTTAACTCCTTTATTTCGCAAACGGCACCGCCGTTATAAAAATCAATGTTCAGGCTGTCCCCGACGCTCAACGCCTCTGAGGTATTTACGATTTTTCCGCCCGAATAAACAACACTGTAACCTCTTGCGAGCACGCTCAACGGACTTAATGCATTAAGCTTTGCAACCGTGCCGGAAAAGTCCTGCCTGTATTTTCGGATTTCGTTTTTCGCAAAGGAAGTAAGCTTCACTTCCGCACCGTCCAGCATCATACGCTTGATATTGATTGTATTGAACGGGTCTTTAAGGCAATTCTTATTCTTCAGCGTGTTAAGAGCTTCCCTGTCGCTTGAAATCAAGCCTCTTATAAGACTTTGCATTCCAAACACCGAGGCGCTCAACTGCTTTTTGAGCTCCGCCGTATCGGGAACCGCCATCTCCGCCGCAGCAGACGGTGTTTCGGCACGCCTGTCAGCAACGAAGTCGGAAATTGTAAAATCCGTTTCATGACCTACCGCGGAAATTATCGGAACCTCGCAGGCATATATCGCCCGTGCAAGCATTTCGCTGTTAAAGCTCCACAAATCCTCAATCGAGCCGCCGCCCCTGCCGATTATCACTACATCGACAGATTTTGTACTGCTGAAATAATTTACGGCTTTGACCAACTGTTCAACGGAGCCGTCGCCCTGCACGAATACGGGATACAGCACCGCCTCTGCACACGGAAAACGCCTTGAAAGTATATTTTTTATATCCTGAACCGCCGCTCCCGTCGGAGATGTTATAATACCTATCTTTTCGGGAAAACGGGGCAAGTCTTTTTTGTGCGAGGCGTCAAAAAGTCCCTCTTCGGCAAGCCTGCGCTTGAGCTGTTCAAACTGAAGCGTCAGCGCTCCCACGCCGTCGGGCTGCATATCGTCAATGTATATCTGATAATTTCCCGCCGCCTCGTAAAGCGAAACTCTGCCCCTGACAATTACGCTCATTCCGTCCTCGGGCATAAAGCGAAGCCGTTGTGCGTTTGACTTGAACATAACCGCCTTAATTGCGCTCTTGTCGTCCTTGAGGGTAAAGTACATATGCCCTGTTCTGTAATGGTTGGTAAAATTGGAAATCTCGCCGACCATAAACACACAGTTGAGCGCATAATCCCTCTCGAGGAGCTGTTTGACATAGTTATTAAGTTGTGTAACCGTCAAAACGGCAGGTCTTGCGTCAATCATAATTTTACCTGTATTTAAGACTTGTAAGATACGCCGTTCCGCAGGCATTGTCCGCCGAATAAACGGGCAAAGAAAAAACAGCGTTGTACTTTTTTGTCATATATTCTCTTAAAAGAGTGTTGGAGGAAACTCCGCCAGAAAAAAGCACGGGCAAATTTCCGTATTTTGCAATTATATTTTCAAGCATTTTATCGACCGATACGATAATGCTCTGCAAACAGAATTTTGCAATATCCTCGGGCTTTTCGCCCTTTTCAAACATTGCCTTCGTCTTGTTTTCGATTCCCGAAAGCGAACAGTCGGTGTCCTTAACGGAAGCCCTGACGGAAAAATCCTTGTCGCTTTTGAGCGAAAGGCTGTCAAGTTCGGCACCGCACGGGAATTTAAGCGACAGCATAACGCCCGTTCGGTCAATCGCCTGCCCTGCTTTGAGGTCAAGAGATTTTGCGATTATTTCCGTTGAAATTATCCTGTCCTTATCGGGCTTTACATGTACCGCCTCGGTAGTGCCGCCCGAAAGATGAAATGCGATAAACTCCCTTTCAAGCAAATCGCCGTGTCCGCTTGAAAACGCAACTGCGGCAATGTGCCCCTGCTGATGAGAAAATTCATAAAGCGGAAGCTTCATAGCCGCACAAATCGAACGGGCAACAGCAACGCCCGACAAAAAGCACGGCATATACGAGCCCTCCTCGCTCCTCGGCGAAACGGAAACGCCCACTGCCGACAGTTCGCCGTCAAAGCCCGAAAAAAGCCTTGATATAACCTCGGGCAGCTGAACCGTATGATGAAAAACAGCGTCGCTCTGGCGAAGTCCCACTGCGCCCTCTTTTACGGGCAGAAGCATTTTTTCGCCTGCGGCTTTACCTGTTTCGCTGTCATAAATCGCAACAGAGGTCGTGTAATTACTCGTATCTATACCGAGAAAATTACTCATTTTCCTTGCCTCTTATGTAAGAGCCCAAAATTCCGTTGATAAACGAAGCGTCGGACGAAGCGCCGTACTTCTTCGCAAGCTCAACCGCCTCGTTAGCCGAAACGCTTGACGGAACAGAATCAAGATACATAATTTCCGCAATCGCAAGACGAAGTATAGCAAGCGTAACCTTGGGAAGCCTGTCCTTCTTCCAGCCTATGGAATATTTCTCGATAACGGAGTCGATAGCGTCGATATTTTCGTAAACGGTCTTTGTAAGACTTTCGGAAAACAGAGATTTTTCGAAGCATTCCGTCTCGTAAGCATAGGACATAAGCTCGTCCGTATCAACATCCCTGTTAAATTCCTTTTCAAAAACAAAAATGAACGCCTGCTCACGCTCTTCGGTTCTTGTCATAATAATCACCATAGCCTTTCAGGCAACAAATAGTTTATTAGAATCACCTTTTCAACCTGCGTTGCCTGAACAGGCGTGATGGTGATTTCTGCCGGCTCAAAATTATGCCATAGGCAAATTTTGAGGGCAATATAATTATGATTAGCGTGATTTTTCACGCTAATCACCATAGCCTTTCAGGCAACAAATAGTTTATTAGAATCACCTTTCAACCTGCGTTGCCTCAACAGGCGTGATGGTGATTTCTGCCGGCTCAAAATTATGCCATAGGCAAATTTTGAGGGCAATATAATTATGATTAGCGTGATTTTTACACTAATATCTCACATAGAATCTCACATAGAAAAATAAGGCTTTCCGAAAGAAAATATTAACTTTCAAAAAGCCTGTAAAAACAAAAATTTAATTATCCAGGTTCTAAAAATCAATGCCTTGAATACAAACATTAACCTTGCCGACAACCTTGCCGGTCATGCTCTGAACAGAACTCTTTACCGCACGCTGAACCGCGGCTGAAACGGTCTGAACATTATATCCGTCCTTAACATTTATATAGACTTGAATTTTTATATCGTTATCAAGGCTCCAAACCCTGACCGATTTCTGCGGCACCGGCTGACTTTTAATGTCGGGCGCTCTGTGTGAAAAAGAACCGAAGCCCTCGACCTCTTCGACAGCGCTTGCGGCTATTTTTGCGATAACTTCGTCTGAAATAACAAGCTCGCTCTGCGATGTTCGGTTAAAAAGTCTCATCGAATAACCACCTTTCATCGCTTATTATACCACAAACTGAAAAATAAACAACTATTTTGATTCTATAATCGTAATTTTTTCCAAAGAAATATCGGTTTTGTTGTTTATTATATCCTTTATCTGTACGCAAACCTCATCATTGAGCGTACCTTTTTGCAAAACAATTTCAGCCGAGTCGCCGAGCGACACAAAAACATTTCCGCCCGTTTTTGCCTTGATAAGGCTCTCAATTTCGCTTTCGAGTACTATGTTTTGGCTCAACTTTTCAAGCGAGGCGTTTGCGTTTTTCTTGCTCTCTTCGTCCGCCTGTGCATTTTCGATAACCGACATCAGCGCCTGCTTGGACTCCTCCTGCGCCTTCGCCCTGTTGAGCTGTGCCTGTGAAAAGTATTCGTCGGTAACCCCCGAAGCATTGACATAATACGCGTCTCCGAGATTTGCCGAATGTTCGGTGGTTGAGGCGACCTCCGGCTCATTTTCAGCCGACACGGGTCTTGTGTAATACCAATTTACAAACATCGCCGCCGCAAGCGCTACAACAAGCGACGCCGCTACAATCTGCTTTCTTTTTACCGTTAAACTCATATTAACCCTCCGAAGTTTTCATTTTCAATACCGAAATATGATTTACATTTATGCCGAGCAAAGCGCTGACGGCGTTGGTTACATCGTTTTTGACTTTACTGTTATCACCTCCGTCGCAAACCACGACAACACCCTGTATCTGCGGCGACTCGGTTCTCAATACAACGCACGAATCGCCCGACGAGCTGTCTATTACAACATAGTCGTTCTCGCTTTTTGACTGTGATTTACCGTCGGAGATCTGATTCTCCGACGAAGAATTTATTGCGTACTTGTTTTCTTCGCTGGATTTAAGGGTTATCATTACCTGCGCCCTGCCCGCTCCGTCAACCGAGGAAACTATATTTTCAAGCCGTTCTTCAAGCTCCTTTTCATATTCCGCCTGCGTTACGGTCTTGGCGTCGTTCTTTGTGTTTTCCGTACTCTGCGGCTTGGCGGTTATTTCGGATATTATCAAAAGCAGCACGCCGAAAATACCGATTATTATAAGCACGGCAAGCTTTTTATCGTTTTTTACCGTTTCTTTCAGTTTTGCAAGTTTCATTTAATCACCCGTAAAAATAATGCTGTCGTCAATTTTAAGATTATCCCTTATAAGTGAAACGGCACGCTCGGTGTCCTCTGCGCTTTCAAGCGTCATATTCACTTTTTCGAGTATGTATTCGCCGTTTTCCGTTTTTGACAAAACCGTGATTTCCGAATACCCGATTTTGTTGTCGTCAAGCACTTTTCCGACCGCTGTTTTCACAGCCTCGTCATAGGACGACGAATAATCGAATTTTTCCGTCATAAAGCCGTCAATATCGGAATTAAGATATGTTGTGTCAATGTTCTTCATTTGAAAAAACGGTACACAGAACACAGCAAGTATAATAATCGAAAACGCCGTTTCGCATATTTTTTTAACATTCCCTTTCGGAACAAGATAGTTTATCAGTGCCGTAAGCAGCAGCACGGCACACAGGTTGAGCGCCCATAATTTAATTTCACTCATTTCAACTCCTCAGGCTTAACACTGTGCCCGTCGTAAGTATAAACACCGTCGCCACGAAAACGATAAACACATTTATAAGCGAAATCATCGAGCAGACCGTATCAAGCACCTTAGCGCACACCCCGTTGTCAAACGAGGAACAGACAGCCGATGAAAACGACAGAAACAAATACCATAACAGAAGCTCAATAACCGACGGAAGCACGGTTACCGCAATCGCCGCAATGCCGAACACACCGAACACACTTTTTATCAGGGAAAACGACCCGAGAACCGCTCCGAGAGCCTCCCCCACCGCTCCGCCGATTATCGGTATCACGCCTCCCGAAGCCGCTTTTGCGCCCTTTATCGCAAGCGAGTCGGCAGATGACGAAAGATTACCCTTTAAGTTTACAAGCCCCACAAACACCGTGGCTGTTACGGACAGAGTGACGGTTATCAGCTTTTTCAGAACAGCTGTGATTTTTGTCAGGTCAATACCACCGTTGAGCGACGAATATATATTAAGACAGGTCATAACGGCAATCAGCGGAATAATAAAAACATCCGTTCCCTTTACCGCAATTTCCGCAAATGTAAGCACTGCCGAGCTGTAAGTGAAAGAGGTTATCGGCTGTCCGCTTGCGGAAATAAGTCCCGTAAAAACAGGTATGTAAGCGAGCATAAAATTTGCAACCGTCTTTACGGATGATATTGCCGCAGAAACGGTCTCGGTCAACGGTACGGATATTACCGACAACGCAAACGCCGTTTCAAAAAGCGAAAACATCTCATTTTTGCCGCCCAATCTGCCGCCCGACGATTTCACAAGCGCCGTCGCAATAAAGAATCCCACAAGCGTCACAAACACCGTCAGCGGCTGCTTATAGCTTCCCTTTGCGATACCGATCATTGCCGTGAACACCTTTTTCGGCGACAGGCTCATAAGCTCTTCGAAATCAACATCGTTTATCCCGGCGTCACTCAGAAGCGACCGCCCCTCTTCGTTTATCCGTTCGTATATCTGTTTGTAGCTTTCATCGGTTGCCGCAAAGCTTTCAACGGACATCATAAATGCAAACGAAAGCGCCAAAAGCATTACGGCAAGTATTTTTTTCATCTTCATGACAACAATCCTACGCTCAATTCAAGCAATTTTTCCGCAATCGGGAAAACAAGAATTACAATAACGACCTTTCCGACAGTCTCCGTAAGAGACGACAGTGCGCTTTCTCCGCAGTCCTTGCAAATATCGGACACCGCCTGCGTCGCAAGGCTTATGCCGAGAATTTTAAGGCAGATTTTTATGTATGAGCTCATACTCTGAAAATCCGAAAACCGTGAAGTTAGATTTTCCGCAAGCGACGATATTCCGCTTATCAGGAAGCCGAAAACCGCAATTATCACACACAGCCTCAAAAGATATGAAAATTCGGGCTTTATCTGCTTAAAATAAATAAGCAACGCAAGACAGCACGCAACCAAAGCAAAAACCTTCAGCATATCAGAAATCAAACACCGATTTCACGGTTGACACAAGCGACGACATATGCGGAATAAGCATAAGTATCGCAACAATTATCCCCGCAATTACCGTAAGCATCGCATAATCGTCACGACCCGTCTTGACAAGCACCTGATTGAGCACCGCAACGATAATTCCTATTCCCGCAATTTTCAATATAAATCCTATTTCCATAATTACTCCTAAATAAAGAAAATGATTACGAACGCCGCCGCAAACAAGCTGAGTGTGTTTATTATCTTTACGGATTTATCGGTGGATTTTTTCAACGCTCCGATATTAAGCTCCAATATTCCGATATATGTGTCGCAATTTCTTATCTGACCGCCCGTATCGCTTGAACCGAGGGCATTTGAAAAGTCCTTTAATGTTCGGCAGTCCTCCTTGGTAATCGGAGAGCGGGATTGAAATTCCTCCGCCGAGGCTTTCCACGCCACAGGCAGCGCAACGCCGTTTTTCAGCTTATCAAGGCAAAGTCCCAAAAAACCGCAGTTTTCAAATTCGCCCGAGGCAACGGCTTGTTCGATTATCTTTTCAAGCGGCAGTTTTGAAAACTCAATCTGCGTTCGCAGGTATTTGATGAACATCACGAAGTTTTCAAGGATTTTCACTCTTTTTACTTTAAGCCGTGAAAAATAATTACCCGTAATGCAAATTGCCGCCGCTGTCAGAATTATTCCGAACAACTTCATCAAATTCACCGCCTGTCTTTACGATTTCACATACCTTTCCGACATTTTCTCCCTTGCCGAGAATGACCGCCGCATCAAACAGTCCGCTGTCCAAAAGCAGTTTAGACGGTTTTCGTCTAAACAGTTCCTCACGGCAGGAACAGTGTACGCTGACGGCAAACTTCACACCGCACATAACGGCGTTTATGATGGTTTGCGCTTCCTCCTCGCTTGCTATTTCGTCGCAAAATACAATGTCGGGAGAAAACGAGCGCACCGCAAGCTCAATGCCTGTCTTTTTCGGATACGAAGTAAAGACATCGGTATTGTTTCCGACATCGCACTGCGTTTTCAGCGAATTTGCGCCCGCAATTTCCTGCCGCTCGTCTATGAGAACGCATTTATAATATTCTCCGGCATTGCCGTCGGAAATCTGCCGAACAAGGTCACGCAGAACGGTTGTTTTTCCCGACATCGGCGGGCCCGCAATTATCACATTTGACAGCCTGCAATAAAACAGCGACGACATAATTTCATTTGCACAGCCCGTCCTTTCGCTCGCAACTCTGAAATTTATACAGTTTATATCACGCACGCTCACGATTTTTCCGTTCTCCGTGACAGCGTTACCGCAAAGTCCGACCCTGTGACCGCCGGAAAGAGTGATAAAACTCTGATTTATCTCCTCCTGATGCGAGTAAACGGAGTATTCGCATACCCTTTTTACCGTTTCGGTAAGCTCGTCGCAGGTAACCCTTGCAAGCGAGTCGGAAATTATATAAGAAATCTTACCGCTATTCGTGAGAAAGGCGCTTCCCCTCTCGGTTACGATAACGACGGGCTTATCCGCCCTCAGCCTTATTTCCTTTATCGAACGCCGTTGAGTGTCGTTCAATTTGTAGATAATGTCCTTTATCCTCAAAGGCAAATAAAACAGGACATCGTTAATTCCTTTGTTATGTAAACCGCTCATTTTTTCACCTCGATAATATATATGCTACTTGTCCCGAAATATAACACATAATGTTTACAATTTTAACGGCGTGCGATATTGAAAGATTTTTTCAAATATGGTAAAATCTCTTTATTACTTTTTGTTAGGAGTCAGGCAATGTTAAAGGCAAAAAAAGAAAAAGCACCGACAAAGCTGTCGGCGTTTTATCAAAACAATAAATATGTGTTGCTTTCGGCGCTTGTATCATTTTTGATTTGTCAGCTCGTGGCTTTCTGCTACGACCTTGTGCCCTACGGCGATATGACGATTTTGCGAATGGACCTGTACCATCAGTACGGACCTCTGTTTGCGGAGCTCTATGACAGGCTCACAAGCGGCGAATCACTGATATATTCATGGAATTCGGGTCTCGGCTCGTCTTTTCTCGGCAATTTCTTCAACTATCTTTCAAGTCCGCTTACGATTATAATCCTGTTCTTCGGGCACAAAAATATCACGGAAGCTATCTCCTGCCTTATAATGCTCAAGGCGGTGCTCTCCTCTGCGGCGTTTACCTATTACCTTAAAGCTTCGCAGAAAAAGCACAGTTACGCAACCGCCGCTTTCGGCGTGCTCTATGCTTTCTGCGGATATTTCGTTGCGTACTATTGGAACCTTATGTGGCTTGACGCAATGGTGCTTTTCCCGATTATCATTCTCGGAATTGAGCGCATTATAAACAAGGGCAAGCCTGCGCTCTATTGCATAAGCCTCACGGTTATGATTTTTGCAAACTATTATATGGCGTTTATGGTCTGCATTTTCTCCGTGCTTTATTTCCTGACATATTATGCCGCAAACTATCCGTTTTCAAAAAAGTTCAGCGAAACCGACTCCGACACGCTCCGAGGCAAAATCAAAAACTCACTGTTCGTTTCAAGCGGACTTAAATTCGCATTTTATTCGATTGTTGCGGCACTTCTTGCCTCGGTGGCGATTTTCCCGCTTATCACGATACTTTCGCAGAGCTCCGCAACCTCCGGCTCTTCCCCTACCGGCTTTACAAAGTACTTTACTGCGTTCGACTTCCTTGCAAACCACCTTGCAAGCACGGACGCCACAATCAGAAGCAGCGGAAACGATGTACTGCCGAATGTTTACTGCGGCGTGCTGACCCTGTTGCTTGTTCCGCTCTATCTTTTCTCAAAGAAAATTCCGTTGAGGGAAAAGATTTCCTATGTTGCTTTACTTGCCGTACTCTATTTCAGCTTTAACATCAATTACCTCAACTTTATATGGCACGGACTTCACTTCCCGAACGATTTGCCTTACAGATTTTCGTTTATGTATTCGTTTGTGCTGCTTGTAATGGCGTTTAAGGCGTTCAGCAATATAAAGGAATACACGGGACGGCAGATACTCGGCGTGGGAGTCGGTCTTATTGCATTTATCGTTCTTGTCGAAAAGACGACTTCAAAAAACATCGACGACATTTCGCTTATCATAAGCCTTGTGTTTGCGGTAGGCTATGTTATAGTTCTTCATCTGTTCAAGGACAAGCGTTTTCAGACCTCCGCACTTTCGTTGCTGCTGCTTTGCTGCGTTGTCTCCGAAGTTGCGCTCGGCAACACCGACAACTATTCAATGAATCAGTCCAAAACCAATTACACCTCGGACTACGACCAATTCCGTGACATTAAATCACAGCTTGACGAATACGACAACAACGGCTTTTACCGTATGGAGCTTACCGACTTGCGTACGAGAATGGACCCGTGCTGGTTTGATTACAACGGCGTTTCCGTATTTTCGTCAATGGCTTACGAAACCGTCGCAAACCTTCAGCAGGACCTCGGACTGTACGGAAACTATATAAACAGCTACACCTATAATCCGCAAACCCCCGTGTACAATGCAATGTTCGGGCTTAAATATATCGTTGACAACAAAAAGACGGATATGAACGCCGACCTTTACGAGCAGCTTTTCTCAAACGAAAAGTTCACGGCATATAAAAACAAATACGATTTGTCGGTGGCGTTTGCCGCAGACAGCCTTGTTAAATACTTCGACTCCTCGGTTTATACCGACCCGTTTGAGGCGCAAATGCAGCTTTTCAGTATGGCTACGGGCGTTGACAATGTGTTTACAAAGCTTCCGATTGACGGAGCAACTTACTCCAATATAAACGATTTCTACCCGAACGAGCTTGAAACGGGCGAATTCAAATTCTCAAAATCGGTAAACGACGAGATGGGCAGCGTTTGCTTTGAAATCACTCCGCAGGAAAAGCAGAATGTATATGTTTATATCGAATCAAATGCGATTGACAGTGCGACGATTTCCGGCACGGTATTTACCGAAACCTATAATTCGCTTGACGAAGCATATATAATCGACCTCGGCGTTGTCAATGCGGGCGAGACCGTATATGTCGATATTGCTATAAAGGACACTTCAAACAGAGGTTCGCTTAATTTCTATGCATACGGACTCAATCAGGACAATTTCGAAAAAGGTTATGGAAAGCTCAAGAGCGGCAACTTCAACATCACGGAATATTCCGACACTAAGCTCACGGGAACAATAACCACAAGCGAAAACTCAGCCGTTTTCACATCCATCCCATATGACATCAACTGGAATGTCTATGTTGACGGAAAAAGGCTTACAAGCGACCAAATCTATAAGATTTCAAACGGCCTGCTCGGCTTTGACATTGAAGCGGGAGAACACACGGTTGTGTTCTCATATGTATCGTCGGGACTTGTTGCGGGCTCGTTTATTACTATTCTTACAATACTGATTGCGACGGTAACGATAATCGTCGGACGCAAGAAGAAAAAGCAAAAGGCAGACAAGTGGCTTTTGCTTGAAAAGGCGCCCGTTGCCGTACCTGCCGACGCCATAGGTATTATCGACACGGGGCACGACAACACAGATACCTTTGAAATTGACTTTGACAGTATCAAGGAAGCTTTGAAGGAGGAAGACCCTGCCGATGAAGCGCCGACGGAAGAAAATCCAGATAAAGACAAATAACGGACAGTAAAAAACACTCAGCAAAGCTGAGTGTTTTTTTATAAAGTAATATTTTATTTAAGCATCTTTTTAAGATACTGACCCGTGTATGACTTTTTGCATTTTGCAACCTCTTCGGGCGTGCCGCTGACAACAATATTTCCGCCCTTGTCGCCGCCCTCGGGTCCCAAGTCGATTATGTGGTCGGCAACCTTGATAACATCAAGATTGTGCTCGATAACAACTACGGTATTGCCTTTATCCACAAGTCTTTGCAGGACATTGATAAGTCCGTGAACATCGGCGGTATGCAAGCCTGTTGTGGGCTCGTCAAGGATATAAATCGTTCTTCCCGTGGCGATTTTTGAAAGCTCGGTGGAAAGCTTAACTCTCTGTGCCTCGCCGCCCGAAAGCGTTGTTGCGGGCTGACCTATCTTGATATATCCGAGACCTACATCATAAAGAGTTTTCAGCTTTCTGTAAATCTTCGACTGATTTTTGAAGAACTCCATTCCCTCTTCAACGGTCATTTCAAGCACATCGGAAATCGTCTTGCCCTTGTAATGAACCTCGAGGGTTTCCCTGTTGTACTTTGCTCCCTTGCACACATCGCACGGAACATAGACATCGGGGAAGAAATTCATTTCAATCTTGATTATTCCGTCGCCCTGGCACGCCTCACAACGGCCGCCCTTGACATTAAATGAAAATCTTGATGCCGAATATCCTCTTATTTTTGCGTCCTGTGTTGAAGCAAACAACTCCCGTATATCGTTGAAAACGCCCGTGTAGGTCGCAGGGTTGGAACGGGGCGTTCTGCCTATCGGAGACTGGTCAATATCAATAACCTTGTCAAGGTTTTCAATACCTTCAATGTCGTCAACCTTGCCGACGGATTTTTTTGCATTGTTGAGCTCGTTTGCGAGCTTTTTGTAGAGTATTTCATTGATAAGCGAGGATTTGCCCGAGCCCGAAACGCCCGTTACGCACACAAATTCGCCGAGCGGGATTTCAACATCAATATGCTTGAGGTTGTTCTCCGAAGCATTTCTGATTATCAGCTTTTCGCCGTTGCCCTCTCGCCTCTTTTCGGGTATTTCAATCTTTTTCTTACCCGAAAGGTACTGACCCGTAATCGACTTTTTGCATTTGAGCAAGCCTTCGACATTGCCGCTGTATACGACCTCGCCGCCGTGTACGCCCGCTCCTGGTCCTATATCTACAACATAGTCCGCCGCCCTTATCGTGTCCTCGTCGTGCTCAACGACAATAAGTGTGTTGCCTATATCCCGCAACTCACGCAAGGTGCCCAAGAGCTTGTCGTTATCCCTTTGGTGCAAGCCTATGCTCGGCTCGTCAAGGATATAAAGCACACCCATAAGAGATGAACCTATCTGCGTTGCAAGGCGTATTCTCTGGCTTTCGCCGCCCGAAAGCGTTCCCGCCGAGCGTGAAAGCGTGAGATAATCAAGCCCTACGCTTGCAAGGAATGAAAGCCTCTGCCTTATCTCCTTTATAATCATATCGGCTATCATATGCTGCTTTTCCGTAAGCTCGAGCGAATCTATAAACTCAATAGCCTTGCTTATTGAAAGCTCGGTAAATTCGATTATATTCTTGCCGCCTATCGTTACCGCAAGAGCCGATTTATTAAGCCTCTTACCGTGGCATTCGGGGCAGTTGCACTCGTCCATTACCTTGGTAATTTCATATCTTGAATATTCGCTTGTCGTCTCGTTATAGCGCCTTTGAAGGTTATTTATAACGCCCTCAAACTCGGTCATATATGTTCCGGAGCCGTAAGCATTTACCCTTGTCATCTTGATTTTTTTGCCGTTTGTTCCGTAAAGCACGGCATTGAGCTGTTCCTCTGTAAAATCCTTTATGGGCGTGTCGAGAGTAAAGCCGTATTCCTCGGCAAGAGCAGAATAATACATCTGCGCTATCGTTCCGCTGTCGGCGTTTGACCAGCCCGAGGCTATAATTGCGCCCTGATTTATCGAAAGATTTTTATTGGGGATAACCAAATCGGGGTTTATCCTCATAAATGTGCCGAGACCCATACATCTCGGGCAGGAGCCGTAGGGATTGTTAAACGAAAACGACCTCGGTGCCATTTCCTCGATACAGGTTCCGTGCTCGGGACAGGCAAACTTCTGCGAAAACAAAAGCTCGTTTTTACCTACGACATCAACTATTACCGTGCCGTCCGAAAGATTGCAGGCGGTGTCAACCGAGTCCGCAAGACGGCTTCTTATGCCGTCGTTTATAACAAGTCGGTCAACTATGACCTCAATGCTGTGTTTGATATTCTTGTCGAGCTTTATCTCTTCGGAGAGGTCATAGATATTTCCGTCAACTCTGACTCTGACATATCCAGATTTTCTCACGGAGTCAAGCACCTTGACATGCTCGCCCTTTTTACCTCTGACAAGCGGAGCGAGAATTTGTATTTTTTCGCCCTCGGGAAGCTTCAAAACCTTATCGACAATGCCGTCAACGGTCTCCATCGATATTTCCCTGCCGCATACGGGGCAGTGAGGTGTGCCTATCCTCGCATAGATAAGGCGGAGATAGTCATATATCTCTGTAACCGTTCCGACTGTCGAACGGGGATTTTTCGAGGTGGTTTTCTGGTCAATCGAAATTGCGGGAGACAAGCCCTCGATGTACTCGACATCGGGCTTGTCCATCTGACCCAAAAACTGCCTTGCGTATGAGGAAAGAGACTCGATATATCTTCTCTGCCCCTCGGCATAAATGGTGTCAAACGCAAGCGAGGATTTTCCCGAACCCGAAAGTCCCGTGAAAACAACAAGCTTATCACGGGGAATTTCAAGGTCTATATTTTTAAGATTGTTGGCTTTTGCGCCTTTAACAATGATTTTTTTGTTCTGCAAGGGTTATTTACCTTCCTTTAATTTTGCGATTTTATCTCGTAACATTGCGGCGTGTTCAAATTCAAGTATCTTAGCCGCAGATTTCATTTCATTGGTAAGCTCGATAATAAGCTTTTCTCTCTCCGCCCTGCTCAGGCGCTTACCGCTTTCGTCCTTGTGCGTACCCGAAATTTCAAGTATATCACGCACACCTTTTTTAATCGTTTTCGGAACGATATTGTGCTCTTCGTTGTACTGCATCTGTATTTCGCGGCGTCGGCAAGTTTCGCTTATTGCCTTTTCCATTGACGGAGTAACGCAGTCGGCGTACATAATAACCTGTCCGTCCGCATTTCTCGCCGCCCTGCCTATTGTCTGTATAAGAGCCGTTTCGGAGCGCAAAAATCCCTCTTTGTCGGCGTCGAGGATAGCCACAAGCGACACCTCGGGAATGTCAAGACCCTCACGCAAAAGGTTGATGCCTACAAGCACATCGTACTCACCCAGGCGCAGATCACGGATAAGCTCCATACGCTCAATTGTATCAATGTCATAGTGCATATACTTGACCTTGATACCGTGCGTGTCAAGGAATTCCGTAAGACTCTCCGCCATTTTCTTAGTAAGGGTCGTTACAAGTACACGCTCGTTGCGTTCGGTTCTCATATTTATTTCCGAAATAAGGTCCTCTATCTGTCCGTCGGTGGGTCTGACGGAAATTTCGGGGTCAAGAAGTCCCGTAGGTCTTATAAGCTGTTCAACGATTTGCGAGCTCTTTGCCTTTTCAAGCTCGCCCGGTGTTGCGCTGACAAACACCTTTTGACCGACTCTCTCATAAAATTCGTCAAAGGTAAGCGGTCTGTTGTCAAACGCCGAGGGAAGTCGGAAGCCGTAATTTACAAGCGATTCCTTTCTTGAACGGTCGCCGCCGTACATTCCCCTGACCTGAGGCAAGGTAACATGCGACTCGTCCACAAACAGCACAAAATCGTCGGGGAAATAGTTGAGAAGCGTAAACGGAGCGGAGCCCGGCTCTCTTCCCGACATAACTCTCGAATAGTTCTCAATGCCCTTACAAAAGCCCGTTTCCCGAAGCATTTCCATATCGTATTCGGTACGCTGCCTTATTCTCTGCGCTTCAAGAAGCTTTCCCTCTTTTTCAAACTTTTTGACCTGC
Source organism: uncultured Eubacteriales bacterium (assembly GCA_902491475.1). Lineage (GTDB taxonomy): Bacteria > Bacillota > Clostridia > Oscillospirales > Acutalibacteraceae > Fimenecus. The sequence continues at coordinate 22,461 of CABUHY010000009.1, forward strand.
TCCTCCATTTCGGCAAGTATATCGGTTATCGCCCTTTCAAGCTTTTCGGGCGCAACAACATAGTGTGACGCAGGATATATCGCCACATGCGAGAGCACATTTTTAACCTGTCCCGTAAGTGCGTTTATTTCGGAAATACGGTCAATCTCATCGCCGAAAAATTCCACTCTTACGGCATTTTCGCTTGAATATACGGGGAAAATCTCAACCGTGTCTCCGCGGACACGGAACTTGTTTCTCGTAAAGTTTATATCGTTTCGCTCATACTGAATACTTACAAGCTTTTTGATTAAATCGTCTCTGCTTTTTTGCATACCCTGCCGAAGTGAAATGACCATATTGCGGTAATCGATAGGGTCGCCGAGGGTATATATGCACGAAACGCTCGAAACGATTATAACATCCCGTCTCTCCGACAGTGCGGAGGTCGCCGAGTGCCGAAGCTTATCTATTTCGTCGTTTATTGCCGAGTCTTTTTCAATATAGGTGTCCGTAGTCGGAATATATGCCTCGGGCTGATAGTAGTCATAATATGAGACAAAATATTCTACCGCATTCTCGGGAAAGAATTCCTTGAATTCGGAGCACAGCTGTGCCGCAAGGGTTTTATTGTGGGCAAGCACAAGCGTAGGGCGGTTTATCTGTGCGATTACATTCGCCATCGTAAATGTCTTACCCGAACCCGTAACGCCGAGTAAGGTCTGCTCGTTATAGCCTTTGTTTATACCGTCAACAAGTTTTTTTATTGCGGCAGGCTGGTCGCCCGTCGGCTTGTATTCGGAATGTAAAACAAACTTGTCCATAATATCCCCCTTTCGGTTTATTTTTAATTAAATTATCAGTTTTCGCTCGGAACAAAGGTGTCCATATACTTAATCTTGAACAGGTTCTTAACATGCTTGTCGTCGATAATCGCCTTTTTGTCAAGGTCGTCAATCTCGCCCGTACGGATATATCTGTCAAGCTCAGCATATGTAAAGCCGAGGTTTTCTTCGTCCGTCTTGCCGCAAAGTCCGTCAATCGGCACCTTGTTTACAAGCACATCGGGAAGTCCGAGGATTTTGCCTATCTGCCTCATCTCGGTAACGGTAATATTCGCACACGGGCTGAAATCGCCTGCCGCGTCGCCGTATCTTGTGGAATATCCTACCCAGTCTTCGGACATATTGCAGGTGTTCGCAACTCTGCCGTTATGGCTCTGCGCAACTGCGTAAAGAGTTGTCATTCTTACTCTTGCGGGAATGTTTGTCGTTGCCTGAACGGAAAGCTCAAACGGCATACTCGCCTTGAGAGCGTCAACGGCGTCTTTGATATTGACAACATAGTGTTTAATATCAAGATGCTTTACAAGAAGCTCTGCCATATCAATATCGTGCTGAACGCCGCAGGGCATCAAAACTCCGATAACCCTGTCCTTGCCGAGAGCCTCTACGCAGAGCGCCGCAACAATGGAGCTGTCCTTGCCGCCGGAAATACCGACTACCGCATTACAGCCCTTGCCGTTCTCGTCGAAAAATTTGCGTATCCACTCAACGCACTCGTTTTTCGTTTTCATTGCATCAAACATAATTCATTCCTCCGTTTTCTTTTATCAATAATCGAACAAGTATGCAAACTTGCCGTGATTTGCCATTGAATATGCGCTGTCGTCCGAAATAATAACGCTGTCAACAAGAGTAAGGTCAAGGCTTTTGAAAATCTTTTTGATTTCTCTTACCGATTCGACATCGGCGGCGGACGGTGCCGCAACGCCCTGCGGATGATTGTGCGCTATTATAACCGAAGTGGCATTAAGATTCATTGCGGTTGAAGCGATTTTTCTGATATTCACTTCGGTACTGCTCTGACCGCCCTCGGAAACAATTATCGTTTTCTTGTGCCTGCATTGGTTGTCGATAAACGCCGCCATCAATACCTCGTGCTGATAGCCTATAAACTTTGAAGCAAAATACTTTGTAACAGACTCGGGATTGTTCAAGACAAGCTTCCTGTTGATATTCTTGTTTTCAAGGTACTTTGAGTAAATCTCGGGAATCATTTTAATGAGGATAGCCGAGCTCTTACCCATACCCTTTACCGCTTCAAGAGACTCAAGCGGTGCGTCAAACACACCCGACAGCGAACCGAATTCATCAATGAGAATATGAGCCAAATCATTTGTATCACGCTGAGGTATCGCATAAAACAAAAGCATTTCAAGAACCTGATGGTCCTGAAAATCACGCATACCGTTCTGCTCGAAGCGTTCCTTAACCCTGCTTCTGTGACCCGAATGTAAATGTTCTCTCTTTGTTTCCGCCATAACAAGAGCCCCCTTTCAACCAAAAAACATATAATATCTTAATATTTTATCACAAAATATTTCTTTTGAAAAGAGAACAGACGCATTTAGCGTCTGTCAAAATTTGAATATTCTTTTGAAAGCCTTTCTCCATTTAAGTAAGTAAACCTGTATAAGGTTTGACATTGCGAAATCGTACAGCAGGAAGATTACATTGCCTGCCGCAAGAAGCCCCCATGCCGCAACAGCGCCGTATTTTTCCATTTCCTCAAAAGGCACCATAAACACATAGGTTGAAATGAAGAACGCCGCAACGGCACCGACATTGAACACAAGGAATTTAAGCACCCAAAGCAAGACCGAATGAAAATGCTTTTCAAATATTGCCTTGACTATCGGATAGTAGCCGAAGAACATTATATACATAACGGCGGCTTCCTTGTCGGCTATGAGCAAAACAGACAAAAGGCTGACGGCGGCATAAACCCCGAGAGCCCATTTTTTGTCGATTTCAATTACAATAAGCGTTATCAAAAAGCCTGCCGCCGCAGGGAGCGCATATGTCAGCGTCGGTATAACCGAGGTTAAAAACATAAGCACTATCGACAGAGCGGTTACCACGCCGCCGATTGCGGTTTTTGATGATTTTTTTGAGCTTTGTTTCATATCAGCAACAGGGTATCAAGTCTCCGCCCATCGACTCACAGCAACAGTCGGCGCAAAGAAGCCCCGAGCAAATGTCGCAGGATGAGCAGCCGCCGGAAGAACCTTGATATGTCTGCCTGTACCCTCCGTTGGAATTATTGTTAAGCGCATTGAACGCATTTGAGTATTCGATATTGTTCGGGTCCATTCTGCAAGCCGTGGAATAATTCCTGTACGCCTCGTCAAACCAGCCTCTCCTCTGCTGAATCTGACCCTTGCAGTAGTACCATTCGGCATTACGCATATCTTTCGGAATACCGTCAAGGATAGTCTCTGCATCGTCTATTCTGCCGCAATTTATTTTCTCCCTGACATCGCCGAACTGCGAATTGCCGTAATATCCCCCGTTCGGTTGAGAATAAGCACGATTTGAAGAATAACCGCCGCTCCTCTGTGCCATTATATCGTCATATGCCATATCGAGTTCCTGCATTTTCTGCTTTGCAATGTCGGAAAGCGGGCTGTCGGCATAGTTGTCCGCCTGATACTTCCTTGCAAGAGCTCTGTATGCGTTTTTGATTTCGTCGTCGGTTGCGTTTTCCTTAACGCCCAAGACCTCATAAGGGTTATTCACTTCAAATCACCTCTTTTTTTATTTATTATTTTCACAAGCTCCGATTCCATACCGTCAAAAATGATGTTTTCAATTAAGGGCTTATAGCAGTTTTTGTCAAGCAGCTCTAAAGCAAGCCCCGTTTCGTTTGCGGTAAGGCGAACGGACCTGATAATATCGTTTTCAATATCGGGATTTTTGTTTGCAAGATATGACTTATCAAGCTTATATTTTTGAGCAAACGGGTTATACGAGCCTGTTTTTATGTCGTCCTCAAGGTCGTCAAAGGCGTCGGTCAAATATACCCATCTGCCGAGGCAATAACCCACTCTTTCGGCTACACGCCTCTGTGTTTCGTTTTCAATGCCGTCCGAAAATATTTTTTGAAGCGAAAGCGCTGTGGGATGAGCCGCCCTGTCAATGCTGTCGGTCTTTTCGTCCTCGACTCTCGCCTGCTCCTCAATCGATGATTTTATTATAGCGTCATAATTTGAATATTTCTTTACGGCTTTGTTAAACTTTATTTTAATATACGGATAAACAAGGCGGGAAAGAAGCTTTTTCGGAAACTTTCCGTCGTGTAAATTGTCAAGCACCTTGTAATAAAACATAATTACCGTCAATGCGGCGGCGTCTTTCAGATAGCTGTCCATTTCGATGTAATTGCACTTTTTAAGCGGATTGAACCTGCAAACGCCCCTGTGAGCGCAATCGGGCTTTGGCTGAAATACGGTCTTTCTGAAAATCGCATAGAAGGTTGCGTCGTATGTGAGCAAAAACCTTGCAAACAAACCGTATTCCTTGCCCAATGTCTTACAAAGCGAGCAGTATATCGCCTTATAGGTTTCAAAATCTTTAATTTTTAACTCAGGCTTATCGGGCTTGACATAGCCGAACAAGAAATCACCTCTTAAAGAATTGAAGAAAGATTATGCATTATAGCCCCTGCAACCTCGGGCTTGTTCATTGTGTAAATATGGATACCGTTTACGCCGTTCGCAATCAAATCAATTATCTGCTCTGTAGCATACGCAATGCCTGCCTGCTGAAGAGAAACAGGGTCATCTGAAAACCTGTCGAGCATAATTTTGAACCTTGACGGAAGAGTAGCGCCCGAAAGAGCACAGCTTCGTTTAATCTGCGCAGGGTTCATAACGGGCATAATTCCCGCAATTACGGGAACATCGATACCGACCTTCAGCGCCCTGTAAAGGAAGCTGTAAAGTGCCGTGTTGTCAAAGAACATCTGTGTTACAAGATACTGCGCACCGCAGTCAACCTTTTCTTTAAGATGCAACAAATCCTCATTGGAGTTTTTAGACTCGACATGACCCTCGGGGTAACACGCCGCACCGACCGAAAAGCCGCCGAACTCCAAAATCCTCTCAACAAGCTGTGAAGCGTATCTGTAATAATTCGGGTCGTCGGGATTGTAGTTCTCGGGCAAATCGCCTCGAAGAGCCAAAATATTGTCAATTCCCTTGTCTCTAAGCTCCGCAAGTATGCCGTCTATCTCCTCTTTTGTGGATGAAGCACAGGTAAGGTGCGCCATTGAAGGTGTATGAAGCTCGTTTTGAATGTACGAAGCAATCCTCGGTGTGTTCTGTGAAGTTCCGCCGCCTGCGCCGTATGTTACGCTGATAAAATCCGGTTTGAGAAGAGAGAGCTTTTCAACCGATTTCAGCACGGGCTCGAACGGAGCGTTGTTTTTTGGCGGGAACACCTCGAAAGAAGTTGAAATTTCGCCGCTTTTTAATATTTCGTTGATATACATATTATCCCTCGTTAATAAAAACATTTTTGCAATTACAGTATATGATACCACAAACAGCTCACAAAAAACAACATATCCTCCCCTCAGTCGTACATTTTTTACATTTTGTTTACAAATTAAGGCGGTACGAAAGCCGTACCGCCTTAATTCATTATTATACATCACCCATATTACAGGTATAGACAAATTCAACCCTGTCCCCCTCACGCAGAGGGTAGCTTTTGGTTGAAACATTCGGGAAGTTACCGTTTACCTTATACATCCATCCGCTGTACGGTCCGCAGTCAAACTCGGAAAGTCCGCTTATTGTTCTCACATATCCGCTTGAAGCGATACTGTAAGTTATGCGGTTTTCTTTCAGAATTTTTTTAAGTGCCGACATAACGCTCTCCCCGTTTTTTACCTCAATCGAAGAAGTTCGGAGAATTATGCCGTCCGCAGGCAGAACCTGCGCAAAAGAGCCCTGTGACAGAATGCCGTAGTTTATCGCATTATGACATTCCACGGAAAATGTAACTGTGATTTTCTCATTTTCCGAAGCTGTCGCCTGTTGAGCCGAAGTTGTCGGCACGGGCGTCAGTTCAATGTGCTGCGGTGCGGAGGTTGCGGTTTCAACAGGCTGTGCCGTTTCGGGAGACGGCGAAGGCTGCTGCTTGGATTGTCCCCGCTGTGTTGTCTGCGAAGCGTCGGCATCCGCCGAAGTTTCGATTTGCGTCTCTTCGGCAGACGGCATTTCGCTTGTATATTCGCTTTCTGCCTCGGTACTTGTTTCTGCGGGCTCTGCGGAAGTATCATTCTTTCCGCAGGCGCTCAAAAGAAACAGTACCGCAAGCAAAAGAGCAAGAAGTTTAGTCTTCATCTTTTTTTCTTACAACAAGTGCCGCTGCGCCTGTTACAAGTGCAAGACTTACGAATACCGACATTGCGGCATTACCGCCCGTTCTCGGGATATTGACCTTTTCGCCCGTTGCCCTTGTAACGGAAGCCTCAACTGTTGTCTCTGCCGCCGTTGTGGTTTCGGGAGCTGTTGTTTCGGGGTCGGTTGAGCTCTCTTCAACCTCGGGAGCAACATATTTGTAAATACCCTTACCGCCTGCCGCATGGCTCTTAACATCAAGAAGAGCGATCAAGGTCTGATAAGATGTCATTGTGTTGTCGGCACCTTGGTAATCCTTTGCGGCGCCTGTTTCAGCGTTAATGTATGTTTTAAGCGCAGTTACGGAGTCGTCGCAATCCTTTCCGAGGCAGTTCTTTGCGATAATCGCCTGTGCGGTTGACTCTGCCGACGGAGAGTTCCATACTACATAACCGTAAGAGCCGTCTGCAAACTTCTGAGTCTCGAGATAAGCATATGCCTTGTCGATAGCGGTTGCAACCTCGGGAACCGATTTGAAATCGGCAAGCGCCTGAAGAACGAAAGAGGTTGTGTCGGGGTCGGAAGAAATGCCGTAACCGGTGTCAACCGAGCACCACGGGAAACCGCCGTCGTCCTGCTGAGCCGCAAGAATTGTATCGATAGCAGCTTTTCTAACGCCGCTGTATTCGGGAGCTTCTTTATAATCAAGAGCTATAAGCGGATAATAAAGACTGCTGAGATATGTCTGAGTTGTGTAATCAACCGCTTTAAGAGCTGCGAGCATATCGTGACCGCCGATGTCTTTGGTATCAAGACCGTTAGCGTCGGCTGCAAGATAAAGCAAAGCAAAATTCGCAGGTGTAAGCGTTGAATACTTTTCCTGAACTATTGTGTTAATGTAATTCTTAAATTCGGGATATGCGGTTGTGTTTCCCGCTTTCGAGAGAACGAGAACAGTCCACAAAACATCCGTGTCAAGCGCAGATGTATCTTCAAAATCAAAGCCTGTTTTCTCGCTGTTTGCAAGCCATGAAACAAGGCCGTTGATTTCACTGTCAACGTTTTGTGCGGAAACCTGAGTTACAAGCACACAGAAGAGCATTGCAACTGCAAGAATACCCGAAAGTACTTTGTTGAATTTCTTTTTCATTTTTACCTCCAATGATATTCTTTCAACAAAAAAGAGGCGGACACGCACAGCGGTCCGCTCAAAGTACAAATAAAGAAGGTTAAAACTTTATATGCACATCCTGCTTTCCCACCGAAAGAGATTTGCGGTTCTAAGGCAGGTCTCCTGACTCGGACATACACATTTGCCGCCTTCCCGCTTTCGCAGTGGCATATCGGCAAACGCTGTTCCATACAGTAGCGGGGGCTGTTACGGCATCTCACCGTATTCCCTTTTAATCCGAACACGCAGTGGCGCATACGGAACCAAAGAACATTTTTACACGGTAAACCGCCGGCTTTCCCGATAAGTCTGCGATTTACCGTTTAATTTTACCACAAAACAAAAATATTTCAACATTTCGGGAAAATATTATTATAAAAATATCGACACACAAGGCGTTTTGACTTATAATATCCGAGAGGTGACACAAAATGAACACTTTCAAAACAGAGCTTCACGCCCACACGGCTGAAACGAGCAACTGCGGCAAAGCCACGGCAAAGGAGCTTGTCGAGGGCTATATCGGTGCAGGCTACAAAACCGTTGTCATAACCGACCATTTAAGCACGCACACATATTTCAGATATGACTATGACAATATGTCGTGGGACGACAAAATAGATGTATTTATGCTCGGCTACAACGCCGCAAAGGAAGCGGCAAAAGACAGAATAAACATACTGCTCGGTATGGAAATGCGTTTTGACTGCAAGAGCGCCAACGATTATCTTGTCTTCGGCGTAAGCGAGGACTTTTTGCGTAATAACGGCGATTTGATAAATATGAATATCCGTTCTTTTTCGGAGCTGGTACACAAAAACGGACTTTTGATATTTCAGGCGCACCCTTTCCGCAAGGATATGGACAGAGTGCCTGCAAGCCTGCTTGACGGAGTTGAGGTGCACAACGGCTGCGTCCGTCACGACTCGCACAACGACAAGGCTATGGAATGGGCAGACAAATACGGTCTGCTCAAAAGTTCGGGTTCCGACTATCATCAAATCGACGATGTCGCACACGGCGGAATTATAACGGAAAACGAAATAAAGACCAACGCCGACCTTTTATCGACACTCAGAAGCCGTAATTATGAGCTGATACTGTAATGCTTAATCATAGAAAACGACCCGAAGCGAAAAGCTTCGGGTTGTTTTTGTATGTGCGTAAATTTTTATTTTTCTCTCGGTGCGCCGCAGAAGAAGAGAGCTACCGTGCCGGGTCCCGTATGAGCTCCGATAACGGTACCGATGTCAAAAATCTTTACCTTGCCCTTCATCTTCGGAAATCTCTTTTCGATTTCCGCAACAACTGCGTTTGCGTCGTCGATACAAGCGGAGTTTGAAATAAAGCACTTGCCGTCATAATCCGTTCCGTTGTCGGCGAACTGAACCATCTTGTCAACGGCGGTCATAACAGCCTTGTTCTTTCCCCTGCACTTCTCAACGGGAATGAGCTTGCCTGCGTCGTCAACTCTGAGGAGCGGACAAATGTGGAGAAGCGTACCGAACCAGCCTGCCGCTGCGGAAACTCTGCCGCCTCTGATATAGCTTGTGAGGTCCGTTGAGAAGAACCAGTGATGGATATTGTGCTTATATCTTTCAACAAATTCAACGGTTTCTTCATATGACTTGCCGTCTTTTCTCATATCGGCAGCAAGCGAAACCAAAAGTCCGTAACCCGAAGAAGCGGAAATAGAGTCAACTATCGTAAGCTTTGCGTCGGGATATTTCTCGAAAATTTCCTGCTGTGCAAGCAGGGCTGAATTGTAAGAGCCCGAAATGCCCGAGGAAAGAGAAATATGGAGAACCGCTTTGCCCTCTTTTATGAACTTCTCAAAGAAATCCACATACTGACCTACGCCAACCTGCGAGGTGGTGGGCTCGCTGCCCTGCGCCATCTTTTTATAGAACTCGGAAATAGGCATTGACTCGCCCAAATCGTCGGGATATTCTTTTCCGTCAAGATTGAAGTGGAAACAGGTATACTCAATGTTGTTTTCTTTCAGGAATTCTCTTGAAAGGTCTGCTGTCGAACAGCAGGAAATAATAAAATCGCTCATTTAAATCACCATAGCCTTTCAGGCAACAAATAGTTTATTAAAAATCACCTAATTTAACCTGCGTTGCCTGAACAGGCGTGGATGGTGATTTCTGCCGGCTCAAAATTTTGCCAAAGGCGAATTTTGAGGGCAATATAATTATGATTAGTGTGATTTTTAACACTGATCTCCTTGATTAAGTGTTGTTCTTGGGCTTCTTGCTGACGCTCCACGCAATGTTTGTCGCATGGTCGGCAACACGCTCGAAGTCCGTAATTGTATTTATAAAGAGCATTCCTGCCCTTGTATTGCATTTGTGTGCGTTAAGCCGCTCGATATGAGACTGCTCGAAATTCGTCTGCATATCGTCTACCGAGGACTCGTATTCGCTCAACTCCTCCGCCTTTTCACTGTCAAGTGTCTGCGAAGTGAAAGCCTCAATCGAACCGTCGATAAGCATCAAAGTGGTTTCGTACATTTCACGAAGCTCCTTTTCGCCCTCGGTTGAAATTTCAATTCCCTCGTCAACCCTCGATTTCGCCGCTTCTTCAAGGTTTTGCGCATGGTCGCCGATACGCTCGATATCGTTGATAACATGGAAAACCCGTCCGATATATTTTGCGTCGGAATAGCTTAAATCAAGCGCATTTATCTTGACAAGAATCGGCGTAATATGGTGGTTAAGGTAATTGATAACCTCTTCCGTATGCTGAACCTCGTCAAAATGTTCGCAGGATTTATTAAGCAAATCCTCCGAGGCAAGGCTGAAATTCTGCCTTGCAAGACCCGCCATTCTGTGAACTTCCTTTGAAACCTGTGCCACCGCAAACGGAGGTGTGTTTATCATAAGGTTATCGACATACTGAAGCTTGAAATCGTCCTCCGAGGAGTCCTTCTTGTCGGGAACGATAAGGCAGGCAAGCTTGACAAGAACCTTGTCCGCAAACGGGAACATAATTACCGTTGAAACCACATTGAATATGATATGAACCAACGACAACTGCATCATTGTGTTGTCCGTCAGTGACTCAATCCAATCCGTAAACGGCAGGAATTTTGTAAGAAGTATGAATATCACGGTACCGAACACATTGAAAAGAACATGCATAACGGCTGTCCTTTTTGAATTTTTCTTTGTACCGATTGAGGAAATAAGCGCCGTAACGCAAGTACCGATATTCTGACCGTAAATGACATAAGCCGCAAAGTGAAGCGGTATCAAGCCCTGTGAAGCCAAAGCCTGCAAAATACCGATGCTCGCCGCCGAGCTTTGAATTACCGCCGTGATTACCGTACCTATGAGTATTGCGACAATCGGGTTGTCGGCATTCATAAGCCATTCGGTAAACACGGGAGAGCTTGCAAGCGGCTCCATAGCCTCTTTCATCAGCGTCATACCGAGGAAAAGCATACCGAAGCCCGTAATTGCAAGGCCTATGTGCTTTTGAGTGTTTTTCTTGGTAAGCATCGTCATAAACACGCCGATACCTATCGCAATAGGCGCATATTTGCCTATATCGAGCGAAACAAGAATACTTGTGGTGGTCGTACCGATATTGGCGCCCATAATAACGCCGATAGCCTGGGTAAGGTTCATTATACCCGTGTTTACGAAACCGACTACCATAACAGTTGTGGTCGAAGAGCTTTGAATAAGCGTTGTTATAACAAAGCCCACAAGCACCGCCATAAACCTGTTGCTTGTCATTTTTTCAAGCAATACTTTCAGCTTGGCGCCCGCTGCGAGCTCAAGCCCCTCACCTAGGATTTTTATTCCGTAGAGTAAAAGTCCCAGACCGCTCAAAAGCGTTGCAATGTTTCCAAATCCCATTTATTAAGTCCTCAAATCCCGTTATTCGGCGTTTTTAAGCTGTTCGCTCTTTGCATACTCTTTTCCGTCCGCACCGAGATGATACGCACACTTGGTGTCGAAATCGATATGCTTTTTGTAAACTCTCGAATAGTTTATGTTTTTCTTCTTCATATAAACCTTGAACCATTCAAGGCGTTTGAGGAAATCCTTATATCTTCTGTTTTCGATATTTGTCCATGCAACCTCTGAGAAAGCGAGCGTTCTCGGGAATACGGAGAAGTCAAGCGCTTCTTTTGAATCAATCCATTCCGTCCAAAGCTCACACTCAAGACCCGTTGACCTCTGTTCGGGCTTTGTAAAGCCTACCTTTACCTTGTTGAAGTTATAGACCTTTTTAAGCGGAAGAATAGAATACTTTATATCGAAATAAAAATATGAAGTCGGAGAAATTATGATATTTCTCTGCGTTGCGATTTTTCTCACTTTAGCGATAGCATTCGGTCGCCAGAGCTGACATTCAATGCTCTTGTCAAGGGCGTCTCCCATACAGTCGTCCCACGCAACGGCGGTTTTACCGTACTTTTTAAGGATTTCCGCCACCCTGTTCATAAACCAAATCTGGAGGTCCTTGCCGTCTTTAAGTCCGAGCTTTGCTTTGAGCGCCTTGCACTTTTCGCAGTCGTCCCAGACCTTGTAGCCCTTAAACGCTTCGTCGCCGCCTATATGGAATTTCTTTGACGGGAAAAGAGCCGTAACCTCGCCCAGAAGAGCGTCCAAAAACTCAAAGGTCTTTTCGTTTCCGGCACAGAGTATTCCGTCGCTTACGCCGTTGATTGTAAGAACCTCTGCGGGCTCCGACTTACAGGAAAGCTCGGGTACAGCCGCAAGAATAGCTGTTGTGTGACCCGGAATGTCAATTTCGGGAATGACCTCAATTCCGAGTCTGCCCGCAAAGGAAACAATATCTTTAATTTCCTCCTGCGTATAATAGCGAGCCTCCTCAACATTGTCGTGCTCAAGACCGTAGCCCTTGAGATGCTTTGAGGTGCGCTTTGAGCCTATCGTGTTGAGCTCGGGATAAATTTTGCTTTCAATTCTGTAGCCCTGGTCATCCGAAAGATGCCAATGGAATTTATTGAGCTTTAAGAAAGCCATATTTTCAAGCAAATCCTTTATTTCGTCAACAGTGAAGTAATGTCTGCTGACATCAAGCATAAGACCTCTGTACTCGTTTTCGGGCTTATCCTTGATAATAAGCGTTTTAACATATGCCTTGCCGTCTCTTTTTTCAGCCTGCATAAGTATCATTTTAAGTGTAACCGCGCCGTAAAACGCACCCGAGTATGTGCCCGCCTTTATTATTATACCGTCGTTGGTAACATGAAGCTCGTATGCATCGTGTTCAAGCTCCGGAGTCTTTTTGAACTTGATTTCACCCTCGTTTTCAACGGGCTTTGTTTTAAGGTATTCTGTAAGATACTTACCCACGCCCACAAACTCTTCGGGGCAAAGAACAGCAGTGCCCGAAGAAACGGCATATTCGCTGTTGCCGCAGGTATAGTAATTCGGTTTCGGAATGATGTTGTACTTTGTCATAGCTTTCACCATAAAAATTTCCTTTGTATTTATAAAATGTGCCGCAAACGCAGTTACGGACATTTTAATTATAACAAATACAAAGGAATAAAGGAAGTCATTTTCAATTATTTTTAATAAATTTTTCGTACCATTCGACTATCTTGAACCGAGGCTCAAATTTGGGATTGCTTTTTACAATTTCATACTCACGCTCCGAGAGCACCTCGTCAAGCTCCGTGTCGCTCTCCGCCGCAGGCAAACACATCGGCGGGAACATTACGCACCACCAGTTATGACCCTGTCCGCTTCCGATTATAACATTGACCGCCTCATACTCTCCCGCAGGCAAGGTAACCTCGCCGTCATAGGTCTTTGTCGGAAAATAAGCGTTGCCGATATTAACCTTTACATCATAGTCGTAACCGTTTTCTTCGACGACCTTTTGAGCGACCTTTTCAAGCTCGTCCTTTACGGGAATCAGCTTTTCCTCTGCCTGCGCCGCACTCTCGCTGTTGTCAAAGTATTCCTTTCCCGCTTCAAGCACCGCATCCCTGACTTTAAGCTTCAGGCATTGGTCCTCCTCGGAATCGGAATTTGCGACAACATGCATTCTCAAAACGCTGTTTCGTATATCGTCGCAAGCCGAAGCAAACGACATTGTGCTGATAACGCAGGTTATTATAAACGCCGCGAGAACCGCAAGCTCAACGGTTAAAATTTTATTTTTTGTTTTCATATTATGTTCATTCCTTTCAGTAACGAAAGTATTGGAACAAACATAACGGTTTAATCATCTTTTTTCGATTTCTTCTTTTTCGCTCTGTGTAAGATACCTTGCTTCGCCCTCTGCCAAGGAGTTGTCCAAGGGTACATTTCCCATTTTAATGCGGCGCAGCGCAACCACGGTACTGCCCACCGCCTTGAACATTCTTTTTATCTGATGATACTTGCCCTCGAAAATCGTTATTTGCACCTCGGTCGTATCTTCCGACAGGAATTCAAGCTCCGCAGGCTTAAACACGGTGCCGTCATTTAATTCGATACCGCTTTCGAGAAGCGCCTTTTTGCTTTCGTCTATCGGCTTGTCCAATGATGCAATATATGTTTTCTTTATGTGATTTTTCGGCGAGAGTATCCTGTGTGCAAATTCGCCGTCGTCGGTAATAAGCACAAAGCCCGTTGTGTCCTTATCGAGCCTGCCTGCGGGAAAAAGGTTCCTTCTTTTCATATCCTCGGGCAGAATGTCAACTACGGTAACATCGCCCCTGCCCTCGCTTGCGGAGACAACGCCCTGCGGCTTGTTGAGCATAATATAAACATGCTCGCAGGTGTCGATTTCCGCACCCGACACCGTAATTGTGCACTTTTCGGTATCGACCTTTACGGAAACATCCTTTACCGTCTTGCCGTCGAGGGTAATTTCTCCTAAACGGGCAAGCCGCTTTATTTCACTGCGAGTGAATTTTCCGCTTTTCGATATTATCTTGTCAAGCCGTTCAACTGCCATAGTTTTCTCCGTTACTGCGAATTGTTTACAGGGCTTACAAAGCCGTGCATAAAGCCGTCAAGCTCAACAGAGCACACATCTCCGCCGATAACCTTGCCGTCGGAGACAAGAAGCGTTGCTCTTATGCAGTCACTGTCCTCATAGCCCGGATAGTTTGTAACCTTATAGGTCCACTTTTTTACTCTTTTAGAGCAGTAAGCCGTCAAATCAAAGCCCTGCTCTTTCTGAATTGCGTTATAGTTTTCATAAACATCGTCAAATTCGGCGGGAATAATAACTTCCTTTACCTCCAACGGCTCTTCGTCAACGCTCCAGCCGTATTGGGAAAGAAAAGCAATTCTCTCTTCGTCCGTGGAAGCTTTGAGACTTTTTTCGCCCGTGCTTGCCGCCGAAATGCTGTCCTTTGTCAGAAAAGCAAGGATTATACCCATTGCCAAAAGGCAGAGTATTATCCCCAAAAATTTTAGCTGACGCCTGTTTACCGAATATACAAACATATAAATTCACCTCGTACACAATTATATGCGACGAGGTGAAATATAATGCTTATTATCAGTCTTCTTTTGCCTGCTGAGCCGCAGCGTTTCTCAAAGACATTCTTGCTTTTCTTATCTCGTTTACAGAGTTCGTAAGAGCTTCGTCCGCCGTTGCAACAATGTGTTCAACATATTCGCCCGCACTTGTGCGCAAATCGTTTGACCACTTCTGCGCCTGCTCGGTCATATCGGAAGCGGTTGCTCTTGCCTGCTCGATAATCTCGGTAGCCTGCGTGCGTGCCTGCTGAAGAATGTCGGATGCGTTTTCCTCTGCCCTTTTTGTGATTTCGTGCTCGGAAACAATTACCTTTGCCTTTTCTCTCGCCTCGGCAATTATATCCTCGGAAGCCGCCTGAGCCGCGTCGAGAATTTCCTTTCTCTCCGAAGCAATCTTTCTCGCTTTCATAAGCTCGTCGGGCATATTGAGCCTGATATCCTCAATAATGGTCTTTATTTCCTCTCCGTCAACGGAAATCTTTGATGAAAAAGGAACATTTTTACTGTTTTCAAGGACATCCTCAATATTATCGAGTAAACTTTCTATACTCATTTCACATCTTCCTTTCTTATTCTTTCAATAATCACATCACTGATTTCGGGCGGAACAAAGGTAGAAATATCGCCGCCCAAACTGCATATGTGCTTAACAACGCTTGAACTGAGATACATATTCTCCGCTCTCGTTGTAATGAAAACCGTTTCCACTTCGTTATTCAATTCCTTGTTAATCAACGCCTGTTGGAATTCATATTCAAAGTCGGATACCGCCCTCAAGCCCTTAACAATGGCGACAGCGCCAATCTTCCTTGCATATTCCGCAAGCAAGCCGTCATAGCTGTCAACCTCGACATTTTTAAGGTCGTGAATGCACTTTTTTATAAGCTCGACTCTCTCCTCGGAGGAAAAAGAATAGCTGTCCTTTTTTTTATAATTTGTCATAACAAGGACAATAACCCTGTCGAATATTTTTGAACTTCTCGTAATAATGTCAAGATGTCCGAGTGTAACCGGATCAAAGCTTCCGGGGCAAATAACGGTTCTCAAAAAATCACCTGCTCACTTCTTGTGCTTATAGGTCGTAATCTTGGTTTTTGAGTATTTGTACTCCCTGTACTTTTCAAAATCTCCCGCAGACTCGGGCAAGACCTCGTTAAAATCGGTTTCGCAGACAACCGTTGCGTTTTCACTGCAACAGCCGACAACGCTTTCAAGCGTTTCGTCAATCAAGCCCTTATTGTACGGCGGGTCAAGAAAGACAATGTCAAATTTATTTCTTGAGTTCTTAATATAGCTTACGCTGTCCGCATTGAGAACAGTCGCCTTTTGAAAAAGTCCCGTAGTTTTTAAGTTGTCCTTTATTACTTCAACCGCCTGAGAGTCTCTGTCAACAAAAACGGCGTTTGCCGCTCCCCTGCTCAAGGCTTCCACGCCGAGCTGACCCGAACCTGCGAACAAATCAAGCACGCAAGCGTCTGTCAAATCAAACTGAATTATGCTGAAAATCGCCTCTTTGACACGGTCTGTCGTAGGTCTTACAACCTCGTCGCCCTCAAGCGTTTTCAGTTTTCTGCCTCTTGCCGAACCTGTAATAACTCTCATTTACGAATACTCCAACTTTCAGATACTGTTTTATTTTCCACATTTTCGACACAAATGTCAATAGTTTTTATCAAAATAATAACATACGGCGCAGTTCATCTGCATTCTTTGCCGTCTTTTCGACGCCGATTTCACGCAGCTGCTCCTCGTCACGGAAGCCCCAGAGCACGCCTATGCTGTCCATTTCCGCATTTTTGGCGGTCTGCATATCAACCTCGCTGTCGCCGATAAACACAGCGTCCTTTTTTTCAACTCCGAGCTTTTCAAGCGCAAGGTAAAGTCCGTCGGGCGCAGGCTTGTTGGGTCTGACGCCGTCGCTTCCGATAACCGTTTTGACATAGTCGCCGAAAAGTCCGCCGCAAAGCTCCTGTGCCGCAAAATCAATTTTATTTGTAACGATTGCAAGCTTGATGCCGTTTTCGTAAAGGCTTTTGAGCAAGCCGTCTATTCCGTCGTACGGCTTTGTCTTATTAGCCATATTGTGCTTGTAATGCTCGGTAAAATCGGAATAGGTTTTCCGGAACTGAGCCTCGCTTGCCGTGTCGGGAAGCGCTCTGTGGATAAGCTTTATGTTACCGTTTCCGACAAAACGCCTGACCTCGTCAACGGTTCTTGTCGGAAATCCGTTCTTTTTAAGAGCAAAGTTTGTGCTGTCGGCAAGGTCGTCAAGAGTGTTCAACAACGTGCCGTCCAAATCGAATATTACTGCTTTGTACATTTTCATCACCTTATTTATTATAGAACTTTACGACATTTTCCGCAAGCTCTTTATTTATTCCTTTAACCTCGCAAAGCTCCTCAACGGTAGCCTTTTTAATCGCGGAAACCGTCTTGAAATGCTTTAACAGGGCTCTTGCTTTCGCCTCGCCGATACCGTCGATTTTGGTAAGAGAGAGCGAAATAGTGCTTTTTGTGTGCTTTTTATGATGGTAGTCGATTGAAAAGCGGTGCACCTCGTTTTGAATATCCGAAACAAGCGTAAACACCTGCCGCTTTGAGTTTATCTCAATCTCGCCGCCGTCAAAGGCAATTGCCCTCGTATGGTGCTTATCGTCCTTAACCATACCGAAAACGGGAATATTAAGCCCGAATTCCCGAAGCACGGGCATAACGGCGTTTACCTGTCCCTCGCCGCCGTCAAGAAGAATTAAATCGGGCAGCTTTCCGAAACCGTAATCCTCGTTTTTGTCCTTATTGAGAACATACTCGTTGAAGCGGCGTGTGAGCACCTCGTTCATTGAGCCGTAATCGTCATTGGCAAAGGATTTAATCGCAAACCGTCTGTAAGCCTTTTTATACGGCTTTCCGTCCTTAAAAACTATCATACCGCCGACCGAGTCGGAACCTGCGGTGTGTGAAATATCGTAAGACTCGATATAGTCGGGCGTGCTTTTGAGTCCGAGAAGATTTTGCAGTTCTTCGAGCACAGCAACCGTCTTGCCGCTTTTGCCTTTATACAGCGCAAGCTTTTCCGTAGCGTTTTCCTTGCACATTTTTACGACCTCGACCTGCGTTCCCCTTGCAGGCACAAAGACCGTAACCTTTTTGCCTTTTTTGTCGGAGAGCCATCTTTCGAGGAGTTCTTTATCCTCCACATCGCCCTCGACCGTAACCCGCCTCGGGATATTGTTGCGCATACTGTAAAACGATGTGATAAACTCCGCACGCTGCGACTCGGGAGAGTCGTCCGAAGTGTCAAAGAAGAAATGCTCGCTGTCATACAGTTTACTGTCCGAGAACCTCAAAACCGCAAGGCAGGTCGTGCCGTCGTTTTCGGCACAGGCAAAGACATCCTGTTCCTCAATATTGTTATATACAACCTTTTGGCGGTCTTTCATTTTGTTTATCGCCGCTATCTTGTCCCTGTATTTTGCGGCGTTTTCAAAGTCGAGATTTTCAGAAGCCTCAAGCATTTTTTCGTTCAGTTCTTTTACGACCGACTGCGTGTCGCCCTTTAAGAAACGCAAAGCCTGATTGAAATTTTCATTATATTCCTTTTCGGAGACCTTACCCGTACAAACTCCGCAGCACTGCGAAATATAGTAGTTAAGGCACGGGCGTGATTTTCTGAAATCCCTCGGAAAGGTCTTGTTGCACTGATAAAGCTTAAATATCTTGTTTGCGGTGTCAACGCTCTGTTTGACCGCAAAAGAGCTCGTGTACGGTCCGATATATTCGGCGTTCGGGTCATCACTTTTTTGCAATACGGCAGAGATTTTTTTATATTTGTCGCCCGTTATCTCGATATAACTGTAACCCTTATCGTCTTTTAGGAGAATGTTGTACTTCGGCATATGCTGCTTGATAAGACTGCATTCAAGCACCAACGCCTCAAACTCGCTGTCGGTTACGATATAGTCAAAATGGTCTACATTCTCAACCATTTT
The DNA here is from genome assembly GCA_902491475.1 of uncultured Eubacteriales bacterium. GTDB lineage: Bacteria > Bacillota > Clostridia > Oscillospirales > Acutalibacteraceae > Fimenecus. The sequence goes on from CABUHY010000009.1 coordinate 41,259, forward strand.
AAGCACCTTAACCGTGTGCCTGTTCTGCGAGCCGAAGTATTGGCTGACCCTGTTTTTCAGTTTTTTCGCCTTACCGATATATATAATTTCGTCCTTGCGGTTTTTCATTATATATACCCCGGGCAAAAGCGGCAGGCTCATTGCCTTTTTCCGCAATTCGGGCATTTTAGCGTTCATATGCTCTCCTAAATAAAAAGGCACACCGATAAAAACCGATGCGCCCTAAATCGTGTGAATTTAATAATTATTCCTCAGCAAAGCCGGACTCAACAAGCTTAACAAGCTCTTCAACAGCCTGCTCCTCATCGGGACCGCCTGCGATAATACGGATTTCCGTTCCGCCCATAATTCCGAGTGAAAGGACGCCGAGAAGGCTCTTTGCATTAACTCTTCTCTCTTCTTTTTCGACCCAAATTGATGATTTGAACTCATTTGCCTTCTGAATGAAGAATGTTGCGGGTCTTGCATGGAGACCTACCTGATTTTGAACGAGCACATCTTTTGAATACATAATAAATTCTCCCCATATCATATTAAACTAAGTTAATTTCTTTTTTCGTTATCATATTATAGCACAAAACTTGTCCTCGTCAACAACTTTAGCACGATATATGGTGGTTTTTGAAATAATTCGGAGGTAATTCCAAAGCAAAGAGTTTTAAGAAGTTAATGTTTGTGCAAAATGACAATCGAGACACGAAAGAAATATGTAATATGTACAAAATCAGTTGTTTACCTTATGGTGTACGGGAGGCGTGTCTGCGGTTATTGCGCTGAAGGTATAGCCGCAATTCAAGTAATAATCAATAACCTCTGGCAGTGCTTCAACCGTCGTTCCCTTGGCTCCCGTATCGTGCATAAGCACTATGACATTGCTTGCCGACGGCACCTTTTTACAGTTGGCAACAATCGTATCCTTGTGCACCTTGTCGCCCGAAGCGTCGCCCGAAGAGCAGTTCCAGTCATAATAGACATATCCCCTCTCCGTTACGCCCTGCGTAAGCCTTGACATTATACCCGGGTTGTACTTTTTGCTTACGGTATTGCTTCCGCCGCCGGGAAAACGCATTATATTGCTTCGCACTCCCGTCTGCAAATATACCAAATCGGAAATATTCTGCAAATCCTCATAGAACGCCTCATCGGAGGAATAAATCTGCTTGTAATTGTGGGTGTACGAATGAAGTGCGATGGTGTTTCCGTTATCCACAATGTCCTTCATATATCCGTTATATGCAGTATTCTTGACAAAAAAAGTCGCCTTTATTCCGTAAGAATTAAGAATAGAAATAATTCTCGGAGTGTTAGGCGACGGACCGTCATCAAAGGTAAGATAAATTGTCTTACCTCCGCTTCCGGGCGGTACGGGCGCAGGCTCTGTTGCGGGAACGGGAGCGGCCGAAGCGGTTGCCGCCGCACTGTCGGAACGTTCCTTTTTCTTTAACGAAACCTGCCTGTTCAAATCTGAAATCTTTCGGTTGAGCTCTTCCTTTTCGCTTTCGTGGACGGAGTTCTGCTCGCTGATGCCGTTGGTGTACGACTCAATCTCACTGTTCTTTTGTGAAATTTCATCCTTATACGATGAAATTTCGTTTTGAGCGTTCGCAAGTGAGTTCATTACATTTATATCGTTATTTTTGGTTTTGCTGAATTTGTATGCGGTAAAAATGAGCAAAACCGACAGCAAAACGACCGCTGCCGAAAGCACTGCTATTATTATATTCTTCCTGTTTTTCCTGTTTGCTTTCATACGAACTCACCCCTGTTATTTTATTATACTTTGAGCGGTGTATAGAAGTCAACACCAAAAATAAAAGAGCCTATTGTTTCCAACAGACTCTCAAATTAAACATCGTTTACACTCCTAAAATCAAGCCTGCGGTCTTGAAATAAATAAGAAGCGAAATGGCGTCAACTATCGTTGTGATGAACGGGCTTGCCATAACAGCCGGGTCAAAGCCGATTTTTTTCGCCAATATAGGCAGGGTTGCGCCGACAAACTTTGCAAAAATTATTGTAAGCAGCATTGTAAAGCATACGGTAAGCGAGACAAAAAGTCCTACCCTGTCAAGAAGCATAAGCTTTGCGAAGTTTACTATTGCAAGAGTTATGCCGCAAAGAAGAGCAACTCTGAACTCTTTCCAAATGACCTTGAAAATATCGCCGAAATGTACATCGCCGAGCGACAGCGCACGGATAATCGTAACCGAGGACTGACCGCCGCAGTTACCGCCCGTATCCATAAGCATCGGGATAAACGAGGTAAGAACTATCTGTGCCTGCAAAGCGTCCTCAAAGGTTGTAATGATTTTACCCGTAAATGTCGCCGATACCATCAGCAAAAGAAGCCACGGGACACGCTTTTTCCAAGTTTCGACAATGCCCATTTTAAGGTAGGGCTTGTCTGTGGGCGTGATAGCCGCCATCTTTTCGATGTCCTCTGTGTTCTCGTCCTGCAAGACATCCATTGCGTCGTCGAATGTGACGATACCTACAAGGCGTTCCTCCTGGTCAACAACGGGAATAGCCATAAGGTCATACTTTTGGAACTTTTCGGCAACGATTTCCTTGTCCTCAAGCGTTGTGACGGAGATAACATTCGTTTCCATTATCTCGAACATCTTTTTGCTCTTATCCGACAAAAGAAGGTCCTTGACCGTTACAAGACCCAAAAGCTTTCTGTTGTCATCCGTGACATAACAGATGTAAATGGTCTCTTTGTCAACGCCGGTACGGCGAATTCTTGTAAATGCGTCGTCAACGGACATATATTTTTTCAAATCGACATACTCGATAGTCATAAGGCTTCCCGCGGAATCCTCGGGATATTTGAGTATCTCGTTTATGCTCTTACGAACCTCGGGGTCCGTGTGCATAAGAATACGCTTGACTACGGTTGCGGGCATCTCTTCGATTATGTCAACCGCATCATCGACATAAAGCTCGTCAAGCACTTCACGAAGCTCGGTATCACTGAACGCCTTGATAAGGAATTCCTGGTCGTCCGACTCCATATTGACAAATACATCCGCCGCAAGCTCCTTGGGCAAAATTCTGTAAACCAAAGGAAGAACATCCTGCGGAAGCTCTGAAAGCACCGAGGCAATATCCGCCTCGTTCATATCGGCGAGCATACTTTTCAATTCGTGATATTTTTTCTGCTGTAATAATTCGATAACTTTTTCGTACATATTGTTCCCTCCGAAAATCAAAAAATAAATAGGAAACAGAGTACATATCTTTTATTCCGAAAACCCGAACGCACGAGCGCTGCGAATTTTCACGGTACTTCGCGGAATAGGATCTGTACTTCTCACGCCTCCTGCGTCCATTGTTTTCACCTCACAAAATAAAAAAATCTCACGCCGAAGCAAAATTCGGCATGAGAAATTAGAGCGTTATTATCCGTTCAAGCTTTAGCATCAAAGGGCAATGAAACTGCGTTAAATTACACCTTGGTTTCGATGTAACCTGTTGACCTGCTTACAGTGTCTCCACTTTTCACGGCAGCAGTCCGTATCCATATTATATCTGCAAAAAACATAACTGCAAATTGCGGATAGCTTATCCCTTTGGTAGCCTTACCTACCGATTTTGTTCTGCGTATATATTATGGGTTTTTAATCGCAATTTGTCAACACTTAATCGGAAATTTGATTAAATTTTTTACTGCTTTGCGGTTTTTGCGTGCCTTGAAGCCCTGTCCTCCATAATAACAAGCTTTGTGCACTCCTCGATTATCTTAAACAGACCGCCGAAGGTTGCACGGAAAAGCTCCTTTGCGGGCTCGTCAACCGATTTCCATGTCTGTGCGGCGCCCTTAATCGAAGAAGCGAGATTTTTCGAGAAATTGGTAATGTTTACCTGACCCATACCCGCAATTACTTCGGTAAGAACAGTTTCAAAGTTCGTGCTGTGCTCGTCGTCTATTTTATAAATAAGCTTTTTAAGCACAAGGTCGGTTACCCTTGCAACAAATGTAAGCTCATCTCTTGTCAAGAACTGTGTGCCCTTTACCTTCCATGTTGACGGGTCATGCTGAAGCATACCCAAAAGTTTTGTGCTCTTTACGGGTATGTAATCGTCATCGTGAACAAGCAGCATTCCCACAAACGAGCTGTCGGGTACGAAGTGGCGGTATTTTTTGATTATCTCATTATACGGCTTTGAGTCGATATAATTATAGCTGTAAAAACCGGGACCGTCGTTGTTGTAAACTCTTGCAATCCTGTTGCGGACGCTCTCGTCGCAGTAGAGCGCACTGTGAAGCGCAACATGACCGCCCTTGGAATGTCCGCAGATGATAATATCGCCGTCGGGCAGTTCCTTTGCAACTCTTTCAAGGTAATCAACACAGAGCTTATGCGACGGAATACCCTTTTTGGTATAAATGTCAAGGTCCTCACGCCAGCCGACCCATGTGTCGTCCGTTCCTCTGAAAGCAACAACATTCGTGCCGTCGGGAAGAATAAAGGTCATTGCGGCAAACTGAACCGCAGGCTCGGGTCCGAAAACGCTCTCGCAGGCAAAGACCTTAACATCCTTATATCTCAAGGTGTCGGCAAGAGCCATCATTTTCTGACTTATGCGGTTATTCATTAAAAAGCCGGGAGAAATGTGCTTATATCCGTTATATGCAAACACCTTTCTGCACGCCTCGGAAAAGAGCATGGGCTTTTCGTTGAAGCCCTTATAGAGAACCTTTTCAAAGGGCATATAGAAAATTTCGCACAAAACAAGATTGTCAATGTCGGTAAACGGAAGCTCGTCAAACGATTTGTCTCCGTAACGCTTAATAAAGTCCATAGAAGTTGCCATACAGTTCACATACCTTTCCGAGAAATATTATATAATATTATTTTACCACTTAATGGAAAAAAGTCAATTATTTTATGAAACCGTATAGCATAGTGCTTAGCCGACCCTGTACTTTTCCGAATACAGACTGTACTTGGTCCGGTAATCGGCATCCTCCGACTTCACGGCTTTAAGCGTTTCGTGAATATTCAGGTTGTGCCTGTTTTTTTCAAGCACACAGCAGGCAATATTCGAGCAATGGTCGCTGACCCGTTCAAGATTTGTCAGCAAATCAGACCAGACAAAACCTACCTCCGCACTACATTTACCGTCCTGCATACGGAGAATATGCCGAGTCCTCAGCTGTTCTTTCAAATCGTCAACAACATCTTCAAGCGGTTCAACCTCCCTTGCCGTTTCAAGGTCTCCGTTTTCAAAAGCACGAACCGCAAGTGAAATGACCTCCTCGACTGCCGAAGTTATAATGTCAAACTCCTTTAATGCGTCCTCCGTCAAAGTAAGTCTTTTATCCCTGAGCTCCTCCGCCGATTCAAGAATATTTACCGCATGGTCGGATATGCGCTCAAAATCTCCTATCTGTTTGAGAAGTGCCGTGGTCTCCTCGCTCTGGTCGCTGTCAAGCTTTGAAGCGCTTATTTTTATTAAATATGTCCCGAGAATATCCTCATATCTGTCGCAGTCGTTCTCCGTTTCACGGATACTTCGAGCCAAATCGTTTGAATATCCCGTAAAGCTTTTTACAGCGTCACTCAATGCGCCTTTTGCAAGCTCTGCCATTTTTGAGGCAACGGTTTTGCTCTGCTCAATCGCAAGCGACGGCGTTACAAGCAATCTTTCGTCAAGCTCGTTGTAAGCTTCCTTTTTCTTGCCGTCAGGGACAATAAAGCATACAAGTTTTTCAAGCATACCGCCCAAAGGCAGCATAAGAAGCGTACAGAGCACATTAAACACCGTATGCACAACCGCAATCCCGAAAAGCGAAGCTGACTGTGAAAGAATAAGCGGTTTGAAAATCGCTTTTACGGCGCAGTAGACCGACAGCCATACTACCGTGCCGATTACATTAAAGGAGAGATGAACCATAGCTGCACGCTTGGCATTTTTGTTTGCGCCGACGGAAGAAATCAGCGCCGTTACGCAGGTGCCTATATTCTGACCCATAATAATAGGGACAGCCGAACCGTAAGTTACAGCACCCGTAGAAGCAAGCGCCTGTAAGATACCGACAGAGGCGGAACTCGACTGTATCACGGCAGTCAAAAGCGTACCTGCAAGCACGCCCAACACGGGATTTGAGAACATTATGAACATCTGCTGAAAGCTCTCGACATAGCGAAGCCCCGAAACCGCATCCGACATTGTCTCCATACCGAACATAAGCGTTGCAAAGCCGAGCAAAATCATTCCGCTGTCCTTTTTCCTATCATTCTTGCAGAACATATACAGAATAATTCCGACAAGCGCAAGCACGGGTGTAAACGACGATGGCTTTAACAATTTTATAAATGTATTGTCCGAATCTATTCCCGCAAGGCTCAATATCCACGCTGTCACGGTCGTGCCGATATTTGCGCCCATTATGACATTTATCGATTGCTTTAAGGTCATAAGTCCGGAGTTTACAAATCCGACTACCATAACAGTTGTAGCCGAAGAGCTTTGAATAACAGCCGTAACACCGAGCCCCGTTAAAAGTCCGGCTGTTTTGTTCTTTGTAAGCTTACCGAGCAGGGTTTTAAGTCTGCTGCCAGCACGGCGCTCCAACGCCTGTCCCATAACATTCATTCCGAACAGGAACAAGCACAAGCCGCCGATAAGCGATAAAAAATCAAAAATGTTCATACGGTTCTTCACTCCTTTTATACGAAGTCAAGATACCATATGAACATCAAATCCGTAAAAGCTTTATGTAAAATTCAGGTAAAATTTTCTGTTATTCCTTACCGCTTCCGTTTTTAGGAAATGTTACGGTAATCGAAGTACCTTTGCCGAGCTCGCTTTTAACATCTATTTCGGCACCGTGAATAATTGCGGCGTGCTTGACTATGGAAAGTCCGAGGCCCGTTCCGCCTATTTCCTTTGAATGGCTTTTGTCAACCATATAGAAACGTTCAAATATCCGTTCACGCTCATTTTCGGGTATTCCTATTCCCGTATCGCTGACACAAAGCGTTGCCGAATTCTCGTGATTTTCCACTTCAATTTTAACTTTTCCGCCGTCGTGATTATACTTTATCGCATTGTCGCAGAGATTATATACAATTTCATCTGCCAATTGCGGTATTGCAACAATCTCCGTCTTTTGACCTATAATTTCAAAGCTGACATTTTTCTTCTTTGCAATGTGTGCCAGCCGTTTCGCAGTATTTTTTACAACCTCGCACAAATCAACGGTCTGCCACTGTAAGCCGATATTTTGCTCATCAAGATGCGACAGCTTAATTATATCCTCTACCATTGAAATCATTCTAATGGCTTCGGAGTGGATTTTATCCGCAAATTCAGGTATATCCTCATTTTTTACCAAACCGCCCGCAAGCAATTCTGCGCAGCCCGATATTGTCTGCAAAGGCGTTTTGAGTTCGTGCGAGACATTTGCGGTAAACTCACGCCTTGTAGCCTCCGCCCTTTCCTTTTCGGTAATATCAAAAATTACAAGCGTAATTCCCCTGACTTTTCCGTTTGTAATTACGGGATTTGCATTAAACTGATAATTTTTGCCGTCAATGGGCACGGTCTTTTCCGCATGTTCGCCGTTACCCGCCTTTTTGAGCAAGGCTTGAAGCTTCTCGCTGTTATTAAACAAAAGCAGGTCTTTTCCGATACTGTACTTGGTTATTCCGAGCGTTTTGCATGCCGAACCGTTAATGCTCAAAACCGCACCGTTTTTATTGAGCACCACAATTCCCTCCGCCATATTCTCGGTTGCGGTGTTAAATTCTTCTTTTTTGCGTTCAAGCTCTTTTCTCTGTTTTTTTAACTGTTCCTGCTGTGCGGTAATGCGGCTGACCAGCGGAGAAAGCTCCTCATATACAGGTTCGTTCGAGGGATTTTCTGTATTGAGAGAATTGAGCGGAGCTATAATCTTTTTTGAGAGTCTCAACGAAAAGGCAACTGAAAGTATAACGGCAATAAGAACCACAGCAAAAATCGGCTGCAACATTCCGTAAATCAAGGTCCACCAAGTGAGATGTTCTGTTGACAGGCGCAGCACATAGCCGTCAGAAAGCCTTTTTGCACAGTAGAGTCGGCGTTGCATAAGGGTGTCGGAATAGCGCGAACTCTCCCCCGTGCCCTCCGAAAGTGCCTGCCTTACCTCCTCCCGCTCAAGATGATTTTCGCCCGTTGCGCTTCCCGACTTGCTGTCATACAGAACAGAGCCGTCAGGAGCGATATATGTAATTCTGTAATCTGAATATTCGGGATTTTCAATGCACGCAATCCCGCCTGCTTCCACGGCATCTGCGGCTATTTCCGTCGCCGACCTTAACTGCCGCATTTGGGAATCGGAAAAATAGCCGTACAGAGCGATAAAAAAGATAAGTACACAGGACAACAGGACAGCTGCCGAGGCTATGAATATAGAGCGGAAAATCTGTTTTTTCACTCTTTTGCCTCCAATCTGTAACCAACGCCTCTTACGGTTTCAATCATTTCTCCTGCTTTTCCGAGCTTTGTGCGAAGCGTTCCTATATGTACATCAACCGTTCTTGTCTCGCCCATAAAGTCAACGCCCCATATCTTAGCCAAAAGCTTTTCTCTTGAAAACACAACGCTCTCATTTTCGCAAAGCAGCTTCAGGAGTTCAAATTCCTTTAGTGTAAGCGTTACCTCATTGCCGTTTACTCTTACCTTGTGGCATTCGCTGTCAATTTCGATATTGCCTGCTTTTGCGGAAGCCGTCTTTACAGGCTCACATCTTCTCAAAACCGCTTTAACTCTTGACACCATTTCCATCATACCGAACGGCTTTGCAATATAATCGTCCGCACCGTTGTCAAGTCCGAACACCTTATCGTATTCCATACCCCTTGCGCTTGCCATTATCACGGGCAAATTTCTTGTGGCACTGTCAGCACGAAGTTTTTTAAGAATTGATATTCCGTCCTCGCCGGGAAGCATAATATCGAGCATAACAAGCTCGGGCATTTCGTTTTTAAGCGCCGCATAAAAATCTTCCGCCTGCGAAAAGCCCTTTGCCTCAAAGCCCGACGCATTCAGGGTATATACCATTAAATCACGGATACCGTTGTCGTCCTCTACGCAGTAAATCACAAAACCACTCCCGTATTTTTATAGTTTAATTATAATACACCGACAATCGGTTGCATAGCCTTTCAATGTAAAATCGTTGTAAAACTTTATCCTTGAAAGGAACCGTAAATGTATGTTAATATAGCTAAAGGAGGTTTGTCATATGGAGCAAAATAAAATATGGCTTGATTGGGCTGTTGAGCTGCAAAGCCTTGCACAGGCAGGTCTTACCTACGGAAAAGATGTTTACGACAAAGAGCGTTATGAAAGAATAAGAGAAATTTCGGCTGAAATATTGTCGCATATGTCGGAAATACCGCTTGAAAAGGTAAAGGACATTTTCTGCAACGAAACAGGCTATCAGACGCCGAAAATCGACACGAGGGCAGCTATATTCAAAGAGAATAAAATACTTCTTGTGCGTGAAAACAACGGCACCTGGTCGCTTCCGGGCGGTTGGTGCGATGTGAATGTTTCCGTAGGCGAAAACACCGTCAAGGAAGTCAAAGAGGAAGCTGGTCTGGAGGTTGAAGTCGAAAGGCTTATTGCGGTACAGGACCGTGCGAAGCACAACAAGCCGCTCTATGCCTACGGAGTATGCAAAATTTTCTCGCTTTGCCGTGTTATCGGCGGAGATTTCAAAGAGAACATCGAAACCACGGGCTTTGAATATTTTGCCGAGGACAATTTGCCTCTTCTCGCAGGCGAAAAGAACAACGAAGAGCAGATTAAAATGTGCTTTGACTGTTACAGACATGCCGATAAGTGGGAAGTAGTTTTTGAATAAAGAAAGTCGTAAAAAAACGCTTTGTACCGTGTGATACAAAGCGTTTTTGTTTATAATGCGAATTTTTCTATTGCTTTGCCGACGCCGTTGTTTTCGTTGGAGTCGGTTATATAGTCGGCGGCTTCAAGCACGGGACGCTGTGCGTTCTTCATTGCAACGCCGAGACCTGCCCTTTCGACAAGAGTAACATCATTATAACCGTCGCCGCAAGCCATAATTTCCGAGCGGTCAAGATTGAGATATTTCCCGAGTTCACGCAGAGCCACACCCTTGTTCATATTTTTGGGAGCAACCTCTAAAAAGAAAGGCTCGGAACGGAAAATCGTAACGCCTTTAAGTTTTTCGCTCATTTCGATTTCGGCTTTTTCAAGCAAATCGGGTTCGCCCGTTATCAAAAATTTGGGTACGGGATATTTTATCTCTTCAAGCAGATTATCCGTCCTTTTGACTTCAAGCTTATTTATGCCGATTTCAAGCTCAAAATACTTGTCATTTGCCTTTTGAGTTATTGCAATGTCGTCCTTATAGGTAGTCAGCGGCACGCCGAGAGAGTCGGCAATGTCGATTATCTCCTTAACCTGTTCAACCTCGATATTTTTCTGATATACAATCTTTCCCGTGTGTAAGTCGGTAATTCTCGACCCGTTATAGGAAATAATATATCCGCCCCTGTTGCACAAATCAAGCTCGTTTATATATCTTTCAATGCCCTTGCTGGGTCTGCCCGAGGCTATGGCGAAAATGCCGCCTTTATCTATAAATTTATCTATTGCACTCTTGGTTTCGGGCAAAAGCTCCTTTTTCTTGTTTACAAGAGTGCCGTCTATATCGCTTACCACAAGTTTAATACTCATTTTATCACCGTTCTATATTTTATCATTTACCCGAATTTTTTCAATTCGGCATTAGCACGATATTTTTCCGTAAATCAACAATTTTTTATTACCTTTGACAAAATTTACCGCTTTCTTTGGTATTCAAGCAGCTCGTCCAATTTTCTGTGCAGGTTTTCAAGTATAATTTCACATTTCAGGTTAACCTTGAAATCGTTTTCCGCCCTGTCTCTGTCCTTTTGCTCCTGCCGTTTCTGGCTCATCATAATAAGCGGCGCCTGGATTGCCGCAACACACGACAATACAAGGTTAAGCATTATAAACGGATACGGGTCAAAAGGGTTTTTAAGAAAATACACATTAGCCAAAATCCATATAATCAGAAAAGCCGTAAAAGCTATTATAAAGAACCAGCTTCCCGCAAACTCCGCCAGCTTGTCCGAAGCCTTTTGACCGAAGGTAACCTTTTTATCGTCGGAAAACGATATTTTGTTTTCAAGCAAAAGCTCGGTTATTTCATCGTCTGACATATCCTCTCGTACATCTTTGAGAATTTTCCCCAAAAGCTCGTAATGAGTCATTTTTCTCCCCCGTTCTGTTCATATTTATTATAAATAAAAGAGCGGGAAATATACAAAAAAAGCATCAGCCGAGCTGATGCTTTAATCGTAAATGTAAAATTATCTTTCCTCTCGGAAATATGAAAGTCCGAGGCTCTGCGGGGGCTGATTTTCTTTCTTCTGACGGATGCTGATAAGGATAAGAACAACTATCGTAACAAGGTACGGCAGCATCTTGATAAGCTCCTTTGCCGCAGGCGAAAGTCCGGGGATATATACGCAAATGATATAAAGTCCGCCGAAAATGAAAGAACTGAGAATTGCCGATTTCGGCTTCCAAATTGCGAAAATAACAATTGCAACCGCAAGCCAGCCTCTGTCGCCGAAGCCGTTGTTTGTCCAAGCGCCGCTTGTGTAGTCCATTACGAAGTAAAGTCCGCCCAAGCCTGCGATGGCACCGCCGATACAGGTTGCAAGGTATTTATATTTTGTAACGCTGATGCCTGCCGCGTCGGCAGTTGCGGGATTCTCGCCGACCGCTCTGAGGTTAAGACCCACTCTTGTTCTGTTGAGAACAAAAGAAGCTACCAAAGCGATTATAATCGCAAGATAAGCCAAAAATCCAAATGAAAGGAAGGTTTCGCCGAAAAGTCCGAGCTTGCTTGCAAACGGAAGCGAAGCCTTATAGCAAAGACCTGTTTTGATAAGAGAAATCGAACCCGTTTCTCCGAAAAGGCTCAAAAGAGAACCGCCGAAGAAGTTTCCGATACCGACGCCGAAGGTTGTAAGCGCAAGACCCGTTACATTCTGGTTTGCCCTTAAAGTAATTGTAAGGAAGCTGTAAATAAGGGCAAGCAACGCCGAACCGATAAGCGAAGAAAGCAAGGGAATAATAACCAAAAGGAACGAATTGGGGTTATCTGCGGAATGTTCGTAAATATATCCGCCGATAATGCCCGAGATACCGCCCATATACATTATTCCGGGAATACCGAGGTTTAAGTTACCGCTTTTTTCGGTAATGATTTCGCCTACCGAGCCGTAAAGAAGCGGAATGCTCTGAATAATTGTCGCATTTATAAAAGTCAAAATTGTCGTGAGCATTATTTAACCTCCTTATGCTTTGATCTGAAATTAACTTTATAGTTAATGAAGAATTCACTGCCGATAATGAAGAAAATGATAATTCCCGTCAATATATCGGAAATGCTTTCGTTCAAACGGCATACGGTGGCAATTTCGCCCGCACCCTTTTGAAGGAATACTATAAGGAACGAGGTAAGAACCATAATTGCAGGGTTAAACTTTGCAAGCCATGAAACCATAACCGCCGTAAAGCCCATACCGCCTGCCGTATCCTTGGTAATGGTGTGGTTTGTACCCGAAACGAGCAGGAAGCCCGCAAGTCCGCACATTGCGCCCGAAAGAACCATGGTACGGATAATAACCTTTTTAACATCGATTCCGATGTATCTTGCGGTGTTTTGGCTCTCGCCGACGACCGTTATTTCATAGCCCTGCTTGCTGTACTTTAAGTAGATATACATAACTATCGTAAGCACCGCAACTATAAGAATATTTATAAGATATTTCTGACCGAAGAGAGTCGGCATCCAGCCTGCCTGTGAGCTCATATTGATAACGCCCATTACAGCCGAGCCGCTCGGTACCCAATACATAATGCAGAACGATACAAGCTGAATTGCAACATAGTTCATCATAAGCGTAAACAGCGTTTCGTTAGCGTTCCACTTTGCCTTGAACACTGCGGGAATGAGACCCCAAACGATACCTGCCAATATACTTGCCGCAAGCATTATGATTATAAGCAATGCGTTGGGCATTGAGTCCTTTATGTAGAACATACAAGCTGCAGAAGCAAGACCGCCGACAAGCACCTGGCCCTCCGCTCCGAGGTTCCAAAACTTCATTTTGAACGCCGGTGTAACAGCAAGCGAAATGCAAAGAAGCATTGCAAGGTTCTGGAAAAGAGACCTGATTTTTGTCATTGAACCGAAGTTGCCCGTTACCATTGCCTTAAAGACCTGTACGGGGTTATAGTGTGTAAGAAGCACTATAACAACAGATGAAACAAGCAATGAAATTACAATGGCAAGAATACGGATTCCCCAAGCCTTAACCTCTGAAATATTGCCCCTTTTGGTAATATGGATTAAAGGCTCGTGACCGTGTTTTGAGCTTTTACTCATTTTCCGCACCTCCGTTCGTCTGAGTCATAAGATAACCGATTTCCTCTTTCTTGGCTGTTCTGCCGTCAACGATACCCGTTATTTTACCCGAGCCGATAACAAGAATTCTGTCGCAAAGCTCTATAAGAACATCCAAATCCTCGCCGACAAAGATTACGGCAACGCCGTGCTCCTTTTGCTGATTCAAGAGGTTATATATTGTATATGATGAGTTGATGTCAAGTCCTCTTACGGGATAAGCCGCCATCAAAACCGTGGGAGCCGCCGCAATTTCGCGTCCGACAAGAACCTTTTGAACATTACCGCCCGAAAGCCGTCTTACGGGAGTGTTTGCGCTCGGAGTTACAACCTCGAGCTGCTCGATTATCTCGTCTGCAAGGTTTTTCGGTTCTTTTCTCTGCAAGAAGAAAGATTTGCCCTTTTTATAGCTTCTCAAAAGCATATTATCGACAATACCCATATTGCCGACAAGACCCATACCGAGCCTGTCCTCAGGAACGAAAGAAAGACGAACGCCGAGGGAACGAATCTGAAGCGGAGTTTTGTCACGGAGGTTTTCAACGGTATCGGAATCGGGAACATTGTAAAGGATTTCACCCTGTTCGACATTCTGAAGTCCCGCAATGGCTTCGAGCAGCTCACGCTGACCCGATCCCGCAATTCCCGCAATACCGAGGATTTCGCCCGAACGCGCCGTAAACGAAACATCGTCAAGCATCTTAACGCCCTCACGGTTTGTGCAGTTGAGGTGCTTTACGACAAGTCTGTCCTTGGGATTTTTCGGTTCGCTTCTGTTGATATTGAGGCTTATCTTTTTGCCGACCATCATTTCGGTAAGCTCGCTCTCATTGGTTTCTGCCGTGATTACCGTGCCGACATATTCGCCCTTTCTGAGAACCGAAACCCTGTCGGAAAGCGCCAAAACCTCGTGGAGCTTATGAGTGATGATAATTATCGTTTTTCCGTCTGCTTTCATATTGCGAAGCACCGAGAAAAGCTTTGTCGTCTCCTGCGGAGTGAGAACCGCCGTAGGCTCGTCGAGGATAAGAATATCCGCACCTCTGTAAAGAACCTTAATAATTTCAACCGTCTGCTTCTCCGAAACGGACATTTCATGTATTTTTTTATTCGGGTCAATATCAAAGCCGTACTTTTCGGCAATCTTTGAAACCTTTTCTGTGGCTTTTTTGATATTGTAGCCGCCCTTTTCATTAAGTCCGAGAACAATGTTTTCCGCCGCGGTAAACACATCGACAAGCTTGAAATGCTGATGTATCATACCTATCTTATAGTCAAAGGCGTCTCTCGGAGAACTGATAACCGCTTCCTCGCCGTTTATGAAAATCTGACCCTCGTCCGGATAATAAATTCCGGAAATCATATTCATAAGCGTGGTCTTGCCGCTTCCGTTTTCACCGAGTAACGAAAGGATTTCGCCCTTGTACGCACACATATTTATGTTGTTGTTTGCGACAACGGAGCCGAATCTCTTCGTGATGCCTTTCAATTCCAAAGCAACTGTACTCATTGATTTTTTCCTTTCTTCCTTTATAGCTTCAACTTAATTCCGAAAACAAAAAAGCCGTAGTATCTGCGGCTGTCCTCTTTTCAAAACTAAACTATGCTGTTTTATAAAAAACAAATTCGGGCGGAGCGTAAACTCCGCCCGAAAAGTGAATTATTTAATTGATGCAGTATCTTCGGTAATGCCGTCGATTACAATATCAAAGTAAGGAGCTGAACGGTATTCCGACTCGTGGAAGTAACCGTCTGCAACAGCCTCTGTATCGGGTGTGAATGCAGCGTCTGTATCAACATCAGCCATATAAGTTGTAAGAGTTGCGCCCTTAACTGTGAACTTCGAGGTATCGAATACCTTCAAAGTGCCGTTTTCGAGCTCAGCCTTAACTTCGTCAAGCTTAGCCTGTGTGCCCTCAGCCGCAACAGCGGTGTTGAGCTCTGTAAGCTGAACCATACCGTCCTTAAGAGAACCTGTGTAGTCAGCGGGAACAGCTGTGCCGTTTACTGCTGCTTCGTACATCATCTTGAAGTAGGGAGCCCAGTAAATCTTTGAAGAAATAAGAGCAGTGTTCGGACCCATTGAAATGGTGTTTACATTGTAAGCAACGTTCGGAACGCCCTTCTCTTCACAAGCCTTGGGAGCGCCCTCCGAGTCAGCGTGCTGAGAAATAAGTACGCATCCGTCGTTGATAAGCTTGAGAGCAGCTTCACGCTCAAGAGCGATGTCGAACCAAGAGTTTGTATATGTAACCTTCATCGTTGCGCTCGGGCAAACAGAGCGTGCGCCGAGATAGAATGATGTGTAGCCCGATTTAACTTCGGCATACGGGAAAGCGCCTACATAGCCGATAACAGCCTGATCAGCGGTAATCTTGCCCGAAGAAATCATTTCGTTGAGCTTCAATCCTGCTGCAACGCCTGCAAGATAACGGCCCTCGTAAATGCTTGCGAAAGCATTGTGGAAGTTAGCAAGCTTTTCTGTGTGAGCCATTGTACCTGTTGCATGATAGAACTGAACGTCCGGGAACTCCTTGGCAGCCTGAAGAACATAAGTCTCATGACCGAAAGAGTCTGCAAAGATTGCGGTACAACCTGCCTCAACAAGCTCGGAAGCTGCATTGTAGCAAGCGTCTGTCTCGGGAATGTTTGTCTTGATAAGAACCTGCTCGTCGGTAAGACCGAGTTCCTTCTGAACATCCTTGAGAGCGTTGATGAAGTTTGCGTCGTAAGTCGAGTTTTCATCATGGAGACAGATAAGACCGAGTTTAACATTGCTTGTCTTTGTGTCGTCCTTGGTGCCGCCGCAAGCCGCAAATGAGAAAATCATTACAGCAACGAGAGCAAGCGCCAAAATTTTGGTGAACTTTTTCATTTTTTGACCTCCAAAAAATATTTTAACGGGCTTCCCCGTTTATTAACATAATCAACGTCTGAAGACGATTTCCCCTGTTTCGTCGTTCATTGACTCAACAATGGCAAGCGATTCCACACGCACGCCCTGTTTTCTCAAATTTTCGCCGCCGGGCTGGAAACCTTTTTCGATTACGATTCCTGCGCCGACAACCGTCGCACCTGCCTGCTTAATTATCTTGATAAGACCCTCGAGAGCCTTACCGTTGGCAAGAAAGTCGTCGATTATGAGGATTCTGTCCTCGGGCTTTATATAGTTTTTGGAAACTACGATTTCGTATTCCCTGCCGTGAGTGAAGGAAACGACCTTGCTTGAATAAACATCGTCCGACAGGTTGCTTGTCTTGTTCTTCTTTGCAAAAACAACGGGTATATTATTAAAAGATTGCGCAGTTACACACGCTATACCGATGCCCGAGGCCTCTATGGTAAGGATTTTTGTAACGTCGCAATCTTTGTAAAGTCTGGCGAATTCCGCACCTATTTCCGAATAAAGTTTTACATCTATCTGATGATTAAGGAAGCTGTCAACCTTAAGGACATTGCCCTTTTTGACAATACCGTCTTTCAAAATTCTCTGCTCAAGTAACTCCATTTTCCCCTGCTCCCAAAGCTTCAAAAATAATATATTAGTATATTACTATATTCGACATTATTTTTCAAGTGTAAAATAGCACAAATAAAAAGATACAGGCGGTCAAAATTTTGACCGCCTAAGCAATTATATACCGATTGTGAGTATTTCAAAGGGCTTATACTCAATTTTGTCGCTCTCGAAAAGGACATCTTCAAGCATATTCATAACCTTTACGGGCTTGGGGAATGTGAGCGTTCCCCTCTTCCCGTCCTGCTCGGAAAGTCTTACGACAACATGCTTTCCGTCCTCGGACTGCTTCATAGCCTGCAAGAACAGACCGGGGAATGTATTTGCACACGAAACATCGGCTTTTGTAAGAGGAATATTGTATTCAAAAGCCTTGTTGTTTATCTCGGCATCAACGAACGAACCCAAATGCGGCATAATCATATAGCAGAAATCGTGCTTGCCCATATCGCTTTCGATATCGGGGCGAACCGTTCCCCTCAAAAGACTTAAAGACATGGAATTTTCGCAAAGACCTACGCCGTACTTGCCCTCGTTTATAAGCGCAACGCCGCCGCCCTGCTCCGCAAGGTCAACCCACTTGTGATGGCATACCTCAAAGCGTGCTTTCTGCCATGAAGTGTTGGAATGGGTTTCACGCTTGATATAGCCTGCGCTTGTGTCGCACACAGCCTCTCTTGTAAGAACCTTGCAGTCGTACTGTGCCTTGACAAGACGGTGTCTCTCTTTCCAGTCGACGATATTTTCGACCTCAATTCCTCTCGAACGGCGGAACAGGCGGATAACTCTTTTCCATTCGCTCTCGCCTATTGCGACAGTTGCCGTGAACTCCGCCGACTCGCTGTCCTTATGAGTGAGCGAAAGGTTTTCGGTTACCTCGGGGATAATTTCCTTATCTTTATAATTCGGAAGTATATCCCATGCGTCATATACGCCGGGATTGTCCTCATAAACCTTGAGCTTGTTGAACTCTCCGTCTGCCCATTCTCTCTCGTTTTCCTTGTCATAAAGGCTTAACATACTTCCGTCCGAATTGAATTTTATACGGTAAAACGGTGTTTCAACGCAGTCGCCGACGGATATCCAATCGGAATTATCGGTTGTTTCGTCAAATATTTTTCCGTTTGACAGTGCGGGAAGCGACGGAATTGCCCAAAAGCCTTTTTTTCCGTGTCTTACGGTTCTGCCGTTTTCGTCCTCGATAAATGTAAGTGAGGTTCTGTCAAAGTTCAGCGAGTTAAAGTAATTTTCGCCCGATTTGATAACCGCGTCAAGCTGTTCGTCAACCCATTCATAGTCGGCTATCGCATCCTTATACACGGGATTGATATGGCTGCCGGGCAAAATATCGTGAAATTGATTTATAAGCAGCTTTTTGTAGCATTCTTCAAGGAGCTTTAACGGATACTCGGTTCCCGTCGCCGCACGCAGAACGGATATTATCTCCGCTTCGCGCAGCTTGTATTCAAGCCTGCGGTTATACTGCTTGAGAACGGATTTTGTGGTAAATGTGCCCCTGTGCATTTCAAGGTATAATTCGCCATCCCACTTTTCGAGTTTACCGTTGTTTTTGAAGTTCTTTTCAAGGAATTCCTTACCCGAAACATGCTCTGTTTTAGGCATAGCGGAAATCTTGTCAAAGCGCTTCATCATTTCAATCATTTCCTCGGTAACGCCGCTGCCGCCGTCGCCGTAGCCGAACATCGACATAGTCTGTCCGCCGGTATTCTTGTCCTGATAAGCCTCCCAGTTTTCCTGTATCTGCGAGGGCATATTCCATGTTATGAAATGTGTGGGCGGAACGCAGGCATATACCTCGCTTGCGTCAATGCCCTTCCATATAAAGTTATTGTGCGGAAATCTGTTTGTGTCGTTCCAGGTTGACATCTTGTTGGAAACGAAATAGTCAATTCCGCTCTTTTTGAGTATCTGCGGCAAAATCCAGCTGTTGCCGAACACATCGGGAAGCCAACAGTTGTTTACGGTAATTCCGAATTTTTCCCTGAAATACTTCTGACCGTAAAGGCACTGCCTTATGAGGCTCTCCGCAGACGGAATGTTACAGTCGGGCTCGACATACATACCGCCAACGGGCTCAAACTGACCGTTTTTGATTTTTTCTTTAAGCTCCGAGAACACCTCGGGATAATACTTTTCAAGTGTTTCGTAGGTGTAAGCCTGCGTATGAGTGTATTTGAAATCGGGGTATCTGTCCATAAGACGGAGCTGAATGAGCACGGTACGCAGATTTTTCTGCACGGTGTGTATTCTTCTCCAATAATACGCAAGGTCAAGGTGGGAATGAGCCACAAGAGCCACATCACCGTTACCCTTATAATCCGTATTGGCGTAAATTACATTTTCTATGTACTCTTTTGCCTCCTTAACGCCCGTCACATACTCCTCGTTATCGAAGTTTATGCAATTCATTGCGTTGTTGAGCTCACGGTTGAGGAACGCTCTGTAATCCTCGTTAAAATAGTCGCTGTTTGCAATATCGAGAAGCACCTCAAAGTCATAGACAAGGTCGAGCACCTCATGGTCAATCGTTGCAAGGTATGCGCCCTCGAATATCTGACGGCAGCCCCTTACGGAAAGGGATTCGGGGTTTCTCTCGTCGTCGGGCTTTGAGCGGTTGTAGCCCTGCATTTCAAAATGCAAATCGTCGCTGTCAACATATCCCGAAAGCAGCACCCTGTCCCTGTTCGGGTCAACGCCGCCTACATATTTACCGTTTACCTTTATTATGATTTCCGCCGCCGTTTTAAGCGTGAGCCAAAGCTCCTTGCCCTTTAATGAATCGGGCACCCTAACATCGCCCTTGATAAACGCCGTACCGTCGGGAGTAAAATACATATCTCCCCTTTTGAGCGGTCTGTAATCGTCGGAGTAATATTCGTAGTTCATCTCCGAAACCTGCCTTGCGTCTCTTATCTGCAAGGTGTCGATTTCGTATTTGTCACGGACAATATATCTTTTAAGCCATCCGAAGCGAAGCTCTGTCCATTCCTCGGGACGCATACTTCTTCTGACTACCTTTATGTGTGCCATTTATTTTCTCCTTACTTATCCCAAAAATACGGCTTTTTCCTTACCGCCTTTATCTTTACGGTCTCGCCTTGGTCCTTTTTGATTTCACTCTCTATCCAGGCAACGCACCGCTCAAGGATAAGACACTTTGAGCACTCGCCCCTGAAAATGAGCTCAAGCGTTTCGCCGTCAAACGACGAAAACTCGACCCAGCCGCCGTCGCCCTGAATTTTGGGATTTATAATGTTTTCTATATAATTTCTCATCTTATCCTCCGACAACGCTTGTAAGCTTACTTCTCAGCTTTTCGAGCGTCTTTTCCGCTTCGTTCCTGTCGCTTTCGCAAACGGAATAGTATATTTTAAGCTTAGGTTCGGTGCCCGACGGTCTTACCGCAAACCAGGTTCCGTTTTTGAATATAAATTTCAAAACATTTTCTTTCGGCAAATCGCCTATGCCCTGTGAATAATCGACAACCTCGTCTATGCCGTCGAACATAGACTTACCGTCCGCCCTGAAGGTGTCCATAAGTGCTTTTATTTTCTTTGTGCCGTCAATGCCTTTAAGCACAAACGAGTCAAGGCTGTCCATATAATATCCGTACTGCCTGTACAGCTCTTCAAGTGCGTCAACAAGCGTTCTGCCGTTATTCTTATGATAAGCCGCCATCTCGCAGATAAGCATTGAAGCGACAACGGCGTCCTTGTCCCTTGCGTGTGTGCCTACAAGGTAGCCGTAGCTTTCCTCATAGCCGATTACAAACTCTTTCTCGTTTGATTTTTCGTAAGCGTTTATTCTGTCGCCGATATACTTAAAGCCCGTAAGGGTCTGCACAACATTCAAGCCGTATTTTCTGCCTATATTAGCTCCGAGGTCATTGGTAACTATTGTCTTTACAAGCGTTGACTTTTCGTTGAGGCCGTCTTTTTTATGCGAAAGCACAAAATCGACAAGCAGTGCGCCCATCTGATTGCCCGTAATAAGCCTGTACTCGCCGTTATGCAAAACAGCCGTACCCACCCTGTCGCAGTCGGGGTCCGTTCCGAGCACTATATCGGCATTTTCACGCTTTGCCTGTTCAATACCCAAGGTAAGGGCGTTCTTTTCCTCGGGGTTCGGCGAACGCACGGTGGAAAAATTGCCGTCGGGAAGCTCCTGCTCCTTTACGACGGAAACATTGAAATCACGGAGAACGGTTCTTACGGGAATATTGCCCGTGCCGTGAAGCGGCGTATATACAATTTTAAGCTCCGACTTTTCACGGTAAAGCGACTGCGTTTCGACAGCCTTTATAAATGCGTCGAGAACCTCTTTGCCCACATATGAGAAAAGTCCGTCCTTTTCCGCTTTTTCAAGGTCTGCGTGACCTACCTTTTCAATCTCTGAAACGGCATTTACATATGTAATGACCTTGTTTGCAAACCTCGGCACAAGCTGACAGCCGTTTTCGTCGTAAATTTTATATCCGTTATACTCTTTCGGATTGTGGCTTGCGGTTACGACGACGCCCGCAGTACAGTTAAGATGCTTTACCGCAAATGAGAGCACGGGTGTCGGCATAAGCGTATCGAAAAGATATGTCTTAATGCCGTTATATACGAGCACCTCTGCCGCAAAGGAAGCAAACTGCCTTGAATTGTTGCGAGAGTCATAGGCGATAACAACGCTTTTATCTCCGTCAAACTCACTGTTGAGATAATCCGCAAGTCCCTTTGTCGCCTTGCTGACGGTATATTTGTTCATTCGGTTTGCGCCTGCGCCCATTATTCCGCGGAGTCCGCCGGTACCGAATTCAAGATTTTTATAAAACCTGTCCTCGAGCTCTTTTTCGTCCGTTATTTTTTCAAGCTCCGAACGGGTATCCTCATCAAACGAAAGCCATTTTTCGTATTCTTTTTTCCATTCCATAATTTTGTCCGCCTTTCTTTTCAAAATTTTATCACAATGCTTTTTTTCAGTCAATAAAACAGTTGCTTTAATTATAAAAATTGTTATAATAAAAGAAAGGTATTAGGAGGTTTCTTATGGAAAAGTTCAAAATAAGCATGGAATACAAAGCGGGCAACACCGTTTATCAAACAAATCTTTTTGAGACGCCCGATTTCAAAATCAACTACAAGGCGTCCGAACAGCGTATAAGGCTTGACCTTAAAACAAAGGTACCGATGGAAATTCTTAAATTCACGGTTACCGTCCCCTATTCTTTCGACGCAGACGACAGAATTTTTCCCAACGGCTACCAGTCGTGGACGGACTGCCGTGAAATGTTTGTCGACGAGGTTCCGCAGCATACGGTCCTGCCGACAACTCTTGCGTTCCGTCACACGCTTTTGGGCGCTTCGGGAGCATATAACTTTACGGAAAATGTTAAAACACCGGGCGTGTTTACGGCATTTTCGTATCTCTATGTCAGAAACGGCTCGGAATATGACCTTTTTGCTTCATTGAGCGAGAGAAACGGTTATACGATTATCAGAACCGACTGCCGCAGAAACGAAATCAACATCATAAAAGACCTTGAGGGTGTTGTCTATGACGGCGAATACAACATTTTCGATGTCGTAAACCTCAAAGGCGAAGAGGACGAGGTGTTTGACAAGTGGTTCTCGCTTATGAATATCGAAAAGCCTACGGCAAATGTCAAAAACGGCTACACCACTTGGTACAATTACTACTCGAACATCAATGAAAAGATTGTCACGGACGACCTTGAAGCGCTGTCGAAAATCGACGCCGATGTTGACATTTTCCAGATTGACGACGGCTATCAGACCGCTACGGGCGACTGGCTTTCAATCGATTTCAAGAAATTCCCCCACGGTATGAAGGCGGAGGCCGACGCTATCCACAGCAAGGGTATGCTTGCGGGTCTCTGGCTTGCTCCGTTCGGCGCCCAGTTCACTTCGGACATCCTCAACACCCACCCCGAATGGTTTATAAAGGACAAAAAGGGCAAGCTTGTTAAATGCGGACCCAACTGGGGCGGCTTCTGCGCTCTTGACATTGAAATCCCCGAGGTTCGTGATTATATCAAGCATTTCTTTGATGTTGTGCTCAACGATTGGGGCTTTGACCTTGTTAAGCTTGACTTCCTCTACGCCGTATGCCAGGTTCCGAACCACAACAAGACAAGAGGTCAGCTTATGTGCGAGGCTATGGACTTTTTGAGAGAATGTGTCGGCGACAAGCAGATTTTGGGCTGCGGCGCACCGCTTATGCCCGCTTTCGGCAAGGTTGATTATTGCAGAATAGGTGCGGATATGGACCTTCAGTGGGATAAACCCACCTACACTCACAGGGAATTTGTATCAACCAAAAATACTCTCGGCAACTCAATTTTCCGCCGTCAGTTGAACGGCAGAGCGTTCTTAAACGACCCCGATGTTTTCCTGCTTCGTGACAACAATATGCAGTGCAGCTTTGAGCAGAGAAAAATTATGGCAACCGTAAACAAGCTTTTCGGAAGCGTTCTTTTCACATCGGACAATGTGGGAGATTACAGAGAGGAACAGTTAAGCGAACTTCTCAAAGTTTTCTCAAAGGACGATATAAAAATTCTTCGTGCGGAATTCCTGCATGACAACAGGCGTGTAATCGACATTGATTACATCATAAACGGAAACTTCGAGAACTTCCGCTTTGACCTTGAAAACGGCAAAATTTTATAAGCAAAGCATAATTTAACGGCTTGAAAATTCAAGCCGTTATTTTTTTGCCTATTTGATTTTCAGCGTCCTGAGATATGCCTTTTGCTCATCTGTTATTCGGTAGCTTTCGATAGCCTTTTGTATCGTTTTGTTATGACTCCAAGTATCAAGGAGTCGGTTTTCGATAACCCCTACCGTGCTGTCCCACTGCTTTGCGAGTGCCGTTGCAAAGAACCACGCTTTCATCATATTTATGTAGTATTCGTCGCTCCTGACGGTATAGACCTTTTCAAGATATTCCGCCTTGAAATCCCCGTCGAGGAAATGCGTCATAAGCATACCCATTGCAAATCTTTTTGTGTAGGTTCTGTCACTTGCAAGCCATCTGTCAATATCGTTTATAAGCTCGACACGGTTCTTTTGAAACGCCTTCGGGTTCAGCAAATCGCAGGTAGCCCAGTTATCGACATACGGCAGGAATTTATCAAGGTACTCAACGGTTTTGCCGTAGTCCTGAAAGTCGCAGACAATCACGCCGTGTACATTGTTTTCTTCGTAATACCTATGCGGCAAATCGCTTAAAAATGTGTCAATGTCATCTCTTTTAGAAAAGCTCTTTGCAAGCTTTTTAAGCTGCGGAGACCTAACGCCGATTACCCTTTCCTTATCAAAGTCGGGCATAAGCTTCGAGTGAAAATCACGGTATCCCAAATCCTGTAAAGCAAAAAGTCCGTTTCTTATCTCTTCCGTTATCATACTATCACCGATTTAATTATATTTAATGTTCAGTTGTCGGTCAAGATTTTATCGGAAATTTCCCTTTGCTTCTTTTCCATAACTCTCCAGCACAGGAAGCCGTACAAATCGTTTATAAAGAAAATCACGAAGCAGACAACCACCGAAATATATGACGGGTCTTGCTTTGAAGCGAGTGCCCACAGTGCTATGAGCACTATGTCGTTTGCGGCATAGCCTATTGCATAGGCGGGACTTCTCTTATAGGTCATATAGACTGCGACAAAGCTTGTTGTTACCGACACCGTGCTTAAAATGAGGTTTGCCGTATTGAAATATTTTAATATGAAATAAAATACCGCCGTAGTGATTATTGCCGCTGTCCACATCACGGCGATGTCCTTTTTGTTGAGCTTATACACCCTAACCTGCGCCCTATTGGCGTCAAACGGATTTTTTATCCACGAAACAAGAGCGGCAACTGCCATGGGAAGCGTCATACCGAGGTAGGTTATCATCTCTCCGTAATACGAAAATGTGTAGGAAATATAGCCGTACATCACGCTGAAAACAATCATAAGCGCCTGACCTATCGGGTTACCTTTGGCGTTGAATATCAACGAAGTTACGCCTATAAGCGAGGCGGCAAGCGTCAGATACTCGCCGTTTCCGAAAAGCAGAAACGACACGGTAATCGCCGCAACCGAAAAAATCCACAGCAATATGTCCCTCAAGGTAAAAATGCGTAACAGGTTCTTTTTTGCATTCATAATTATTTCTCCCGAAAAAAAACACCCGACGGCACATCTTCAAAGACCTAATGATGTGCAATCGAGTGTAATACTCTCTACCCGGCGGCAGTTATTATTTTTCTGTATTATATTAGCTTTTTGAGGCTTTGTCAAGCCTTATCCGGTTTTTTTACGGGGCGTACATACTTGAAAAAGCGTTTGCAGTCGTGATAAAAATAGAAAACTCTGCCTGTTGTCAAATCAAGCTCATATCCGCTCGACGGATAATCAAACTCCTTCATCGCCTTTTCTATTTTTGCTTCAACATCCGCACTTTCGGTTTCATAGTCGAACGGACCGTGTTCAAACACTATGTATTCTCCCTCAGGCACGGTCATAAGCTGCATTTGTTCGGGAATTTTACCGTTCCAATCGGCAGGCAAACGAACTCCGTAAGCCTCGGCAAGAGGTATGCCCCAACTGCAAATTCTGCCCGTGGGTTCGTTTATAAATGCCATAAGCTGACCGCTTCCCGCATTCATTTCGTCTCCGCCGACATCGTCGAGCTTACCCTTTATGCTTGAAAGCAATCCGCAGATTGTATCGCAGTCGCAGCCCGGTATCTTGTCTTCCTTTTGCCAAAAATCAAAGTAGCCTATGCTCTCATAATTTCTTATGTGCAAAAACTTGTGCTCGGGAATTTCAACAAAATAAGTTTTAATTTCCTGCTGTGTTTTCTTCATACTTTTACCTCCGAACTCCATTAAATAGCAGTCGAAAGGTCTGATGGCGGTACGAAGCACAAGCGGCACGGGATTTTTTCGGTACTCGCTCGGCGTAATTCCGTAGGCGCTCTTAAACGCCCTTGTAAACGCTTCGTTTGACGAGAAGCCGTAATTCAACGCAATGTCGATAATCCTGCCGTTACCGTCTTGCAAATCGGCAACGGCAAAGGCGAGTTTACGGTATCTCATATAATCCCGAAGCTGTATACCCGAAATTTCACGGAATTTTCTTGAAACATAGAATTCCGAATAGCCAAATTTTTCCGAAAGGCGCTTCAATGTAAGACTTTCGTCATCTCTGCGCTTTATGCAACGGTCTATTTCGTCGATTATGCTTTGAATGTTTTTGCACCAATCGTACATCACTCATCTTCCTTTCACGCATATTCTATCACGGAAGAAAGGCAAAAGCTTGATTTTGCTTGCACAGTTTATCAGTTGATATTTATATCGGCAAAAATCGGATAATGGTCCGACATATTGCTCAAATAGCCGTAGGACAAAAGCGCAAAGGTCTCGGTCTCTGCGTTGCCCTTTATGAATATATGGTCGTAAGACGGATATTCCCACGCCTGCGCTTCTCCGAACACTTTGTTGTTGCAGTTGAATTTTGCGTCCGTAAGATTTTGCGCAAGTGAATTATAAATCTCCGGAATATCAATCTCTCTTGTTTCGGGAGTGTCCTCCATAGTGTTGAAGTCTCCCGTTGAAAATACGGGGCAGTTATATTCTGCCGAAAGGCGGTCAATCTCGCTCAAAAGCTCGTCTTTTTGTGAGCGCATAACCTGTGTAAGCTCTTCTTCCCTACCGTCACGCAGCAGGTCAAAATGAGTGCTTGTAACGGCAAAGCGCTTACCTGTTTCCTTGACCTCAAAAACGCCCCAGACAACTCTGCGCAGCCTTGGGTTGTCGCCGTTTTCATAGGCAAAATTTCCGCTGTCTATAAGATTGAGGGTATCTGAATTGTATGCCATTGCCGTCATTCTGACAAAGACACCCGAAGAGAACGGGAAAAGGAGCTTGTAGCCGTCGGGAAGATTGTTTTGAAGCAGGCAATACCAGCTGTCGCACATTTCCTGTATGCCTATGACATCGGGCTTATATTCGTTTATAACCTCCGTATACTGCTTTGCCCTCGGCTTTGCGGGCGTGCCGCCCCAACTTTTATAATGCACCAAAAGATTTGACGACATTATACGAACATCGGTTTCTTTTCGGAAAGCGTCCGCCTTAAGGCTTTGCGAAAAGCCATCGGGCAAGGCTTCGGACGATATATTTCCCCTGCCGAAAAATATTGCTGTCGGCACTGCCGTAACAAGCAGCACAAAGGCAACCGCTGACGATAAAATTATTTTGGTTTTCTTTTTCATAAAAAATCCCTTTATAAATATGATAAGCATATTATATAAAATCCTTTATGTTAAGTCAAACCGAAAAATCCTCCCGAAAGAGCGATACGCTCCCCCGAGAGGACCTTTTTTGTATTTTATTCTACATCCTGCAATGCCGCATAATCTCTTTCGCCCGTGCGAACCTTAACAACCTTTGCAACATTGTAAACGAATATCTTACCGTCTCCGATATGACCCGTATACAAAGCCTTTGTAGCGGCTTCAATGATTTTTTCAACGGGTATCTTGCTTACGACCACTTCGACCTTTATCTTGGGAAGCAAAGCGCTGTCAAGCTCTGCGCCCCTGTATTTTTCGCCGCTTCCTTTCTGTATGCCGCAGCCCATAACCTGCGTTACGGTCATACCGGTTACACCCAGCTCATTGAGAGCCACCTTCAGCGCCTCGAACTTTGCAAGCTGAACGATAATCGAAACCTTGTGCATACCGCTGTCTGCCTCGGGCGGTAATTCGGGCTCACGCACAACCTTTACGGCAGCCGCAATCTTTTCGGGGCTTGCCTTGGTTATATCGTCCTCGCCCAAGTCGGTATTTTCGTTTATGCTCAAGTCCGCATAGCTTGCGTCGTTAATCGCAAAGCCCGCATATGCGCTTGTAAGTCCGTGCTCGTGAACATCCAAGCCGTCAATTTCCTCTTTTTCGGAAACACGCAAGCCGATGGTCTTTTTGATAATCGTAAAGATGATAAACATCGTCACAAGCACCCAAGCCGCAACTGCGACAACGCCCAAAAGCTGTATACCAAGGAACTTAAAGCCGTGTCCGTAGAAAAGTCCCTCGCTTGTTGAGAAAAGACCCGTAGCAACAGTGCCCCATGCACCGTTTACGCAGTGAACGGATACCGCACCGACGGGGTCGTCGATTTTTGCAATCTTGTCAAAGAACTCAACGGAGAAAATGCAAAGCACGCCTGCTATCGCACCGATAATCGCCGCACCGTAGGGGTTTACGACATCACAGCCTGCGGTTATTGCGACAAGACCTGCCAGAGCGCCGTTAAAGGTAAGCGAAACATCGGGCTTGCCGTATCTTACCCAGCTTGTAATCAAAGCAGCAACAGTAGCCATAGCCGCCGCAAGGTTTGTATTAAAGCAGATAAGTCCCGCAGAAGTCATTGTATCGTCGCCGGTCATGCTGACGGTCGAGCCGCCGTTAAAGCCGAACCAACAGAACCAAAGAATAAACACACCGAGTGCCATGGCGGTAAGATTATGTCCGGGAATTGCCCTCGGCTTTCCGTCCTTACCGTATTTACCGATTCTCGGTCCGAGCATCGCCGCACCGAGGCAAGCCGTTACGCCGCCGACAAAGTGTACAGCAGTCGAGCCCGCAAAGTCGTGGAAGCCGATTTGTGAAAGCCAACCGCCGCCCCATATCCAGTGACCCGAAATCGGGTAAACTATGAGGCTTATCGCCGCCGAATAACAGCAGTAAGCGCTGAACTTTGTGCGCTCTGCCATTGAGCCCGAAACGATTGTCGCCGCCGTAGCGCAGAACACCGTCTGAAACACCGCATAGACCCATACGGGAAGCGTACCGAAGTCGTAATCTCCCCTGATAAACGGGTCAAAGCCGCCTATGAGCGGGCCCGAGCCTGCGAACATAATTCCGAAGCCCACAAGCCAGAAGCACGGAGTACCGATACAGAAATCCATCATATTCTTCATCAGAATATTACCCGTGTTCTTTGCCCTTGTAAGTCCTGCCTCGCACAGCGCAAAGCCCGCCTGCATAAAGAACACCAGGAATGCGCCGACCAGCGTCCATGTGACATCTGCCGAATTGAACATAAAAATCCCTCTCTTCGCTTTATTAAATACAAAAAAGGCGTCGGACAGCTTTGTTCTGTCCGGCGCCTTTGCCGTATAAAAATGATGTGCCTATGTTAGCACGAAGTTTTTTGTCGGTCAAGACAAAATTATCGGATTTTGTAAATTTCGGTAATTTAGCACTGCAAAAAATTGATTTTCGGAAAAATGTTTGTTAAAAATAACATAATTATTTTTTTGCATTTTTCATAACGGTATCTTTGAGGAACAAATAAAAATCCGCATATAAATCTTCGTCTATCGGGTTCGGGTAACTCATAACGGTAAGCCTGTGTCCGTCATAACCGTCTCTGTACGGAGGATGTATATGCAAATATAAATTTTCGCAAAAGCCGTTTTGCTCGTAAAAAGATTTTCTTTTCCTTGAAACATCATCTTCGGGCGGGTCTATTTCAAGAATAATATTTTTACCCGACTTTTTCAAAATTTCAAGTGCTTTACTGCCGTAACCCTTGCACCTCATATTGTCAAGAATACAAAAATGCTCAACATAAACAAACCCGTCCGTTTCCCAGAACAGGACAATCCCGACAAAAGTCTCTCTATCGTAAATTAAGGCAAATTTATATAACGGGTTGCTCATTATCTCTGCCTGCGACGCCGCTTTTCTCTGTTCGTTCAGCGGAAAACTGCGCCGATACAAATTAAGGGATTCGGTATATAAAGGATGGGACTCATCCGCAAATTCAAATCTCAATTTCGCCTCACAATTCATGGTAATAAGGGCAGATGTCCTCATAGTGTCCGTCTTTCATTCTGAAGCCCTTTGGGATAGCTCCGAGCTGAACAAAGCCCAAACGCTCATACAAATGCCTTGCGTGGATATTTGTGCGTACAACGGCATTGAACTGCAAAACCCCGAAGCCGAGTGTCTTAGCCCTTGAAAGGCAGTCGGAAACAAGCTTTTCTCCTATGTGCAGTCCTCTTGCCTTTTTGCTTACGGCATAGCTTGCGTTGCAGATGTGTCCGCATCTTCCGACATTGTTCGGATGAAGAATGTAAAGTCCGAGCACCTCGCCCGTCTCTTCGTCAACCGCCGCGGCAGAAAAGCTCTGTGAAGCAAAGAATTCTTTTCCCGTATCGCCGTCGAGAGTCTCCTCCTGCGGGAAAGCAATTCCGTCCTCGACAACCTCGTTCCAAATGTTTATCATTTCGGGCAAATCAGCCTCGGTATATTCTCTTACCGTGATGTTCATAATAATGCTTCCTTTATTTGAATTTTAATTAAAGAACGGCAAAAACGCCGCAATTACCGCAAACACAAGCGACGGCAAAAGGTTTGCCACCCGTATTTTTTTGCCCCACACAAGGTTTATTCCGACGCAGAAAATCAAAATCGAGCCGATAAGCGAGATGAAATTCAACGCCTGTGCGGTCATATACGGCTTGATAAATACCGCAAGAAGAGTAACAAGCCCCTCAAAGACAAAAACGGGTATTGCAGAAAAAATACAGCCCTTTCCCATTGAGCAGGTCATCACAAGCACAATAATGAAGTCGAGTACCGACTTTGCCGCAAGGATTGACCAGTCGCCCGTTATGCCGTCCTCCAGTGCGCCGACAATCGCCATTGCGCCTATGGACACGGTAAGAGAAGCTGTCACAAATCCGTCAACGAAAGAAGTGTCTTTTGAATTTTTGGTTTTCTCTTTCAGCCATTCTCCGAAGCGCTCAAAGCCGTGCTCTATATTCAAAAGCTCGCCCGTAACAGCGCCCAAAACGAGACATATTGTAATCAGCATACTGTACTCGGAAACAAGTCTACCGTCACTGATTTTCAGCATTTTCTCCATAGCGCCTGCCGTTCCGATAAACAAAACGCATATTCCGCAGGCAAGCTGAACCGTTTCCCTGAACCGTTCTTTCATCAGCTTACCGCCGAGCAAGCCGATAACTCCCCCGACCACGATTGCGGCGGAATTTATAAGTGTTCCCGTACCTATCATTTCACTGTGTTCCCTTTTTCTATAATCGTCTTAATCTCTTCAAGGTTCTCCGCAAAGTATATACCCTGCTGTCTTTCCTCGGTTGAAAGCCCCATATCAATCATATGCCCGAGCAAAGCTTTAAGCCCGTCGTAGTAGCCGTTGAGATTATATAAAATACACGGTGCGTCAAGGTGCTTTAACGACACCTTTGACATAACCTCGGTAATTTCCTCAAGCGTGCCCGTACCGCCCGGGAATGCGATAAAGGCGTCGCCGAGTTCAATCATTTTTGTTTTTCTCTCCGTCATATCCTCGGTTACTATAAGCTCCGTAAGCCCGTCGTATTGAAGCTCTGCATCAATAAAAAACTGCGGTTCAACGCCCGTAACCTTGCCGCCCGAAGCCAGAACGCTGTTTGCGATAACACCCATAAGACCCGAATCCGAGCCGCCGTAAACCAAGTCGTTACCGCTCTCGCCTATCCATTTTCCGAGCTCCCGTACGGCGTCTTTAAGCGTTTTATCCTTGCCCTCAAACGCACCGAGATAAACTGTAATATTCATATCATTTTCCTTTCAATTCCATATACAAAAGCGGATACGGGTTGCCCTCTTCGTCAAAATCGGTTCGCTTATATGCCGAAAAGCCCATATGCCTGTAAAAACCGACCGCCTGCGGATTTTGCTCGTTTACCGTAAGCTCGCAAACTCCGTATTCTTTTATCGCAAGGTCAAGTAATTTTTTACCGTACCCCTTACCGCACATTTCAGGCGACAGGAACAGCATTTCAAGCCTTTTTCCGTCAATACCCATAAAGCCGCAGAGCGTTCCGCCGTTTTCAAGCACAAAAAGCCTCGGAACACCGATGAGCGCCTGCGGAACATATTTTTTTATCGCCTGTATTTCCTTTTCGGACAAAAAGGTGTGCGTAGCCTTGACAGAGCTTTCCCAAACCGATAAAAGTCCGTTTATCGTGACTTCGGAACGCTCTTTTTCTTCATAAATACGCATAAATGCACCTCCGCAAAAAAATAACAGGCAACCCTTTGATTGCCTGTTATTATAAGCCAAAAATTATACGGTTTCAAGTGCAATATCGTGAGACGAAGCATATTTTGCAAGCGTACTGCCGCTCGGAGCAATAACCTTTACCTCGGGCGCACCGTCGAAAACATCCTTTTCCATAGTTTCGATACCGCTACCGCCCGTGCAGGTTTTAAGTCCTGTGCAGTTATAGAAAATATACGGTTCCATCGTCTTTAACGATTCGGGAAGAACGACATCGGTCAATGACGAGCACTCTTCAAAAGCACCCTTTCGGAGCGTCTCGACGCCGTTTCCGATTACAAGCTTTTCAGCCGAACGGCACTGATAAAACGCACTTGTTTCGATAAGCTTACAACTGTCGGGGATAACGATTTCCTTTGCCGCACGGCATTTGAGGAAAGCGTGGTCGCCTATCGTTTCAAGACCGTCTCCGAGAATGATTTTGTCGGCACTGAAGCACTTTGCAAATGCCCAGTTGTCTATTGTCTTTATACCGTCGGGAAGAACTATTTCCGTAAGCTTGTCGTCATAATAGAACGCCTTCTGACATATCTTTTCGGGTGCTCCGTTAAACACAAGCGTTGTCAGCGAGCCTTTGCCCTCGCTCTTTGTATCGTCGCCGTTGCTTTCAAATGAGCTTACGCCGATAATCTTGATATTCTTGCCGAAGGTTACCTTTTCAATACTCTTGCAGTACATAAACGCATAGTTTCCGACAGCTTCAAGAGAGTCCGGCAAAACCACTTCGGTAATTTTTTCGTTTTCATAAAAACTCTTGTTTTCAACGCCTATAACGCTGTATCCGCCGAGCTCCGACGGAATTTCAAGCACTCCGCCGTTTCCCGAATAAGCGGTAATTACAGCTGTGCCGTCATCATAGACGGAATATGTGTAATCCCCCTCGGTCTTTCCCGTCTCGGAAACGGTTTTACCGAGCACATCCGCAACCTTTTCCATTGCGGGGTCGTATGTGTCGCCGATGTCAATCGAAAACGCACTCAAAACATCCTTTGCGGAACATCCGCAGAGCACAACCGAAAATACAAGACAGCAAAGAATAACTGCAATAATTTTTTTCTTCATTATTTTTGTCCTCCTTTGCGGCTCTGTTTCTTGGCAAGATGCTCCTGCTTTCTGCGTTCCATGTCAGCCTTTTGTTCGGCTTCCATTCTTGCATGCTCCGCCTTTTGGGCTTCAAGTGCCGCTTCACAGCGTTCCTTTGCCTCAACATACTTTTCACGCAGCTCGTCAAGATGCTCAAAGCTCTCTTTTTCGGTAAGCATACGCTTTGCGTCAAGCAAAATTTTAGCCGAACGGATATATCTCGACTTCTCGTTGACAAGAGCCTTGATAACCTTTTTCTTGTGAGCACGGTTTGAAATTGTGTCCTCGGGCAAATCCTCTGCCCTTTCCATAGCGTCCTCGTCGGGGACAATCAAGCCGTTGGGATAGTATTTAAGGATTGCCTTTTTACAGCCTTTCATCTGCCGTGCATACGCCATTGCGTCGCTTCTGATAACCTTTTCCTCGGCTGTCGTTTTGGGCATTGCCTTTGCCGCTTTCATCATAGCCTCGGGGTCGGCCTCATAAATACCCTTTTCCCCTCTGTTATAAAGAGCGAGATGGCGCTTGTACTGCTCTTGAATTCTGCGTGTGCTGTATTTGTTCATTTCATCTACAACGAAGTCGCAGACCGAAATATCCTCGTTGAGCTTTTTGTATTCACGGTTATCGAGACGGGCTTTTTTCAAAGCAGCCTTTCTTGCAGCCTTCTCCTCGGGTGTGTTTTTCGGAAGAGCCTTTGCGGCAGCCTTTGTGCTGCGGATATGCTCCTTTTTATCCTTTTCAAAATCACGGTAAGCCTTTTTAAGGCGCTTGATTTCAGCCTGTCTGAACGCCTTTTCGGCTTCTGTATTCTTGGGAAGCTTGCGGGCGTTCTTTATGTCGTCCTTAATGGTCATATTTGCTCTGTCAACATAGAGCTTGTTTGCCTCGTCGATAATTTCGATAGCCTCGACAAGGGTCTCGTCTTTAAGCTCGCCGTTGCCGTAGTCCTCAAACATGGCACGGATTTTAAGAACCTTTACGATACCTCTCTGCTTGGTCTCCGTCAAATCGTAGAAGAAATACGGAACCATATTGAGGAACGCACCGATAACGGAAGCTATGATAAGAGCCTCGAACATATCTTCACGGAAAGAAGCAACCTCAATTACATTGTAGTTGTTCTGAAGTCCGAGATTTTCATAAATTGCGGGAAGCACCATACCGGTAAACATACCGATAAAGCTGCCGATAAGTCCGACCGTACCGAACATACCGTCGATACGCTCGCCGGTGTACCACTGCTGATAGTCACGCATATCGGCGTTTATTCCGGGGTTGTAAACAATGCTGAACGAGTTTACAAAACCGTTGAGATAGTAAAGTATAATCAACGCAATAAGGTTGTTGTAAAGCGGATAGAGCAAACCGATAAAGAATATGTTTGCAAAGTTACACCAGATTAAAAGATTTCTCTTTCCGATAACACGGATTGCCACGGGGCAGAGAAGCATAGCCCACAGTGCCGCATTACCGATAAGCGTTGTCGCAACGCCGTAAAGAGCCATTTTTTCGGGATGACCGTAAATGAAAGTCCAACCGATGATAACGCCGACCGCACTTTCAAGGAAGCCGAGCCAGCCTGCCATTGAGGTAATCCAGAAATACTTGTTCTTTGCAACCGAGCGCAAGGCGTCCATAAACTTAAACTGATTGACATGGGTTTTTGCAACAACCAATCTCTCTTTTGTTCCGAACACCGCGACATATGTAAGAAGAAGACCCACAAGGGCGATTATCGGGAAAATTATACGGTAGGTCTTGATGTTGTTAAGACCGCCCGTAAAGGTCGAGAGCATAGGTCCGAAAAGGCCCGTAAGTGTGGGCGCCATGGAATAGAGTATGGACGATACGGCAATGACATCCGTTCTCTCATAAGAGTTCGGCGACATTACATTTGCAAGGTCCGTATATGAGTTCTGATAGAAGGGATAGCACAACTGAATTAAGTTGTAGAAGATAAATACCGACAGACCCTTTTGCGTATAGGACATAGTCTCATACGGCATCCATACGAATGCAACGGAAAGGATGAGCGTGGGGATTCCCATTATGGCAAGCCACGGGCGGAATTTGCCCATTTTCATTCTTGAATTGTCGATAAGATACGAACGCAAAATCGTGATGCCGAAGCCCAGAATTGTGGACGCAATAGACATATATTGCAGATGCATCGGCTGAATACCGATTGTATTACCGACAAGGAAGCTTGTTGCGGAAAGAGCTATCGTACCTACGAAATAAATCATAAACTGTACGCCCATACCGCCGACGCCGTAGCTTATCGCTTCCTTATAGTTTATATATTTTCCCAACGGCGGTGTTTTCCAATAAAGCCGCACCTTGGAAACTGTGTCTTTTACCTGTTGTGAAATTTTCATAACACGCCTCCCAAAAATTTATGCATAAAGAACAATAAAAAAGTATTCGAACTGCCCGAAAAGAGCAATCGAATTACCCTAAAAACACATAATTCGGTTCGTTGAACGCAACCGTAAGCGCATTATCTCCCCCAATCAAAAAACCGAATGTCCGCATAATCTAAGCAATCGGACCAACGGTAACGCCTATATGTATAATACTATAACATATAAACAATTTCCTTTCAACCGCAGGAATTTATTTTGTGTAAAACTGTCAAACCGCACACTCTCTTTTTGGTTAAAAAGACAATACTTTTTTCGGAAACATTTCCCAAATACGGGTAATACGAAAAAAGCCCTTTGAGAGCCGAAAAACTCCCAAAGGGCAAGCCGATTTTTTATTTTGTTTTGTATCTTAACCATACCGCACCGCTGTCAAATTTTTCAACATCGGTAAGACGAAGCGCAGTCAGCGGATAAGACATATCCCTGCCGTCAAACACGGACGGCATATCTGCTCTGCCGTCAATTCCCGCACCTATCAAAAGGCTTATTTCATCAAGAAGTCCGTTGTTTAAGAACGCAGTATTGATGGCAGGTCCGCCCACAACGCCCATTCTCTCAACGCCGAAGCTTTCGTAAAGAATTTCACACGCACGGGGAAGGTCGATTTTGTCTTTTCCGCAGGCAATCCACGAAATACCGTTTTCGTCAAGATACCGAAGATACTCGCAGGTAACATTTTCGGAGGTTATGATAAGATACGGCTTTTCATCGTCTGAATTGTGCCAAAGAAGCTTTCCGTTGGTATCGGTAACTATCTCATAGCCGTCCGCATCCGAATTTTTCTTAAAGCCCTCTTTGCCGAATTTTGTCGGGTCGGTTGCTTCAAAGAACCCCTTGTCTGCCATTTCAAGCTCTGCGGTTACACGGCCGCTTAATGTTGACGGAACATTCAATTCGTCAAGGGTTTTGTAGTAGTCGGAAACGCCGGGAAGCTGTTCGGTCATAGCGCAATCAATCCTGCCGTCGGCAGAGGTCATCATATGACATATGATATACGGTTTTTTCATATTACATCTTACCTCCGTAAACGGGGAAAATTCCGCTCTTGCCGTAGCTTTCAATCTTCTTGAAATTTTCAAGCGCTTTCATATCCTCGGCGCTTATTTCAAAATCGACCCGAGCGTTGGTTTTCATATGCTCGGGGTCGGCAGTCTTGGGCAGCGAAACCGTGCCGAGCTGCAAGGTGTAACGGATACAAAGCTGCGGAACGGACACACTGTATTTCTCCGCTATCGCCTTGATTTCGGGCTCGTGCAATATCTCGCCGTGCGCTATCGGCGAATAAGCCTCAACAACAATTCCGTTAGCTTTGCAATAATTTACAAGCTCGGACGGTGTGTTGCTGATATGGAGAAGTATCTGGTTTACCATAGGCTTAATTTTTGCGGTTTTGACAAGGCTTTCAATGTCGCCGATTTGAAAATTCGAAACGCCGATTGCCTTGAGCTTACCCTCGTTGTATGCGTCCTCAAGCGCTCTCCAAGCCTCTCTGTTGCCCTCGACATATCGGTTTTCGCTTTGATTTACCTCTGCCCACGGTTGAGGCGAATGGATAATCATCATATCAAGATAATCAAGACCCGTTTTCAAGAGTGTTTCGTCAATGCTCTGTTTTGCACTGTCATAGGTTTTGTGCTCTGCCGCAACCTTTGAAACGACAAACAGCTTGTCTCTTTTAAGTCCGCAGGTACGAATACCATCGCCGACTCCCCTTTCATTGCCGTAAGCCTGTGCGGTGTCAAAATGGCGGTAGCCGATTTCCGCCGCAGCTTTAACAGCGTCAGCCGCATCGGCGTCGTCTATAAACCATGTGCCGAGACCGAGCTGCGGAATCTGCACGCCATTATTTAATTTCAATGTTTTTGTGTACATAATAAAGCCTCCGTTTCATTAGATACCTATATTGTATATCCTAAACTTAACTTTAGTTCAAGGCTTTTTTGAAAAAATTTTTTCGGTGCGAAGCAATCCGATGGTTGATGATATTGCGAGGGCGGCTTGCTGTAGACGCTTATGAATATTAAATTACCGTAGGGACAGGGCTCGCCCCTGTCTGTTAATAAATATGAAATTCTCGAAAAGTCCGCTCCACCTTCAAGGGAGCGGAACTTCTCGGATAATTACATAATCATCTAGAGCGTAGGGCGGGGGCAGCGCCCTTGCGGGCGAGTGAAAAATGAATAATGAAGAATGAAAAATTGTGGGTGCTTCGCACGGATTATAAATTATATCCCACAGCGTAGGGCGGGGGCTTGCTCCCGCCGAAAAAATTTGCATATTTACAATAGCTTTCGGCTTATAACAAATTGAAAATTTAACACAAACATAGGCTCCCTCTGACGGGCAACATATGCGACCGCCGCCTGTGGCGGATAAAGGGAGCATATGTCGGCGCAGCGGTCGATTTTGTGCGGCGCTCCAAGCCGCATAAACAAAATCGGGCACCGCAAGAGGGCAAGGCTGTCATTTTTGAAAAATGACTGGGGGAGAGATAACGATAATTTGATGTTTATTGCTTTCTCTCCTTCCGACACGCCTGTGGCGTGCCACCTTCCTCGTCAGAGGAAGGCTTGGTTCTGCGCGCAATTCAGTTTGCACACCCGTAGGGACAGCCCTTGCGGCTGTCCGTTAAATTTCTGATGACATTAAAAGCGGGCGAACAAAGTTCGCCCCTGCGGTATGATATGATTTTTACAGTCAATTTGTAATAAATAAAAACTCCCTCAGTCAAACGCAAAGCGTTTGGGGACTTGGTCAAAAAGTTGACAAGAAGAAAGGGGGAATATAAAATAGAAACGGA
>CABUHY010000010.1 GCA_902491475.1 uncultured Eubacteriales bacterium
GTAGGCGGCCCTTATAGGGCCTGTGCAAACCACTAGTTTACTAGTGGTTTTGATTGTTGAAAGAACACGGAGTATGTGATAAAATAAATTTATCAATGTATTGAGGAGAAATAAAATGAAAAATAACGAATTCAATCAGCCCCAAAGCGCCGCAGTGCTTGAAGCTCAGGCGGCTCTTGAGGAGAAGCCCCGTGAAAATGTCGCTCTCGGCATACTCGGAGCATTCCTTTTCTCGCTTGCGGGCAGTGTTGTTTATTTTGTGCTTTATCAGTTCGGTTATCTTGCGGCGTTGAGCGGTATTGTCGCTGTTGTCTGCGCTATGTACGGATATAAGATTTTTGCAAAAGGCGAAAGCAGAAAGGGCGTTGTCATTGCCGTAATAATGTCGTTTGTTGCGATTATACTCGCTTGGTACGGCTGTCTTGCAAAGGATGTTTACGACGCTTATGCCGAATGGTATCAAAGCGGCGAAATCGATTACACCGTAAGTTACACAACCGCATTTTTGAACGCTTATATCTTCCTTGACGACGCAGATGTAGCAAGAACCTATTTTGCCGACCTTGCCGTAAGCCTGTTCCTTTCGATAGTGGGCTGTATCGGAATGTTTGTAAGAAAGAGCGCCGACAAAAAGCAGGCGAAGAAATCAAAGGTAAAACAAGAAACAAACGAGGAAAAGTAAAGCCTTGCCGAGCGGTTGACAAAACCGTCCGTCCGTGTTAAAATTTAATTCTGCAATACACAGACAGTAAAGGTTTACGGTGCTTTCTTTTCAACAAGGCCGTAAACCTTATTATATTTTTAGGAGTAAGATTATGAAATACGATGTAGTAATTGTCGGAGCGGGCCCCGGAGGAATTTTCTCCGCTTATGAGCTCGTGAAAATGAACCCGTCGCTTAAAATAGTTGTCCTTGAGGCGGGAAATCCGCTTGATAAAAGAAAATGTCCGATTGACGGCAAAAAGATTAAGTCGTGCATAGGCTGCAAGCCCTGTTCGATAATGAACGGCTTCGGCGGTGCAGGCGCATTTTCCGACGGCAAATACAACATAACAAACCAGTTCGGCGGAACTCTTTACGAATACATAGGCAAGGATGAAGCTCTTGAACTTATGCACTATGTCGATGAAATCAATCTCAAATACGGCGGCGAGGGAACAAAGCTTTATTCCACCGCAAATTCGGAGATTAAAAAGCAGTGCTTGCAGCACGGACTTATGCTCCTTGACGCATCGGTGCGCCACCTCGGAACGGATATAAACTATGTCGTTCTCGAAAATCTTTACAACGAGCTTAAAGACAAGGTTGAGTTCAAGTTCAGAGCCGTTGCGCAAAAAGTTGAAAAGACCGATAACGGATATGTTGTCGACACAGAGGACGGCGAGAGCTATGAGGCGGATTACTGCGTAATTTCCGTCGGCAGAAGCGGAAGCAAGTGGATGGAAACCGTCTGCGACGACCTTAAAATCCCCACAAAGAGCAACCGTGTCGATATAGGCGTGCGTGTTGAGCTTCCGTATGAGATTTTCTCGCACCTTACCGATGAGCTTTACGAGAGCAAGATTGTTTACCGTACCGAAAAGTACGAGGACCTTGTCAGAACCTTCTGTATGAATCCGAAGGGCGCAGTCGTAAACGAAAACACGAACGGAATCGTAACCGTAAACGGTCACAGTTATGAGGACCCCGCAAAGCAGACAAACAACACAAACTTTGCGCTTTTGGTTGCAAAGCATTTCTCCGAGCCGTTCAAGGACAGTAACGGTTACGGCGAGAGCATTGCGAGACTTTCCAATATGCTCGGCGGCGGAGTTATCGTGCAGCGCTTCGGCGACCTTATAAACGGTAAGCGAAGCACTCCCGACAGAATAAGAGAGGCGTTTATTACCCCCACTCTCAACGCAACTCCCGGCGATTTGAGCCTTGTTATCCCGAAGAGAATTCTTGACGGCATAATCGAAATGATTTATGCGCTTGACAAGATAGCTCCCGGTACGGCAAACACCGACACGCTCCTTTACGGCGTTGAGGTCAAGTTCTACAATATGGAAGTGGCTCTTGACGACCGTTTGCAGACCTGCCATGAGGGACTTTATGTCATCGGCGATTGCAGCGGTATCACACATTCCCTCTCACACGCTTCGGCGAGCGGTATCCATGTTGCGAGGGACATACTTTCTCAAAAATAATATTTATACTTATAATAACAAAAGTCGGGTCTCGGCCCGACTTTTTGTGCCTTTATAAGCCGTGCGATTTGTTGACACGGGCGTAATATTATGGTATATTTTATTATGCATTTTAACGCTTGAAAACAAGCTAAAAACATTAAAGGTAGTGAATAAATGTCAAAGAATAAAATTGTCACCGCCGTTTGCGCCGTAACGGGACTTCTCGGGCTCGGCTGCGGGCTCTATGATTTCCAAAACGGAGCTTGGGTGCTCGATGTTGAAAGAATTGTTATCTGTATGTTCGGACCGACGCTTGTTGTCGGCGGACTGCTGTTTATATTGCTTAACAGAAAGGAGCTTGCGGCAACGGGTGCGGTTTTCGGCAAGTACCGTTATCTGGTCGGCAACCTCATTTCAAGGGATTTGAAGGTCAAATACCGCCGCAGTACGCTCGGCTTTTTGTGGAGCGTGCTCAATCCGCTTCTGATGGCTCTCGTTATCAATGCGGTATTCTCCAACCTGTTTAAGTTCAAAATCGAATACTTTATAGTTTATTACCTTACGGGCTCGCTCATATTCAACTTTATGACCGAAGCCACAAGCGCATCGCTTACCTCCGTGCTCGGTGCGGCGTCGCTTATCAAAAAGGTCTATATCCCGAAGTACATATTCCCGCTTGAGAAATGCCTGTTTGCGTTTGTAAATATGCTTTTCTCGTCCGTTGCGGTAATTATAGTAATACTCATCAAGCGTATGCCCGTACACTGGACGGCGCTGATGTTCTTCTTCCCGATGATATGCGTGCTGATATTCAGCCTCGGAATGAGTTTGATACTTTCGTCGGTAAATGTATTTTTCAGGGATGTCGGACACCTTTATTCGGTATTTACGGTTGCGTGGATGTATTTAACGCCCATCATTTACCCCAAGGATATACTTCC
Source organism: uncultured Eubacteriales bacterium (assembly GCA_902491475.1). Taxonomy (GTDB): domain Bacteria; phylum Bacillota; class Clostridia; order Oscillospirales; family Acutalibacteraceae; genus Fimenecus. The sequence goes on from CABUHY010000010.1 coordinate 3,113, forward strand.
CGAGTTCATACTCAACATAATGAACCTCAACCCGATGTTCTACTATGTCGAATATTTCAGAGAGGTTGTTATGTACGGCACGATACCGAACCTTACGGCTCATCTGATGTGCATTATATATGCGTTCCTGTTCCTTGCGCTGGGTCTTATAATCTTCAAGAAGCAGCAGGACAAATTTATTCTTTACATTTAAGGGGGCGCTCAAATGGACAACAATAATGTAATTGAAGTTAAAAATGTTACAATGCGCTTTAATATGTCGAAAGAGCGTGTTGACAGCTTAAAAGAATATCTTATCAAATTGGTTAAGCACCAGCTTAAATTCGAGGAGTTTATCGCTCTTAACAATGTCAGTCTTTCAATCAAAAAGGGCGAGGTTGTCGGAATTGTCGGACTTAACGGTTCGGGCAAGAGCACGCTGCTCAAGGTCATTTCGGGTATATTGAGCCCGTCAAGCGGAAGCGCGGCAATCAGCGGTTCGATTTCTCCGCTTATCGAGCTCGGCGCAGGCTTTGACTTTGACCTTACCGCAAGGGAAAATGTTTTCCTCAACGGCTCTGTTCTCGGCTTTTCCAAGGAGACAATGACCGAAAAAATGGACGAGATTATCGACTTTGCCGAGCTTCGTGACTTTATGGATGTTGCGATAAAGAACTTCAGCTCCGGTATGGTTGCGCGCCTCGGCTTCTCAATAGCGACGATTACACGCCCCGATATACTCATTGTCGATGAAATCCTTGCAGTCGGCGACTTCCTGTTCCAGCAGAAGTGCGAAAAACGAATTTCGGAAATGATGAGCGGCGGCACAACGGTTATTATCGTCTCCCACTCAATTGAGCAGATAGAGCGTCTTTGCAGCCGTGTTATCTGGCTTGAAAAGGGCAATATTATTATGGACGGTCCCACGCAGGAGGTCTGCGATTTGTACAAAGAGAAAGCGGGAAACGGTAAATAAGACAGGGGAAAGAGAATGGATTTGAACACGAAACTTGATTTGTCGGACTTCTGCAATTTGTTTTACAATGCGGAAAACGGCTTTACAAAGTGTGCGGCGGAGGTTGATGTTGCAAACGGTACGGTTATTGTGACTGCCGACTTGCCCTCGCAGACCGACAGCATTTGCATAATTCCCGGAAAAGAGCCAGGAATTATAAGCGATGCACAGGTGTTGGGAAACGAAAAATGCACGCTTGAAATACTTGACGGGCTGCGAAGCGGTCCCGATATGGTGTGCTGTTCGGAAAACCCGAAGGTTATGGTGTATTTTGACAAGCCTGTTTCAAAGGTTTGTGTAAAATACAGTTATGCCGTGGCGAAAAGCCCGACAGAGCTTACCATACTCGGAAAATATGTTGAAAAATCCGTTCGCTGTAACGCCCTTGAGGATAAAATCAAAAATATGCCCGTTGCCGTACCTGCGGTAACGGAAAACAAAGTCAATACGGCGCTCAAAGCCGAAAATGACAGATTGAAAGCCGACATAGACCTTATTCATGCCTCCTTTTCGTGGAGGATTACTTCGCCTATCAGGCGGCTTTCGGCTTTTTTCAAACGCCTTGCAATCGGCAGGACGCTCGCTTATCTCAAACGCAACGGCTTTAAGGCGACGCTGCACAGAATATTCAAGGGTGCAGGCCCTATGCCCGTCGATAAAAGCAAGCTTGAAAAAATCAGCGACGACTATTATATTTCCGACGAGAGACGCAGGGCAGAGGAGAGCGCCGAGTTTTCAAAGAATATCAAATTCAGCGTACTTGTGCCGCTTTACAATACGCCAGAGAAGTTTCTGAAAGCGATGATAGAGTCTGTTCAGGCTCAGACCTATAAAAATTGGGAGCTTTGCCTTGCGGACGGAAGCGACGAAAAACACGCTTTTGTCGGTGACATATGCAAAAAATATGCCGAGTCGGACAAGCGTATAAAATACGAAAAGCTTGAAAAGAACCTCGGTATTTCGGAGAATACAAACGCTTGCATAAGAATGGCGACAGGCGAATACATTGCGCTTTTCGACCACGACGACCTGCTTCATCCGTCGGCGCTTTATGAGGTTATGAAGGTTATATGCGACCACGGTGCGGATTACATCTATACCGATGAAAACACTTTCTCGGAGGAGCCGCACGACGCATACAATCCGCATTTCAAGCCCGACTTTTCCCCGGACACGCTTCGCAGCTATAACTATATATGCCATTTGTCGGTATTTTCAAGGGAATTGCTCGACAGCGTGGGATATTTCAGAAGCGAATACGACGGCAGTCAGGACTACGACCTTATTCTGCGCCTTACCGAAAAGGCGAAAAAGGTCTATCACATAAGGAAAATTCTCTATTATTGGAGAGCGCATAAAAACTCGGTCGCACAGAATGTAAGCGCAAAGCCCTATACGATTACGGCGGCGAAAAAGGCGCTTGCGGCACATCTCGAAAGGTGCGGCTTAAAGGGCGAGGTGCTTGACTCATCGGTGCCGACCACTTATCATATCAAGTATGAAATAGAGGGCAATCCGCTTATTTCGATAATTATTCCCAACAAGGACCATACGGACGACCTCGATGTCTGCATTAAGTCGCTTTACAACAAGTCGGCGTATAAGAATTTTGAGATAATAATCGTCGAAAACAACAGTACGGAAAAAGAAACCTTTGAGTATTACGAAAAAGTCAAACAGCAGTATGAAAATATCAAGGTTGTTACATGGACGGGTATTTTCAACTACTCGGCAATTAACAATTTCGGTGCAGAATATGCAAAGGGCGAGTATATACTTCTTCTCAACAACGATGTCGAGATAATAAACGACACCTGCCTTGAGGAAATGCTTATGTTTGCTCAACGCAAGGATGTCGGTGCGGTAGGCGCAAAGCTTTACTATTCGGACGACACCGTTCAGCATGCGGGCGTTATCCTCGGACTCGGCGGCATTGCGGGTCATGCTCACAAGCATTTTGACCGCTATGACCCCGGTTATGCGTCAAGGGCGAGCATTGCACAGAACCTGACGGCTTGTACGGCGGCTTGCCTTATGATGAGGCGTGAGGTGTACGACGAGGTCGGAGGTCTTGACGAAAGCTTCGAGGTTGCTTTTAACGATGTTGACTTGTGTATGAAAATACGCCAAAAGGGCTATCTTATAGTGTTCACGCCGTATGCGGAGCTGTATCACTACGAGTCAAAATCAAGAGGAAACGACGATACGCCCGAAAAGCTGGAGCGTTTCCACGGCGAGATAAGACGCTTTGAAATGAAGTGGCAGAAACAGCTCGACGACGGCGACCCGTATTACAACCCGAATCTTACGCTTGCAAGAGACGACTTTTCATTAAAATAATAAGAAAAAATTAAGGCACGCTTCGCTTGAAGCGTGCCTTAAACTGTATATGTCGGTCTGCCTATATGTCTTTTGCGATAAATCTGTTTAATTCCCTGTTGCCTACAGCCTGCTTGTCCCGTTTTTTCCTTGAATGAGTATATTTTACAAAGCAAAACACGGGTAAAAAAGTGTTTTTGTTTATAGTGCCGAAATGGGAAAAATTTGTTGACAATTTTTTAATTTAGTGTATTATTATATTAGGTTAGCAAGGACTAACTGATATTTTGCCGCCCAAACGGCATGAATGGGGTAAAAAATATGATGCCTTTATCATTCGCCACAGTCGGCGAGGACAATATTATAAAAAGAATCGGCGGTAAGCCCGAGGTCAAGAAGCATCTTGAAAACTTAGGCTTTGTAGTCGGAGGAAATGTTAAGGTTATCGCAACGCTCGGCGGAAATGTAATCGTTAATGTCAAAGAGACAAGAGTTGCGATAAGCGAAGAAATGGCTCAGAAAATAATGATATAAAATCTTATTAAAGGAGGATATTAAGGTGGATACATTGAAAACTGTCAAAGTAGGCTCAACCGTTAAGGTTAAGAAGCTTCACGGCGAAGGCGCAATAAAGCGCAGAATTATGGATATGGGTATCACCAAGGGCGTTGAGGTCTATGTTCGCAAGGTTGCACCCCTCGGAGATCCGATTGAAGTTACTGTCAGAGGCTACGAGCTTTCACTGAGAAAAGCCGATGCCGAGATGATTGAAATCGAAGCATAAGACTTCGGTTTCACTTGTTTTTTTAATCATAAGTTAGCGAACACTAACTTAAATATTCGGAAAAGAGGAGAAAAAATGGACTTGAGAATTGCTCTTGCAGGTAACCCCAACAGCGGTAAAACAACATTGTTCAACGCGTTGACAGGTTCAAACCAGTTTGTTGGTAACTGGCCGGGTGTTACTGTTGAGAAAAAAGAAGGCAAGCTTAAAAAACATGACGGCGTCATAATTACCGACTTGCCCGGTATATATTCACTTTCGCCGTACACGCTTGAAGAGGTAGTTGCAAGAAACTATCTTATCGGCGAGCGCCCCGATGCGATACTCAATATCGTTGACGGTACAAACCTTGAAAGAAACCTTTATCTTACAACTCAGCTCACAGAGCTCGGTATTCCGGTTGTAGTTGCAATCAACATGATGGACGTTGTTAAAAAGAACGGCGACAAAATCAATGTTCAGCAGCTTTCAAAGGAACTCGGCTGTAAGGTAGTTGAAATTTCGGCTCTTAAAGGTAAGGGCACAATGGAAGCGGCAGAGGCTGCAATCGACGCCGCTAAGAACACAAAGACAGTTCCTCAGCACACATTCTCGGGTGCTGTTGAGCACGCTCTCGCTCATATCGAGGAAGCTTGCCTTCACTCACTTCCCGAGGAGCAGCAGCGTTGGTATGCAATCAAGATTTTCGAGAGAGACGAAAAGGTTCTTGAGCGCATAAATGTTGAAAAATCCGTACTTGACCACATTGAGGCAGACATCAAAGCCGCTGAAGATGAGCTTGACGACGACTCGGAGTCAATCATCACAAACGAGAGATATGTTTACATAGCTTCAATCATTAAGTCCTGCTACAAGAAGCACGGCGCAGGTCAGCTTTCAACATCGGATAAAATCGATAAGATTGTTACTAACCGTTGGCTCGGACTTCCGATATTCGCGGTTATAATGTTCCTCGTTTACTACATTTCAATGGTTACAGTCGGCGCTTCGGCAACAGACTGGGCAAACGACGGACTCTTCGGAGACGGCTTCCACCTCTTCGGAATAGGCACAAAGGCATACAACGAGGTTGCAGACGAGCAGACTTCGGCTATGGAAGCTCTTGAAGCTTACGGCGTTGAATTTGACACCGAAGCAGAGGACTTCAATAAGGACGATGTTATCGCTCAGGCAGACGCTGTTGTTGCAGATGGCGAGGCTGAAAAGTCCGCTACCGTTATGGTAGAGGACGAAGATACCCTTGAAGAGGTTGAATACACTGCGTATTATGACGCAATCCCCGAAGACCTTGACAAGGACGCCGAGGAAACAACAGTCGGTATGACATTCCTTGACGCAGTTGATTATATCAAGACAAACGACGCAGCATTTGACGAGGTTGACCCCGCTGATTACGGCGTATGGGTTCCCGGTATTCCGGTACTTGTAGGTAACGGACTTGAAAAGGTCGGCGCAGCTGATTGGCTTTCGGGTCTTATCCTTGACGGTATCGTAGCCGGTGTAGGCGCAGTCCTCGGCTTCGTTCCTCAGATGCTTGTATTGTTCCTTTTACTTGCATTCCTTGAGTCTTGCGGTTATATGGCAAGAATCGCATTCGTACTTGACCGTATCTTCAGAAAGTTCGGTCTTTCCGGTAAATCGTTCATCCCGATGCTTGTCGGTACAGGCTGCGGCGTTCCCGGAATCATGGCTTCCCGTACGATTGAAAACGAAAGAGACCGCCGTATGACAATTATGACGACAACCTTTATCCCCTGCGGTGCTAAGGTTCCGTTCATTGCAATGATCGCAGGCGCACTCTTCCACGGTTCGGCGCTCGTTTCGACAGGCGCATACTTCATCGGTATGGCTGCAATCATCGTTTCGGGTATTATCCTTAAAAAGACAAAGATGTTCTCGGGCGATCCTGCTCCGTTCGTTATGGAGCTTCCCGCATACCATCTTCCCACCATTCCGAACCTTCTCCGTTCAATGTGGGAACGCGGCTGGTCGTTCATTAAGAAGGCAGGTACAATAATCCTCCTTTCGACTATCCTTGTTTGGTTCACAACATACTTCGGTGTTGTTGACGGCTCGTTCCGTATGCTTGAAGAAAGCGAAATCGACTACTCAATCCTTGCTAAGATCGGCAGCGCTATTGCTTGGATCTTCGCACCTCTCGGCTGGGGCAACTGGCAGGCAGCCGTTGCTTCAATCACAGGTCTTGTTGCAAAGGAAAACATTGTCGGTACAATGGGTATCCTTTACGGCGGCGGAGATTTGTCGGTATGGCAGGCACTCGGTCAGCACTTCACGGGAATTACCGGTATGTCGTTCCTTGTATTCAACCTTCTCTGCGCTCCCTGCTTCGCAGCTATCGGCGCAATCAAGCGTGAGATGAACAGCGCAAAGTGGACTTGGTTCGCAATCGGTTATCAGTGCGGATTTGCTTACATCATTTCACTTATGATAAATCAGTTCGGCTCGCTCTTCACGGGCAACGCAAATGTATTCGGCGTAATTGTTGCGGCTGTAATACTTGTTGCAATGATTTATCTCCTTGTTCGCCCCTACAAAGAGGCAACAACTCTTTCAGACAAAGCTGTTAAAAAATAATTAACCGGGCAAAAATCTACGAAAGGATGATATGAATGCTTACTTGGTTGACGAATAATTTAGCGACGATTTTAATTACACTTGTTCTCATTGCGATAGTTGCTGCCATTATTATCGGCATGAGAAAAGACAAAAAAGCAGGAAAGTCATCCTGCGGCGGTAATTGCGCGCATTGCGCTATGGCAGGTAAATGCCATCAGCCCAATAACAACGGCAAATAAAACGCAGGGCGGTCGGAAACGGCCGCCCCCTTTCATATCAATTAAAAGGAGAGATTTTCAATGGTAAAAACGGTTCTTCAGATTAACGGTATGGCGTGCTCAATGTGCGAAAGCCATATAAACGATGTTATCAGAAGAGAATTTGACATCAAAAAGGTTAAGTCCACACATAAGAGCGGCACAGCGGAAATCATTTCCGAAAACGCCCTTGATAAGGATAAACTTGAAAAAGCAATAAAGGAAACGGGCTACGATGTTGTATCTTATTCAAGCGAGCCCTATGAGAAAAAATCCTTATTTCATCGTTGAGAGCATTGATAAAATTTAATAATTGTATTAAAATGTTCTCAGAGGTGAGCTGAGATGGAAATTAAACCGATTGCAAGAATTCATACCGATTTTTCGGAAAAGTTCGGTGTTCCGAGGCAGTCGGGGCTTGTTCCCTCGCTCACGGGACAGATTGTTTTTGAGCCTGAATACAGATGTGTTCAGGCTCTTAAAGAACTTAACGGCTTTTCGCATATCTGGCTTATCTGGGAATTTTCACAGTGCCCCGATTCAAAATTCAGCCCCACGGTCAGACCGCCGAGACTCGGCGGAAACAGACGAGTGGGCGTTTTTGCTTCCCGTTCCCCGTTTCGCCCGAACCGACTCGGGCTTTCGTGCGTTAAAATCGAAAAAATCGAAACCGAGGGTAAAAACGCTCCCGTAATAACCGTGTCGGGTGTTGATATGACCGACGGTACGCCGATATATGACATCAAGCCGTATATTCCGCTTGCGGACTGTAAAACCGATGCGAGCGACGGCTACACGGCTGATACGAAAAACTATAAAATAGCAGTCAACTGTGATGAAAAGCTGCTTTCACGAATTCCAGAGGAGAAAAGGGAGGCGCTTTCGGAGCTTTTGGCGAACGACCCGAGACCCGCTTATAAAAACGAGGACGGAAAAGAGTACGGTGTAACCTTTGCGGGGTTCAATGTCAGGTTCAGATATGAAAACAACAGCTTATCGGTAACGGAAATAGAAGAGGTATAGGCAATGGCAAATCCAATAGGACATTTTAAGACGATTACAAAGCATCGCCACCGTGTTATTGAGCACTGCTTCAAGGCGGGAATTGGTTGGCAGGGGCTTCGGCACGACCTGTCGAAGTATTCGCCCACGGAGTTTATAAACGGAGCAAAATATTACGACGGCACACGCAGCCCCAATGAGCTTGAACGCCTTGACAGAGGGTATTCAAAGGCGTGGCTTCATCACAAAGGCAGAAACAAGCATCATTTTGAATACTGGAACGATTACAACCCGAAGCTTCGCAGATACGCTCCGGTTAAAATGCCGCTTAACTATGTTATCGAGATGTTCTGCGACAGGGTAGCCGCAAGCAAAATCTATCAGGGCGATAAATACACCGATGCACATCCGCTTGAATATTTTCAGCGGGGCAGGGACGCAAGAATAATCCATGAGGAGACCTCGGATTTGCTTGAAAAACTGCTTACAATGCTCAAGGAAAAGGGCGAGGATGAGACTTTTCGGTATATTCGAGAGGAATTGAGAAATAAAAAAGATTATTAAATCTAATTTGATATTGAAATTTTTTTGCCGTTATGCTATTATATTTAGACACAAAGGAGGTAGCTATTATGGCAAATAAATACGAAGGAACACAGACCGAGAAAAACTTGCAGGCAGCTTTCGCAGGCGAGTCACAGGCAAGAAACAAATATACATACTTTGCTTCTGCTGCAAAGAAAGAGGGATATGAGCAGATAGCGGCTCTTTTCCTTAAAACCGCAGACAACGAAAAGGAACACGCTAAAATGTGGTTCAAGGAGCTCAACGGTATCGGCGATACAAGCGAAAACCTTGAAGCTGCCGCTGAGGGCGAGAACTACGAGTGGACCGATATGTATGAGGATTTCGCAAAGACAGCGGAGGAAGAGGGCTTTACCGCTCTTGCAAAGAAGTTCAGAGCTGTTGCTGCTATCGAAAAGGCTCACGAGGAAAGATACCGTGCGCTTCTCAAGAATGTTGAGACCGCTCAGGTGTTTGAAAAGAGCGAGGTTAAGGTTTGGGAATGCCGTAACTGCGGTCATATCGTAATCGGCACAAAGGCTCCCGCGGCTTGCCCCGTATGCGCTCATCCGCAGAGCTTCTTTGAAGTAAGAGAAGAAAATTATTGATTGTAAATTTTTACGGCGGCTGTTACGGTCGCCGTATTTTTTTGTCTTAATCGGGCAGCAAGGGACAATAATAAAGTCGTGATAAAAATATCGGAACCCGTGAGCGGCGGATATTTTGTGCTCACGCCGTAAAGACACCGCAAAACCTCTTTCACAAAGGGCGAAAACGCTCATAAAATGTAATGAAGGAGGTTAATATTATGCTTGAAAACAAATGTCTTTTCTGCAAGGTCACGGGAGCGGTTATAAGTGCAATAGCGGCGGTAATCCTTGCCGTAACGGTAACGCCCGTTGCTTACGAATGGGTAAAGGATTTGCATATCGCTATCTGGATAGTAACCGCAATTTCGCTTTTCGGCGCATTTATCATTTCTATGATAAACGCTTACAATACAAACAAGCGTGTCTCGAGAATGCTTAAAAGCAACCTCGTTTTGCTGTATGTCGGTGCGGTCGGCGCAATAATTTCAACCGCAGTTTTCACACTTTTGGTAAAAACGGGTGCGCTCACGCCCTTCCAGCTTAAATTCCTCACGGGAATTGCTTCGTTTACGGCAGGCTTGGTTATGACGGCGGGTATGTGCTTTATCAACGGGCTTGTTTACGGATATTGCTGCAAGAAAATCACTGTAACGGAAAGCCGTTGCGACGAATAAACAATCAAAACAGGACCGCCGACAACGGTCCTGTTGCTTTTACCGTTGCAAAATCACTCGAATAATGGTACAATAAAACATACTGTCGGCAATGCCGAAAATAAGGATTTATAAAAGAGGTAAACGATGTTCAAAAAAACTCTTTCGGTGTTTTTAATATTTACGCTTGTTTTCCTGCTTGCGTCTTGCAGACCGACCTCGGATTTTGCGAGAGAAAGCAAGATTTTTGACCCCGATGACCCCACGGCTACCGTTTCGGCTGTCGATTCGGGCACCGATGATGAAAAATATGCCAAGGTTACGGTTCCCGAGGGCTACACGCTTCTCAAAACCGCATGGCTTTTGGAAGAAAACGGTGTTTGCTCGACCGACGATTTCCTCAATGCCGTAAGCAATTACGACACATCAAAATATTCGGTTCTGTCCTCAATTCACGACAGGGACAAGATTTGCTTCCTGCTTGAGGGCTATCTTTTCCCCGCAACATATACATTTGAAAAGAATTCAGACCCGACCGCGGTTATCGACAAAATGGTTTCGACCGAGGACAAGAAATTTACCGATGAAATGAAGCAGAGGGCGACGGAACTCGGATATTCCGTGCATGACATCTTAACCATTGCCTCGATTATCGAAAAAGAGGCGTTTACCGACGAACAGCGCACGCTTATTTCCTCGACAATCCACAACAGATTGAAGCAGGGTATGAGGCTTCAGTATGATGTTACCGTAAAATACTGTACGGGAGTCATCGAGCTTAAATATCCCGACAAGATAGACTACTATAAATATTATTATAACGGTAACCGTTGCGACGGCTTGATTGCGGGACCCATCTGCAACCCGGGTACGGCTTCGATAAAGGCGGCGCTTTACCCTGCGGATACGGATTACCTCTATTTTGTAATCGACACAAATCCGCCGTATAATTCGGCGTTCACAAACTCCTATGACGAGCATCTGAAAAATGTTCAGAAATGGAAAAACGGAGAACTTTAATAAATTCGGAGAAAAAATATGACAATTTCAACAGCAGACAGACTTGTACAGCTCCGCAAGGACAGCGGACTTTCGCAGGAGGCACTTGCCGCAAAGCTCGGCGTGAGCAGGCAGGCGATTTCAAAATGGGAGAGAGCCGAGGCTTCGCCCGACACGGACAATCTTATCGCCCTTGCGGAAATTTACGGAATAACGCTTGACGCACTTCTTGACCCGTCAAAGGAGGTGTCGGCTGCCGCAAATGAGGAGACTTCACAGCAACCGGAGGCAGAGAAAAAAGAGGATAAAAAAGAAAAAAATGTCAGACATTCGCTTTATCCGAAAACCGCAAAAAGAATGTTCCGCTTTCCCTATCCGCTTGTGATAATAATCGCTTATCTTGCGCTTTGTCTCGGGCTTAAAGGGATTATGAGCATTACACCGTGGCTTGTTTTTTCACTCTTGTTTTTGACAATACCGATGTACTATATGATTGCCTGCGCTTGCAGAATGACAAGCAAAAGGACTTTCCTGTTCCTTATGCCCGTTCCGATACTTATTATCACGGCATATCTTTTTTGCGGCTTTGTATTCAAGGCTTGGGTTACCCCGCTTATGCTTTTCCTTGTAATTCCGCTTTACTATTGGTGTGTTGCGGTGTACGCAAAGGGCAACAAAAAGAAGAAAAAATAATTTTTCGGACAAAAAACGACCTCTTCAGATATGCGTCGGCATTATTTGAAGGGGTCGTTTTGATTTTTATTTTCAGCCCCAGACTTCTTCGGCTATTTCTTTAACAAGTTTTAACTTTGCCCACTGCTCTTCCTCGGTAAGCTTGTTACCGATTTCGCAGGAAGCAAATCCGCACTGCGGGCTCAGACACAGTCTGTCAAGCGGAATGTACTTTGCCGCCTCGTGAATTCTTTTGATTACTTCCTCTTTGTTTTCAAGCTTGGGAGATTTTGTGGTAATAAGACCCAGAACAACCTTTTTGTCGCCTGAAACCTTTGCAAGCGATTCAAATCCGCCCGAACGCTCATCGTCATATTCAAGGAGAAGCGCATTGACATTTTCCTTTGCAAAAACATAGTCTGCAACCGGGTCATATGCACCGCTTGAGAAAAATGTCGAGTGATAGTTTCCTCGGCAGATGTGAGAGGTTATAACCATATCCTCGGGCTTGCTTTCGAGCGCAAGATTGTTGACCTTGAGAAGCTGCGCTTTGAATTCCTCAATGCTTTTGCCGAACGCTCCGTCGGTTGCGCCGTCGCCCATTGCAGAGCCCCACGAACAGTCGTCAAGCTGAAGATTGCGGCAGCCTGCGTCGTAGAACTGACAGATAACCTCCCTGTATGCCTCAGCAATGTCCTCGATGAGCTCGTCGTCGGTTTCGTAGAATTTTCTTGTGCTCTCGATGTTGGTCGGTACAATGAACTGCAAAAATGTCTGTGCAGGTGCGGGGATTGTGTACTTCGCAACCGTATTTTCGTCCTCAAACTGTTTTAAAAACTTGAAATATTCAACAAACGGGTGCGGCTTTGCCTTGAATTTGCCGACCAAATATGTGTCGTCAAGCACTGCGAGCTCCGCATTGAACGGTACGCCGTTTCCCGTGTCCTCGTGCTCTACGCCGTCAAAGCCCCACATAAAGTCGAGGTGCCAGAAGGTTCTTCTGAACTCACCGTCCGTGATAGCGTGGAAGCCCAATTCTTTTTGCTTTTTAACAAGTTTTGTGATTTCTTCGTTTACAACTTTGTCGTATTCCTCCGAGGTTATTTTTCCCTCTTTGAAGCTCTCTTTGGCATCCTTTAATGCCTGCGGTCTTAAAAAGCTGCCGACAAAATCGTATCTGAAAGGTGTTTTTAATGTACTCATGATAAAATGTCCTCCGTGAATTTGTTGAGCACAGTTTATCATATAAAATTCGATTTGAAAAATACTTATAACTGTTGCGCTGCCATAGTTTTAATCTATGGCTGTATGTTTCTTCAAGGCTTCTATATAGGACAGCGCATAGCGTGAAAGCAATATGTTTTTCTTTTTTATCATACCGATGTGCATGGTACAATTCATTTCAAGCGGTCTTGCTATTATATCCTCGCCGTTCAATTCCCTGTCTATAACGCCCGAACTTACCGTAAAGCCGTTGAGACCTATCGCAAGGTTGAAAAGCGTGGCACGGTCCCTGACCTGAATGCTTTTCGGCATATCGAGCACGCTTAAAAATTCCTCGCTGAAATAGAACGAATTGCGTTCGCCCTGCTCGTAAACAAGGTAAGGGTAGGGCTTTAACATATCAAGCGTTATTTTGTTTTTATCCGCCAAGGGGTGCTTTTGACTTATGAAAACATGCGGTTGAGCCGTGAAGATTTCCTCAAATTCCAGATTGTTTTTTCGGAACATTTTTTTAAGCACATCCTCGTTGTGCTCCGAAAGGTAGAGAATACCCAATTCGCTGTTTCCGTCGGCAACATCGTCAATGATTTCGCCCGTCTGCGTTTCACGGAGAATAAAATTGTACTCGTTTGAGTCGTACTCGTTTACAACATCCACAAACGCATTGACCGCAAAGGAATAGTGCTGGCAGGATACGGAAAATTTCGGCTTCCTGTTTGAGTCAAGGCAGAACCTGTCCTTCATAATATCAGCCTGTTCAAGCAGATTTCGGGCAAAGGAAAGCAGCTCCTCGCCCTCTCTTGTGACGGTAACGCCCTTGTTTGTGCGGACAAAGGCGGTAACGCCCATCTCCTCCTCAAGGGAGTGGATTGCCGCACTTAGGCTCGGTTGGGTAATAAAGAGCTTTTCCGCCGCCTGCGTAATATTTTTACATTCCGCAACGGTAACAAGATATTTTAACTGCTGTAATGTCATATCACACCTCTGAAAAAGGATTTGTAAAAATTATACTACAATAGGGGAAAGACATCAACAAAAAGCCGAACACTCAACCTTAAAGTCGGGTGTTCGGCTTAAATTATTCTACCGTAACGGATTTTGCGAGGTTTCTGGGTTTATCTACATCGCAGCCCCTGCCGAGAGCCATATAGTAGGCAAAAATCTGGAGCGGAACTACCGCAAGCGACGGCATAAGGAAGTCGCTGACTTCCGGTATTCTTATTATATCGTCGGCAAATTCCTCCGCCGCCGAATGGTTTTCTCCGACAAGCGCAATTACCCGTGCGCCTCTTGCCCTGACCTCTTTTATATTGCCGAGAGTCTTTTCGTTAAGGTCTGACTGTGTTGCGACCGCAAACACGGGCGTTCCGTCCTCAATAAGCGAAATTGTTCCGTGCTTCAATTCTCCCGCCGCATATGCCTCGGAGTGAATGTAAGAAATTTCTTTTAATTTGAGTGAGCCCTCAAGGGAAATGGCATAGTCAAGCCCTCTGCCGATAAAGAACACATTTTCGGAGTCGGCATAGCTTTTGGCAAGCTCTTTAAGGAAAGCGTCGCTTTTGAGCAGACCGTCGATAAGCTCGGGAAGCCGCAGCATTTCTTCACAGTATTTTTCCTCATCTGACTCGGAGAGCAAGCCTTTAGCCTTTGCGAATTTCAGCGCAAGGAGATAAGCCACGCAAAGCTGAGCGGAAAATGCCTTTGTCGTTGCAACCGCAATTTCGGGGCCTGCCATAGTGTAAATCACATCGTCGGATTCACGGGCGATGGTGCTTGCGACAACATTGACGATTGAAATTGTTCGTGCTCCCTTTTTCTTCGCCTCACGCAGGGCGGCAAGGGTGTCCGCCGTCTCGCCCGACTGTGAAATTACAAGGCATATATCGTTCTTTTTTATAATCGGGTCTCTGTAACGGAACTCGCTTGCAAGGTCAACCTCACACGGTATTCTCGCAAGGCGTTCGATTATATACCTCGCCGCGGTTCCGACATGCCATGCGCTTCCGCACGCAACTATGTGAACCGTACCGATATTCTTTATGTCCTCGTCGGAAAGTCCGAGCTCTTCGATAACAACCCTGTTGTCCTTTATCCTCGGGGCAAGGGTGTCACGCACGGTCCTCGGCTGTTCCGAGATTTCCTTTTTCATAAAATGGTCAAAGCCGCCTTTTTCCGCCGCCTCGACATCCCATGTAACATGGTAAATATCCTTGTGAACTTCGTTCCCGTTTATGTCATATAGCTTTACCGAGTCCCTTTTGAGCAATGCCATCTGATTGTCGTCAAGCAGATAGCAATCCCTTGTGTATTTGAGCACGGCGGGAATGTCGGACGCAAGGAAGTTTTCGTTTTTTCCTAAGCCGACTATCAGCGGACTGTCCTTCCTTGCCGCAATTATTTCGTCGGGCTTTCCGTCTATCAGGACCGCCGTCGCATATGAGCCTCTTACGGTTTTCATAACATTCGACATAGCCTTTAGCGGGTCGCCGTTATAAAAGAAATCGAACAAATGGGCAAGTACCTCCGTATCCGTCTGCGAGACGAATTTGTACCCCTTTTGTTCGAGCATAATTTTAAGCTCGATATAGTTTTCGATAATGCCGTTATGCACCAGGGTAATACGACCGTTTCCGCCCTTATGGGGGTGGGCGTTTATGTCGTCGGGCGCACCGTGGGTTGCCCAACGGGTATGACCTATACCCACGCAGCCGGGAGCGATACCCTCCGTAAACAGCTTGTTTTCGAGGTCGGCAATTCTGCCCTTCGTTTTTTTGACCTCGACAAAGTTGCCGTTGAACACAGCTACGCCTGCCGAGTCATAACCTCTGTACTCGAGCTTCTTCAGACCGTCAATCAACACGGGCGACGCACTGCGGCCTCCGATGTAACCAACAATTCCACACATATTAATTTGTTCCTTTGCAAAAATATTTGCACGGTACACTTACCTCTGTTTTGCCGTCGCCGACAGTTTTTAGTAAATGTTTATGTCCCCGCACATACGGGACAAGAAGCATCCGCCGAATATTTCGATAACTTCTTCCTCGTCATCTGCCAAATACAGTGCAAGCAGACCCGGCGCTATTTTTAAGGGAAAATTTCAAACCCGAGGGAACTGCACAATTCCGCCTAAATTATATCCTCTGATTTCGGTTTTGTCAACTGCTTAAAATTTGTAATTAAAAATTATCATATGGGGAAAAATAAAGCAGGTGATATTTATGAAAACTTCCTCGGTTAAACTTCTTTCACGGAACATCAACGCACGCTGCGGCAAAAAGCTGTACTTCGCAAACATATTTTTTATCCTTTTGAGGCTTATATTCCTGTGCCTTTTTGTTTTCTTTTTATACACGCTGTCGATACTTCACAGCTTTGCGCTGACCTTGCCGAAAGCGGTCTACTATGCGCTTTTTTCACTCGGTGCGTTTTTTTCGCTTTGGTATTTTATTATATGCGGACACTCGCAAAAGCGTACATTTTATCTTTCCGGCAGAAAAAACGGCAGGGTAAAAATATTTCATATTATCAAAATAAGCACACAGATAAAAATCGTCTATCTTCATATATTGCGAACACTGATTAACCTCGGCAGGCTTGTTGTGTATCTTCTGCCGAGTGCAATTTCCTTTGCCGTATGTATGTATTTTTTGACAAGCGGTATGCCGAAACCGATTTTTTACGCCTGCGTTTTTCTCTTTGCGGCACTGCTGTCGGCGGGTTTTTTCTTTTACCTTGTGTCAAGGCAGAAGTTGACATTTCTGGACGATGTAATCTGCTCTCAACCCTCGCTCGGAGCAGTAGAGACAATACGCTATCTTAACTCGCACACAAGATCGGGCAAGTTTGCGCTGTTGAAATTTAAGCTGAGCTTTACCGTTTGGTTCCTGGCTTCCCTTTTTGTTTTCCCGATACCTTTTGCGTCTGCTTATTATCAAAGAGGTCTGTCGGTATATGCAAAATCGGTTCTGAAACTTTATGTTCCAAAACCGATTGAAAAGCCTGTTGTGTTTATGAAATTGAAATTAGTTGAAAATTAACTGAGGTCGCCGTTTTCGTAGTCCGTATAATCGTCTATGTATTCGCTGATGTCAAAATCGTCCTTGTCGGGGTCGTAGTCGAAGGTGTCCCACATATCTCTTTCGGCGTCAATCTGCTGCGGGATAGGCGGACACTCGGCGAACGCTTCAAGCTTCTGACCCATTCTCCAGACGGTCGGGTCAATTCTCAGCGTGTAGCCGCAGCCGTTCGGGGTCAGCCACTCGTGCATAGGCGCTTCGGGAATGGCAAAAGCCGCCATAAGCGACATTATAACGCCGCCGTGAGTAATGATAGCCGTGCTTGCCGTACCCGAGCGGATTATGCCCTCTATAATGCGGACAAAACAGCCGCATATTCTTGCGTTGAAGTCCTTTTGACTTTCGCCGAACGGAACGGGCTCCTCGGGGTGTGTGCCTGCAATCCAATCCTTAAAGGTGTCAAGGTCTTTCAGCTCGTCTGCGGTCATACCCTCAAAATCTCCGAAATCGTATTCGATAAGGTCCTGCATAATAACGGGCTCTTTGTCGGGATAGATGAGCTTTGCCGTCTGTATGCAACGCTTTAACGGGCTTGAAATTACAACATCGGCGTAGGGGTAACCCTCATTTTCGCCCATAAGGTTTTTAATCTGGTCCAGACCCTCCTTTGAAGCTTCGACATCGGTCTGACCTATGTACTTGCCCTCGGTGTTTTCCTTTGTAAGGGCATGTCTTATTAAGTGTATGGTGTAGGTTTTCATAAAATTCTCCTATACAAACAGTATTTTTTATGATAATATAGTTTATAAATTATACAGTGCGTAATAAATGGGGTGTTGTAAATGAAAAATTCGTTTGCCGCAAGATTGGGCGAATTAAGGCGTCGCAGGGGATTGAGCCAAAAGGAAACCGCCGACGCCCTCGGCGTGTCGCAGGCGTTGCTTTCCCACTATGAAAAGGGAATACGGGAATGCGGACTTGATTTTTTATGTAAAGCCGCCGCCTATTTTGATGTAAGCTGCGACTATCTGCTCGGTATGAGCGACACAAAGGACGATTTCGCCGAAAACTTCGACAAGGGCGAAAATATACTTGATTCCGAATACAGAATGAACACGGTGCTGCGTGCGGTTATGATGCTTTATTCACGCTATTCCGACGCCGACCCGGGCAAGGATGTTGAGGTTAAAAATTACTTTGCGCTGACGGTATACAAGCTTGCCGTCATTGCCTCGCAGGCAGATTGTATTCCGAAAAGCTGGATAAATCTGCCGAACGACTCGGCTCTTGCGGCTTGCAATGCTCAGGCTGAAATGCTTTCACACTCGCTCAATGCCGAGGTCTCAAAAAAGCACGCAAAGAATATAGTTGAACCCGAATGTCTCAAAACGGTAATTTCCGCTGCCGAAAAGGCTATCACAAAAGAATGTGAGCGGATTGTCAGCAATCAAAGCACTTGATTTGGAAATATGCCTGCGGCTTTGAGCAAACGGGGCAGTAGGCGGGCGGAGTTTTGCCCTTGTATATCTTACCGCAGTTGCGGCAAATCCATACGGTGTCCTCATCACCGTCGAAAACAGTGCCCTCCTTGACCTTTTCAAGCATATAGGTGTATCTGTCCTCGTGGTGCTTTTCTATCTGTGCCACATTTTCAAAAAGAAAGGCGATTTCGTCAAAGCCCTCTTCACGGGCGGTCTTTGCAAAGTCCGAATACATCTGCGTCCACTCAAAGTGCTCGCCTGCAATGGCGTCGGTTATATTTTCGGCAGTTGACGGCATACCCGAGTTCAACTGCTTGAACCATATCTCGGCGTGCTCCTTTTCATTGTGAGCGGTTTCATCGATAATGGCGGCATACTTTTCGTAGCCGTCCTCTCTTGCCTTTTCGGCATAGAAGCTGTACTTTATACTCGCCTGCGATTCTCCTGCAAATGCGGCGAGTAAATTTTTTTCTGTCTTTGAACCGATAAGCTCCATAGCAATAACTCCTTATAAAAATATTACGGAGTTATTTTCTGTAAGTTTTTACGGAATATACCTTTAGTTAAAATTTATCTATATTGTTCTTTATAAACTCTTTTGTTTTTTCAAGAAGCTTCTCTTTTGAATAAATATCGGCAAAATCCGAGTCGGTTTTTTCTTTTGTGTCCCTGTCGAACGAAACCGCCTCGTTGCGGTCGTCATACATTTCGTATTCCGACTTTACAAGCGGTAAAAGGTCGGCCGCACCGACACGGGTCAGCGCAGGCACGATAATATCCGTGATTTCGGTTGTGTATTCGTTAAAAAATACCGAAAGTCCGTCTGAAACTTCGGGGATAAAGCAGTTGAGCGTGTATATGATTTTCTGCTCGTCATTAAATTCGGAAAAAGCCTTGTCGCCGTCGTCCGCCTTTTCGATTTTTGCCTGCAAGACGGCGTTCACACCCTCAAACAGCTCTTCGGCTTCGGCGTTTTCTACCTTTTCGGGCGTTAAATCCTTATATTTATCTTTCATCTCTTTAAGGCGTTCAAGGCGTGCCATAATTTCCTTTGTCTGCTCGTTGTGGGCTGATACCGACCTGCCCGCAAACACGATAACCACTGCGGTTATTATCACGAGTCCCGCAAGTATTAGCCAAAGATACCAATATTCCATATCATTCTCCCAACAGGGCTTTATAAATGTCGCCCTTTTTAAGCTTTGTTTCCTTTGCAGTTTCCTTTGCGGCGTCGTTGATTGCCATTCCGCTCTCAACAAGCTTCTTGGCAAGCAAAACAGCCTCTTCAAGGCTTACTTCCTTTTGCTTCGGCTCCGTTGAGCCCTCAATTACTATTACAAATTCGCCCTTCGGCGTCTGCTGCGAATATTTTTCACACGCCGCCGAAAGCGTTGTGCGCTCCACCGTTTCGTGAATTTTTGTAAGCTCCTTTATAAGAGCTATCTGCCTGTCGCCGAGATATTTATACAGGTCTTTTAGCGTTGCGGTAAGCTTGTGCGGCGCTTCGTAAAAGACCATTGTGCGGCGCTCCGACACAATTTCTTCAAGATGTTCTCTGCGGCTCGGTTTGTTTACGCTCAAAAAGCCCTCAAAAGTAAACCGTCCGCTCGGCAGTCCCGACATTGCGACTGCGGTTGCAATGGCGGTGGGACCCGGTACGGATTCAACTGCAATTCCGCTCGATAGACATAAATTGACTAAATCCTCTCCGGGGTCGGAAATTGCGGGCATACCTGCGTCCGTTACAATCGCACAGTTCTCTCCCGACTTTATTCTTTCAAGGATAACCTCTCCCCGTTCCCTGCGGTTGTGTTCAAAGTAGCTTACCATAGGCTTCTTTATATCAAAATGATTTAAGAGCTTCAGCGTAACCCTTGTGTCCTCTGCGGCAATGAAGTCAACCGAGGCAAGCGTTTCAACGGCTCTCGGGGAAAAATCCGAAAGATTTCCTATCGGAGTTCCGACAACATAAAGCTTTCCCGACATCTTCATTCCTCCCTGTAAAGAACCAACAAACCGTCCATTTCGTCGGTGTATTTATTGTTGCTGTCATATAAGACAAAGTTTTTTTCAACCGTAAGTCCGCTTTTTCCGCCGAGCCTCGCTTCAATAAGGCAGAGCCACGGCTTTTCCCCGTCACGGCTTGTGACAAGGCGCAGTCTTTTTGGTTCAAGCTTGTGCTCGGACATACTCTTCATTGTTTCAAACATACGCTCGGGGCGTATGCAAAGGCAGAACCGTCCGCCGAATTTCAAAAGATATGCCGCCGCGGTACAGATGTCGTCAATGTTGCAAAGCGTTTCGTGTCTTGCGATTTTCTCATTTTCCTTTTCGCTCTTTATTCCTGCATTTTCCTTTTTATAGGGCGGATTCATCGTAACAAGGTCAAACGCACCCTGCGGCAGCTTTCCCTTCAACAGCTTCAAATCGGAATTTACGGGAAAAACGCTGTCGGAGAGCGAGTCCGCTTCAACGCTTCTTAAAAACTGCGAATAACCTTTTTCCTGAATTTCCACGCCGTAAACCGTCTTACAGTTGCCGTCACGCTTCCAAAGCAGGGGGATTATTCCGCAGCCCGTTCCGAGGTCGCATGCGGTGTCGTTTCGCCTTGCGTTTGCGAAATATGCAAGCAGCATCGCATCGGTGCCGAAGGTATGCTCTTCGGATACAATGACCCCGATGTCGTTGCCGAGTGTTTCTATATGTTCGTTTTCAAAAAGCTCTGTGTTTTTCATAACGCTTTATTTTAACATAAATAAACCTGATTGTAAATTATAAAAAACTTGATAAACGCGCTTAACTGTGATAAAATGTTTTGCGTAAATATATGTAAAGGGTGATTTTTGTGTCAGGACACTCAAAATGGAGTACCATCAAACGAAAAAAAGAGAAAACAGATAACGCAAGAGCGAAAGTATTTACCAAAATCGGCAGAGAAATCGCAGTTGCGGTTAGAGAGGGAGGTCCCGACCCTGCGGGCAACTCCAAATTAAAGGATATTATCGCAAAGGCAAAGGCGGCAAATGTTCCCAACGACAATATCGACAGAATCATTAAAAAGGCTGCCGGCGACGGCAATACCGATAATTTCGAGAGCATTACATACGAGGGCTACGGTCCGTCGGGAATTGCGGTTATTGTTGAGGCTCTTACCGACAACAGAAACCGTACCGCAGGCGATGTCCGCCATTACTTTGACAAATTCGGCGGAAATATGGGTCAGTCGGGCTGCGTTTCGTTTATGTTCACACGCCAGGGCGTTATCATAATCGACAAAGAGGGCGTTGACGAAGACAAGCTTATGGAGGACGCTCTTGAAGCAGGTGCCGTTGACTTTATCACGGACGGCGAGGTCTTTGATGTTCGTACCGAACCCAACGATATGGGTGCAATAAGAGACGACCTTGAAGCCAAGGGCTATACCTTCCTGTCGGCTGAGGTCGAGTATGTACCGTCAACCTACACAAGGCTTGACAACCC
Organism: uncultured Eubacteriales bacterium; assembly: GCA_902491475.1. Lineage (GTDB taxonomy): Bacteria > Bacillota > Clostridia > Oscillospirales > Acutalibacteraceae > Fimenecus. The sequence continues at coordinate 24,728 of CABUHY010000010.1, forward strand.
CGACGACATCACAAATATGGGAAGAATGCTTGAAATGTTCGAGGACAACGACGACATTCAGGAGGTTTTCCATAACTGGGAAAACGAGGACGATTACGAGGGCTGATTGTTCTCAAATTAAAATTTGACAAATTTTTCGGGCAACGGAGAGTATTATCTTTCCGTTGCCTTTTTCGTTTCCGTTTTGGCAATTGACAGTTTCCGAAACGGCATATATACTGAAATTGGGAAAATAAAATTTCCGATTTATAAAACAGGAGGGTAAGATATGAAAAAAAGCAAGAAAATTATATCAGTGGTTTTAACATTGCTGATGATTATTTCGGCTCTTCCGCTCTCGGCGGCAGCGGCATATAAACCGTCTGATGTCAAGAGCATAAAGGTTGAAGATTTCAGCATTGAGGAGGGAACGCACGGCTCTCTCGCACGCGATGTTCTCAGTGCGGATGAAGACGGCAATGCCACCTCTTACGGTCCGTGGTATTTCCTTTACGATCCCGTGCCGGAGTCGTACATTGTCGAATATAAGGATGGCAATACCGAGGTGATGAACGAAGCGGCTGTTAAGTCTTTGCTTTGGATCTCGGATGTTCAGCATGACGCCGCTCAAAGCTATGACAACCGTTGGTCTGTCGGCAACACCTATGATGTCAATTTAACGGTGGGTGAATTTTCGATAAGCTACAAGGTTACCGTTACCCAAAGCCGGATAAAGAGCTTAACGGTGGCGGACACAACCGTTGACGAGGACCTTGACGCAAAGCTTTATGTTATATATGAAGAAGGCGGAGAAAGGTCATATTACAACTATATGCCTAATCCGCAAGTCACAATCACATACAGTGACAACACCGTATTTACCGGCAGCTTTGAAGAGTGTCGGGAACAGGAACCCGAGTTGAGTATGCAGCTTGAGCAGGATTTTGACGCTCCTTGGTCTGTCGGAAACACATATTCGTGTTCTGCTTCGCTCGGCGCTCAAATTGCAAGTTTTAACTGCACGGTTGTTAAGAGCAAAATAGCTTCAATTAAAGTCGGAAACATGACCCTTACTCCCGGTAAGGACGGCTATACAACCACCGACCAGATATATGAAAACGGGCAGTGGGTAAAAACAGACCCGTACTTTGTATACACTGTTGAACCGAAGGTAACGCTTGTTTATACCGACGGCACCGAAGAAACCTTTGATTCGGTTTACAAGCTCGGCAATCTCGGCTATTACACGGATATTGACGGTGAGGAGCAGAGCTTCAAGCATCAATTACAGGATGGCAATACATATAAATACACCCTTACCGTAGGTACAAAGAAGTGCACATTCGATGTTGCGATAGCAAAGGACCCGATAGCGGGAATTGAGGTCAAAGACATTGATGTTATCGATGGCGTAAACGGTTATTACACCACAACATCAACATACGACCCGACCACAGGCGGCTATGTTCAGTCTCCCGAATTCTTTGCATATTATGCCGAAGCGGAGAAAATGACTGTTAACTTCAGCGACGGTACATCGTTTACGGGTACACCTTACGAAATCGGCAAAAAGACAGGGCTCTATCCCGTTGTTGAGGTAAACCAGACCTACGACAACAGATGGTCGGTAGGTAACACATATACCGTTAAGGTTACACTCGGAACAAAGACCACAACTTATAATGTGCGTGTTGTTGAAAATCCGATTTCAAGCATTGAAATTGCCGATTTCAGCAATCCCGAGTATGTAAACGGCAGACACAGCAAATATTATTATGATGATGCAACAAGCTCATGGATTGAGAAAGAAACCTTTGAATATTATGCTGAGCCCGATTCGATTAAGATAAATTATAAGGACGGGCATTCGGATACCGTTACTGTTGAAGAACTTTTCAGCGGCTATTTGGGAAGCATCAGCGGAAGCGTCGGTATATATGACACGGACACAAGAGCTTGGACTGCAGGCAACACCTATCCCGTAAAATTCAAAATAGGCGATGTTTCAACCACATATAATGTTACAATCACAAGCCGCTCGGCAGAAAGCGCTGTTTGGGCTTACAATGATTGTGAAAACGGCATTGACCTTATAGCTTACAGAGGTTCGGCTGCGGAAGTCACCGTTCCCGCAACCCTTGACGGCAAAAAGGTTGACGCGCTTGACGAAACCTTCTATGAAAACACAACTCTTAAAAAGGTTACCTTGCAGAACGGAATAGCTACCATAGCTCCGTATGCTTTCTACGGCTGTACTTCACTTGAAAGCGTTGTCATTCCCGACAGCGTGACTTCAATACAGTATTCGGCATTTATGGATTGTAAAAATCTTAAATCGGTTACGGTTCCTGCATCGGTTAAATCAATTACCGACTATGCTTTGGGCTTTACTGAAGACGAAAACAACGATAATATTAAGGTTGAAGGCTTCGTAATCTACGGCAAGAATAACACGGCTGCGGAGGCATATGCGAAGAAATGGGGCTTTGACTTTGTGTCAACAGGCAACACTCCCGCATTGACTTTCCCCGATGTTTCCGCAAACGAGTGGTATTATAATGCTGTTGCCTTTAATGTAAATATGGGCTATTTCCACGGTTACGCTAACGGATATTTCGGCCCCGGCAACAATATTCAGAGACAGGATTTTGTAGTTGTTCTCTCAAAAATTGCTGGCGTTGACCTTTCCGATTATGCGGGTCAGAACGGCGGATTTGCGGATGTACCGACCAACGATTATTATTCCGCTGCGGTAGCATGGGCTAAGGACAATCAAATCCTTTCGGGCTATGCGAACGGCAAGTTCGGTGTCGGCGACCCGATAACAAGGGAACAGGCTTGCCTCATTTTCTACAATTACTGCAACGGTGAGGTTTCGGGCGATGTTAATACAGTGCTCGCAGGCTATCCCGACGGCGGCAATGTAAGCGATTGGGCAAGAACGGCGGTTGCTTGGGCGGCAGAAAACCATGTTGTCGGCGGCAACGGTAAATTAAACCCCGCAGGCAATGCCAACAGAGCAGAAATGGCACAGATTATTATGAATATGTCGCTTAACGGCGTACTGTGATTTGTGACAAATTAAAATATTAAACAAACCCGCCCCGAACGGAAACTTTCCGTTCGGGGCGGGGAATTTTTATAGTTAGCCGTAGGGACAGCCCTTGCGGCTGTCCGCGGTGATATATATAATAAATTAGGACAGGGGCGAGCCCTGTCCCTGCGGTATGATATGAAATATTATTTTAATTGTATCAGTTAATTTGCAATAATTCTTTTCGGCGGGAGCAAGCCCCCGCCCTACGCAGTTCGTTATAATTTTTAATCCGTGCGAAGCACCCACACCTCTTCACTTTTCACTATTACCTATTCCTCGCCCGCAGGGCGCCGCTTCTTGCTGTGCTTGATAAATACAAATTTTATTTATCCCTCAAAACCTGTCTTTTCGGGAACGACGGGTCATAGGTTACCGTGATTTCCTGCCTTATCTCGTTGCCGTCCTTTTTGCCGAGCGCCATGATTGTGTTTTCGCCCTTTTTAAGCCTTTTGTGCTTCCACAGATACATTCCCGAAAGCTTATTGTCGGCATTGAGCTTTGTGCCGAGGCTTTTGCCGTTGAGGTAAACGGTTACGCTGTCGGAATTTGAAAAGATTTTTATGTCATTTAATCTGTTACGGCGTCGGGTATAGCGGCTTTCGGCAATTTGAAGCATATGTATGTCGCTCCAATGCGCCTGATAGAGATAATATGCGTCCTTTTTTACCTTGCGGTCAAACGATACAAGTCCCTTGTCGTTCATACCGTGGCGGTCGCCCTCCATCCTGCCGTCCGAGCCGAAATCGAACAGATTCCATACAAAGGTACACCACAGCCAATCCCGCTTGTCAATGGATTTCAAAAATTCCTCGTGGCTTACGGTCTGATACTTTTCGGGGTGCCATTCTCCGTTGTGTACAACCTTTTTCGGGTTTGCTTCCTGTTGACGGAAATTTGCTCCTGCGCCGTACTCGGAAATGCCGAGCGGACGGGAGGTTTTCATACTGTCGCAAAATCTGCCGAGTGCCTTGCGGCTCATTCCGTACCAGCCCGGATATACATTCCAGCAGATTAAATCGCTCTCCCACGCATATGCCTTTTTCTGATTTGTCGCCTGCGTGGTGTATCTGTACGGGTCAAGCTCTTTTGCAAAGGCGTGGAGCTCTTTTGTAAACGGAACCATAATGTCGCTGTATTCCATAAGCACTTCGTTCTGTATGCCCCAGCAGAAGATAGACGCACGGTTGAAATTTTGCTTTATCAGCTCTTTTAACTGAAGCTTTGTGCAGTCGAAAAACGCTTTGCGGTCGCTGTCGGGATTTTCATATGTTCCGTCGCCGCCGATAAGCTCCACAAACGGAATTTCAGCCCAGACAAGTATGCCCGAACGGTCGCAAAGACGGTAAAAATATTCCGCCTGCGGATAATGTGCAAGCCTTACAGCCGTTGCGCCGAGTTCATAGAGAATTTTGAAATCCTCGTCGTGCTCCGCCTTTGTAAGCGCATTTCCTATGTTTTCTCTGTCCTGATGGCGGCTGACACCTCTGAGAGGATACGGCTTGCCGTTTAAGAAAAAGCCTTTGTTTATGTCAATGTTGAAAAATCTCAGACCGATTTCGTCTTGAATTTTATCAAGCTCCGTGCCGTTTTCGGAAACCGTCAGCGATACATTATAAAGGTACGGGTCCTTTCTGCCGTTCCAAAGGTGCGGAGAAGTAATTTCAAATTCAAATGATATGTCCGTCTTGCCGTTTGCGGGGAGTTTAACATCGGCTTGCTTGCACGCGGTTCCGATAACTGCGGACACAGTAACCGTTTTCGGCTCGCCGTATGTGTTCTCAATGGTTGAAGGGATAACGCATACCGCCTTTTCGTGTGAGACCTCAGGGGTTTTGATTTCCATACCCCGTGTGGCGTTTGTCACAATGTCAAAGCCGATTTTGTTTTTCTTTATAAGCTCAACATCACGGTAAAGTCCGCCGTAAAATGTGAAATCGGCTTGCAGGGGAGCAAGCTCCGGAACCTTTGAGTTGTTTACACGGACGGCGATAAGATTGTCGGAGCCTTTGTGAATGTAATCGGTAATTTCAAAGCAAAAAGCTGTGTAGCCGCCCTTGTGAAGTCCGACGCATTGAGAGTTTACATATACCTCGCACTGCGTGTTTGCCCCCTGAAAGCGGAGAAATACCCGTCCTTTCATATCGGCTTCGTCAAAAGCGAGCCTTGTGCGGTACCAGCCGTCTCCGCGGTAATAATCGGTTACCTTTGTGTTGCCGTTGTTGTCACAGCCGTCCTGACCGTCAATGCCGTTCCAGGTGTGCGGAACGGTAACCGCTTTAAATATGCTCTCATCGGTGTTCTCGGAAAAGCCGTCCTCAAGAGAGCCCTTGTAAAAAATCCAATCACTTATCATGCTTTCCTCCTGAAACAAAAGGCGCTCGGTGAAATGCCGAACGCCCAATCGGTTCTTTTGATTATTTTGAGGTAACCTCTGCGTATTTTGCGTGAGTGAGCCGTAAAAGCTCCGACGGGGAGAGTTCGACCTGCGTGCCGATTTTTCCGCCGCTTACGGTAACGGTTTCTTTATCCTCGGCAGAGGCGTCAAGCACGGTCACAAACTGTTTTTTCATCCCTACGGGACTGCAACCGCCTCTGATATACCCCGTTATTTTGTTGATGTCCTTTACATGTATCATCTCGACCGATTTTTCGCCGACCGCCGCCGCACAGAGCTTTAAGTCAAGCTCCTTTTCAACGGGAATTACAAACACATAAAAGTTTTTTGACTTTCCCTGCAAAACAAGGGTCTTGAACACTCTTTCGGGGTCCTGTGAGAGCATTTTCGCAACGCTTACGCCGTCAACGGCAACGCCCTCCTCGTGCTCGTAAAAATGCGGAATATAGTCAACCTTTTCCTTGTCGAGAATACGCATTACATTTGTTTTAATCTCTTTTTTACTCATAAAGATATACTCTTGCCTCATACGGACGCAGTGCACATACGCCTCGTTTTGATTCGGGATTTTCGTAGTTGCAGAGGATTATTTTACCCTTTGTCAAATCGAAATCCTCGGGTGCGTGGAAGGTGAAGGTTTCGTCCGAGAACGAGCAGACAACAAGCGCACGCTTACCCTCGTAATTGCGCTCATAGCAGTAGATTACATCGCTGTCGGGGAAATGCTCCTTATAGTCGCCGTAAATGATAATCTTGTTTTCTTTTCTGACCTTTAAGAGTTTGCGGTAGAAGTTGAGGATTGAGTTGGGATCCTTTTCCTCGTTTTCTACATTTATCTCCTTGTAATTCGGGTTTACGCCGAACCACGGCTCTGCGGTCGAGAAGCCTGCATATTCGCTTGAATCCCACTGAACGGGGGTGCGGGCGTTTTCACGGCTCGTCTTGTTGGCAATGTCAAGATAACGCTTGCCCTTTATGCCGAATTTTGCGAAAAGCTTTTGATTGTTAAATGTAACAACATCCTTGAACTGATTTATATCGTCAAGATGGTTGTTGAGCATACCGATTTCCTGACCCTGATAGATAAACGGTGTGCCCGACTGCATAAAGCAGGCAGTCGCAAGCATTGTACCGCTCTCTCTTCTGAACTTTTCGTTGCCGTAGCGGCTGATTATCCTCGGGTGGTCATGGTTTTCAAGATAAAGTGCGTTCCACGCTACGCCGTAAAGGTCCTTTTGCCAGTGGGTAAAGGCTTTTTTGAGCTTACGCAGGCTGAAAGGAGTTGCTATTGTGTCGGTCATAAAGCAGTCCGCCTGCATATGGTCGAAGCCTATCATCATATCAAGCTCGGGGTCGTCGCCCGCTGTAAACTCGATACAGTCCTTGGAGTTTGACATCGGAGACTCGCCGACAACAAAGCAGTCGTACTTGTCAATGACATCGTGGCGGAACTCCTTTAAGTATTCATGAATGTGCGGACCTTTTTTGTAGTGCTCGATTCCCGTCGCAATCGGAAGCGGGAAGCCGTTGGGTAAGCCCTCTTTCTTTGAAATGAAAGTGATAACATCCTCACGGAAGCCGTCAACGCCCATATCGAGCCAAAATCTCATAATGGATTTTACCTCTTCACGGACCTTGGGATTATCCATGTTAAGGTCGGGCTGTTTTTTCGCAAAAACATGGAGGTAGTATTCGTCGATTTCGGGCACATACTCCCACGCTCCGCCCTCAAAGGTCGAAAGCCAGTTGTTGGGCGGCTTCTTGCCGTTCTTGCCCTTGCCTTTTCTCCAGAAATAGTAGTCGTGATAAGGATTGTCCTTACCCTTTTTGCTCTCCTTGAACCACTCGTGCTCGTCGGAGGTGTGATTTACAACAAGGTCCATTATGACTTTAAGACCTCTCTTGTGGGCCTCGTCGAGAACTTTTTTGAACATCTCAAGTCCGCCGTATTCCTCGGCAATGTCCTTGTAGTCGGAAATGTCATAGCCGTAGTCCGCAAGCGGGGAGGGGTATATGGGCGAAAACCAGATAGCGTCAACGCCGAGGCTCTTTATGTAGTCGAGCTTTTCAAGCACGCCGTAAAGGTCGCCTATGCCGTCGCCGTTACCGTCCTTGAAGCTTCTGCACCAAATCTGGTAAACCGCCATTTCTTTGTACCAACTGTTGTCCATAAAATCACATCCTGAATAAAAGATATTTTTATATGTATAAGCTGATTTTATTTTAGCACACGGTTCATTAGAATACAATCAAAAAAGTGAATAATAATTGAACAATAAAATAACAACCTGTAAAGAAAATTGACAAAAGTATAAAAATAAACAAATTATCATTAAATTTTTTGAGTTTAATTATGTGAAATTCCACTTGCTTTTAGCGCAATTTGTAATATAATATACCATAATAAAGGTATGCGGTTACTACCGTCTAACCGAACAAGGAAAGGCAGTGAGATTTTTAATGAAAGATGTGCTCAAGCTTATAGTCGAGACCGACAAGGCGTCGAGACTTGAGGTTCAAAAAGCGGTTGACGAGCGTGAAGCTCTCAACGAAAGCCTTACCAAAATCAAAGACGAAATTTATTCGAAATATGACAAAAAAGCGCAGACACGGACGGAAAACGAAAAAGCGCTTGCCGACAGTGAAATAAAAAAGGAAAAAGAGAGCATCAAGGCTCGCACCGAGCAGAAAAAGCAGGAGCTCAACGCCCTTTATGAGAGCGAGCACGGCGCTTGGGAAAAGCATATTGCGGATGCGGTTATTTCCGATTGATTTTCGGTGCGGTAATTTGTCGAAAGGAGGCAGAAGATGAGTAAAATATCCAATCTTGCGGGTAATGCGATACTTGCAAAGGCTCGGGCAATGAGCGCAGGGTTTTTAACGGACGAGGATTATGCCTCGCTCATTAACTGCCGCAATGTCAACGAGGTCGTTTCGTATCTCCGTTCCAATACAGCCTATTCCGAGGCGCAGTCGCTTTCGTCGTCAACGGTATTTTCCAAGGCGAGAGTCGAGACGGAAATCCGTAAGTACAATTACGGCAGGATAGCCGCCCTCGCTTCGTTTGAAAAGGCGATAGGTCAGAAAATGAATGAGCTTATCTTTTTGAATTACGACATTTCGCTCATTCTTTCGTGTGCCGACAGGCTCGATTCAAAGGCGATTTCAAAGTTTTCGCTTTTCTCCCCCGAGGCTTATTACAAGCGTTCTCAGCTTAACAGGACGGCGCTTGAAGCCGCTTCCGATTTTGATGAGTTCTATGCGGCTCTTGAGGGCACGAAATATCAGCATATACTTGACATTTTCAAAAATTCCAATACGGAATTTACAATAACCGGTCTTGAAAATGCTCTTTACCGTTATCTTTGCGACAATGCCGAAAAACTTATCAAAAAGGAATATAAGGGCGAAGCAAAAACGGAGCTTTCAAAAATCTTTATGGCAAAATCCGATTTCAAGATGATTGAGAGCATATACCGGATGAAGAAATATTTCCCGAATCAGCCCTGTACATATGAGACGGTGTTTTATTCCAACTATTCGGCGTTTTCAAAAAATGAAATTGACCGTATGCTTTCTTGCACGGACACGGACGGAGTGTTTGACATATTCAAAAAATCCGTTTACGGAAAATTTGTGGATGAAAGCTTAAAGGACAATATCGAAAAGTGCACGCACCGTGCAGCTCTTTCGATAAACAAAAAAAATCTTTTGTTTTCAACGGCTCCCGAGGTGGTTATGTTCAGCTACATAGGAATACTTGAAAACGAAACGAAGAATATAATTATGATTACCGAGGGCGTGGATTACTCTCTGTCGCCCGAATCCATATCGGAATTTCTCATAAAGTGAGAAAAATTTTTGAAAGGAGATAAAAATGGCAATCGAAAAAATGGAACTCGTTAAAGTCAGCGGTTCTCTCGAGAGTATGACCGAAGTCTGCGAGAAGCTTTGCGAAAGCGAATGCTTCCATCCCGAGCAGGCGGCTAAGCATATCTCGGCGGAAATGGGCTTTATACCGTTCACGGACGAAAATCCATACGCCGCACAGCTTTCCGAGCTTACGGAGCTCGCTTCAAGCGTCGGAATCACGCCCGAGCTTGTCGAGCTTAAAAAGATGACGCAGCTCAGCGAAGAGGATAAGGAGTACATACGGTCGGTTAAAAAGAAAATCGCGGACTATAACGAAAAAATAAATTCACTCAACGAACAGAAGGCGGTCTGCGAAGCGGGAATTAAGAGCTACGAGCACTTCAAGGGGCTTGATGTCGATTTGGACGACATTGCCGAGTGCGAGTTCATAAAGGTACGCTTCGGACATCTCCCCAAGGAGAGCTACAAGAGGCTCAACACGGTGTACAAGGATAACCCCTATGTTTTCTTCTATCCGTGCTCGGAGGATAAAACGGACTATTGGGGCGCATACTTCGCTCCCGTTGACAAGCTTGACGAAATCGACGGAATTTTCGCATTCCTGTTTTTCGAGCCCACTCCGGTGCCCGGTGCGGCAGGAACGGTTGACGAGGTTATCGAGCAGTGTACAAAGAGTATCGAGATACTTACCTCGACTCTTGACGAAACGCAGAAAGCTCTTACGGACTTCCTCTCAAGCGAGAAAGAGCATCTCAATTATCTCTATTCAAATATGATGTATCTCAACTCCGTATATGAATTGAGAAGCTATGCTTTACATAACGAAAAGTTCTTTGCCTTTGTCGGATATGTTCCGAAAAGCGAGACGGAGAAGTTCGATGCGGCGCTGAAAGACATAAAATCCGTTCAGGTCGAGTGCGAGGACGCACCCAAGGATGACAGCGCTGTTGTTCCCGTCAAGTACAAAAAGCGCAACAAGCTGCTTTCACTGCTTATAGAGCCCTATAAATTCTATGTCGATATGTACGGCTCACCGTCCTATACGGATATAGATGTTACGGCGTTTGTCGCAATCACTTATACCGTGCTTTTCGGTATAATGTTCGGCGACCTCGGTCAGGGCTTCGTGCTTGCGGTGCTCGGCTTCTGTATGTGGAAGTTCAAGAAATCGGGACTCGGAAAAATCCTTGTTCCCTGCGGAATTTCCTCAATGATATTCGGCTTTATCTTCGGCAGCGTGTTCGGCTTTGAGGAAGCGCTCAATCCCGTTTACGAAAAGCTCGGTTGGAGCGGAAAACCGCTGTCGGTTATGGACAGTATCAATACGGTATTGCTGTTTGCCATCGCCATAGGCGTAGGACTTATGGTTGTCGCAATAGTTATGAACATATACGCTTGTATCAAGAGAAAGCATATAGGCGAGGCGATATTCAGTCAGAACGGTCTTGTCGGTCTTATACTTTATCTCTGCGGCGTAAATTTGGCTTCCGGATTTATGGGCGGCCCGTCGCCTATCCCGTCGGCAGTGTGCGCTCCGTTGCTCGGTGTGTGCGCGTTCCTGTTGTTTATCAAGGAAATCCCGATTGGAATTATCGACAAGCACCCCGATTGGAAGCCCGAGAGCGTATCGGACTTTATCCTTCAGAATTTGTTCGAGCTTCTCGAATACATCCTTTCTTATCTGTCGAACACGGTTTCGTTCCTTCGTGTAGGCGCTTTCGTGCTTGTCCACGCAGGTATGATGATGGTTGTTTTCTCGCTTGCGGGCGACAGTGAAAATATCTTCGTAATCGTTCTCGGCAACGTGCTTGTAATCGCCCTTGAGGGATTGCTCACGGGTATCCAGGCATTGAGACTTGAATATTACGAAATGTTCTCAAGGTTCTTTGACGGCAGCGGCATTGCCTATACGCCGTTCAAGCTGAATAAAAGCATTAACAAATAATTTTTCGGAGGAATAAAAAATGACTACATTGTTTTACATCTTAATGGTACTCGCTCCCGTTGCTCTCTTTGCGACGGCATTCATCGCAGTTAAAAACCGCTTCAGCGGCAAATCAATCAAAAAGCCCCTTAAAATGAATGTGGCTGTATTTGCAGTTCTCGTTGTTCTTATTTCCGTTCTTTGCGTAAATGTATTTGCGGCAGAAGAGCCGGCAGACACAAGCGATGTTGCAACAACAAGCATTGCGGTAGCTCCCACGGAAACCGACAACTCAAAGGGTCTCGGACTTCTTGCGGCAGGTCTTGTTACGGGTCTTGCAGGTATCGGCGGCGGTATCGCCGTTGCGGCAGGTGCTCCCGCAGCTATCGCAGCCACAGCAGAAAACCCGAAATCATTCGGTAAATCAATCATCTTCGTTGCCTTGGGTGAGTCAATCGCTCTTTACGGCGTCGTTATTTCAATTCTTATTCTTAACAAAATATAAGGGTAAACAAAATGAAAATGTTACTTATTACCGACAGTTCGGACGCTCTTATCGGTATGCGCCTTGCCGGAGTTGAGACGGTTCGCGTCAAGAACCCGACTTCTGCCGCCGCCGAGATAAAAAAGGTTTATACGAACCCGGAAATCGGTATAGTTTTTATTACTGCGTCGATTGAAAAGATGTGCAAGGACGACATTTTTCAGTTGAAGCAGGCAGGCAGACCCCTTGTGGCGGTTATTCCCGATTCGGACGGCAGCGGACAGAGCGCAAATGCCGTTGCGGAATATATTGCCGACGCAATAGGAATTAAGATTTGATGCGAAGAGGTGAACGAATTGAGCGCTTTTGAAAACAATGCAAAAGCATTTACCGACGCTATTCGCAAAATGGCGAAAGAAAAGTGCAAAACGATAAACGAAGAGACAGAGTTTATCAAAAATCAGCGGACCGATGCGTTTGAAAAGGACGCCGAAGCCCGTTGCGACAGTTACATAAAGTACGAAACATCAAGAATAAAATCGGAAAAGAACAAGGCTGTTTCCGCAGCCGAGGAGGAAGCGAAAAAAGAGCTTTCCGCTTTGAGAAACGAGTTGACTCAAAAGGTCTTTTCGTCTGCCGCACAGCAGATAGAGAGCTTTACCGACAGCGCAGAGTATGTCGACTACCTTGTAAAATCGGTTAAAGAGATATACAAAAACGCTTCCGAAAACACGGTTTATTATCTTTCCGAAAAGGACTTGAAGCATGAGGCGGATATTAAAAAAGCCCTGCTCAACGACAATTTGAAGTTCTTGAAGAGCAATGAAATAGTTCTCGGCGGCGTCAAAGCGCACGACAAGGACTCGGGTTGCCTTTATGACAATTCGCTTGATGTTAAATTCGAAGAACAGAAGGAATGGTTCCTCGAAAATTCCGGCTTGAAGATATAAGGAGGGCGAAATTATGCAGGAAAACAAAATATTCGGCATTAACGGCCCTGTCGTTACCGTAAAAGGTAAGACCGACCTTGAAATGATGGAGACGGTTTATGTCGGCAATGCGGGACTTATCGGCGAGGTAATCAAGGTTGACTCCGACTTTACGACAATACAGGTTTACGAGGAGACCACGGGTCTTAAACCCGGCGAACCCGTTGTATCCACAGGCTCGCCCATGAGCGTTACGCTGGGACCCGGAATTCTCGGAAACATCTTTGACGGTATTGAGAGACCCCTGCCCGAGATTGAAAAGAAATTCGGTCCGTTCATAGGCAGAGGCGCAAACTTCAGCTCGCTTGACACCGAAAAGAAATATTCGGTTACCGTAAAGGTCAATGTGGGCGACCGTCTTTCGGGCGGCGATATTTTCGCAGAGTGCCCCGAAACCGATATTATCACACATAAGGCTATGGTATCGCCGTATCTTTCGGGCGAGGTAACAGAGGTTGCCCCCGACGGCGAATACACCGTAAACGATACCATAATCAAATTAAAAACCGACTCGGGCGAGATAAAGGATTTGACCCTTTGTCAGAAGTGGCCCATCCGTAACCCGAGACCTATAAAGAAAAGACTTCCGGCTGTTAAACCGCTTATCACGGGTCAGCGAGTAATCGACTCCGTTTTCCCGATAGCAAAGGGCGGTGCGGCGGCTATCCCCGGAGGCTTCGGTACAGGTAAAACAATGACTCAGCACCAGCTTGCAAAGTGGTGCGACGCAGATATAATCATCTATGTCGGCTGCGGCGAGCGCGGAAACGAAATGACGCAGGTACTTACGGAGTTTTCGGAGCTTATCGACCCGAAATCGCAGAAGCCCTTGCTTTCGAGAACGGTGCTTATCGCTAACACTTCAAATATGCCCGTTGCGGCTCGTGAGGCTTCCATTTACACGGGTATTACCCTTGCGGAATATTACCGTGATATGGGTTATCACACGGCGCTGATGGCAGACTCCACCTCCCGTTGGGCGGAGGCGTTGCGTGAAATCTCGGGACGACTTGAAGAAATGCCCGCCGACGAAGGCTTCCCGGCATATCTTCCCTCAAGACTTTCCGAGTTCTATGAGCGTTCGGGATATGTTGAAAACCTCAACTCAACCGAGGGCTCGATTACGCTTATCGGTGCGGTTTCTCCGCAGGGCTCGGACTTCTCGGAGCCTGTTACACAGAACACAAAGAGATTTACACGTTGCTTCTGGGCGCTTGATAAATCGCTCGCATACGCAAGACACTATCCGGCAATCAACTGGAATTTGTCTTACAGTGAGTACATAGGCGACCTTTCGGCGTGGTACAGGGACAATATCGCTCCCGACTTCATAGAGAAGCGTGAAGAGATATGCTCGCTGTTGCTTGAAGAAAATTCTCTTATGGAGATTGTAAAGCTTATCGGCTCGGATGTTCTTCCCGACGACCAGAAGCTGATAATCGAAACGGCAAGGGTAATCAGGGTAGGCTTCTTACAGCAGAACGCCTTCCACAAGGACGACACCTTCGTTCCGCTTGAAAAGCAGTATAAGATGATGGACGCAATTCTTCATCTTTACCACCGCTCAAAGGAAGTCGTAGCAAGGCAGATACCCATTTCAAAGATACTTGCCACGGGACTTTTCGACAGGCTTGTACAGATGAAATACGATGTTCCGAACGATAAACTTTCAATGATTGACGACTGCATCAAGGACATTGATGTTCAGCTTGATTTAATAATGAGATAGGCAGGTGAGCAGAATTGATTATTAAGCACTTAAACATTGACGAAATCAACGGCTCTCTTGTCGTATTGGACCATGTAAAGGACGCTTCGGCGGAGGAAATGGTTGAGTTAAGGCTCAACGACGGAACCGTCAGAACGGGCAGAATAGTTAAAATCGACGGCGAGAGAATTACGGTTCAGGTCTTTGAGGGTACAAGAGGCATTTCCATGAGCAATGTCACGACAACCCTTATGGGCAAGACCATGGAGGTTTCGCTTTCACCCGAAATTCTCGGCAGAACGCTTGACGGTCTCGGCAGACCCATTGACGGTCTCGGCGAGATTTATCCCGATGAAAAAAGAGATGTAAACGGCTCCCCGATAAACCCCGTTTCGAGAGAGTATCCGAGGAACTTCATTCAGACGGGTATTTCTTCAATCGACGCTCTTACAACGCTTATCAGAGGTCAGAAGCTTCCCATCTTCTCGGGTTCGGGTATGAAGCACAACGAGCTTGCCGTTCAGCTTGTCCGTCAGGCTACAATTTCCGACGGAGACGATTTTGCGATAGTTTTCGCCGCAATGGGCGTTAAAAACGATGTTGCGATGTACTTCCGCAATTCGTTTGAAGAGGCAAATGTTATGAACAGGGTTGTTATGCTGCTGAACCTTGCAAACGACCCGATTATCGAAAGAATTATGACCCCGAAATGTGCGCTTACCATTGCGGAGTATCTTGCGTTTACGCTTCATAAGCACATACTTGTAATTATGACTGATATGACCTCATACTGCGAGGCGTTGCGTGAGTTCTCAAGCTCTAAGGGCGAAATCCCCGGTCGTAAGGGCTTCCCGGGTTATCTTTATTCCGACCTTGCTTCGCTTTACGAGAGAGCGGGTATGATTAACGGCTGCGAGGGCTCGGTTACACAGATACCGATTCTTACAATGCCCAACGACGACATTACGCACCCCATTCCCGACCTTACGGGATATATCACGGAGGGACAGATAGTTCTTGACCGTGAGCTTGACTACAAGGGCATTTATCCGCCCGTAAGCGTTCTTCCGTCGCTTTCCCGTCTTATGAAGGACGGCATAGGCGAGGGCGCTACGAGAGAGGACCATCAGACCCTTGCAAACCAGCTTCTTGCAACCTACGCAAAGGTTCAGGACGCAAAGGCGCTTGCCTCGGTTATCGGCGAGGACGAGTTGAGCAAGGAGGATAAGCTGCTTCTTAACTTCGGCAACGAGTTTGAGAAGAGGTTTATCAACCAGAGCTTTACCGAGAACAGAAGCATCAACGAAACGCTTGACCTCGGTTGGGAGCTTCTTTCGGCACTGCCGAGAAATATGCTTGACCGTGTTGACGACAAGACCATCGAGAAGCACTATAAGGGCGCAGTAAAATAATAAACTTCAATGAAAGGAGCGTGAGTAAATGGCGCAGGTTTTCCCGACAAAAGCCAATCTTATGGCAACGCAGAAATCGCTTTCCCTTGCAAAGCTCGGTTATGAGCTTATGGACAGGAAAAGAAATATACTTGTGCGTGAGATGATGCAGCTTGTTGACGAGGCAAAGGAAGTCGAAAGCACAATAAACGAGGCGTACAAAAAGGCGTACGCATCACTGCAAAAGGCGAACATAACGCTCGGACTTTGCTCCGATTACGCACGCACCGTTCCGCTTGACAATACGCTCAAGGTTGATTACAAGAGCGTTATGGGCGTTGAAATTCCGCAGATAACCCTCGGCGAGCAGGATATGAAAAACTATTACGGCTTTGACACCACAAATTCTTATCTTGACGAGGCTTATTTCAATTTCAACGAGGCTAAAAAGCTCAGCGTTAAGCTTGTTGAAACGCAGACCTCAATCTATCGCCTTGCCGATGCGATAAAGAAAACGCAGAAGAGAGCAAACGCACTCAACAACATTATGATACCGAGGTTTACGCAGACGGTTAAATTCATTTCCGAAGCACTCGACGAAAAAGAGCGTGAGGATTTTACCCGCCTCAAAGTCGTCAAGAGCACAAAGGAAAAAGCAAAAAACAAATAATTGTATTATGTATGCAAAAACAGGACTTCAAAGAAGTCCTGTTTTTTTATGTTGTTTATTATTTTTGCAAGCCTTTGGCGATTGAAATCAAATTGTCCAACTGTTTGTCGTCCAGCGCCTTTGCCGCCGCATACAGTTCATTTGCTTTTGACGGATTTGAAGCTTCGGTATCGAAAAAGTCTTTCGGCGAAATTTTCAGAAATTCGCAGATGTAGAAAAATCCGGACAAGGACGGCATGGACTTTCCGCTTTCAATATTGTTGATATATCCCGGATTTTGACCCATTGACAGGCTCATATCCCGTGCAGATATTCCTTTTGTCTCCCTTAATCGAGCCAAACGCAACGAAAAATCTCTTTCTGTCATACATTGCCACCGCCTTTTGATATATTTTAGCCCATATATACTGCAATTGTGATTGATTACAGCCTATAAATATGCTAAATAACATATTACAGATGATATATTTTCTGCGGTGGTGGGTACGATATGATACAAGACAAAAATAAGACCTGTTGCTTTATAGGACATAGGAAACTCAAAAGAACAACAGAGCTTGAAAGCATTTTGAAAAATGTTGTATATAAGTTGATTGACTGTGGGGTCATAGAGTCCATTTTTGGAGACCATTCGGAATTCAACGATTTGTGCTACGAGGTCGTAACGGAAATAAAAAAAGAAATTCCGTATATCAGAAGAATACATTTCCGAACCGTATATCCCGATACGGATGAATATACGGATAGGTTGCTTATAAGCGGATACGAAGAGAGCTTTTTCCCAAAGAAGATTGCTTCGGCGGGGAGGGCTGTTTATGTTGAGCGTAATAGGGCTATGATAGAAGCAAGCGATGTATGTGTGTTTTATTGTCGTCAATTTGGATGTGAGTCATTGGGGTCAAGAAAGAGCGGCACAAAGATAGCGTACGATTATGCTGTTGTTCGCAAAAAAGCGGTGATAAATTTGTGCGTGGAAAATGAAGTTAATCAGCAAATGCTAACGCAGTAGGGCGGGGGCTTGCTCCCGCCGCTTAATTGTTGTTTATTTACCGTAATTTACGGCTGATATTTCATTGTATTTTAACGCACAGCCCGTAGGGGCGAACTGTGTTCGCCCGCCGAATTCAGAGCAAATTAAAAGCGGGCGAACACAGTTCGCCCTTACGATATGATATGAAATATAATTTGATGTAACCTATTTCAACTCCCTCAGTTTCGCTTCGCTAAACAGCTTTGTCCTCTTGCGGTGCCCGATTTTGTTAATGCGGCTTGAAGCGCTGCATTAGTAAACATAGGCTCCCTCTGACGAGGGAGCTGTCATTTTTCTTTAGAAAAATGACTGAGGGAGAGATAACGTAAATTCGATATAGCCTGCCTCTCTCCTTCCGACACGCCTGTGGCGTGCCACCTTCCTCGTCAGAGGAAGGCTTGGTTCTGCGAACATTTTGATTTGATACCCCCGTAGGGACAACCCGTGCGAAGCACCCACACCTATTCACTCTTACCTCGCCCGTAAGGGCGTTGTGCGGCGGGAGCAAATTCTTCCGAATTCGGGCACCCTTTTGTCTGCTTCGCAGACATTTCCCCTGTCAGGGGAATCACCCCCGCCCTACACCGTATCGGACAGCCGCAAGGGTCGTATGTTTTCAACAAAAAATCGGCACAGCCTAGGCTGTGCCGATTAAGATTAAAAAAAGTGAATTGTTTTATCAATACTTTGAAAGGTAGCGCTTGACTTCCCAGTCGGTAACGCTTGTCTGGTACTGCTTCCATTCACGGAGCTTGCCCTCAAGATACTTTTCATAGACATGCTCGCCGAGAGCTTCCTTTATAAACGGGTCGCTTGCAAATTCGTACATAGCGTCCTCAAGCGTTGCGGGAAGATTGTCTATGCCGTCGTCTTTAAGCTCCTGCTCGGTCATCTCATAGATGTTCTTTGCGGTGCTCTTGGGAGGCATAAGACCTCTCTTTATTCCGTCAAGACCTGCCGCAAGGCAAAGCGCCATTTCAAGATAGGGGTTGCAGGCGGGGTCGGGGGAGCGAAGCTCAACTCTTGTGCCCATACCTCTTGCGGTGGGGATTCTGATAAGCGTGGAACGGTTTGAAGCCGACCAAGCGATATATACGGGAGCCTCATAGCCGGGAACAAGTCTCTTATATGAGTTTACAAGCGGATTTGCAACCGCCGTAATTCCCTTGATATGCGCAAGCACGCCTGCAATGAAGTGCAGCGCCGTGTCGGAAAGGCCGTATTCCTTGTCGGGGTCATAAAAGGCGTTTTTGCCGTCCTTCATAAGCGACATATTTGTATGCATTCCCGAGCCGCAGATGCCGTAAACGGGCTTGGGCATAAAGGTAGCATGGAGTCCGTGGCGCCTTGCATAGGTTTTGACAACATGCTTGAAAGTGATTACATTGTCGGCTGTTTTGAGAACCTCGTCAAACTTGAAGTCGATTTCATGCTGACCCTCGGCACATTCGTGGTGCGAAGCTTCAATCTCAAAGCCCATCTCTTCAAGGCACATACAAATATCTCTTCTGCACTGCTCGCCCTGGTCTGCGGGGCCCATATCGAAGTAGCCTGCGACATCGCCCGTCTGCGTGGTGGGGTTGCCCTCGTCGTCAAGCTGGAAAAGGAAAAATTCGCACTCCGGACCTACATTGAATGTATAGCCCATATCGGCAGCTTCCTTCATAACCTTTTTCAGCACATTTCTCGGGTCGCCGAGGAACGGTGTTGTGCCGTCGGTGCAGTAAACATCGCAGATAAGCCTTGCGGTTCTGTCCTTCCACGGCAAAATTACGAACGAGTCGTAATCGGGGCGCAGATACATATCCGATTCGTTAATTCTGACAAAGCCTTCTATTGAAGAGCCGTCGAACATACATTTATTGTCGAGAGCCTTTTCAAGCTGACTCCTTGTGATGGCGACATTTTTTATCTGTCCGAAAATGTCAATAAACTGAAGTCTGATAAATTTAACATCCTTTTCTTCTGCAATTCTGAGAATGTCTTCTTTGGTATATCCCATTATGTTGCTCCTTTAACATTTAACAAGGGCGCTATCCGTTGATAATACGCCATTATATATACAATTATAACAGAGAAATATTTTTTGTCAACGAAATAAACGGTATCCGAAATCCGCGGTACAAGACAAAAAATATATTGACTTATATTTTATTTGTGTTACAATTATCGGGTTACTATAAAATCGGAAAAGACGGTGTTTTTAATGAACATATCAAACACGGTGGCGTCATTGTTTTCGATTCCCTCGGACAATATGATTTATGTTGTAATAATGTTTATCATAGGACTTTTCCTTATTGTCAAGGGCGGAGATGTCTTTGTTGACGCAGCTACATGGATTGCGGAAGCTACGGGTATTCCGAAGTTCCTTATCGGCGCTACGGTAGTGAGCTTTGCCACAACTCTCCCCGAAATGATTGTCTCCGTAATTGCGGCGGCAAAGGGTCAGAACGATATGGCGGTCGGAAATGCGGTAGGTTCGGTCACGGCGAATATCGGACTTATAATGAGTATCTCGATACTTTGTATGCCTGCTCTCGTCAAGCGAAAAGAGGTTGCTTTCAAAGGCACGCTGATGATTGTTGCGGTAGCTGCTTTGGCGGCGTTTATCAACAACCTCAGTCTTACAACCGCTCAGAGCGTTATAATGATAATCATATTCGTTGTATTTATGATTGAGAACATTCTCCAGGGCAAAAGCTCATTGAGTGACAGCAAGGATGACGAAAGACCCGATGCAAACGCCAAAAGTGTGATTGCGAATGTTTTGAAGTTCCTGCTCGGCGCGGTTATGATAGTTGTAGGCGCTGACCTGCTTGTTGACGACGGAACGATTATCGCAAGAGGTCTCGGCGTATCGGAGGCTATTATCGGCGTTACCATCATTGCGGTCGGAACATCTCTTCCCGAGCTTGTTACAACGATAACCGCTATTGCAAAGAAGCAATCTGAGCTTTCAATCGGAAATATTATCGGTGCCAACATCATTGATATTGCGCTCATTCTTCCCGTTTGCGCATTCATTTCAAACGGTACGCTTGTAATCGGTAAGCAGTCGGCGTATCTTGACATTATAGTATGTCTTGCCGTAGCCGTGATTGCGATAGTTCCCACTATTATTACCAAGAAACTCAACCGTTGGCAGGGTGCATTGATGATATGCGTTTATATCGGATATGTTGCGGTGCTTGTCACGAATGCTTCAATGGGTTATCTTCCTTTCTGATAAGGACATTTAATTAAAGCGGCAGTTTTCTGCCGCTCTTTTTATTGCATTTTATAAATGCCGAAGCGTACTTTACCGTATTCGTCAAAATACACGCCGAAGCGTCTGTATTTTCATTGACACACGGCATAAATTATAGTATAATCCAAAGTAATAAAATAGATTTTTTATGTGTGCATTTTGCATATTTTGTGTGTGAGGTATAAAAGAATGTCAGACAACAAGAGGGATTTTGAAGATATAGAGATTGTTGCCGAAGCAAAAGAGGAAAAGAAAGAACCCAAAAAGTCAAAAAAGGGTAAGGACAAAAAGCCGAAAAAAGAGTCAAAGTTCAAAAAGAAATGGCTGGCTCTCAAAAAGTGGCAGAGAGTTGTCATTATCGTTGTTTGCGTAATTGTTTTGCTTGCGCTTATCGCACTTGCGACGGTTTACGGCGTTTACAACGGCTTTACCACGAACATTGACAAAGAGGACCTCGGCATTTCGGATGAAATCGAAAACAAGTACGGCAAGACCGATGTGTTCAATGTCGCTGTTTTCGGCGTAGATACAAGAGACGAGAACTCCTTTAAGGGCTTGAGCGATACGATTATGATTGTCAGCATTGACGCCAAGAACAAATCGGTTAAAATCGTTTCAATCCTCAGAGACAGCTATGTTGCGATAGACGGTCACAAAAATCAGAAAATAACCCATGCTTATTCGTTCGGCGGCGCTCCGCTTGCGATTAAGACGATAAACGAAAACTTCAATATGAACATTACCGACTATGCTACAATAAATATGCATAAGCTTGCGGACGCAATAAATGTCCTCGGCGGCATAGACATTGAAATAACGGAGTCGGAAATGAACCAGATAAACCAGGAGGCTCTTTACGGCGACCCGAACGCTCAGAGGGGAGCGGCGCTTGTCGACCATTACGGACAGGTTCATCTTGACGGCGATCAGGCGGTTATATTCTGCAGGCTTCGTAAGCAGGACTCCGACAATGCCCGTTCAAACAGACAGAAGATGGTTATAAACGCACTTCTCACACAGGCGAGAAAGGTAAGCCCCACAAAGTACGCCGAGGTCGTTAAAACGATGATGTCGCTTTGCGAGACCTCCGTTTCGTTCAGTGAGGTTATGAGCCTTGTTCCGCTTATAAATGAGGATGTTTCGATTGAGGCTATAAATATCCCCGGCGACCCCGAGCAGGCAATCGGCGGAATGTATGAGGGCGCTTGGGTATGGAGATATGACCTTGACGCCGCTGCGGAAAGAATTCATATGTTCATTTACGGCGAGCCGATACCCGAATCGGAGAGAACAACCTCGAAAAAGTCGACAAAGAACGACTCCGCGACAAAGGCGGCAAGCACGACAACCACAAAGAAAGCCGTCACAACAACAAAAGCCGCTCCGGCGACAACCGCCGCTCCGGCAACGCAGGCACCCGAGACCACAACCGCTCCGGCTGTTACGACCACGGCGCCTGTACCCGAAACCACAACAAAGCCGTCTGTGCCCGAGACCACAAGTCCCGAGGTGCTTGACGACGCAGCATAAACCATAAAACATTAAACAACATTTTTTTGGAGGAAAGAATATGAAAGGTATTATTCTTGCCGGCGGTGCGGGCACAAGGCTTTATCCGTCAACTCTTGCAGTGTCAAAGCAGATTTTGACTGTTTATGACAAGCCTATGATTTATTATCCGATGTCAACTCTTATGCTTGCGAAGATTAAGGATGTCCTCATCATTTCGACACCCCGTGACCTTCCCTGCTACGAGGAGCTTTTCGGAGACGGCTCACAGCTCGGTATGCACATTGAATATGCCGTTCAGGATAAGCCGAGAGGACTTGCCGACGCATTCATAATCGGTGAGAAATTTATCGGCGACGACAGCGTATGCCTTGTCCTCGGCGACAATATATTCTACGGCTACGGCTTCTCGGAGAGACTTGCAAAGGCAAGCGCAAGGGAGTCGGGCGCTACGATTTTCGGCTATCATGTAAGCAATCCGAAGGCTTTCGGCGTTGTTGAATACGACAAGGATTGGAATGTCCTTTCAATCGAGGAAAAGCCTGAACATCCGAAGTCAAACTACGCTGTTCCGGGACTCTATTTCTACGATAACGATGTAATCGAAATCGCAAAGAATGTTAAGCCCTCGGCAAGAGGAGAAATCGAAATCACTTCAATCAACAACGAGTATCTCAGAAGAGGAACTCTCAAGGTTGAGCTTTTCGGCAGAGGTATGGCTTGGCTCGATACGGGCACACACAGAGCGATGCTCGACGCCGCAAACTTTATCGAAGCGGTTCAGACAAGACAGGGACTTTATGTCGCTTGCCTTGAGGAAATCGCATACAACAACGGTTTTATAAACAAAGAACAGCTTCTCTCGCAGGCGGATAAGCTTAAAACTACCGAATACGGTCAGTATCTTTACAAGCTTGCAGGAAAGGAAACAGACTGATTAAGGTCTTTTTCGGGAGGAATATTAAATATGAAAATACTGATTACGGGTTCGCACGGTCAGTTGGGCAATGAGCTGTCTCATATGCTTGAAACGGGCGAAGCGGGTATCGGCAAAATAAGCGACGCATACAAGGGCTGCGAGGTTGTCGCAGTCGATGTTGAGGACCTTGATATTACCGATGCGGCGGCTGTTGACGCCTTTGTAAAGAGCGAAAAGCCCGATGTTATCATCAACTGCGCGGCAATGACCAATGTTGACGGCTGTGAGACAAACTTTGAAGCGGCTATGAAGGTCAACGCAATAGGTCCGAGAAACCTTGCCGTTGCAAGCGACAGATACGGCGCAAAATTCGTCCATGTTTCGACCGACTATGTTTTCAGGGGAGACGGCAACACCCCGAGGTGTGAGTGGGACGAGGTAGGACCCAACACCGTTTACGGCAAGAGCAAGCTCCTCGGCGAAAAGTATGTCAGAGAACAGTGCTCGAGATACTTTATTCTCAGAACGGCGTGGCTTTACGGTCTTATCGGCAAGAACTTTGTCAAGACTATGAGACGCCTCGGAAATATGAACGATGTCACGACTGTTGTCGATGACCAGAGGGGCAACCCCACAAACGCCAACGACCTTGCGTATCACATTCTCAAGCTCGCTCTTACCGAGGAGTACGGAATTTACCATTGTACAGGCGAGGGCGAATGCAGCTGGGCTGATTTCGCAGCGAGAATTATGGAGCTTTCGGGCTGTAAGGGAACGGTTGCAAAGTGCACCTCCGAGGAATACTCGGCAAAATATCCCTCGGCTGCTCCGAGACCCGCTTATTCATCATTGAGAAATCTTATGCTCGAATGTACCGTCGGCAATGAAATGCGTGACTGGGATACGGCACTTCGGGAATATATTATAAAATTAGACGAAATGGAGAAAAATTCATGAAAACTTATCTTGTAACCGGCGGTGCCGGATTTATCGGTTCAAACTTTGTAATCTATATGCTCAACAAGTATGACGATGTTAAAATCATCAATGTTGACAAGCTTACATACGCAGGCAACCTTGAGAACCTCAAGAGCGTTGAGAACAACCCCAACTACTCTTTTGTTCAGGCAGACATCTGCGACAGAGAAGCTATTTCAAAGATTTTCAAAGAGAACGACATTGACTATGTTGTAAACTTTGCAGCTGAAAGCCATGTTGACAGAAGTATCACAAACCCCGAAATCTTTGTTGAGACAAATGTTCTCGGTACGGTTAATATGCTTCAGTGCGCTAAGGTTGCATGGCAGACGGGCGACGACGAGTACAAGGACGGCGTTAAGTATCTTCAGGTTTCGACCGATGAGGTTTACGGCACACTCGGTGCAGAGGGTTACTTTATGGAGACAACTCCGCTTGACCCCCACAGCCCCTATTCGTCAAGTAAGGCTTCGGCTGATATGTTCGTAAAGGCTTTCCACGACACATACAAGTTCCCGATTAACATTACCCGTTGCTCAAACAACTACGGACCTTATCAGTTCCCCGAGAAGCTCATTCCGCTTATTATGAACAACACGCTTGCTCATAAAGACCTTCCCGTTTACGGCGACGGTATGCAGGTTCGTGACTGGCTCTATGTTGAGGACCACTGCAAGGCTATCGATATGGTAATCAGAAACGGTGTTGACGGCGAAGTTTACAATGTCGGCGGACATAACGAGAGACCCAACATCTTTATCGTTAAGACAATTATCGAATATATCAAGGAAAATGTTGACCCCGAGGTAGGCGAGCATATGATTAAGTATGTTACCGACCGTAAGGGACACGACCGCCGTTACGGTATCGACCCGACCAAGATTAAGAACGCTCTCGGCTGGTATCCCGAAACAACATTCGAGGTAGGTATTAAAAAGACACTTAAATG
The DNA here is from genome assembly GCA_902491475.1 of uncultured Eubacteriales bacterium. GTDB lineage: Bacteria > Bacillota > Clostridia > Oscillospirales > Acutalibacteraceae > Fimenecus. The sequence goes on from CABUHY010000010.1 coordinate 49,873, forward strand.
GTATCTTGACAATATGGATTGGGTTAAGAATGTAACAAGCGGCGCTTACCAGGATTATTATAAAAAGATGTACGGTGATAAATAATGGGAAAGTTTAATTTTATCAAAACTCCGATAAAGGATGTCTATGTTATCGAGCCCACGGTTTTCGGCGATAACAGAGGCTATTTTATGGAAACCTATCAGTATGAGGCTTTTAAGGAAGCGGGGCTTGATATGGTTTTCGTTCAGGACAATCAGTCCAAGTCCAAAAAGGGCGTGTTGAGAGGACTTCATTTCCAGACGCAGAACTCGCAGGGTAAGCTTGTCAGAGTTGTAAGCGGCGAGGTATTTGATGTTGCGGTCGATTTGAGACGCGACAGCGAGACCTACGGCAAATGGTTCGGCGTAACCCTTTCGGCTGAAAACAAAAAGCAGTTTTACATTCCCGAGGGCTTTGCTCACGGCTTCCTTGTTCTTTCGGACGAGGCGGAGTTTGTTTACAAATGCACAAGATATTACGACCCCTCTCACGAGGCAGGTCTTATGTGGAACGACCCCGACATCGGCATTGAGTGGCCTATTACGGAGGATATGGAAATTCTCCTTTCCGAGAAGGATAAGGTTCATCAGTCGTTCAAAGAATTTTCCGAAAAGAATGTGTTTTAATTATGACGGTATCAGTTGCACTTGCCGCATATAACGGCGAAGAATTTATCGAAGAACAAATAAATTCAATATTACCGCAACTGTCCGCCGAAGATGAAATTGTCATTTCCCTTGACCCCTCGACGGACGGTACAAGGGAAATGATTTGTTTTATTGCGGAAAAAGACCCGAGAGTAAGGTTTCTTGACGGACCCGGCAGGGGAGTTATAAAGAATTTTGAGAACGCAATAAGAAACTGTAAAAACGATATTGTTTTCCTTTGCGACCAGGACGATGTATGGCTTGACAACAAGGTCGAAAGGGTAAAAAAGGCGTTTTGCGACCCGAAAACCGTGCTCGTACTGCACGACGCAAGAGTTGTTGACGGAGACTTGAATACGGTTGATAATTCGTTCTTTGAGCACAGGAAAACGGGCACGGGAATTGTCAAAAACCTTATAAAAAACACCTATATGGGCTGTTGTATGGCGTTTCGCAGGCAATGCTGCGAGTATCTTTTGCCGATACCCGAAAACATACCCATGCACGACCAGTGGATAGGCCTTATGTGCGAACGGCACGGAAAAGTCGAAATAATAAACGAGCCGCTTATCCTTTACAGGCGGCACGGGAATAATGTTTCGAACGACAGGCACTCGGGTGTTTTCAATATGATTAAATGGAGGGTGCAGATGGTTTCTGCCCTCTTAAAGAGATAATTATGAGTATCAGATTTTTTGCCGTAACGGTAATTTACAACAGAAGCTTGCGTGACAGTATTTCGTTTTCGACCCTTAAAGACACGGGAGTTGAAATTTTTGTCTGCGACAACAGCACCAAGGATATGGGGAACACCGCTTTTGAGGGCGAAAATGTGCATATCCTTTCAATGGGCGGAAATGTCGGACTTTCCAAGGCTTACAACCGTGCGCTTGACGCTCTTGCGGGGAAAAACGGCTATGTCTGTCTGTTTGACGACGACACGGCAGTTCCCGCCGATTATTTTTCCCTTATGGAAAAGGAAATCGAAAAAACGGGCGCCGACATTCTTCTTCCGACCGTTTTTGACGGCAGGGGATATATGTCGCCGTGCAAAATTAACGGCGTTGTCGCTTCGGCTGTTTCAAGTCTTGACGAATTAACCGCCGAAAACATTTCGGGCATAAACAGCGGTATGGCTGTAAACCTTGAAGTGTTCGGAAATTACAGATACGACGAAAATTATTTTCTTGACTTTATCGACCACAAATTTTTGTCGGATATGAAAAAACAAAACAGGAAAATCTCGTCGGCACGCTCGGTTGAGCTCAAACAGAGCTTTTCTGCGAACGATTTCGGAGATGTTGGGGCGGCAAGGCGCAGGTTTTCGATTTTCAAAAAGGACTACTCTCTTTTTTGCAGGCAGGCAGGCGGGCTTAAAAACCGAATTGTCGGTGCGCTTGTGATTGCAAAAAGATTTATAAATATCAACTTTATCGGGCGTTTGCGCTCAAAGTAAGGAGGTGCGGCGATGGCGGAGCTTTCAGTTTCCGTTGTAACATATAACAACAAATCGGAAATCGGCAGGCTTTTGAAAAGCGTAATCGAATACACAAAATCCGTTGAATATGAAATAACCGTTGTCGATAACGCATCGCAGGACGGAACGGTCGAATATATAAGGGAAAATTTTCCGACGGTTAAAATAATCGAGACGGGCGAGAACAGGGGCTTCGGTCATGCACACAACAAAATGCTCGGTGTAAATTCAACCTTCCACGCCGTGCTGAACCCCGATATTGAGCTTAAAAGCGATGTGTTGGGCGAGTTGGTTTCGTATCTTAAAGCGAATGGGGATGTTGCCCTGGTAACGCCGAAAATCCTCAATCCCGACGGCACACAGCAGTATTTACCCAAGCGCAGACCGACCTTGAAATATATGGTACTCGGCAGACTTTCAAGGTATATCAAAGCGTTTCAGCCCGTAAGAGACGAATACACAATGAAAGACGCCTCCATGGACGCTCCCACGCAGATTGAGTTCTGCACGGGCTGCTTTATGGTAATGCGGACGGAGTTTTTCAAAAAAGTCGGCGGCTTTGACGAGCGATTTTTTATGTATCTTGAGGATGTGGATTTGACCGAACGGCTCTCGGCTTACGGAAAGGTTATTTTTTATCCGAATGCCTTTGCGGTGCATAATTGGGAGGGCGGAAGCTCCAAAAATACGAAACTTATGAAAATCCATATATCGTCAATGTTCAAGTATTTCAAAAAGCGAAAAGAATATAAATGATAAAAATCCCGAATGTGCAAAAGCATATTCGGGATTTTGCTGTTTTATTCCGTGGGTACGGTGTAATCCACATCGTATTCGCTCCAACGGATTTGAACCGAGGTTCTTGCTTCGCCGTTTGAAATGAACGAATTAACCTCGCACAGCGACCAGAGTCCTGTTTCGGGGTCCTGCTGACGGATTTTTATTGTGTGCGATTCCTGCGATTTGATATAAACGGTGTCGTCAAGTACCGTGCGTGCCGAAACGGTGGTGTTGTCAAAGGACTGCGCCTCGGCAGTGCCCGTGTTGTAAATCGTCGTTCTGCGCATATCCGTGAGGATGGGAACGGCTGCGTCTTTGGGCGCAATGCTTATTCTCAATGCACCCGAGTTGACCGTCTGATAAGTCAGCACAAGGTTTTTAACGGGAACATTAAGAGTGCTGTTTGTTGCGGAAATATTTGCGTGATATTCGGTGTACGGTGCAAACAGATTCGGCGTCGTTATATCCTGCTCGGTAGTTTTGAAGTTGAGCTTATAGCTTATGGAGTACTTTCGGAAACCGTGATTACGGGCGTTTCGCCTGCGTCGCCTTTTTCTCCCTGAATACCTTGTTCTCCCTGTGCTCCGGTGTCGCCTTTATCGCCCTTTTAGCCTTGGTCTCCCTTGCCTCCTTTGGGACCCTGAATACCTTGCTCGCCCTGCGCTCCGGTGTCGCCTTTATCGCCTTTTTCGCCTTGATCTCCCTTATCTCCTTTGGGACCTTGAACACCTTGCTCGCCTTTTTCTCCGACATCGCCTTTGTCGCCCTTTGGACCTTGGATTCCCTGTTCGCCCTGCGGACCGACTTCGCCCTACAGCCCCTGCTCTCCCGTGGGGCCCTGCTCTCCGACAGGTCCTCGGGGTCCCTGCGGTCCTCTTTCGCCTTTAGGTCCTGCAGGTCCTTGCGGACCCGAATCTCCTTTAGTACCCGCAGGACCTCTGTCTCCCTTCGGTCCTATCGGTCCGGGGTTGCCTTGAATTCCCTGAAGTCCGATAACTCCCGGGTCGCCCTTGGGACCCGTGTCTCCGCGGACACCCTGAGGTCCTCTCGGACCCATAGAACCCTGCTCGCCTCTTATTCCCTGCTCGCCCCTCGTACCCTCTGGACCCATAGGTCCGGGCGGTCCCTGTATGGTAACATACGTTCCGCCCTCGTCGGAACAGCAGTTGCTTTTTGAAGTGTAGTTATTTGAATAGTAATTCATATACCGTCTCTCCTTAGGTTTTGTTCTATACCATAATATACAGAAACCAATGGCTTGCACAAAGGGCAAAAGACGGAATAAAAAAATCCCTGCCGCACCGAAGCACGGCAGAGAAGCTTTGTTATATATTTGTTATCCCTCTTTGAAATTCGGAACAAGCTCTTTGAGGAAATTTCTTGCGTCCGACGGATTCATTGTGGGAATTGCGTTTATGTGTTCGATAAGTACATCGTCATCAAAATCGGTGGGAGCGGTAATGAAAATCTTGTTGTTTTCCGTCTTTCTCATACCGTCCTTTTCGCTCGGCAAAATCAGCTCTTCATACAGCTTTTCGCCCGGGCGCAGACCCGTGAACTGAATGTCAATATCAACATACGGTTCAAAGCCCGAGAGCTTGATAAGCTTTTCCGCAAGCGAAACAATCTTGACGGGTTCGCCCATATCGAGCACGAATATTTCGCCGCCCTTTGCGAGACCGCCTGCCTGAACAACAAGCTGTGCCGCCTCGGGAATGGTCATAAAGTACCTTGTTATGTCGGGGTGTGTAACCGTAAGCGGACCGCCCTTTTTAAGCTGTTCTTTGAAAAGCGGGATAACGCTTCCGTTTGAGCCGAGGACATTACCGAAACGCACTGCGGCAAACTTTGTATGCTTTGAAACCTTTGAAAAATGCTGGATTATAAGCTCACAGCACCTCTTTGTCGCACCCATGACATTTGTCGGGTTTACCGCCTTGTCGGTCGAAAGAAGCACGAAATTGTCAACGCCGTATTCGTCGGCACATTTTGCGGTGTTATAGGTTCCGAGAACATTGTTTTTTATCGCTTCATAGGGGCTGTCCTCCATAAGAGGAACATGCTTGTGAGCCGCCGCATGGAAAACCGAGGACGGATGAAACTCTTCAAACACTTCTTTGAGACGGGCATATTCCCTGACGGAGCCTATGCGTATCTCAATTTTCGGGTTGCCGAAATAGTGAAGGTCAAGCGAATTTTTAAGCGCATATGCGTTGTTTTCATAGATGTCGAAAATCACGATTTTTTCGGGATTGTAGCGTGCTATCTGCCTGCAAAGCTCCGAGCCGATGCTTCCGCCGCCGCCCGTTACGAGAACCGTCCTGTCCGTAACATATTTGCAGACATCGGGGTTGAGCTTTATTTCGGGGCGTGAGAGCAGGTCGAGAATATCAACCGAACGCATTTCCTTGTAGGAAACCTCGGAGTTCTCAAGGTCGGCAATGTCGGGCGCTATCTTAACGGAAAGACCCGTCTTTATTGCGTAGTCGAGTATTTCACGCTTCCTGCCGTCGGCTATGGACGGAATACAGAATATTATCTCGTCAATCGAATAGTTGGCGCATACCTTTTCTATATCGTCGCAGGTTCCGACAACTGGCGTGCCGTTTACCAAAAGTCCGAGCTTTGACTTGTCGTCGTCAACAATGGCTACGGGGTTGCCGAACTTGTATGAGTTTTTCTGGAAATCCCTTACAAGGCTTGTGCCTGCTTCGCCTGCGCCGATTATAAGAATCTGTTTAAGTTCCGATAAATGCTGCTTTCTGTTATGCTCGTGCTTGAGCATAAGATACGAGCGTGAAGCAAGCCTTATCGCAAGGCAGAGCACCATTATTATAAGCATACTTTCGATGTATACCGTTCTCGGAAGCACATTGAAGTAAAGTTTCGTGACTGTTCCGTCGGCAAGCAACTGCTTGTTTGCTTTCATAAGCACATAGTCGCATACCCATACTCCGCAGGTTCCGACAGCGGTCGAAAGGAAGTATTTGAACATTTCGGAAAGTCCCGCATATTTCCACGCCATATGATAAATCTGAAATGCCGCATAAGACAGAATATATACAAGCGTGACATAAGGTATTCTCAGCGCAAGCTGTTTTACAAGCGATGAATCGGGAATGAAAATCCAATATGTAACCGTTGTCGCAAAGTAAATGAGGTTTACTATAAAAATATCCGCAAGAAGAAATACGGAGTTTTTCTTACCGAGTCTTTTTATGCCGATTTTTTTCGGCTCTCCTGTTTTCAAAAAATTTCCCCCTAAATCGTAAAGAGTAAGCACATATATAAAATATTTTACTATCAAATAACATTCGTGTCAATTCGTAAAATAATATAAATTTATATTGAAACAATACAATTAAAATGCTAAAATAAAAAGGTTAGAAGATTATATTCCCGGAGGCGTAAAAAAGTTGTCAAAATATCGGTGGAAAACTTCACAGACCGACAAGGACGCTGCGGCTGCTGTCTCGGAAGAGTTCAGCCTTGAACCGTTGGCGGCGTTGCTCCTTGCGTCAAGGGGTATGACAGACTCCGAGGAAATCGAAAATTTCCTCTTTGCCGACAGCCTTTTCAGAGACCCGTTTGAAATTGAGGATATGGACAGGGCTGTCGAAAGAATAGGCGCGGCGGTTGACTCGGGCGAGAAAATTATGATTTTCGGCGACTATGACGCCGACGGCGTTACCTCGACCACGCTTTTGTACCTGTATCTTCGTGAGCAGGGGGCGGATGTCGGCTATTATATTCCCGACAGGGTGTCCGAGGGCTACGGCATTTCCTGCGAGGCTGTAAGGAGATTTTCGGAAAACGGTACAAAGCTTATTATTACCGTCGATAACGGTATCTCCGCAGTTGAGGAAACAAGGCTTGCAAAAGAGCTCGGTATGGATGTTGTCATAACCGACCATCATAAGGTGGGCGAGGTGCTTCCCGAGGCGGTTGCGGTTGTAAATCCCCATCGTGCGGACAGCGAATGCGAATTCCGTGAATATGCGGGCGTGGGCGTTGTGTTCAAGCTTGTCTGCGCTCTTGAGGGCGACAGCGATACAATATGTGAAAAATATGCGGACCTTGCCGCAATCGGCACGCTTGCCGATGTTGTGCCCGTCGTTGACGAGAACAGAATAATCGTAAAAAAAGGCGTTGAGCAGTTAAAGCACTCGCACAGATACGGTATAGAGGCGCTTAAAGCCGTTTCGGGAACGGACAAAAGGGCGGTCAGCGCAACTTCGATAGCTTTCGGCATAGCACCGAGGATAAATGCCGCAGGCAGAATGAAATCAGCCAAGACGGCGGTTGAACTTCTCTTGTGCGACTCGGCGGAAAAGGCGCAGGCTGTTGCACAGGAGATAGATACCGCAAACAGGGAAAGGCAGACGGTGGAAACCGAGACGGCAATGCAGGCTATTGAACTTATCGAATCGGATGACCGTATAAAATATGCCCCGATAATCGTTGTGTCGGGCGAGAATTGGCACCAAGGCGTAATCGGAATAGTTGCTTCAAGGCTTGTTTCAAGATACGGCAAGCCCGCAATCGTCATTTCGACCGACGGCGAAACGGGAAAGGGCTCCTGCAGAAGCATTGAGGGATTTTCCATTTACGACGCACTTTCATCGGTAAACGGTATGCTTAACCATTTCGGCGGTCACACTCTTGCGGCAGGCTTCGGAATAAATTCAAAGGACATAGATGAATTTCGTCTAAAGCTTTGCGAATACGCACGCAGCGTTTCAATGCCTTATCCCGAGCTCGGAATTGACCTTACGATAAAGCCGTCGCTTATATCAAATCAGCTTCTGGATGTGCTTTCAATGTTTGAGCCGTTCGGAGCGGATAACCCTCAACCGTGCTTTGCTATGAAAAATGCGGTTTTGAAGTCAGTCCGCCCCGTGGGCGAGGGCAAGCACCTGCGGCTTACCTTTGAAAAGGACTCAAGGGAAATCGGTGCGATAATGTTTTCACAGACGGCAAAGGACTTCCAATACGAGACGGGAGACCTTGTAAACATAGCGTTCAGGGTCGAGAGAAACGAGTTCAGAGGGGAAGTTAAGCCCGCAGTACAGATAGTCGATATAGCGTTTGCGGACTCGGATTTTGACATTTACAACGCCTCACGCAGGGTTTACGAAAAATTCAGGGGAGGGGCGGAGCTTTCGGAAAAGGAAATAAAGCTTTTGACCCCCGACAGAGCGTTCTTTGCGAGCGTTTATAAATTTCTTAAAGCTAAAAACGGATTTTCATACGGTGCCGAGGCGTTTTGCCACCGTGCGAGATGTCCGTACAAGTATGCCGCAAAGGTGCTTGTAACCCTTGATGTTATGGAGGAATTGGGGCTTATCGGACGGGAAGCGGAGAAGATAACTCTTTTGCCGACCTCGGGAAAGGTAGAGCTTACTTCCTCGGCTATACTTAAAAAACTTACCCAAAAGGAGATGAGCGTATGACGCAGAACAAACCGGCAGAAAAAACACCCGACGAGCTCTATAAGGAGCTTTATGACCGCTGTAAGGCGGTTTTCTCCGAAGAGGAGCTTGAAAGCGTCGATAAGGCATACAGGCTTGCCGCAGACGCTCATAAGGCGCAGCTTCGTTATTCGGGTCAGCCTTATATAATTCATCCGATTGCGGTTGCAAATATACTTCTTGACTTCGGTATGGACGCTCAGTCAGTTGCGGCGGCTATACTGCATGACACCGTAGAGGATACGGATGTTGAGCTACCCGGGCTCGAAAAGGAGTTCGGCAAGGAGATAGCAAGCCTTGTTGACGGCGTTACAAAGCTCGGCAGAGTTCCGCTTTCAACCAAGGAGGAACAGCAGGCGGAGAACATCAGAAAAATGCTGCTTGCCATGTCCCACGACATAAGGGTAATTATCATAAAGCTTGCGGACAGGCTTCACAATATGCGCACGCTTCAATTTATGGCTCCGCAGAAAAGGCGTGATATTGCGCTTGAAACACTTGAAATTTATGCGCCCATAGCTCACCGTTTAGGTATCCGTACCGCCAAGGAGGAGCTGGAGGATTTGGCAATCCGCTTCCTTGACCCGATAGCGTATGAGGATATAGAAAAGCGCCTTTCGGAAACGAGCGAGTCGAGGACGGAATTCCTTGAAAACACAAAGCAGAAGATAAAAAAGAGAATAGAGGAAACCGTCGGCGAGGCGAAGATTGAGGCAAGGATAAAATCGGTTCACGGCATTTACAGAAAAATGTATATGCAGAACAAGTCCTTTGACGAGATTTACGATATTTACGCCATAAGAATTATAGTTGATAACCTTGCGGACTGCTATAACTGCCTGGGTGTTATCCACGATATGTTCACGCCGCTCCCCGGCAGATTTAAGGACTATATTTCCACACCTAAGCCGAATATGTATCAGTCGCTCCATACCACGGTAATCGGCAAAGAGGGTATTCCCTTTGAGGTTCAGATAAGGACAAAGGAAATGCACAGAACAGCCGAATACGGTGTTGCGGCGCATTGGAAATACAAGCTCGGAATTTCGGGCAAGTCAAATATGGAGGAGCGTCTTGCGTGGGTTCGTCAGTTGCTTGAAGAACAGCAGGAGACGGGCGATGTGCGTGAGATTGTCAGGGCGATAAAATCCGACCTTGTGCCCGAAGAGGCGTTTGTTTTCACTCCCAAGGGCGATGTTATAAACATTCCCGTCGGCTCGACGGTTATAGACTTTGCATATGCAATTCACACCGCAGTCGGCAACAGAATGATAGGCGCAAAAGTTGACGGCAGAATCGTTCCGCTCGACTATGTCGTAAAGACGGGCGAAATCGTGGAAATTCTCACATCTCCCCAGCCCGGAAAGGGTCCGTCGAGGGATTGGCTCTCCGTTGCAAAGACGAGCTCCGCAAGGAACAAAATCCGTTCGTGGTTCAAAAACGAGCGCAGGGATGAAAATATCCTTGAGGGCAGAGCCGAGCTTGAAAGGGAGTTTCGCAAAAACTATATCCGCCTGACGGACGAGGAATACGAAAAGTTTGTGGAAAACCTCGCCCACCATCAGCACTGTGCGAGCGTTGACGACCTCTACGCTTCGATAGGCTTCGGCGGCATATCGGTTATGCGCCTTATGCCCTATATCAAAGACGATTACAACAAGAATTATAAAAAGCACGAGGAGAAGCCTGTAAGCACCGTTCCGACAAAGCGCACGCAGAACAAAGAGGGTGTTACCGTCGAGGGAATTGACGATATGCTCATCAAGTTTTCAAAGTGCTGCAACCCGTTGCCGGGCGACAATATCATAGGCTTTATCACAAGGGGTCACGGCATTTCAATCCATAAAAAGGACTGCCCGAATGTCCCCAAGGACATCTCACAGGCTGCCGAGCCCGAGAGATGGGTTAATGTTTCGTGGAACAATTCCGTGAAGCAGGATTTCCGTGCTTCGCTCCAGATAACGGCGCTTTCAAGGATAGGTCTTATGGCTGACATCTCAATGCAGATTGCGGCAATGAGGGTAAACATCAACGACCTGTCCACAAGAGAGGGCAAGGACGGCAGGTCGGTTATAAATATGACCGTTACCGTCAACAATGTCGAACACCTCAAAAATGTAATTGCGAGAATTGAAAAGATAAGCGGCGTGCTTATGGTTGAACGCCAGAATTCAATATGACAAAGGAATAAAAATATGAAAGCAGTAATTCAAAGAGTTAAAAATGCAAGAGTCGATGTTGACGGAAAAATCGTCGGCGAAATCTCCGAGGGCTATCTTATACTTGTCGGCGTAATGGACGGCGACACCGAGGAGGACGCAGAAATCCTCGCAAGAAAGACGGCTAACCTCAGGATTTTTACCGATGAGGACGACAAGATGAACAAGTCTTTGCTCGACATTGACGGCGAAGTGCTTGCCGTGTCGCAGTTTACGCTCTGCGCCGATGTCAAAAAGGGAAACAGACCGTCGTTTATCAATTCGGCGGCGCCCGACGAAGCAAACAGACTGTATGAGTATTACTGCTCAAAGCTCCTCGAAAACGGAGTGCGTAAGGTCGAAAAGGGCGTGTTCGGTGCGCATATGGAAGTGTCGTTGCTCAACAACGGACCCGTTACGATACTTTACGATACGGAGATTTGGAGAAAATAATATGTCAATTACCGTAAAATCAATACCGCTGGGTCCTGTCAGCGCAAATACACACATCTTAACCGATACTGCGACGGGGGAATGTGCCGTTATAGACGCAGGCGACTTCAACGATGAGCTCAAAAGGGAGCTTGACGGCAGGAAAGTCCGATATATACTGCTCACGCACGGGCATTTTGACCATATCCTCGGCGTACACGACTTAAAAGAGTACACGGGCGCACAGGTTATGATACACTCTCTTGACGCACCCTGCCTTTCGGACCCGCACACAAGCCTTGCCGAATGGGGCGGCTGCGAGCAGAAAAATGTAACTGCCGACAGGCTTCTTTCCGACGGCGACACGATTATGCTCGGCGAAACACAAATAAAGGTTATGCACACCCCGGGTCACACTCCGGGCGGAGTTTGCTATATAATCGAAAGCGAAAAAACAATCTTTACGGGCGACACGCTGTTTTCGCTCACGGCAGGCAGAACAGACCTTATCGGCGGAGACGATTTTATGCTTATATCCTCGCTTAAAAAGATAGCGGCGCTCGACGGCGATTATAAGGTCTATACGGGGCATAACCGTTCAACCACGCTTGACTATGAGCGCACACACAACAGATATTTGCGGAGACTTGTATGATACTCGGTGTTAAAAATCATAAATATCAATACGAAGCGGAAAAGCTGACAAGGGTGTTTTTCCCCAACGAAAAAATTTCCGTTGTAATCGGAGACAGCTTCAAAAGCGATGAGGCTCTGTTGCTTACGGAGTTTACCGACAGCGAGGTAAGAGTTGTTTTTACGGACGAAGCGGGAAATGTGCTTTACAGTGAGGAAAACGGTCTTACGGGAGTTGCCGACAGGGAACTTTTGATGGCACAGATGATGTTCCGTGCACTTGTGAAAATCACGGGATATACGCCGAAATGGGGAATACTTACGGGTATCCGCCCGTCAAAGCTTCTCAGAAGCCTTAAAGCGAATTACGGGGCTGAAAAGGGCAAGGAAATTTTTATGAGCGATTACCTTGTCACGAAGGAAAAGACGGAGCTTGCCGACAGCGTTGCAAACGCAGAGGAAAAGATAATTTCCCTCTCTCGACCCGAGTCGTTCAGCCTGTATGTTTCAATTCCGTTTTGCCCCACACGGTGCAGTTATTGCTCGTTTGTCTCCCATGCCATGACAAGCGGACTTGTAAAAAAGCTTATGCCCGATTATCTTGATTGCCTTAAAAAGGAGATAGAGCTTACGGGCAAAATAGCCTCTGATTTGGGCTTGAGGCTTGAGAGCGTTTATTACGGCGGCGGTACTCCCACCACGCTTGAAGCGGATGAGTTGAAGGGCGTTATCGGGGCGATAGCCGAGAGCTTTGATTTGTCAACCGTCCGTGAATACACCGTCGAAGCGGGCAGACCCGACACCCTTACCCGTGAAAAATTCAGGGTTATGAAAGAGGGCGGAGTTTCAAGGATAAGCATAAATCCGCAAACCTTTGACGATAAAATTTTGCAGACCATAGGCAGACGCCACACGGCGCAGATGGCTGAAAACGCCTTTTATGTTGCCCGTGAGGAGGGCTTTGACAATATAAACGCCGACCTTATCGCAGGCTTGCCGGGCGATACCTTTGACGGCTTTTGCCGCTCGCTTGACAAGGCTATGGGCTTTTCTGCGGAGAATATAACCGTACATACGCTGGCGCTCAAGCGTTCCTCGACTATGGGCACGACGACGGGGCAGGTGGACACCGAAAAGAGCAATCTTGCGGGCAATATGCTCGACTATGCGTATTCGACTCTCACAAGCAGCGGATATTTCCCGTACTATATGTACCGCCAGGCAAAATCCCTCGGCAACCTTGAAAACACGGGCTATGCAAAGCCTGACAGGGAATGTCTTTACAACATCTTTATGATGGAGGAGTGCCATTCGGTATTTGCGCTCGGAGGCGGCGGAGTTACAAGGCTCAAAGCGCCGAACGGCGATAAAATCAGCCGAATATTCAACTACAAATACCCGTATGAATATATTGACGGCTTTGCGGAAATTGTAAAAAGAAAAGACAAAATCATCAATTTTTATAACAGCTGTAAATAACCGAAAGGTAAGTGACATCTTATGTCAAACAATAACAGAATAGAATATATCAACGAGCTTGCACGGGATAATCCGCAGGCGCTTGTTGCCAGAGCGGAGCTTCGGTACAGGAATATTATCAACAACATTGCCGAAAGAGCGCTTGACGACCCGGGCAGAAAAATTATAATGCTTGCAGGTCCGTCGGCTTCGGGCAAGACCACAACGGCAAAAAAAATTGCCGAGACCTTTACCTCGCTCGGAATGAAAACCTATGTCGTTTCGCTCGACGATTTTTATAAAAACAGGTGCGATATTCCGGGCTTTGCCGAGGGTAAGCCCGATTTTGAAACGGTCTATGCGCTTGACATCGACCTTATTTCAGAAACGCTTAAAAGTCTTATGTCGGGTAAGAAAACAAAGCTTCCCGTTTTTGACTTTACCACGGGTACAAGGAAGGACTCCGCAAGGGAAATCGCCCTCGGTAAGGATGATGCGGTTATCGTTGAGGGACTGCACGCACTCAATCCGATTGTAACAAGCGGACTTGACGGGCTGAAGCTTATGAAGATATATATAAGCGTGTCGTCCCGAATTTACGACCAAAAGGGAAAAATCATACTCAATAAGAGAAATCTCCGCTTTATGAGGAGACTTGTAAGGGATTACAATTTCAGAGCAAGCTCGGTTGAGAACACATACAGCCTTTGGCAGAGCGTATGCGACGGCGAGGACAAATATCTGTTCCCGTATGAGGATATGGCGGATGTCAGGATAAATTCCATTCATCTGTGCGAGCCGTGCCTGTTCAGGGATACAGTGCTCAAGCTGCTTGAAAACGCCCGCTTGAGTGAGGAATATGCCCACGACGCCAAAAAGCTTGTTCATTCGCTTAAACAGTTCGAGAGCGTTGACCTGTCTCTTGTTCCCGAGGACTCGCTTTTGCGTGAATTTCTCGGCTGATATACTTTACATTACGGTAAAATGAATGTATAATATGTATCTTGCTAAACTCATCGGAATGGGGTGTTCTGTTGGCTAAAAACACAAAGCGGAAAAGTCAGTCGCTTCTTAACGGTGCGATGGTGCTTGCAGCCGCAACACTGATTGTTAAAATTATCGGTATCCTTTATAAAATACCGCTTTCAAATATGGTCGGCGCAGTCGGAAGAGGATATTTCGACTCGGCGTACAACCTTTATATTCCCGTATATACCATTTCAATGGCAGGTTTGCCCGTTGCGATTTCAAAAATGGTATCGCAGCAGATGGCTCTTAAAAGATACAGGGATGTAAGACTTACCTTTAAGGTGGCGGCAAGGCTGTTTTTGATTACGGGTATCGGCGGAACAATTCTTTTGCTGCTGCTCGCTTATCCGTACGCATACCTTGCAAAGAGTATGGAGGCTATACCTGCGATACTCGCAATTACCCCGTCGATTTTCTTCTGCTGTATTATGTCGATTTACAGAGGCTATTACAACGGTATGAGGAATATGACCCCGACCGCAATGTCGGAGGTGTGGGAGGCTGTCGGCAAGGTTATTTTCGGTCTTGTGTGTGCAAAGCTTTCAATTTCATACGGCTATTCGAGATACGAACAGGGTCTTACCGTTTACGGCAAGACGGTTACCACACAGGCTGAGCTGTCAAGCGCAATTTACCCCTATGCGGCGGCAGCGGCGGCAATCGGTGTAACGGTCGGCACGATAATCGGTATGATTTATATGATGATACTGCATAAGGTCAAGGGCGACGGTATCACAAGGGCGGAGCTTGCCGCTTCCCCCAAGCCTGCGGACTCGGGCACGATAGTCAAGGCTCTTTTCGGTCTTGCGGTTCCCGTTGTTGCGTCCTCGCTTGTTTTCAGCGTAACAAACCTTATTGACTCTATGACAATCCAGAACAGGCTTGCAACTATGATTGAGGGCAACCTCGACTATATAAAAAACCTGTATTCGGTGGAGCTTGCGCTCTCAAATGTCCTTGACGAGGATATACCTAAGTATCTTTACGGCGCATACACGATGTCGCTTGACTTCAAGAACCTTATTCCGTCAATTACAATGACGCTCGGCGTCAGCGCAATACCCGCTCTTTCGGCGGCGTGGGCGTTGAAGGACAGAAAGGCTCTTAAAAGCTCGGTTGAGTCCGTGCTCCGCGTCACAATGATGTTCTCGCTTCCCGCAGGTATCGGAATGGGCGTGCTCGCTTACCCGATTTTGCAGATGATGTACGAGACGGGCAAATCGGCAGAGGCTGTTTCCATTGCCGCACCGATTATGGCGGCTTACGGCTATACGATATTCTTAATGTCGCTCTCACAGCCGATGACGAATATGCTTCAGGCGCTCGGCAAGGCAAAAATTCCCGTTATATCGCTTTCGATTGGTGCGATAGCAAAGGTTATAACAAACTATATTTTCATCGGTATGCCCAAGTTTAACATAAACGGTGCGGTTGTCGGTACGGTTGTGTGCTATACGATAATCGTCGTGATAAATTTGGTTGCACTTATACGCACCGCAAAGGTCAAAATAGATTATATGTCGGTATTTGTAAAGCCGCTTGTGTGCAGTGTGCTCTGCGGCGTGGCGGCAAGAACAAGCTTCGGCATTTTCAATGCGATTTTGCCCGAAATCTACAAGGGCGACCACTCGATTACAAACATACTCGCTACGGCGATTGCGGTCGTTTTTGCGGTCATAGTTTACTTCGTTTCCATGCTTTTGGTTAACGGAATAGTAAAAGAGGATATAATTATGCTTCCAAAAGGCGAAAAAATCGCCAAAACACTTGCAAAATATGGATTTATAGGTTAAAATAGATAAGGAAGTTGCGTTTATGGCGGTAAATTTTGTATCAAAATTAAAATACGATATATCCGACCTCTTGAAAATAATGGAAATTCTCCGTTCGCCCGAGGGTTGCCCTTGGGACAGGGAGCAGAGCCACGAGTCAATCAAGAAGTCTCTTATCGAGGAAACCTACGAGGTTGTCGAGGCTATCAATAAGAACGATAAGGAGCTTATGACCGAAGAGCTCGGCGATGTGCTTTTGCAGGTTGTTTTCCATTCGCAGATTGCCCGTGAAAACGGGGAGTTTGATTTCTCGGATGTATGCGACGGTATCTGTAAAAAGCTTATTGAACGCCACCCGCATGTTTTCGGCGATGTCAGCGTTAAGGACAGCGGCGAGGTGCTTGAAAACTGGGAACAGATAAAGTCGAGGACAAAGCACCGCAAAACACAGACGGACAAAATGCTTTCCGTTCCCCGTGAGCTTCCGGCTCTTATGAGGAGCGCAAAAATCCAGGAAAAGGCGGCTAAGGTCGGCTTCGATTGGGACGATGTTTCGGGCGCTTTTGACAAGCTCTCCGAGGAGAGCGAGGAATTAAAGGCAGCCGTCCGCAACAACGATAAGGAGAATATGACCGAGGAGCTCGGCGACCTGCTGTTTTCTGCGGTAAATGTTTCAAGGTTTATCGGCGTTGACGCAGAGGAGGCTCTTACGGCTTCGACGGACAAGTTCTTAAACCGTTTTTCGGTTGTCGAACGCCTTGCAAAGGAACGCAATATAGATATGGAAAAAAGCTCGATTGAGGAGCTTGACCGCCTCTGGGACGAGGCAAAAGCAATCACAAAGTCCAATTAAAAGTGTTCGCACTTTTGGAAATATTAAAAGTTTTATCAAAAACGGAGGACACAAAAATGAATAAGACAGATCTTATCGCAGCAGTAGCTGCAAAGGCAGAACTCTCAAAGAAAGACGCAGACGCAGCTGTTTCAGCTGTATTCGATGCAGTATCGGAAGCTCTTGCACAGGGCGACAAGGTTCAGCTCGTTGGTTTCGGTACATTCGAAGTACGCGCTCGTGCTGCTAAGCAGGGCCGTAACCCCAAGACAGGCGAGACAATGACAATCGCAGCTTCCAAGGTTCCCGCTTTCAAAGCAGGCAAGGCTCTCAAAGACGCTGTTAAATAATTGTTTTTGACCTTTTGCGGAGGAAGATGTTTTCATCTTCCTCTGTTTTTTTATTCGGTTTTGTGTTATCATATAAAAAACAAACCTCGGAGGAAAACTATGCGACTTGACAAATATCTTAAAATCTCCCGTATCATTAAGCGAAGAACGGTTGCCAACGAAGTGTGCGACGCAAAGCATGTCACGGTAAACGGCAAGGTTGCAAGGGCGTCGTACGATGTTAAGGTCGGGGATATAATCGAAATACGCTTCGGCGAAAAAACAACGAAGTACGAGGTGCTCGGCGTTTCGGAATATGCGACAAAGGAATCTGCGGCTTCAATGTTCAGAGAGATATAAAAACAGCGTACAATCCGAAAAGATTGTACGCTGTTTTTGTTATGTAACTTGTTATTTGATGTTTTCCGCTGCGGAAATAATCATCTTGACGCATTCCTCGGGGGTAAAGGTCGCCGAGTTTATCATAAGGTCGTAGTTGCGCCTGTCGCCCCATATCTTGCCCGAGAAGTAGTTGTAATGCTTTGAGCGTGAACGGTTTATCTCCTTAACCGTCTTTTCAGCCTTTTTCGGGTCGAGGTTATGCTTTTTCACAATGTTTTCGATTTTGGTTACATCGTCCGCATAAATAAAGACATTCAGGCAGTCAAAATCGTTTTCAAGGACATAATCAGCACATCTTCCGACGATTACACAGGAGCCCTGTGAGGCGTATTCCCTTATAATATCGCTCTCGACAATGTCAATCTTGTCGTGCAGGGGAAGCTCGCCCGTCCTTGAATAATTACCCATAGCAAGGTTGAACATAAGCGAGCTCGTGTATCTCTGCTCGTGTTCCGCAATGAACTCTGCCGTAAGCCCTGTTTTCTCTGCCGCCTTGTCTATGATTTTTTTATCATAAAAAGGAACATTGAGCTCTTTTGCCAAAAGTTCTCCGATATTATGTCCTCCGCTTCCGAATTCACGGCTTAGGGTAATAATAAGATTGTCTTTCATATCAACACTCCCTTTATATTTTGTACCTGTATTATATCAAAAATTCCTTGTGCGACAGCACAAGCGGCACGAAGTGGCGGCGGCGAAAGGCCGCAATTTAGCCATTCAATGTTCTCCGAAACGGTCAAAATCTTTGATTTTGTCAGCGTTTCGTGAGGTTATTATAACATATTTTTTTTGAAAAGTTAAGCGAAAAAACAAAAATATCGTAAAAGAAAAACGGAGCAATTCAATTAAGAATCGCTCCGTTTTTCGGTGGGGGATATTATTTGAAAAGATTTTTAACTCTTGTGAAGAAGCCGACCTTTTCAGCGGTCTCTTCGGTCTGTGATGCAGACTGTACCGGAGCCGATATGGCGTCGGTCTTGTAAGTGAAGATGACATTTGAAGTCATACGGTCGGTCTTTTCGGTGAATATATCGTACTCGTTACCGTATGTGAGCCACTCCTTCATCTTTTCCGCAAGAAGCTGCTGATTAGCCTCCGAAAGGGTGTCGAGAGTCGTATATTTGTTTACGGTTTTCATAAGAGCGTCAATCTGTGCCGCTTTGTCGTCGCTTGAAAGGTCGTTAATCATTTCAAGGACTTCCTTGTTGTCGTCGATAGCCTTGAGCACGCCCTGAAGCTCATTGAGGGTTTCGGGCATATTTTCAAGTGACTGCTTGATTTCGGGATCGTTCATATCGTTTGAAAGCGACTGAAGAATGGGCATTACCTCGTTCAAGTCATTGGCGAGGGTCGATACCTCGGAAAGACTCGATGAAAGCTGAGGAAGAACCTTTAACAGAGCCGCAACCGCAGGGTCATTGAGAGTTGCCGAAACGGCGTCAAGGTCTGTTGCGTTGAGGTCGTTTGCAAGCTTTTCAAGCTTTTGCAGGTTTTCGTCTGTCATATAGGTGCTGACTGTTTTAAGGAGCTTTTCATTTTCTTTATAGAGCCTTACTGCGGTGTTTACCGAGCCGATAAGCTCTTCAAATTTGTTTGAGTCGCCGTAAAGAACGCTTACCATCTTGTTGATGTCAAGTCCGTTGAGCGCTGTCTGAACATCTTCAAAGTCCGAGAGCACACCCTTTATGTCGTCAACGCTTTCGGGAAGGCTTCCCGTTCCGATTGAGCCGACAGCCGAGAGCGGAACAGCCGCAAACATAATGTTGCCGAGCTCGAAGTCCGTTACGGTAGCTGTTATTGTGAAGGATTCCGCCGCTATTGAGTTGAGCATTGAAAGGTTGAGCGCCGACAAGCCGAGGCTTTCATCTGCACCGGGAACGCCCGTGAAGAAAGCAACCTGCTTTGAACCGTCGCTGAGCGCCGTGCCGTTTACAATGTCGATGTTTGAGAAGTGCTCCTCGGGTAAAATCATACCGCCGACCAAAAGCAACGGACAGTAGATGTCACAGCTCTTGCCCTGGATTGTAACGGTCTTTTTAAGGGCGCTTGAGGTGTCAATCTGAATTTTCACATTGCCGCTCTTGCCTGCGATTTCGTCGGCAGACATTTCAACATCGTCAAGGTAATAGTGAATGCTTATATTGATGGGAGAGGGCTTTTCGGTTGTGCCGCTGTAATAGAGGTCCGTGGTGTCCATATCCCAGTAGAGCTTGTCGTCCCTGACATCTGCGGGGGTAAGCGTCTTAACATTGGTTATGTTTTCAAGCGAGCTTACATCCTCGATAACCGTCTGAGGCGTGTCGGTGTGAAGCCAATCGGTAACATTTATTTTTTTTACCGTACCGTCGGAGTTTAAGTTGATATATACCGTCTCCTGCTTCTTTACATTTTCGGCAAGAGTTGTATAGGTCTGCTGAACATAGGGCTGAGTGCCCTTTGCGTCGTCGAGAATTTCATTGCCCGTTGTCTTTTGCTTGCCGCAGCCTGCAAAGGAGAGGGCGAGAAGAGATACCGTCAAGCCGATGCTTATTGCTTTTTTTGCTTTGCTGTTAAACATTGTTCTCTGCCTCCTTGAGTTGTTCCTTTTTTGATTTTGTACGCCAGTTAAGAGTTGTTTTGCTTATCGGTTTTTCGCATATATAAAGCAACGGAGTCAACAGGAAGATAATTACGAATGCGCTGATTACCGAGCCTCTTGCAAGCAGTGCGCAGATACCCTTGATAATTGAAATATCGCAGATACAATATACGCCGAATGTTGCCGCAAAGAATACGGAAGCGCTTTGAAGAATTGATTTTTCCGCCGCAGATACTGCCTTGATAATGGAGTCGTGCTTCGAGTGACCGAGGCGAAGCTCCTCTCTGAACCTTGTTGTAAGAAGTATTGCGTAGTCAACCGTTGCACCGAGCTGTACGCAGTTGATAACCGTCGAGTCAACGAAGGACATCGAACTGCCGAGCAGAACGCTTGTCGCAAGGTTGAGCCAGATAGCAAGCTCAATGGAGAGGACAAGGATTATCGGAAGACTTATGGATTTGAGCGTGAGTGCGATAAGAATGAATATCGCCGCTATTGAGATGATACTCGTTACCGTAAAGTCTCTGTCCGTAACCTCGATAAGGTCCTTTGAAATTGCGCCCTCGCCGGTTACATAACCGTTCGGGTCGTACTTGTGAACAATGGTGTTGAGCTCGTCAACCTGGGCGTTCAATTCGTCCGTAGCGGTTGCGTATTTCGAGTTTACCATCATAAGCTGTAAGCCGTCCGCCTTGCATATGCTCAATATATCGTCGGGAATGATGTCGTCGGGAATTGCGGGTCCGACTATCGAGTTGTATGCGAGCGTCGAGGCGATACCGTCAAGGTCCTTGATTTCGTTTTCCATCTGAATGATTTCTCCCGACGGAAGCGTGTCGTCAAAGATTATGAAATGCGTGGTCGCCATATCAAAGTCCGCTTTAAGCTTTTCAAGACCCTGAACGGATATAAAGGTTTCGTTGAGCGCCTTATCCATACTGTAATAAGGTGTAGCTTTCGACTGTACGAAGTAAGCCGGAATCAAAAGGACAACAAAGATTATCGCAAGAACCTTTCTGTGCTTGAAAATGAAATTGTTGAGCTTCGGGAACTCGGGCATAAGGCTCTTGTGCTTGTACTTTTCAATGTATTCCTCGAACAGAAGAAGCATTGCGGGGAGAACGAAGATAACGCTGACAATTCCCAATACAACGCCCTTTGCCATAACGAAGCCTATATCAAAGCCGAGACTCAGTCTCATAAAGCAGAGTGCAAGGAAACCGAATATTGTTGTAAGCGAGCTGCCCAACAGGGCTGTTATCGACTTGACAACGGCGTTTGCCATTGCCTCCTCCCTTGTTGCGTAACGCTGCCTTTCCTCATGGTATCTGTCGATAAGGAATATCGAGTAGTCGATTGTAACGCCCAACTGGAGGATAGCCGCAATACTCTGCGTTATGAACGAAATCTCGCCCAAGAATATGTTCGTACCCATATTGTAAAGTATAGCCATACCGATTGTTGCAAGGACAACGAAAGGAAGCACCCATGAGTCCATAAGCAACGACATAATGATAAGCGCAAGCACAACCGCAACCGCAACATATATCGGTGCCTGCGTGTCGCATATTTCCTTTGTGTCCTCGACTATTGCCGTAAGACCGCTGATAAAGGTCTTGTCATTGATAAGTCCCTTTATCTGCTTGATTGTTTTAAGGGTTTCGTCCGACGAGCCTGCATACTTGTACTGGACAAGCATCATTGTCTGTTCGCCCGTTTTGCTGTAAAAGATGTCTTTAAGCGCATCAGGAATAATGTCTGCGGGGATGCTGACATCTGCCAGGTCATCAACCCAGAACACGGCGCTTACTCCCTCTAATTTTGAAATTTCCTCCTTCAACGCAGCGGTGTATTTTGAGGGCATATCTTCGATTACCAATATTGACATACCTGCGTTGTTGAACGTCTCGTCAAGTACCTTTTCGCCTTGTACGGACGCAAGATTGTCGGGCAAATATGACATAACATCGTAGTTTACCCTGGTGCACAAGAATCCTATGAGCGACGGTATCAAAAGCAGTACCGCAATCAATACGACCGTCTTAGGATGCTTTGCTTCCCACAGTGCAATCTTTTTCAATTCTATCACCTCTTGATTATATTATTTATGCTTGATTCTATTATCTGACAAAGATGGGGCTTGAGCTCCTCGAGCGTGTAGGGCGTTTCCCTGAGTATTGCGTTACAGCAGGACGAAACAATAAGCTCGATATAAAGGTAAAGCTTTGCGGAAACCTCCGTTTCGTCAATGCCGCAGCGAAGAAGCTCCGAATAAATCTTGTTGTAAAGGTCTTTTACCGGACCCTCCTGCGTTCCCGCAACGGCGTTTACACAGGTGTTGAGGTTTTTTTCAATCAGCAGACAGAGCGTCTTGTTTTTCTGAAGAAAATCGGAAAGATAGTCCACATAGTGCCTGACATTGTACGGTATATCGTCAAAGCTTTCGGGACTGTATGTATCGGTAAGCATACACATATATTTTGAAGCCTTGTCGAGTATTATCGTTGTGATAAGGTCGTATCTGTCCTTAAAATAAAGATAAAACGTGCCCTTTGCAACGCCTGCACCCTTGACTATCTCATCTATTGAAACAAGGTGTGTTCCGTTCTTTTCAAAGAGCCCGAGGGCGGTGTCAAGGATTTTGGTGTATTTTTCATTCTTTTTCTGCGTAACCTTATCCGTAAAAATCACCTCCGCAGAAAAAACTGACCGACAGTCAATTTTCTTTTTTCGTCCCACATTTTAGCACAAAATGACTGTTAGTCAATAATGCTTGCATATTGTTAACAAAATGTTCATATTTACAAAAATAAGTGTGTAAAAATGCCCTTTTTGTGATTTACAAAACGGCAAATATTTAGTAAAATAGACATATATGAGGTGTAGTTGATGTCAGACATAAAAAGAACAATGAAAAAGCCGTTTTTTAACGGGTTAAAGGACGGCATTCCGATAGGACTCGGTTATTTTGCCGTGTCCTTTTCAATCGGTATAACCGCCAAGAGTATAGGAATGAATGCCTTTCAGGGCTTTCTGCTGAGCCTGCTCAATAACGCTTCGGCGGGCGAGGTTGCCGGGGTTTCCGCAATTTCGGACGGCGTAACCTATTTTACCGCAGCGATAATCATCCTTGTCACAAATGCAAGATACATACTTATGAGCTGCGCTATGAGCCAGAAGTTTTCCCCCGATACGCCGCTGATACACAGGTTTTTGATAGGCTTTGACTTAACGGACGAGCTTTTCGGAATTGCCGTTGCGTACCCGGGATATATAAAACCGTCGTATATGTACGGCGCATTTACGGTGGCGCTTCCGATGTGGGCGCTCGGAACAATGTGCGGAATTGT
Source organism: uncultured Eubacteriales bacterium (assembly GCA_902491475.1). Lineage (GTDB taxonomy): Bacteria > Bacillota > Clostridia > Oscillospirales > Acutalibacteraceae > Fimenecus. The sequence goes on from CABUHY010000010.1 coordinate 73,283, forward strand.
CGTGGGCAACATTTTGCCCGAGGTTGTAACTACGGCGCTCAGCGTTGCCATTTACGGTATGTTTTTAGCCGTTGTAATCCCCCCTTGCAGGAAAAACAAGGCTGTTACGGCAGTGGTGCTGTCAAGCTTCGTTATAAGCGGACTCTCAAAGGTAATACCCGTAATTTCGGATATGACCGAGAGCGTGAGAGTAATTGTGCTGACGCTTGTGATATCCGTTGCGGCGGCGCTTTTGTTCCCCGTTAAGGACGAAGAAGGGAAGGCGGCACAATGAGCGGAAACACATATATTTATATTTTCGTTATGGCGGCGGTAAGCTATCTTTTGAGGGTAGTGCCTATGACCGTAATGAGAAAACCGATTAAAAACAAGTTTATAAAGTCTTTTCTTTACTATATTCCCTATGTAACGCTGACCGTTATGACCTTCCCCGCGATAATTACCGCCACGGGAAGCTATGTGTCGGGCGTTGCGGCGCTTGTTATCGGCGTGCTGCTCGCATACTTTACGAAGAACCTCTTTATCGTTGCCTGCGGCTGCTGTGCGTCGGTGCTGATACTGTCTTTTATAATTGTATAGTAAAATAGCCAAAAACAGGCTTGATTTCCGTCATAATATTATGAAAGTGACCACTGTCGAAAAGGGTCAAAATTGTTGACTAAGATATTCCGATATGATATACTTTTATTGTATTAAAAATACGGTTCTTTGCGACTGACGGATTATGTGGAGCACCACAGGGGAACAAAGAATTATATTATTTTATAAGCCGACCGTCTGGGCACATTTAACCTGCATATTGGGTTAAGTGTGTCCTTTTTGTTTTTTAGAAATAGGAGGAAACCACTATGAAAAAAGTCGGAATTATTATGGGAAGCGACAGCGATTTGCCGGTTATCAAAAAGTGCACGGATATGCTTGACACGCTCGGTATCGGCTATACCGTTCATGTTTACTCGGCTCACCGCACGCCCGAGGAGGCTGCAGCCTTTACAAAATCGGCAAAGACAGACGGCTACGGCGTAATTGTTGCGGCGGCAGGTATGGCGGCTCATCTTGCGGGAGCGATAGCCGCAAACACGACACTTCCCGTTATAGGTATTCCCTGCAAATCGGCTGCGTTGGACGGCATGGACGCCCTGCTTTCAACCGTGCAGATGCCCTCGGGTATTCCCGTTGCAACCGTTGCGATAAACGGCGGAGCAAATGCGGCTCTGCTTGCGGCGCAGATACTTGCCCTTTCCGATAGTGAGCTTGACGCAAAGCTTGTTTCGATGAGAGAGGAAAACAGGAAAAAGGTTCTTGAAAAGGACGAAAAAATCTGCAAAGAATTGAGCAAATAATTAAATTTATATATTTAAGGAGATTTTAACAATGGAAAAAACAGTTCAGCTCTATGAGGGAAAAGCAAAAAAGGTTTTCGCTACGGAGGACCCCGAAAAGGTCATAGTTTCATATAAAGACGACGCAACAGCTCTTGACGGACTCAAAAAAGGCACTATCGTAGGCAAGGGTGCCATAAATAACCGTATGTCAAACTATCTTATGCAGATTCTTGAAAAGAACGGCGTAAAAACTCACTTTGTCGAGGAGCTCAATGACAACGAAACGGTTGTTAAAAAGGTTTCCATCGTTCCGCTCGAGGTTATCATCAGAAACATTTCCGCAGGCTCTTTCGCAAAGCGCTTCGGTGTTGAAGAGGGCATCGTTTTCGCAGAGCCGACAATCGAATTTTCATATAAGAACGACGACCTCCATGACCCGCTTATGAACGCTTACCACGCAATCGCTCTCGGCGTTGCCACAAGAGAGGAAATCGAGACAATCAAGGCTATGGCGTTCAAGGTAAACGATGTTCTCAAGGAGTATTTCAAGGGACTCGGCGTAAAGCTTGTTGACTTCAAGCTTGAGTTCGGTAAGCTCTCCGACGGCACAATCGTTCTTGCGGACGAAATTTCTCCCGACACCTGCCGCTTCTGGGACGCAGAGACAAACGAAAAACTCGACAAGGACCGTTTCCGCAGAGATATGGGCGGCGTTGAGGACGCATACAAGGAAATGATGCACAGAGTATTCGGCGAATAAGTCTCGGAGGATAAACTATGGGTGGATTTTTTGGCGTAGTATCAAAGGAAGAGTGCCTGCTTGATGTGTTTTTCGGCGTCGACTATCACTCCCACCTCGGTACCCGCAGAGGCGGTCTTGCCGCTTACGACAAAGAAATCGGATTACAGAGAAAAATACATAACATTGAAAACGCTCCGTTCCGTACAAAGTTCGAGCACATTTTTGACGAAATGCACGGCACATCGGCAATAGGCTGTATCAGCGACACCGACCCGCAGCCGTTGCTTATCCGTTCAAAGCTCGGCACATTTGCAATTTGTACGGTCGGAATAATCAACAATGCGGACGAGCTTATCGACAAGTATCTTATTACCGACTGCGGTCATTTTGACGCAATGACGGGCGGCAAGGTAAACTCAAACGAGCTTGTGGCTTCGCTTATAAGTCTTAAAGACAATTTTAAGGACGGAATTGAGTTCGCACAGGAGGTTATCGACGGCACGGCAACGGTAATTATGCTTACCGAAACGGGTTCGATAATTGCCGCAAGAGATAAAATGGGCAGGCTTCCCGTACAGATAGGCAAGAGCGAAACGGGTTATGCCGTTTCCTTTGAAAGCTATGCCTACGAAAAGCTCGGATATGACTTTGAAAAGGAGCTCGGACCTGCCGAAATCGTTGAAATTACGACAGACGGCATTACGCAGCTTAAAGCTCCGGGCAAAAAGAAAAAAATATGCGCTTTCCTCTGGAGCTATTACGGCTATCCGACCTCTACCTATGAGGGTGTAAATGTCGAGAAAATGCGCTATGACAACGGCAGAATTATGGCAAAGACCGATATGAAAACGGGTGTTTGCGAGGGCGTCGATTATGTCGGCGGCGTTCCCGACTCGGGCACACCTCACGCAATCGGCTACTCAAATGAGAGCGGTATCCCGTTTGCAAGGGCGTTTATCAAATACACCCCCACCTGGTCAAGAAGCTTTATGCCGACAAATCAGTCGGAGCGAAACAAGATAGCAAAGATGAAGCAGATACCCGTTAAAGAGCTTATTGAGGGTAAAAATCTTCTCTTTGTCGACGATTCGATAGTCAGGGGAACTCAGCTTAAAGAGACGGTTGATTTCCTCTATGAGAGCGGCGCAAAATCGGTACATATGCGTTCTGCGTGCCCGCCGATTATGTACGGCTGCAAATACCTCAACTTCTCGAGAGCGACAAGCGAAATGGAGCTTATCGCAAGGCGTGTTATTATGGAGCTTGAGGGAGAAGAGGGCTTTGCACATATGGACGAATATTCGGACGCAGAAACCGAAAGAGGCAAGGCTTTAAGAAAGAATATCTGTGAAAAGCTTCATCTCGCCTCGCTTGAATTCCAGAGCCTTGAGGGTATAATCGAGGCAATAGGACTTGATGCGGACGAGCTGTGCACATACTGTTGGAACGGAAAGGAATAAACTTATGAATAACAATTCAAGATCTGATGTTTATGCAGCTGCAGGCGTTGATATTACGGCAGGATATAAGGCTGTCGAGCTTATGAAGAAGCATATTGCCACCACAATGACCTCGGGTGTTTGCTCTGATGTCGGCGGCTTCGGCGGTCTGTTTGAGCTTGACCTTACGGGAATTACAAAGCCCGTACTTGTAAGCGGAACGGACGGCGTAGGCACAAAGTTAAAGCTTGCTTTCCTTATGGACAAGCATGACACGGTAGGCATTGACTGCGTTGCAATGTGCGTAAACGACATTATCTGCTGCGGCGCAAAACCGCTTTTTTTCCTTGACTATATCGCTTGCGGAAAGAATGTTCCCGAAAAGATTGCCGATATAGTAAAGGGTGTATGCGACGGCTGCGTTCAGTCGGGTGCGGCGCTCATAGGCGGCGAGACTGCGGAGATGCCCGGCTTTTATCCCGTTGACGAATACGACCTTGCAGGTTATTGCACGGGCGTTGTCGACAAGGACAAAATCATAGACAATAAGACAATGTGCGAGGGCGATGTTATCATAGCTCTTCCGTCAAGCGGCGTTCATTCAAACGGCTTTTCGCTTGTAAGAAAGGTGTTTGATGTTGAAAACGCAGACATAAAATCTCCCGTTTCGGAGCTCGGCGGCAAGTCGATAGGCGAAACTCTCCTCACACCCACAAAGATTTATGTAAAGCCCGTACTCGCTCTTCTCGAAGAGGTAAAGGTTAAGGGTATTTCACATATCACTGGCGGCGGCTTCTATGAAAACATTCCGAGAAGCATACCCGACGGACTTTGCGCAAAAATCGACCGAATCAAGGTTCGTGTGCTTCCGATTTTCGAGCTTCTCGCAAAAACGGGCAACATTTCCGAAAGAGATATGTTCAACACCTTCAATATGGGCGTCGGTATGAGCATTGTGGTTTCATCTTCGGACGCCGACAAGGCTCTTGAAGTGCTCAAAGCAAACGGCGAGGACGCATATGTAATCGGCGAAATCGTCAAATCGGAAAACAAAATCGAAATTTGCTGATATTTCGGAGAATAGTGTGAAATCGCACTATTCATAATTATATTGCCCTCAAAATTTGCCATTGGCAAAATTTTGAGCCGGCAGAAATCACCATCACGCCTGTTCAGGCAACGCAGGTTAAATCGGTGATTTTTAATGAATTATTTGTTGCCTGAAAGGCTATGGGAATAGTGTGAAATCACACTATTCATAATTATAATGCCCTCAAAATTTGCCATTGGCAAAATTTTGAG
>CABUHY010000011.1 GCA_902491475.1 uncultured Eubacteriales bacterium
TAATGCTAAAACACCGGTCTGCGCTCTTGCTTGACCGGCGTTTTTCGACAGGCTGCAGCTCCCTCGTCAGAGGGAGCCTATGTTTGTACTAAATTTTCAATTTGTTATAAGCCGAAAGTTATTATAAATATGCAAATTTTTTCGGCGGGAGCAAGCCCCCGCCCTACGCTGCGTTTTCCGACACCCGCAAGGGCTGTCCCTACGGTGCTGTCATTTGCTATGTTCATCTGTTCCGCAAAAAAATCTTGACTTATGTTGCTCTTGCTGATATAATAATAACTCGCTGAAAATGTTTTTATGTTTTCGGCTCCTTCCCTCAAAATTCAAAATGTGAGGGCAGAGTCCATAAGGAGGTGCAAAAGAATGACAAAGTATGAAGCAATCGTAGTTCTTTCGGTAAACAACAAGACCGATGAGGATGTACAGACCCTTGTTGAAAAATTCAAGGCATTGATTGAGAAAAACGGCACTCTTGAAAGCGTTGACGAGTGGGGCAAGAGAAAGCTTGCTTACCTTATCAATGATGAGGCTGAAGGCTACTATGTACTCTTCAACATCGAGTGTGAGCCCGCTTTCCCGGCTGAGTTCCAGCGTGTTGCAGGAATCACAGACGGCGTTCTCCGTTCAATCGTAGTAAAGAAGTAATCGGAGGAAAAGGAAATGATTAACTGTGCAGTTATAATGGGTAGGCTTGTAGCAGACCCCGAGTTGCGTACAACGGCAAACGGTGTTTCGGTTACATCTTTCTGCGTCGCTGTTGACAGAAATTATGTCAGACAGGGCGAGGAGAGACAGGCTGATTTCATCAATGTTGTTGCATGGCGTCAGACCGCTGATTTTGTAACTCGTTATTTCCACAAAGGCTCAATGATAGCCGTACAAGGCTCAATCCAGACCCGTTCTTATGAGGATAAGACGGGCGCTAAGAGAACCGCTGTTGAAATTGTTGCGGACAATGTTTCGTTCTGTGGCTCAAAGTCATCGGACGCAGGTCAGAACCGCTTTGAGGCTCCGGCTGCAAACGCTCCGTCATATCAGGCAGGCAACACCGCAAACTTCTCGACTCCCACAGCTGCGGAGGACGATTTCGGCTTCGGTTCGGCGGCAGACGATGATGACGGACTTCCGTTCTGAACATCGGTTTAATTGAATTTTACAGGAGGATATAACAATGGCTGAAAATAAAAATTCTCGTCCCATGAACAGAAAACGCAAAAAAGTTTGTGCTTTCTGTGTAGAAAAGGTTGATAAGATTGATTACAAAGACGCAGCAAAGCTCCGTCGTTTCACTTCAGAGAGAGCAAAGATTCTCCCCAGAAGAGTAACAGGCACATGCGCTTATCATCAGAGAGAACTCACAACAGCTATCAAGAGAGCAAGAGCTATCGCTCTTCTTCCCTACACAGCTGACTGATTTATTAAATCAAATTTTACGGCGTTCGGTTTGAACGCCGTATTTTTTTGCCCGAAATAAAGCGGCACGCCGTTTCCGACGCACCGCCAAAGGGGAGAAGATGTTTACTTTGTCAATAAAAATTCGTGAGCGGCACAGTCTGTTTTCTCAACGGGGGAGAAGTCGAGCTTTAATTCGTTTCCCGTGCCGTCAATTGTCAGCCGAGCAGTCTCAAGAAGCGAGTAGCCGATAATTTTGCCGCTTTCCTCCGATTTGTAAGTGTAACGCTCGGTATTGTATTCTATGATTGCGGTGTCGGCGTCGTCTTTAATAACCCTTGTTGCCGTAACACGAATCATCTCGTAGCCGTCCGTGCTTTCTGTATATTTTTCTTTTTGAGACTCCGTGTAATTGTCAATGGCATTGTTTATTTCCAACAATGAACGGTCACCGTAACGGCAGGAGCTTATCACATAATCGCTATAATCGCCGTACTCATTTTGCGACCATTTAACAATTTCCTTTGCAGGCGCTCCGAGACAGCATAAAAGAATAATTTGCAGGGCAAAAATTGCCGTGAGTGTGATTATGGCCTTTTTCATCTCTTTGCACCCCCCGAAACGGAAATGTCAAATGCGTTTTCTTCGCCTATCGTGCAGGTTACGGTCCACTTTTCGCCCGTCTCACTTGACGAAAGCTCATAGACATATGAATTCTTGCTCTTTTCAAGAACGGTGTAATCGGGTGCTTTTGTGAGATTGTAACTGTTGACGAACGAAGTGAGAATTGGCGTGTTTGCCTTGGTGAAATTTTGATTGTTCGCCTTTTTTGCGGAACAGGTCATAACCGTTTCAACTCTGACGGGTGCATTTACGGTAACGCCGCTTCCTACGATTGCGGTTGACTCGGAAAGCCTGTATATCGGACAAACGGTTTCAACGGCGAGCATAGCCCAGAACACGAGCAGAACCGCCTGAACCGCAACGGCACATAAAATCAATGCGGTTTTCTTCTTTTTCATAAGATACCCCTTTTGATTTTTCACGCAGTATAATCTTTCTCTACGGATACCGAATGGCTTTTCAAATAACCGTCATTTACACTGACTAACCATGCGGTATGACCGGTGTCATCGGATATAGTGTATTCAAAATGTCCTGTCCTTTGAAATAATATTAAATGAAATCGGCTTATCAACTCCGACAGTGTGAAGAAATTCTGCGGAAATTTCGGAAAGCTCTGTATTCATTTTCATTATATCGTGATATTGAGCTCTGTTTATAATATCGGTAAGCTTGGGATTTTTATAATAACTGTATGCCGGGAAATATTCAAGTCCGCCGTTGTCCGCAGCCCTTGAAACAGCCGTTATTTCTTTTGTTTCCCACTTTGCCGGAATCAAAAGGTCAATAACAAATATTGCAACAAAAATAAAGCATACGGAAATAACGGCAGTCAATATTTTCTTTTTCTTATTCATTATTGCACACCCTCCTAAGAACTTATTTGAAATATTTAAGAGAATCACGCTTTGTATTCGAGCCTATATTTTCGGTTATTATAAAATCGTAAGAAAAAACCTTTTCAAAGTCTTTAAGCTCTCCCGAATCGCTGTCGGTAATTTGCCCCTTAAAGGTTATCAGAGTTTTACCGTCGTCGGTGTTTTCGTACAATGCTTCGACATAATACGGCTTTTCCTGTTCGCTTCTGAAAGAGTCATAGAAGCTGTCGAGGTCGTGAATTACACCGTCAAGCTCAGCTTGCTTTTTCTTTGAGAGATTGTCGGGCATTCCGCCGAACATAATGCCGTAAATGTAGCTCGAGCCGTCCGCAACCGATGACGGAGCAGAGACATAGACCGAAATATCCTTGCCGTTATACTGCCTGCCGAAGTGTATTCCCGCAGAAATTCCCGCAATCAGTATGAACACTGCAAAAACAGTGATCGCAATTCTTTTTTTCATTTCTTTTTTCCTTTAAGCATTTAATATGTTTTTTAATAAATTGAGCTGTACATCGGACACACTCTTTCTTTCACAAAATATTTTTTATCCTGATACAACTATAAAGGAAATATTTGTAAATATCAATACAATTTTGAAAGATAACAAAACTTTGTGGATAGTGCACAAGTTGTGCGGTTGAAACTTTACTATAATTACGGAGAAAATCACAGTAATTTGTCGAAATGACTAAAGCGGGTTTAATTTTACAGTTAATTTGTTTGATTTGATTCTGCAAGGAAAATATGCATAAAAACGGTCAAAATCTGCATATTTATTCTATCGATATACACAAATATGCATTTTTTATGAATAAAATGCAAAAAACACTTGATTTTATGCCGAAACGGTGTATAATCTCTATGTAAAGAAAAGAAAACTTCATTCGGAGGTAACTGAAATGAACAAGAAGGATATTAAAAAAGTGGTTCTTGCCTATTCGGGCGGACTTGATACATCAATCATTATCCCGTGGCTCAAGGAAAATTACAATAACTGTGAGGTTATCGCTGTTTCCGGAGATGTCGGCCAGGGAACGGAGCTTGACGGACTTGAGGAAAAGGCTCTTAAAACAGGCGCTTCAAAGCTCTATGTGCTCGATTTGAAAAAGGATTATATTGAAAATTACATTTGGCCCTGCCTTAAAGCGGGCGCAGAATATGAGGAATATCTTCTCGGCACCTCGCATGCTCGTCCCTGCATCGCAAAAGGACTTGCTGAAATTGCCAAGAAAGAGGGCGCTGACGCAATCTGCCACGGCTGTACCGGTAAGGGCAACGACCAGGTTCGTTTCGAGCTTTCGCTGAAGGCTCTTGCTCCCGAGATGGAGATTATCGCTCCCTGGCGTGAGTGGAACATAAAGTCCCGTGACGAGGAAATCGACTATGCCGAGGCTCACAACATTCCGCTTAAAATCAACCGTGAAACAAACTATTCAAAGGATAAGAATGTATGGCATCTCTCTCACGAGGGACTTGACCTTGAGGACCCGGCAAACGAGCCGCTTTACAACAAGGACGGCTTCCTTGAGCTCGGCGTATCGCCCGAAAAAGCTCCCGATGTCCCCACATATGTTACAATCCACTTTGAAAAGGGCGTTCCGACCGCAATCGACGGCAAGGATATGGGCGCGCTCGAAATCGTTGAAAAGCTCAATGAAATCGGCGGTGCAAACGGTATAGGACTTCTTGATATTGTTGAGAACCGTCTTGTAGGTATGAAGTCGAGGGGCGTATATGAAACTCCCGGCGGAACTATCCTTTACAAGGCTCACGAGCTCCTTGAAATGATTACTCTTGACCGTGATACCGCTCACTACAAAGCTCTTGTTGCCAAGGAATTCGGCGAGCTTGTATATAACGGCAAGTGGTTCACACCTTTGCGTGAAGCTCTTTCGGCTTTTGTTGACAAGACACAGGAAACGGTTACGGGCGATGTTAAGCTCAAGCTCTACAAGGGCAATGTAATCAACGCGGGCGTTACCTCTCCCTACACACTTTACGACGAGAATGTTGCTTCGTTCGGCGACGACGGCGGCGCTTACGACCAGAAGGACTCGGCAGGCTTTATCAACCTCTTCGGTCTCCCGATAAAGGTCAAGGCTTTGCTTGACGCTAAGCGTGAAAACAAATAATTAAACACAAAATATTTCAAGCGGCAGAGGGTTAATACTCTCTGTCGCAATATGTATATTACAGGAAAACAGCGTGAAAAATCACGCTGTCATAATTATATTGCCCTCAAAATTTGCCTTTGGCAAAATTTTGAGATGGCAGAAATCACCATCACGCCTGTTCAGGCAACGCAGGTTAAAACGGTGATTTTTAATAAAATATTTGTTGCCTGAAAGGCTATGGTGATTTTTTGAAACTTTGGGCAGGACGCTTTTCAAAAGAAGTCGATAAAAAGACAAACGATTTCAATTCGTCGATTTCCTTTGACAGCCGTATGTATAAAGAGGATATTGACGGAAGTATCGCACACGCAACAATGCTTGCGGCGCAGTCGATTATTTCCTGTGAGGATTTGGAAAAAATCGTTACGGGATTGAATCGGATAAAATCCGAAATTGAGTCGGGCGAGCTTCTTATCGACCCCAATGCGGAGGATATTCACACCTTTATCGAGGGGGAATTGACGCAGCGTATCGGTCAGGCGGGAAAGAGACTTCACACCGCAAGAAGCCGTAACGACCAGGTGGCTCTTGACATAAGGCTTTATCTGCGCAACGAGTGCGACAGCGTTTACTCGCTTATTACCGAGCTTATCGATGTGCTTTTGAAAAAGGCGGAGCAGTACAGCGATGCGGTTATGCCCGGATATACGCATATGCAGAGGGCGCAGCCGATAACTTTCGGACATCATCTTATGGCTTATGCGGAAATGCTTCTGCGTGATAAGCAAAGGCTTTCCGACGCAAAGGCGAGAATGAATTATTCTCCGCTCGGCTCGTGCGCTCTTGCGGGCACGACCTACAACACAGACCGTGAAATGACCGCAAAGGCTCTCGGTTTTGACGGGGCAATGCAAAATTCGCTTGACGGCGTTTCCGACAGGGATTTCTGTATGGAGCTTGCGTCTGCGCTTTCGATACTTATGGTTCATCTTTCGAGATTTTCCGAGGAGATAATTCTTTGGTGCTCGTGGGAGTTCAAGTTTGTTGAGCTTGACGACGCCTTTTCGACAGGCTCGTCGATTATGCCGCAGAAAAAGAACCCCGACATAACGGAGCTTATCAGGGGTAAGTCGGGCAGGGTGTTCGGCGACCTTATGACGCTTCTTACAATGATGAAAGGCTTGCCGCTTGCATATAATAAGGATATGCAGGAGGACAAGGAGGCAATCTTTGACGCATTTGACACCGTTAAAATGTGCCTTACAACCTTTATCCCGATGCTTGACACCATGACCGCCATACCGGAGAATATGAGGAAAGCGGCGGCAGGCGGCTTTATCAACGCTACGGACTGTGCCGATTATCTTGTTTCAAAGGGCATACCGTTCAGGGACGCATACAAGGCTACGGGCGAGCTTGTTGCGCTTTGCATAAAGAAAGGTCTTACCCTTGAAACGCTTCCGCTTGAAGAGTATAAAAACATCTGCGAGGACTTTGACGAGGGCGTGTATGACGCAATAAACCTTGACAAGTGCGTAAACGGCAGAACCTCTCTCGGCGGACCCGCAAGCGCAAATGTCCTTATGCAGGTGAAAAGAGTAAAAGAGCTTAATAAATAATATACAAAAATACCTTTAATGCCGTGGCGATTTTCCACGGCATTTATTGTTTACACTTTTATTCAACTGTGATAAAATATCTTGTAGAAATTATAATGCAAAGGGGAAAGAAAAATGAAAAAATTTATGGACAAGGATTTCTTGCTTACCACAAAAACAGCAAAGGAAATATATAAAAAGGGTGCGGAAAAAACACCGATTTTCGACTGGCACTGCCACCTTTCCCCGAAAGAGATTTACGAGAACAACACGCCCAAGGACATTGCGGAGCTTTGGCTCGGCGGTGACCACTATAAATGGCGTGCAATGCGTTCCTACGGTATATCCGAGGAATATATAACCGGCAGAAAGTCGGGACACGACAAGTTTATGAAATGGGCGGAGGTTATGCCGTATCTTATCGGCAATCCGCTTTATCACTGGACTCATCTTGAATTGCAGCGCTATTTCGGCATTTACGAAACGCTCTCGCCCGCTACTGCGGAGGACATTTGGAGAAGATGCAACGAAAAAATCAAGGCGGGCGGTTTTACTCCCCGTGAACTGATTGAAAAATCAAATGTTGCCTGCGTCTGCACGACCGACGACCCTGCTGACACGCTTGAATATCATGAAAAGCTTAAAAAGGACAAGTCGTTCAAGTGCAAGATATTGCCCGCATTCCGTCCCGACAAGGCGCTCGGCATTGAAAAGGCGGATTTCATTCCGTGGCTTGCGGCAATGGAAAAAACGGCGGGCAGGGAAATCACATCTTTTGCGGAGCTTAAAACGGTCCTTGCCGAAAGAATTGAATTCTTTGACAAAATGGGCTGCCGTGCTTCCGACCATGCGCTCAACTATGTTCCGTATGCGGCGTCAAACTCCCGTGAGCTTGAGCAGATATTCAAAAAAGGCGTTGACGGAAAACCGCTTTCCGACCTTGAGCTTGACAAGTATAAATCGGCGCTTCTCGGCTTCCTCGGCGAAAATTATGCCGAAAAAGGCTGGGTAATGGAGCTGCATATCGGCGCACTCCGTAACAACAACACAAAAATGTTCCAAAAGCTCGGTGCCGATACAGGCTTCGACTCGGTTGACGACAGGGAAATAGCGGTCGGACTTTCACGCTTCCTCGACTCTCTCGCAAAGCTCGGTAAGCTTCCGAAAACCGTTCTCTTTACGCTCAATCCCAAGGATAATGTCGTGCTGGGCACAATGCTCGGCAACTTCCAGACCGACGAAGCGGCTTCAAAAATTCAGTTTGGCTCGGCTTGGTGGTTCAACGACAATCACGACGGTATGCGCCGTCAGATGACAGACCTTGCAAACCTCGGCGTGCTTTCAAAGTTTGTCGGAATGATAACCGACTCAAGAAGCTTTTTGTCCTATCCCAGACACGAATATTTCAGAAGAATACTCTGCGAGCTTATCGGCGACTGGGTGGAAGAGGGCAAATATCCCGAGGACATAAAGTTCTTATCGCAGGTCGTTGAGGATATTTCCTTTAACAACGCAAAAAATTATTTCGGCTTAAAATTATAATCGGAGAATAAAATGGCAATAAAACTCATAGTAACCGACCTTGACGGTACGCTTATGGCGCCCGACCATCAGACTGTAACCGAGCATACAAAGGCGGCTCTCAAAGCGGCTCACGACAAGGGCGTCAAGGTTGCAATCGCAACGGGCAGAACCCTTACTTTTACGGACAATGTAACCTCGCAAATACCGTTTGCGGATTATGTGATTTACTCAAACGGCGCCGCCGTGTTTGACCGAAACGCAAAAAGGGATATATACAAAAACTGCATTTCGGCACAGCACACCGAGGAAATCCTCAATATGCTCGACGCTTTTCCGATTTATTACAATCTCTTTGTTGACGGCAAAATATTCTTGCAGAACGATAAGATGGGTTATTATATAAATCACGGGCTTCCGCAGGAATTTCTTGACGAGTTTACACGGCTTTCCGTTGCGGCGGACAAGCTTTCCGAAGAACTGCGAGGCGAGTGTGCGGAGATAATCGCGCTGTACAATGTGAACGACGAATACAAAAAGTATTTCGTTTCGGAATTTGAAAAGAGAAATCTCTATATCACTTCTTCACTTCCCGATGAAATCGAGGTAACCGCACCGAATGTCAACAAGGGCACGGCGCTTGACGGCTTCTGTAAAGAAATCGGCGTTACCGCAGACGAGGTTATGGCGTTCGGCGACGCAATGAACGATTACGAAATGCTGAAATTTGCAAAATATTCCTTTGCAATGGGCAATGCGATTGACGAGATAAAGAAAATCACAAATTACCAAGCCGCAACCAATGCGGACGACGGCCTTGCAAGAGCGGTTGAGGAATATGTGCTGTAATTGAATATAAAAAAATAAAAGCGTATCGGAAGATACGCTTTTTTGTATGCAATTACCCGAGAAATTCCGCCCCATCTCCGAGGGGGCGGAAGCACTAACCAAATTTGATATGAAATGCGGACAGGACTAAGCCTCCCTTGTGTAAAGGGAGGTGGGTTGCCGTGAGGCAACTCGGAGGGATTGTAAGATTGTTTTTATATGATTTTATAACAATCCCTCAGTCGTCATAAATGACGACAGCTCCCTTTACACAAGGGAGCCTATATCGGACAGCCGCAAGGGCTGTCCCTACGGGTGTGCAACTGAATTTCCCGTCAGAGGGAGCCGGTATTTGCCTTATTTATCAAAATACAATTTAATTCCCCACCAACGAGCAGGCGTACTCCGAAAGCTCCTCGCACTGACCGTCCGACACCTTATACCCCGTGCCGTTGATTGACACATAGGGCGAAAGCACGGACACGGAAATTGATTCTCCGTCCGTAAGCTGCGCTTCAAATGTCACAATTTGACCGCTAAGATTGCCGTATTCCCGATATTTTCCGTGCGTTTCAAGCGACGAAATAACCTGTGCAAAGGCATCTGTGTCGGTTATCGGAACCTCGGTTCCGTCGGGCTTAAATGTTACACGGGCGGAAACAATGCTGTCCGCAGTCAGGTCTTTATAAGGCTTTTTCGGAAGTGACAAAACAACCGAAACGATTGCGATAACAATGACCGCCGAAACAAGAATTACCGTAATTTTCTTTTTCATACCATTATTTAATGAACAAAAGGCTTGTCGCAAGGAGAACCTGTGCGAGATAGTAGGTTACGATATAGAAGATTTTAAGCGGCTTGCTTTTATTCTCTCCGCCGAACATAAACACCGCAAGCGACGAGTCGGAAAGAACAAAGCACAGTGCGCCGATCATCAGCGTGATAACTATCGCGGGTACATTAGCCGACGGCTGCGAGCAAAGATGTATGCCGAGCCGCAGGGCGGTAACGAGCATAAGGGTTATCGCCGCCGCATACAGGAAAACGGGGAACGCCAGCTTGCCGAGCTTTAATTTCCTCAATTTTGCGAATATGCACGCAGGTATAAGTATTATCGCGACTATTATGAATGTCTGCACGCTGAACACATTGAAATCGGGGCTTGCCTGCGAAAATGCGATAATGAACAGGACATGTCCGAAGAAAAACGACACGCCGCCGAGTATGTTTACAAAAACGGGCGCAATTAAGTGGATTAAAAGGTCGCCCAACACGCCGAATATCAAGCCGCTCAACAACAGCTTCATATACATTGAATGATTGCCCGAATAGCTGATACAGCACACCGCGCAGATTATGAACAGCGCCGAGCAAACCATTTTCATCTGCAAGGATTTGAAAGTCCTTTGCGGCCACGAGTATTTCAAAAACAGGGGAACAAACACAAATTCCAATAAAACCGCTATGGAGTAAATAATTATTTCTGCCATAAACACCCTCCTTATAATGCTATAATATTAGCATTTCCAAAAAATGTCAACAAAAAACCTGCCGAAGAGGATTTTCTTCGACAGGTTTTCTATTGTTTGTTGAATTAAATCAATCGGAACCTTTTAGCCTTTTGGCAAAATCATTCAGCATTTTGATGTCGGCAGAGGACAAGTCTTTTATATTATTGCACAATTCCAAATATTCCAAAGAGGCTGTTTTATCTTCGTCAAAAAATTTGGCGGGGGTAATATTGAAGCTGTCGCAAATATTCAAAAATAATTGCATAGACGGCAATGCTCTGCCGGATGTGATGGATTGAATATATCCCTTGCTCTTGGCTAAGTTCATACTCAACTCATATTCAGACATATTTCTCTCTTTTAAGAGCATTGAAATTCTGTTTTGTATAAATTCTGCGTTCATATTACACCTCACTATAATAGGATACACTAATTTAATTACTAATATTACTAACTAAATTACCTATTATTCTTGATTTATACTAATTAAAATAGTATAATCGAAGAAACATTGTTATTATAATGGGTGGGGTGCGCTATGGCAGGTAACGGAGATTTGCGAAATGCCAATAAAGCAAAAAAGGATGAGTTTTATACTCAACTGTATGATATTGAATGTGAATTAAAGTATTATAAAAAACAATTCAGAGGGAAAACGGTGTTTTGCAACTGCGATGACCCATTTGAAAGTAATTTTTTCAAATACTTCGCATTGAATTTTAATTGGTTGGGACTGAAAAAGCTTATTGCAACCTGCTATGACGGGTCGCCTATACAAAGTGAACAGATTAGCCTTTTTGATGTCGGAACGGTTGACAATAAAGAGGATAAAAAGGCATATAAAATTGAAATAACAGAAGTTGACGATTACAACGGAGACGGGACAGTCGATTTATCTGATGTAGAATATTTGATTAAGAATAAGAAAAATGTTCTTACTATGTTAAAGGAAAACGGAGATTTCAGAAGCAAAGAGTGCGTAGATATTTTACAAGAAGTCGACATGGTTGTTACAAATCCGCCCTTTTCATTGTTTAGAGAATATGTAAATTTGCTTGAGGAATATAAAAAGAAATATTTAATAATAGGAAATGTTAATGCAATTTCATATAAAGAAATTTTTACATTGATAAAACATAAAAAACTTTGGTTGGGTGCCTCTATACATTCGGGAGATAGGGAATTTCGTGTGCCGAACAATTATCCGTTAAATGCGGCGGGGAGTAGAGTTGACGAAAAAGGTAATAAGTTTATTAGAGTGAAAGGTGTTCGGTGGTTTACTAATCTTGATTATAAAGAGCGACATGAAGATTTGGAACTGTATAAGAAATACAATTCTAAAGACTATCCAAAATACGATAATTATGATGCAATAAATATTGATAAGACAGCAGACATTCCTGAAGATTATTATGAACCTATGGGTGTGCCGATAACTTTTTTGGATAAGTATAATCCCGAACAGTTTGAAATTATTGACGGCATTGGAAGATATAGTATGTTAACCGGACCGACACCGGAAACTAAAGGTACATATCTAACTAAAATAAACGGAACACCTAAATATGCACGAGTAATTATAAGGAGGAAAGTATGAATATAGAATTAAAAGAAATACAAATTCGTGATTTGGTGGACGGTTACGAGAACAATCAGGACGAGGGCGTTTACGGCTACGGCGGCAAACTTAACATTCGCCCAAAGTATCAAAGGGAATTTGTATATGGAGAAAGGGAGCAAAAGGCTGTTATCAACTCTGTTTTTCATGGATTCCCGTTGAATGTTATGTATTGGGTAAAAAAGTCTGACGGAACATTTGAGATGCTTGACGGACAGCAGAGAACACTGTCAATTTGCAGTTATGTCGACGGGGATTTTTCTTTTGAACAAAAGGGATTTTGGAACTTGACAAGTGATAAGAGACAGGAGTTTTTGGATTACAAGCTTTTGGTTTATCAGTGCGAGGGTACTGAAAGCGAAATATTGGATTGGTTTAAGGTCATAAATATAGCCGGATTGAAATTAACCGACCAAGAAATGAGAAATGCCGTTTATACCGGCGAATGGTTGACGGACGCAAAAAGATATTTTTCAAAAAACGGGTGTATAGCGGCTAAAATCGGCGACGGCTATGTTAAGGGCGAGGCGAACAGACAGGCTTTGCTTGAACTTGCACTGAAGTGGATAAGCGACGGGGAAATTGAAAACTATATGGCAAAACACCAACACGACCCAAACGCTAACGAATTAAAGCAGTATTACAGAAGTGTTATTGATTGGGTATCAATGACCTTTGTTACTAAGTATAAGCAAATGACTTCGGTGAATTGGGGCGAATTGTATGACAGGTTCAAGGATAAAGTAATTGATACAAACTCTTTAGATAAAAGAATTAAAGACTTAATGATTGACGATGATGTAACGAATAAAACGGGAATATTCAATTATGTCCTCACGGGAGATGAACGCAAGCTTAATATACGGTCTTTTACCGATAAACAAAAACAGGCTCAATACATAAAACAAAACGGTATCTGCGTTAAATGCCGCAAGCACTTTGAAATCGGCGAGATGGAGGGCGACCATATAATTGCGTGGTCGCAAGGAGGGCATACAACGCCGGATAATTTACAAATGCTTTGCAAAAAATGTAATAACACAAAGAGCGACATATAAGAAAATCCCTACCAAAGATTTTTCCTTGGTAGGGATTTGTTATTTATTGACTTGTGTCAATCAGTCTTCTTTGGGAGCGTAGAGGTCTTTAAGGCGAAGAAGATGGTCATATCTTGCCTTAGCGTTCTCCTCAGCCTTTGTGAAGAGCTGTTCTGCTCTTTCGGGGAATGAGCGTGTAAGCGATGAATAACGAGCTTCGTTCATGATGAAGTCGCGGTAGCTTGTTGCGCCCTCCTTGGAGTCGATTGTGAAGGGGTTCTTGCCCTCTGCCTTGAGTGCGGGGTTGTAACGGAACATATTCCAGTAACCGCAGTCAACAGCCTTCTTCATTTCAGCCTGACAGTTTGTCATACCGCCCTTAATCGAGTGCATTTCGCAGGGAGCGTATGCAATAACGATTGACGGACCGTGGTAAGCTTCCGCTTCCGTAAGAGCCTTGATTGTCTGGTTCTGGTCTGCGCCCATAGCAATCTGTGCAACATATACATAGCCGTAGCTCATTGCAATCTCTGCAAGGCTCTTCTTGGCAACTGCCTTACCTGCCGCAGCGAACTGTGCAACCTGACCGATGTTGGAAGCCTTGGAAGCCTGTCCGCCCGTGTTCGAGTAAACCTCGGTATCGAATACCATAATGTTTACATCTTCGCCCGAAGCGAGAACATGGTCAACGCCGCCGAAACCGATATCATATGCCCAGCCGTCGCCGCCGAATATCCATACGGACTTCTTGGAGAGATATTCCTTGTTTTCGAGAATATCCTTTGTTGCTTCGCACTTGCTGCTGTCGATTGTCTCAAGAGCCGCAACGAGCTTGTCCGTAGCAGCTGCGTTGGCAGCGCTGTCGTTTACGGTGTCGAGATATTCGTTGCAAGCGGCCTTTACTTCCTCGGAAGCCTGCTCGGAAGCTGCAATCTGCTGTACCTTTTCGATAAGACGGTTGCGGATAGCGTTCTGACCGAGATACATACCGTAGCCGTGCTCTGCGTTATCCTCAAAGAGGGAGTTAGCCCAAGCGGGTCCGTGACCTGCCTTGTTTACGGTGTAGGGTGATGTAGCTGCAGGACCGCCCCAAATTGACGAACAGCCTGTTGCGTTTGAAATGTACATTCTGTCGCCGAAGAGCTGTGTGATAAGTCTTGCATAAGATGTTTCGGCACATCCTGCGCAAGAACCTGAGAATTCAAGAAGCGGAGTCTTGAACTGGCTGCCCATAACGGTGTTGTTTGCAAGGTCTTCCTTAACGGAAACATTTGCTACCATATAGTCAAATGCAGCCTGTTTTTCGTCCTGAGACTCTCTTGAAACCATTTTAAGTGAATTTGTCGGACATACGCCTATGCAGACGCCGCAGCCCATACAGTCGAGCGGAGATACTGCCATGGTGTATTTATAAACGCCCTTGCCCTTACCTTTCTTGTCAACGAGAGTTGCGCAAGCGGGAGCGTTTGCAGCCTCTGCCTCGTCAAGAGCATAAGGACGGATTGTAGCGTGGGGACAAACATATGCGCACTTGTTACACTGAGCACAGGTTGTGCCGTCCCACTCGGGTACCATAACCGCAACGCCGCGCTTTTCGTAAGCGGAAGCGCCCTGCTGGAATGTACCGTCAACATAATCGGTAAATGCGGAAACGGGGAGAGAGTCGCCGTCCATCTTGCCGACGGGCTTCATGATGGTGTCAACCATCTTAACGAGCTTCTCCTTGCCCTCGCTCTTAACAACCTCTGTGTTGTCAACAGCGTCAGCCCACTCTGCGGGTACATTTACCTGAACATAAGCTGTTGCGCCTGCGTCAATAGCCTTTTCGTTCATTTCAACGATTTCTTTACCCTTCTTCATGAACTTCTGAGCTTTTTCCTTCATATAGCCGATAGCCTCTTCCTCGGGAAGAACCTTTGAAAGTGAGAAGAATGCCGACTGAAGAACCGTATTTGTTCTCTTGCCGAGGCCTATCTTCTGTGCGAGGTCGATAGCGTTTACGGTGTAAAGCTTGATGTTGTTCTTTGCAATGTAACGCTTTGTCTCTGCGTTGAGCTTTTCGGCAAGCTCTGCTTCGTCCCACTGGCAGTTGATAAGGAATACGCCGCCGGGCTTAACATCCTGAACCATCTTGTAGCCCTTTTCGATGTAAGACGGGTTGTGGCACGCAACGAAGTCAGCCTTGTTTATGTAGTATGAGCTCTTTATGGGCTTGTCGCCGAAACGAAGGTGGGAGATTGTGATACCGCCCGTCTTCTTTGAGTCATACTGGAAGTATGCCTGAACATATTTATCGGTGTGGTCGCCGATAATCTTGATTGAGTCTTTGTTTGCACCGACTGTACCGTCGCCGCCGAGACCCCAGAACTTGCACTCGATTGTGCCCTCGGGAGCGGTGATGGGAGCGGGTTTCTCCTCAAGTGAAAGATGAGTAACATCATCGTTGATGCCGATTGTGAATGCTCTTGAGGGAGTTTCGGCATTGAGGTGTTCATATACTGCGAAAATGCTTGAGGGGGGCGTGTCCTTGGAACCGAGACCGTATCTGCCGCCGCAAACCTTAATGCCGTCTCTGCCCTGCTCGTTGAGAGCTGCGATAACATCGAGGAAAAGGGGCTCGCCGATCGAACCGGGCTCCTTGGTTCTGTCAAGAACGGCAATCTTTTTAGCCGTTGCGGGGATAGCGTCAACAAAAGCCTTTGTTGAGAAAGGTCTGTAAAGACGAACCTTTACGATACCGACCTTTTCGCCCTTTGCAAGAAGATAGTCGATAACTTCTTCCGCAACATCGCAGACAGAGCCCATGGCAACGATAACTCTCTCGGCGTCGGGTGCGCCGTAGTAGTTGAAGAGCTTGTAATCTGTGCCGAGCTTTGCGTTTACCTTGTTCATATATTCCTCAACAATGCCCGGAACAGCCTCATAATAGCTGTTGCAAGCCTCTCTGTGCTGGAAGAATATATCGCCGTTTTCGTGAGAGCCTCTCATAACGGGCCTCTCGGGGTTAAGAGCACGCTTACGGAACGCTTCTACTGCGTCCATATCGCACATTTCTTTAAGGTCCTTGTAATCCCAGACCTTGATTTTCTGAATTTCGTGAGAAGTACGGAATCCGTCAAAGAAGTTGATGAACGGAACTCTGCCCTTGATTGCCGAAAGATGAGCAACAGCGGCAAGGTCCATAACCTCCTGACAGTTGGTCTCTGCAAGCATTGCAAAGCCTGTCTGACGGCAAGCGTAAACATCCGAATGGTCGCCGAAAATGTTAAGCGCATGGGAAGCTACGCAACGAGCCGATACATGGAAAACTGCGGGAAGCAATTCGCCTGCGATTTTGTACATGTTCGGAATCATAAGAAGAAGGCCCTGAGACGCTGTGTATGTGGTTGTGAGAGCGCCTGCTGCAAGTGAGCCGTGAACCGTACCGGAAGCGCCTGCCTCCGACTGCATTTCCGCAACCTTGACAGTTGTTCCGAAAATGTTTTTCTGTCCCTGTGCCGACCACTGGTCAACATAGTCTGCCATGGGGCTTGAGGGAGTGATAGGATAAATACCCGCTACTTCCGTGAACGCATAAGACACGTGAGCAGCTGCGGTATTACCGTCCATAGTCTTTGAAGACCTGACAACGGTAGCCTTGGTTTCTGCCATTTTTATTTCCTCCTTAAAAGGGTGTACCGAGGGCTTATAAAGGCAACGCAAAAAAGCGCCGTACTTTAAGAGCACACGGTAATTATTAACTGTATTCGCATACAAAAATATTTTATCACTTTTATAATAGTATGTAAACAAGAAATTCTTGAAAAATTGACAAAAAATTGCGCTCAAAATCGCCCTTAAATCATATATTTGAATAACGGCGTGCAATGTGGTACAATATTATGCAAATCATAAATCGGATAAGGTAAAAATTATGCTTAAAGAAGACTCGCTGCGCTCTCAGTTTATTGAGAGGCTCGAAGACGCGCTCGACATAAATTTCGGCGTGTCGGAAATTAAAATAAATACCCTTGACGACTTCAAAACGGAGCTGTATGTTCCGTTTTTGCAGGGGAACGAGGTCTTTTATCGGGGCGAGAGGATAAACGCCTTTGAGCGCAGACTCATACCCACGCTGCTGCGGCAAAAGGCGGCTGAGCTCAAGGAGCTTGAGGTCGAAAAAACCTTGAATATCAACGGCCGCTCGCTTTTCGATATGTATGTCGCAAAGGAACGGTTCTACGAGGTTTACAAACTGCTTTACGGCGATACGGACGCATATAAAATGTACAATATGACCGCTCTCGCACAGCACTATCTTGATTTGAGCCCGTTCCTCGACTTTACAAAAAGCCTTTATGTTTCGCTTTCTTTTGCGATAAAGGGCAGGAGCACGGCGGACGAGGATTTTATAATTTACACGGTAAGGGACGCCTCGGGCAAGAACAGCTCTTCGGACATCGAACAGGCAAACGAATGGCTTGAAGGCTATAATGTAAATGTTATAAACATTGAGTTTTCGGCACATCTGAAAAAGCGTGCCCAAACGAGAAAATCTTTTGAAATCAAGAGCCCCGCAGAGATAATAGACGAGCTTAAAAACAGGGATATAGCAAGCGAATTCAAACGCTATGAGGAGAGTGCGCTGTCGCTTTCCCCGAGTGCAAAGCTAATAGACATTCCCACCAACGACCTTATGAAATTTCAACAGGGAGTTTTCCTGCTTTTGGACGGCTTTAACCTCATCGATTCAAAGTACCTTACAAAAGACATCAGAGAGGACTTTGAAATCAAAAAATACATAATAAACAAGGACTTGGTTCCCGAGCTTAACAAGCTGGTCGAAAATGACGCTCCGCAGTACAAATACGAGCGGCTGCTCAACATTTCCGCGGCGGTAAGATAATTGTTGCGTTATACTTGACTATACGGCGGTTTTAATATACAATAATAAAATATATTTTATTATTTAATAAGGAGAGTATTATTTTATGGATTCGGACCCTGCGGGCATTATACTGAAAATTGTTTTGCTGTTCGTGCTTATCCTGCTCAACGCTTTTTTTGCGATGAGCGAAATTGCCATAATCTCACTCAATGACAACAAGATGGAGAAAATGGCGGAAGAGGGCGACAAAAAAGCAAAACAGGTATTGAAACTTACAGAGAATTCGAGCAATTTCCTATCAACAATTCAAATCGGCGTTACACTTGCGGGATTTTTGACAAGTGCCGCCGCATCACAGAGCTTTGCCGTGATGCTTGCCGAAAAAATAGCGTCAACCTCCGTTGTGAACTATATTCCGGTCGGAGTTATCAACGCTGTATCGACGGTGCTTATTACGGTGATTATGTCTTATTTTTCACTTGTTCTCGGCGAGCTTGCACCTAAAAAGATTGCAATGCAGAAGCCCGAAAAGGTGTCGTTTACGGTTGTACCCGTGCTCCTTTTCGTAAACAAAATCACTAAACCGTTTGTCAAGCTTCTTTCCGCTTCCACAAACGCCGTTGTCCGTATTTTCGGCATTGACCCCAATGCGGACGAAGAGGTTGTTACAGAGGAAGAAATAAGAATGATGGTTGATGTCGGTCAGGAAAAGGGCGTTATCGAGGATGTTCAGAAAGAGATGATAAACAACATCTTCGAGTTCGACGATATGGATGTCGGCGATATTATGACGCACCGTACCGATATGGACTGCGTTGACGCCGAAGAGCCGCTTTGCGAAATCTCAAAAATGGCTATCGAATGCGGTCATTCGAGAATTCCCGTCTTTGAGGACGACCAGGACAATATCATCGGTATCATTTATGTTAAGGATTTACTTAAATATGTCGGTTCGAGCCTGCCCAAGTCAAAGTCGATAAAGGACTTTATGCGTGAGGCGTACTATGTGCCCGAAACCAAGCATTGCAGCGAGCTTCTCAACGAAATGATTGAGAAACATATTCAGATGGCTGTCGTAGTCGACGAATACGGCGGAACTGCGGGTATTGTTACCTTTGAGGATGTTATCGAGTCCATTGTCGGCAATGTTCAGGACGAATACGACAACGAGGACGAGGAAATTTCACAGATAAACGAAACAACCTTTACCGTTGACGGTATTACCGACATTGACGAGGTTGAGGAAAAACTCAATATTAAATTCCCCGAGGGAGACTATGACACTCTCGGCGGATTTATCATAAGCCGTCTCGGCTATCTTCCCAAGGAGTCGGACGAAAAGGACGAGGACGACAAACAGGATGTTGTGGAATACGAAAACATCAGGTTTACGGTTCTCAATGTCGAGGAACGCAGAATAGGCAAGGTTAAGGTCGAAATTCTGCCGAAGCCCGAACCCGAGGAAACGGAAGAATAATTTATCGGAGATGTAAAAATGGAAAACCAGGAAAAGAAGAAAATAGTTTTAAGCGCAATTCAGCCTACGGGCACGCCGACTCTCGGCAACTACCTCGGAGCGCTTAAAAATTGG
The DNA here is from genome assembly GCA_902491475.1 of uncultured Eubacteriales bacterium. Lineage (GTDB taxonomy): Bacteria > Bacillota > Clostridia > Oscillospirales > Acutalibacteraceae > Fimenecus. Next base: position 19,583 of record CABUHY010000011.1, read on the forward strand.
AAAACAATGGCGGACGACTACGACTGCCTTTATGCGGTTGCCGACCTCCATTCAATAACGGTTCGCCCCGAGCCCGCCGATTTGAGAAGAAGAACGCTTGAAATGTACGCTCTTTTGTTGGCACTCGGTCTTGACCCCGAAAAGAACACGGTGTTCATTCAGAGTATGGTTCCCGAGCACGCACAGCTTGCATGGATACTTGACTGCTATACGCAGTTCGGCGAGGCTTCGAGAATGACTCAGTTTAAGGACAAGAGCGAAAAGCACCCCGACAATGTCAATGTCGGACTGTTTGCATATCCCGTTCTTATGGCTGCCGATATTCTGCTTTATCAGACCGATTTTGTTCCGATAGGCGTTGACCAGAAACAGCACCTTGAAATCACAAGGGATATTGCGGAGCGCTTTAACGGACTTTACGGCAACACCTTTAAGCTTCCCGAGCCGTTTATCGGCAAGGCGGGCGCAAAGATTATGTCACTTCAGGAGCCGACAAAGAAAATGTCAAAGTCGGACACAAATGTCAAGGGATTTATTTCCGTTCTTGACGACGACAGCGCGATTATGAAGAAAATCAAATCAGCCGTTACCGACAGCGAGGCAAAGGTTTATTACGGCGAGGGTAAGGACGGCGTAAACAACCTTATGGGAATTTATTCCTGCTGCACGGGAAAGACCTTTGAGGAAATCGAAAAAGAGTTTGACGGCAAGGGCTACGGCGACTTCAAGACGGCTGTCGGCGAGGCGGTGGTTGAAGAGCTTCGTCCGCTTAAAGAGGAATATGCAAGGCTTATCAACGATAAGGCATACCTTTACGATTGCGCAAAGCTCGGAGCGGAAAAGGCAAGTTATTTCGCTTCAAGAACTCTTAAAAAGGCGATGAAAAAGGTCGGCTTTATTCAGATTGACAAATAACAATTCATAACATTCGACCAAGGCACTCGGAAATTTTCGGGTGCTTTTTTATATTGTAATGTGTATATATAATGCCGTAAACACAGCCGTAATTTCAATAAAAATCACGATTGACATACAACGGATTTGTGCTATCATATTTGCGTAAAAAAGGAAGTATGATAAATGAGTGAAAATAAGAAACAGCTTGATATGCTGCACGGCTCGATATGGGGCAAGGTTCCCGTGTTTGTTCTGCCTGTGGCGGCAACGGCAATACTTGAACAGCTTTTCAACGCTTCGGATATAGCGGTAGTAGGTAACTTTACGGGCGACCAGCGCACGGCGGCGGTTGCGGCGGTCGGAGCAAACAGCCCGATAATCAGCCTTATAGTAAACCTGTTTATAGGCGTTGCGCTCGGCGCAAATGTCGTAATCGCACACGCAGTCGGCAGGGGAGACAAAACCACCGTCAAAAAGGCGGTCCACACCTCTATGACCGTGGCGGTAATCGGCGGAATTATCACGGCGATAGTCGGCGAGCTTGTTGCGGTGCCGCTCCTCGGCGTGCTCAATGTTCCCGAGGATGTTTTTCCGCTTGCACTGCTGTATTTGAGGATATACCTTATCGGTATGCCCGTAATTCTTTTGTACAACTTTGAGGCGGCAATATTCAGGAGCGTGGGCGAAACAAAAATGCCCCTTGCCGCACTTGCGATTTCGGGCGCTTTGAATGTGGTGCTGAACCTCTTCTTCGTTGCGGTACTGCATATGACCGTAAACGGCGTTGCGATAGCCACGGTTATTTCAAATGCGGTAAGCTCGGTTATCTTATATTGCAAGCTCCGCAAGACAACGCAAGTCATTCATGTTGAACCGAAAAACTTCGGTATAGATATGTCAAGCCTCAAGCATATTTTGAGGATAGGCTTGCCCGCAGGCGTACAGAGTGCGGTCTTTTCGGTGTCGAACATAGTTGTTCAGTCGGCTATAAACAGCCTCGGCACCGTTGTAATGGCGGCTTCGAGTGCGGCGTTCAATATTGAGGTAATAACCTATGATATACTCAACGCCTTCAGTCAGGCGTGTACGACCTTTGTCGGTCAAAACTACGGCGCAGGCGAGATAAAGCGCTGTAAAAAAACGCTTGCCGTGTGCCTTATCGAGGGCGGAATTACACTCGGCACGGCGGCGGTGCTTGTGCTTGTGTTCGGCAAAAACCTGCTTGCGATTTTCAATAACGACCCCGAGGTTATCGAAATAGGCTACATAAGGCTTATGCTGATACAGATTTCGCATCTTTTGAGCCTGCTTTACGAGGTTATGTCGGGATATATGAGAGGATTCGGCATATCGTTTGTGCCCGCAGTGCTGACAATGCTCGGCGTGTGCGGAACGAGGATTTGCTGGATACGGTGGGTGTTCCCGATAAATCCGACCTTCAAAACCATTATGATTGTTTACCCCGTAAGCCTTGCGATAACGGCTTTGCTGATACTGACATCGCTTCTATGCACACATCCTGCCAAAAAGCGCCTGAAAAAACAAGCTGCGCAGCAGGAACAGACGGTATAAAACATACGGTGAATATTATAAAAACAAGACCTCTGACATTGTCAGAGGTCTTGTTTTGGTATAAATGCAATTTCACCTTGTAGGGCGGGGGCTTGCTCCCGCCGTTAACAGCGCCCTTACTGGCGAGTGAAAAATGAAGAATGAAGACTGAAAAATTTCGGGTGCTTCGCACGGATTGGAATTTATATCATATCGTAGGGGCGAACTGTGTTCGCCCGCTTTTAATGTCTGTAGAAATTTGGCGGGCGACCGCAGGTCACCCCTACGGGTCGCATGTTGCCTTATCGGGTAGGGCGGGGGCTTGCTCCCGCCGCTATTTTATATCAAATTTTCGTTATCTCTCCCTCAGTCATTTTTTAGAAGAAAAATGACAGCCTTGCCCTCTTGCGGTGCCCGATTTTGTAAATGCGGCTTGGAGCACCGCACAAAATCGACCGCTACGCCAACAGATGCTCCCTTTATCCGCCACCGGCGGCGGTCGCATATGTTGCCCGTCAGAGGGAGCCTTTGTTTGTAAGCAATTTGGAGTTTGATATAAGCCGAAAGTTGTTATATACACGCAAATTTCCACGGCAGGAGCAAGCCTCTGCCCTACGGCGTCGTCGATTGCTCCGTATCGTTCGCAACAGCTTTTGGCTGTCTCTCACTCGCTACGCAACTTCTCCTTTTCCGCAAAAATCACGCTCGGCTCGCCTGCTCGGTTGTAAACGCCCTCCCGACGGCTCACTGTCGCTACCAATTTTTGCGGATTTTGGACAGCCGCAAGGGCTGTCCCTACGATATGATATAAATTGAAGTCCGTGCGAAGCACTCACAATTTTTCACTTTTAATTTTTTATTCTGCATTTTTCATTTTTTTATTCCCTGTTTACAAGATATTCCATACCCTTTTTATATCCCTCGAAGCCGAGGCCGATATAGTGCTCCTCGCAGGCAAGACCCGCGTATGAAATATGGCGGAACGCTTCACGCTCGTTGATGTCGGAAATGTGTATCTCGACCGCAGGCAGACCCACGGCTTTAAGAGCGTCAAGTATTGCAACACTTGTGTGCGTGTATGCGGCGGGGTTTATGACAATGCCGTAAGTGCCGTCGAAATACGCCTTTTGAATACGGTCAACTATGTCACCCTCGTGGTTCGATTGGAAGCACTCGACCTCACAGCCGAGCTCCTTTGCCCATTCGCCGATACTGTCCGTGAGCGTTTTATAGTTTTGTTTTCCGTAAATTTTCGGCTCCCTGATGCCGAGCATATTTATGTTGGGTCCGTTGATTACAAGTATTTTTCTCATTTTGCCGTCAATCCTTTCAAGTATTTCCGTCGCAACCTCTTCCACCGTGCCGTTGCCGTCAACCTCAAAATCGCAGAATTCTCTGTAAAGCGGCAGACGGAATTTGTACATATCCTCAAGCGAATTTGCCTGCGAGAGCGGACGGTTATCCGTCGGCAAAACGGAAATATCACGGTTGATGAAAACGACAACGGAATTTTGGCGCACAGCGTCAAAATTATCCTCGTTTGTGACAACTCCGCCGCCCGTTGCGATCACCTTTCCGCTTAATTTGCACAGGTCGCAGACAGCCTCGTTTTCTATTTTGCGAAAGGTCTTTTCGCCGTACTTTTTTATAACGGCGGCAGGGGTCGTGCCGCCGATGTGCTCCGACTCCTCATCGGTGTCAAGGAACTCTCTGCCCGTTTTTTCTGCCAGAAAAGTGCCTACCGAGGTCTTGCCTGAACCCGGCATACCGACTAAAACGATGTTTTTCATATCGGTTGAGACCTTTTTGAGAATTTTCTCCGTTATGCTGTCGTCAATCGCTCTGTCAAAGAAAATCTCGCTTGCCCTTTTAGCCTGTGCAACAAGCATTGAAAGCCCCGAAAAGGCAGGTATATCAAGCTTTTCGGCGTCCAAAACAAGCTTCGTTTTCTGAGGATTGTAAATTATATCAAATACTGCCGTAAGATGTGTAAAGTCTGTAAGCTTTACAGGCGAAACAAGGTTTTTCGGATACATTCCGACGGGGGTCGTGTTCACGATTATGTCGGCGTCGGCGTGATTTTTAATGTTTTGGTAGTTGTTTTCGCCGCTTCGTGAAATACTGACCGTTTCCCGAGCTCCGAGGTCCGCAATGACCGCCTTGACCGCAAGGGACGCACCGCCCGTACCGAGTACCAAAACCTTTTTGCCGCCGAAATTTATTCCGCTGCGCTTTACCGTGTAGTAAAAGCCGTAGTAATCGGTGTTGTCTCCGAAAAGAGTGCCGTCGCTTCGACGCACTACCGTGTTGACGCTTCCGATTTTCTTTGCGTTTTCAGAAATTTCGTCAAGGTAGGGCATAACCTCCTTTTTATAGGGGATGGTAACATTTATGCCGTTCCAATCGCCGTGCTTTATAAATTCTTCGAGCTTGTTCTTTTTAACCTCGAAAAGACGGTATTCGTAATCCCCGAGCATTGAATGAATTTGCGGGGAGAAGCTGTGTCCCAATTTTTCGCCTAAAAGTCCGTACATACTGTTGTTCCTTTTGCTTGATTTTTTCTTATTCTATCACATTTTTTGCGAAAATAAAAGCAGATTATTTGGCTGAGTGTTCATAAGGAAGTATTGGTTTCTCGCATAAAAATTTATTATGCCTTTGTCGGAAATCCTCGCAAGGCGGCAGCCTTGCTTCGTTTTCCTACTTCTGCATAAAAGAATTTTTATAGCTACGAAACTGCAACGCACTTCAAAATAATATATTTTTGATACAAGAAAAGGCAACCCCCACAGATAATGCCGGCGCATATCTGTGGGGGTTAACGAATTATTGTGCGAAAAGATGTTGTTTTGAAGCAAAACTGCCTTATGAACACTCAGCCTTCTCATCTGCTTTATTTTTGTGAATTATTTCTTTTTCTTGCCGAAGAAGCCTTTTTTCTCCTCGGATATTCTGCTCGAATTTCCGTTAAGCTCCTGCTGAAGCTGTTTGAGAAGCTCCTTTTGCTTTTCGTTGAGGTCTTTCGGAACATCGACGATAACTCTTACAAGCTCGTCGCCCTTGCCTCTGCCGTTAAGGGTCTGAATACCCTTGTTGCGAAGCTTAAACACATCGCTCGACTGGGTTCCTGCGGGAACATGGTATTTAACCTTGCCCTCAAGCGTCGGCACTTCAAGCTCGCAGCCGAGAGCCGCCTCGGGATATGTTATGTGCATTTCAACCCAGACATTGTAGCCCTCACGCTCGAAAATCGGGTGCGGACGGACATTTACAACAACTCTGAGGTCGCCTGCGGGTCCGCCGTTTATGCCCTTGTTGCCCTGACCCCTTGCGTTGATGACCTGACGGTCGTCGATACCTGCGGGGATGCTTATTTCAATCGTTGACGGCTTTCTTATCCTGCCTGCTCCGTGACATTTTTTACAGGGATTGTCGATAACCGTTCCCTTACCGTTACAGCGTGAGCACGCCTTTTGGGTTTGGATAACGCCGAACGGGGTTCTCTGCTGTGAAGTAACCTGACCCTTGCCGTGACATTCGGGGCAGGTCTTGGGCGAGGTTCCGGGTGCCGCACCGCTTCCGTGACATTCGTCGCAGACATCGATTTTCATCGTGTCGACCGTGCGCTTACAGCCCTTTGCCGCCTCTTCAAATGAAATGGTAACGCTTGCCTGCGTGTCCGAGCCTCTCTGCGGAGCGTTGGGATTTGAGCGTCCGCCGAAGCCGCCGAAACCGCTTCCTCCGAACATACTTCCGAGAATGTCTCCGAGGTCGAAGTCCATACCGCCGAAGCCTCCGCCGTAACCGCCCTGACCTGCGCCGTAGTTGGGGTCAACTCCCGCGTGGCCGAATTGGTCGTAGCGTGCTTTTTTATCGGCGTCCGAGAGAACTTCATACGCTTCGTTAGCCTCCTTGAACTTCTCCTCGGCTTCCTTGTCGCCGGGATGAAGGTCGGGGTGGTACTTCTTGGCAGTCTGCCTGTATGCTTTTTTTATCTCGTCCTCCGTTGCGTTTCTGTCAACGCCGAGGACTTCGTAATAATCTCTTTTATCAGCCATATTCTATCTCCGAAATAATGGGGATACGGGAGAAGTGTACGCTCCTCCCGTTTTATCGTTTAATTATTTGTTGCCGTCTTCGACATCGGTGTAATCAGCTTCATAGTAGCCGTCGTCGCCCTTGTTAGCGCCGCCCTGCGGGTTTGCACCCTGTGCGCCGTCGGCACCCTGCTGAGCCTGTGCCTGTGCGGCAGCCTGCTTGTAAAGCTCCTCCGATACCTTGTAGAAGGACTGTGTAAGCTCTTCCTTCTTGGACTTGATAGCCTCGATGTCCTCGCCCTTGAGAGCTTCTTTCAAAGCGTCAACTTTCTGCTGAACATCGTTCTTGTCAGCCTCGGAGAACTTGTCGCCGTTTTCGGAAATAATCTTCTCGCTCTGGTAAACAAGCTGTTCAGCTTCGTTTCTTGCGTCAACAGCCTCTTTCTGCTTCTTATCCTGCTCTGCGAACTGCTCTGCTTCCTTAACTGCCTTTTCAATGTCCTCTTTCGACATATTTGTGGAAGAAGTGATTGAAATCGACTGCTCTTTCTGAGTGCCGAGGTCTTTAGCGGAAACATGAACGATACCGTTTGCGTCTATATCGAATGTAACTTCGATCTGCGGTACGCCGCGGGGAGCGGGCATAATGCCGTCGAGGTGGAATACGCCGAGGGTCTTGTTGTCCTTTGCGAACTCTCTCTCGCCCTGAAGAACATGAACTTCAACAGAGGTCTGATTGTCAGCCGCAGTTGAGAAGATCTGGCTCTTCTTTGTGGGGATTGTTGTGTTTCTTTCGATAATCTTGGTGTTTACGCCGCCCATTGTCTCGATACCGAGTGAAAGGGGAGTGACATCAAGAAGAAGGATGCCTTCGACATCGCCGCCGAGAACGCCGCCCTGGATAGCTGCGCCGACTGCAACGCACTCATCGGGATTGATGCCCTTGAACGGCTCTTTGCCCGTGAATGACTTGATTGCTTCCTGAACTGCGGGGATTCTTGAAGAACCGCCGACCATAAGAATTTTGTTAAGGTCGGAAGCTTTAAGACCCGAGTCCGAAAGTGCCTGACGAACCGGTCCCATTGTAGCTTCTACAAGGTCAGCCGTCATTTCGTTGAATTTAGCTCTTGTAAGAGTTGTTTCAAGGTGCTTGGGACCTGTTGCGTCTGCCGTGATGAACGGAAGAGAGATGTTCGAGGTGGTAACGCCCGAAAGTTCAATCTTAGCTTTCTCGGCAGCCTCTTTCAATCTCTGCATAGCCATTTTATCCGAACGCAGGTCGATGCCCTGTTCTTTCTTGAACTCGTCTGCGAGCCAGTCGATAATTCTCTGGTCGAAGTCGTCGCCGCCCAAGTGGTTGTTACCTGCCGTTGCGAGAACTTCCTGAACGCCGTCGCCCATTTCAATGATAGATACATCGAATGTGCCGCCGCCGAGGTCGTAAACCATAACCTTTTGGTCGTCCTCTTTATCGATACCGTAAGCCAAAGCCGCAGCTGTGGGCTCGTTGATAATTCTCTTTACTTCAAGACCTGCGATTTTACCTGCGTCCTTTGTAGCCTGACGCTGTGCGTCGGTAAAGTATGCGGGAACCGTGATAACCGCTTCGGAAACCTTGCCGCCGAGATAGCTCTCTGCGTCGGATTTAAGCTTTGCAAGAATCATAGCCGAGATTTCCTGCGGAGTGTAAGCCTTTTCGTCAATCTTTACCTTGTAATCGGAACCCATATGTCTCTTGATTGAAGAAACGGTTCTTTCGGGGTTTGTGATAGCCTGGCGTTTAGCAACCTGACCTACCATTCTTTCGCCTGTCTTTGAGAACGCAACAACCGACGGAGTCGTTCTTGCACCCTCTGCGTTGGCGATAACTACCGGCTCGCCGCCCTCGATAACGGCAACGCATGAATTTGTTGTACCTAAGTCAATACCTATTACTTTTCCCATGATATATACCTCCGAAATGTAATTTTTGTTTTAATATAGTAAATTTAATTTGCTACCTTGACTATTGCGTGGCGGAGAACTCTGTCTCCGAGCTTGTAACCCTTTGAGAAAACATCGACTATGACATTTTCCTTTTCGTTCTCGTCGTCTATGTGCATAACCGCCGAGTGAATGTTCGGGTCAAACTCCTCGCCCTTTTCGCCGAACGCTTCAACGCCCGTTTTTTTGAGTATCTCGTTGAACTGATTGAAAATCATATCAATTCCCTTTTGATAATCCTCGGGGGAAGCCTCCTTGTTGCTTGCGGCTCTTTCAAAATTGTCGAGCACGGGGAGAAGCTCCGTTAAAACCGCCGCCTTACTGTCGCCGTAAGCCTGCTCCTTTTCTTTCTGCGAGCGTTTACGGTAATTGTCGTATTCGGCAAGCGTGCGCAAGAACTTTTCGTTCGTCTCGTTGAGCTGTGCCTGAAGCTTTTCCGTTTCGGTAGGCTCTTTAGCCTCTTCAACCTCAACCTCGACGCTTTCCTCAACCGCCTGATCCTTTTTCTTGGTTTCTTTTTTTGCCATATGTTAATCCTCCATATTGTCTGAAAGAATAATTCCGACAACATCTGTTAAATATTTGATGCTCGGTATAAGCCGTGCGTAATCAACTCTTGTGGGGCCGATAATTCCGAGCGTTCCGCTCTCGTGACCGCCTATCGAATATTTTGAAAAAATCATCGTCGAGTTTTGAAGCTCTCTGAAAAGATTTTCCTTTCCGATAAGTACGCTCGGACCGTCGCCAGATGTCCTCTGCGAGAAAATCCTGTTGAGCGGTTCGGCTCTTCTCAAAAACTCCATAAGCTCAAAGGCGTTCGTTTCAAACTCCTTGTGACCGAGCAGATTTGACTGACCTTCAAGCAACAAATCCGTCCGCTCCGACATCTCCGCAAGGTCGCACAGTGCGACGAGCAGGGGAATCATTGTCAGCGCCTTTTCGCCGAGCGACAGCGCCAAGGTCTGTATCCTTGCAATCGTGATGTCCGACGCAGGCTTGCCGATGAAATTCTGCTTTACGATGTTGTAAAAATGCTCCGCAACATCAAAGGTTATCTCGCCGTCCGTGCGGCAAACCTTTGTCTTGAGTATTCCCTGCGCGGTCAGCATAACGACCATTGCTGTGCGTGTTCCGACGGGAACGAGCTCAATCCTTTTGATGACCGCCTGAGCCTCCGACGGGGTTGTGGAAACTGCGGCGCAGTGCGTCATATCGGCAAGAATGTTGTTTGCCTTTTCAAGCACCGCCTGCGGTTCGCCCGAAGCCTCACGAAGCTTTGAATTTATAATGTTCTTTTCGCTCGGGGTCATATCGCAGAGCGTCATAAGATGCTCGACATAATATCTGTAACCCTGATTTGACGGGATGCGTCCCGCCGAGGTGTGGGGCTGTTCGAGATAGCCCATTTCACTCAAATCCGCCATTTCGTTCCTTACGGTCGCCGATGAAACGGAAAGCCCGAGTGAATTGACAAGCGCCTTTGAACCTACCGGCTCGCCCGTCTGAATGTACTTTTCGACGACAGCCGCAAGTATTTTTTCTTTTCTTTCGGTCATTTCCATTTTAACACCACCTGACCGATAACTGATTTGGCACTTGTTAGCACTCACTCTCCTCGAGTGCTAACAGTGTTAATTTTAACTTTATTTTCTTCTTTTGTCAATAATTTATGCGTAAATTTTTGTAAATAAATTGTTAAGTGTTTTTGAATGAAAAAATCTTTTGAAACATTTCTTGACAACCGACATATAAAATGTATAATATAATGTAATAAAGCAAAGCGATGACGGAGAATGAAAACCGTTGCCCGAGCAGAGAGAGATTTCGCACGGCTGGAACGAAATCGGACGGCACGGTCGGATACCGCTCCCGAGCGAACGGCGAAAGCGTTGATTAAGCCGTTCCGTATGACTGCGTTAAGGTCGAATAAAGCGGTAGGGCATTTGCCCTGCAATACGGGTGGAACCGTGGAATGTTAATTATGAGCATTTCATCCCATAATATTTGGGATGGAGTGCTTTTCTTTTTAAGTTGAAAGGAGAAATATCTATGATTAAAGTAACTTTGAGAGACGATGTCAAAGAGTTTGAAAGCGGCGTTACGGTTGCCGAAATCGCAAAGAGCATCGGTATGGGGCTTTACAAGGCGGCTCTCGGCGGCAGAATAAACGGCGAGTATTGCGACCTGCGTACCCCCGTAACCGAGGACTGTACGCTTGAAATCGTTACCTTCGGCGACGATTTGGACGGCAAAAAGACTTTTTGGCACACGGCTTCGCATATTCTTGCACAGGCTGTCAAGCGCCTTTATCCCGATACAAAGCTTGCTATCGGCCCCGCAATAGATAACGGCTTCTATTATGATTTTGACTCGGAGGTAACCTTTACTCCCGATGTTCTTGAAAAGATAGAAGCGGAAATGAAGAAGATTGTCAAAGAGGATTTGCCTCTCGAAAGATATGAAATGAATCCCGATGAGGCTCTTAAATATTTTGAGGACAACGGCGAGATTTACAAGGCGGAGCTCATTAAGGAGCACGCTTCAAAGGGCGAGAAAATCTCTTTCTACAAGCAGGGCGAATTCAACGAGCTTTGCGCAGGTCCGCACATTATGTCGACGGGCAGCGTAAAGGCGTTCAAGCTTACCTCCTGCACGGGCGCTTATTGGAGAGGCGACGAGAAGAACAAAATGCTCCAGCGTATCTACGGTATAGCTTTCCCGAAGGCTTCCGAGCTTGAAGAGCATCTTGCCCGCATCGAGGAGGCTAAGAAGAGGGACCACAGAAAGCTCGGCAGAGAATTGGGGCTTTTCGCACTGCGTGACGAGGCTCCCGGAATGCCGTTCTTCCTGCCCAAGGGTATGCTTTTGAGAAACGCTCTTATCGACTATTGGCACGAGGTTCACAAGAAGTGGGGCTATCTTGAAATTTCAACCCCGCAGATTATGAAGAGGTCACTTTGGGAGACATCGGGACACTGGGAGCATTACCATGACGATATGTACACAACCGTTATCGACGGCGAGGACTTTGCAATCAAGCCCATGAACTGCCCCGGTTCGATACTTGTCTATGAGCTGGAGCCCCATTCGTACAGAGAGCTTCCGCTCCGTTACGGCGAATTGGGCAAGGTTCACAGAAACGAGCTTTCGGGTGCGCTTCACGGACTGTTCCGTGTACGCTGCTTCACTCAGGACGACGCTCACATTATCCTTGCTCCCGAGCAGATTAAGGACGAGGTTGTCAGAATTGCACAGCTTTTTGACGAGGTGTACAACCTCTTCGGACTTCCGTATAAAATCGAGCTTTCCACAATGCCCGAGGATCACATCGGCTCGGTTGAGGATTGGGATATTGCCACAAAGGCTCTTACGGATGCTATTACCTCTGTCGGCAAGACCTATGTTGTAAACGAGGGCGACGGCGCATTCTACGGCCCGAAGCTTGACTTCCATATTAAAGACTCTCTCGGAAGAACATGGCAGTGCGGCACGATACAGCTTGACTATCAGCTTCCCGCAAGATTTAACCTTGAATATACGGGTGCGGACGGAGAAAAGCACTGCCCCGTTATGATTCACAGAGTTGTATTCGGTTCGGTTGAGAGGTTTATCGGCGTTATTACCGAGCACTTCGGCGGCGCATTCCCGCTTTGGCTTTCTCCCGTTCAGGTCAGAATTCTTCCCATTGCCGACCGTCATCACGACAGAGCTTATGAGATTAAGGCAGAGCTTGAGAAGTACGGTATGAGGGTTGAGGTTGACGACAGAAGCGAAAAGATAGGCTACAAGATTCGTGAAGCACAGCTTCAGAAGGTCAACTATATGTTTGTCGTAGGCGACAAAGAGGTTGAGGAAAAGACCGTTTCCGTCAGGAAGCGCGGCGAGGGCGACCTCGGCTCAATGGCTCTTTCGGATATTATCGCAAGACTTAACGATGAGATAGCTTCAAAGGCTATCAACTGATGTTGAAAGAGTGAAAATATGGCAAAAAAACCTTTGACCGTTACGGTCATTACCGATACGCATTATTATTCAAAAAAGCTCGGAACAGAGGGCAAGGCTTACGAAAAGGGTAACTCCAAAAGTCAGCTTTTGCTTGAGCGTGCCGAGGAGGTTCTCAAAGCCGCTTTCGAGCAGATAAAAAAAGACGACCGCACGGACATTGTGCTGCTTTCGGGCGACACGACGACCAATGGCGACTTTGACTCGCATAAGGAATTTATCGAAATGCTCCGAGACCTCAAAAACTCGGGCAAAAGGGTATATGTTCTTACCGCAACGCACGACTTTCAGGATAACGGAAAGACCCACGCTTACAGGGGCGACGAGAAAATTGAAGTTCCCGCCGCAAAGCGTGAGGACCTTTACGAGATGTACCGTGAATTCGGTCCCGACCAGGCGGACAGCGTGCATATGCCGAGTATGTCCTATTCGATAAAGCTTCAGGACGGATACAGGCTTCTTGCGATAAACGACGACAAGAACCTTTCGGGCAAAAGCGGCGTTTCCGACGAATGCTTTGAATGGATAAAGTCCGAGGTTGAAAAAGCAAGGGCAAACGGCGAGTTCGTCATTGCAATGACGCATCATCCGCTGATAGCTCCGTCCCCGATTTACGGACTTATCGGAAAGAACGATATGTTCGGCGACTTTGATGTAAGGCGTGAACAGTTTGCCGACCTCGGTATGCAGTTTATGTTCACGGGTCATACGCATATACACAGCATTGACAAGATAACCTCAAAGCGAGGCAACACTTTCTATACCATTGCCACGGCTTCCCCGATAGGCTATCCGGGAACCATAAGAACCGTTACCGTTGACGAGGACGGCGGAAAGGTCAGCACAACGACCGATTTCATTACCGAAAAGCCTGATTTTGATATGCAGGGCAAGGATATGCAGGAATATCTCAAATATCAGCTTGCGGGTATGATAAAAGATATGGTCAAGGCTGCCGCCGGCGACACGGAGACCTTTGCGAATATGGTTACCGCAATGAGCATCAAGAAAAAGGTAATCTATAAATTCGGCTGGCTTATAAAGCCCGTTGCAAAGCTGCTCAATAAGATTACGATAGGTACGGTTGCCAAGTGGACAAAGAAAGAAACGGGGCTCAAAAAAGAGGACTACGCCGACATAAAGAACGACAGCGCAGTTGATTTTATAATCGATATGGTGCTCAACCTTTACGGCGGAGAAAACCTTTACAATCCCGAGGACCCGCAGTACAAGATAGCAATGGGTCTTATCAGTATATTCGATTCGATTTTGTCCGTTTTACATATCAACCTCAAAAAGCTTCTCAAGGTTGATTCGCTCTATGATTTTGCGGAACCGCTCATTCACAACAGGGGTATAAACGCCTATGATGTCGACCTTCCGATTATGCCGTTTTACGGCGAGGGCGAGCAGGGAGAAGTACCCGAGGAGGAAAAGCCCGAGCACACGGTTAAGAGCAATAAGGGCTTGCCGATAATTATTGTTTCGGTCTTGCTGCTTATAATCTTCCTCATTCCGTTGGCGTTGGTATTGCTTATCGGATTTATTGTAAATCAGATAAAGTACGGCAAGAAAATGAAGATAGACGAATAAAACAATACAAAACGAAGCGGTCGGTTTTTACCGACCGCTTTTTATGTTGACAATTTTTATTTATGTGCATATAATATAAGTGAACAAGGAGTTGCCGTATAGACGGTCAGCCCATATAGTTTGAAATAATCGCCCTAAGTTTCGTGGACTGCAGGGCGGTTATTTTTTTGCCATATAAAGAATAACAATTATTATCATAACGGTTGTTATGTAAATCAAGTATTCAGTCATCAGCATCACCCCCTAATAAAAATCAGAGGGATAGCCCCTCTTGTTAAAAAAGGGCAAACCGCCTATGTCTTATCGTAAACTCCTTGCCGGATAATTCCTCGGACTGTAAGTCCTATTGTTATTATACAGCACATTTATATACAGCGCAGTAATTTTTTAGCGGTCTGGTTTGGACATGCCAAACCAGACCGCTTTTTCTATACCATTATATATATTATATTTTCAGTTTTTCCAGAACTTCCTGTCAAGGCTTCTGTACTGAACCGCCTCAAGGATATGGTCAGAATTTATAATGTCCGAATTGTCGAGGTCGGCAACCGTTCTCGCAACTCTTAAAATTTTGTCATATGCTCTTGCGGACAGCCCGAGCTGTTCAAACGAAGCCTTCAAAAGCTTTGCGGCGTCGTCCGTTATCCGACAGTATTCACGGGTCATCGCAGAAGTCATTTTTGCGTTGCAGGATACATGCGTGCCTTTCAGGCGTTCCTGTTGTATTTTTCGTGCGGCGTCAACTCTCTTTTTGATGTCGGCAGAGCACTCCGCCTTTTCGTTGGAGGACAGCTCGTCATAGTCTACCGCAGGCACTTCTATATGTATGTCAAGCCTGTCGAGCAACGGACCGCTGACCTTTGACAAATACCTTGCGGGTGCACCCTTGGCGCAGGTACACGGCTTTGTCGGGTGCCCGAAATTTCCGCATGGGCAGGGGTTCATAGCGCATACAAGCATTACCGAGCACGGATATGAATATGTCGCCGCAACTCTCGCTATTGTGATTTTCCCGTCCTCAATGGGCTGACGGAGAATTTCCATGGCGCTGCGTGAAAATTCGGGTAATTCGTCAAGAAAGAGCACACCGTTGTGGGCAAGCGAGATTTCGCCCGGCCTCGGCACGGTGCCGCCGCCCGAAAGTCCGGCAGGGGAGATGGTGTGGTGCGGAGAGCGGAACGGTCTTGCCTTGACAAGCGAAACGCCGCTCGGCAGCTTGCCGGAAATGGAGTAGATATTTGTCGTTTCAAGCGATTCCTCAAAGGTCATATCGGGGAGAATTGACGGTATTCTCTTTGCAAGCATACTTTTTCCCGAACCGGGAGGACCTATCATCATTATGTTGTGACCGCCTGCCGCCGCAACCTCCAAGGCTCTTTTGGGCTGATACTGACCCTTTACATCGGCAAAGTCGGGCAGGTCGAGCGAAACGCCGAGTTCCGCATAGTCGTCGTCGGAAACGGGGTCTATGAGCTTAATGCCGTTCAGGTGGTCAAGAAGCTCACGCACGGTTCTGACGGGGTAAACATTTATTCCCTTTACCACCGCTCCCTCGTGCCTGTTGTTGTAAGGGATGAAAATGTTTTCAACCTTTTCCTTTTGGGCTCTGATTACCATCGGCAAAACGCCGTTGATTTTCTGCACCTCGCCGTTTAACGACAGCTCGCCGACAAAGGCGCAGTTGTCCGTGTTCACTCTCAACTGTCCTGTGGATTTAAGGATTGCCACAAGTATCGGCAGGTCGTAAACGGGTCCCTCCTTTTTCTTGTCGGCAGGCGCTAAATTTACGGTAATCCTCGACACGGGAAAGTCGTAGTCGTTGTTGTGCACTGCCGCACGCACCCTTTCCCTCGATTCGCTGACCGCCGTGTCGGGCAGTCCCACAATGTCGAACCTCGGAAGTCCCGCACCGAGATTTGCCTCAACCTCGACAAGATATGACTCCAATCCGAAAAGGCCCACACTTGCTACTCTTGAAAACATTATCTCACCCCAAAAATTCAAACTAACAGAATAATAGCACATAAAAGAAAATATTTCAATTATGTGCCGCAAATATCTTAAAAATGATTTGATTTTTATTATATATAATAGTATAGAAAATCAGACAAGATTTCCCGTGTAAAACTCCTCCTTGAACCACACATCCTCAACCTCAAATTCCTTTTGGTCGAGGTAGGCAAGCCTGCCCGCGTCGGTTTTGAAATCAAATTTTAATTTGTAGGAATAAAGCATCTGCTTCTTGTAGCCGCCGAATTTCTTGTTGTCACGGTTCCTGCCGTATTTTCCGTCGCCGAGAAGCGGACAGCCTATCGATGCCATATGCGCCCTTATCTGATGCGTCCTGCCCGTAAGCAGCTCTATTTCCACAAGGCTCAAACCGTCTATGCTGTCGAGCACCATGTATTTGGTCTTTATGCTCTTTGCACCCTCGGACGGCTTTTTCGAGACCGTGACGGTATTGCTCTTTTCATCCTTTACAAGGTAGCCGCCGAGTATTGCGCTCTTTTCACGGGGTGTGCCGACGGTAACGCAGAGATAGTATTTGTGAAGCTCACGCAGCTTCATTTTTTCGTTGAGTATGCGCAGACTCTCCGCATTTTTTGCCGCAATTACAATTCCGCCTGTGTTTCTGTCAATCCTGTTTACAAGCGACGGGACAAATGAATTCTCTTCATCGGGGTTGTATTCGCCCTTTTCATATAAATAGCGCTTTACCCTACCTATCAGAGTGTCGATATATTCCCTGTCGTCGGGGTGGCAGAGGACGCCCTGCTTTTTGTTCAAAAGAAGTATGTTTTCGTCCTCATATATAATGTCAAGATTTTTTGACGCTTTCATAAAATCATAGTGCTTTTCGGACGGGGCAAAAAACTCGTCGTTTATGTACATATCCACCACATCGCCGAGCTGAAGTCGGGTCGAAATTTCAGCCCTTTTCGAGTTGACTTTTATGCGCTTTGTGCGAATGTATTTGTACATTAAAGACTGCGGCAGATTGGGCACGCTTTTCTTAATGAATTTGTCGAGTCTCTGGTCGCAATCGTTGCCCTTTATCGTAAAACTTTTCATCTTTTTAACCTCTTAAAACCGTTCGTTTTTTCTAAAACATTTTATCATAAATATAATAGTATTTCTATTAAATTTACAGAAAAATACAAATTCCCATAAAATTGGGCGAATTTAGGTGATTTTTATACCCTCAGAGGGGGATTTAATGAAAAAATAGCCTTATTTTTCAAAAATATCCTAAAAAAATGAATTAAATCACCACCGTTTAATATACTATATATAGAATGTTTGGCAAAAAACGGGCGTTTTGAGGGCAAATTTCAGCCAAAAACAGGGGTGCGTTCGCCACAAAACACAATTTTTTCACAATTACACAAATATTCACCGCAAACGCTTTAATCAGCTGAAGTCTTTTGAGCCTAAAAACCGCTATTTGACATAATTTGACATTTGACTTTGTGCAATTTGTACAAAAAACGCATTTCAAAAAATTTGACAATTCACAAATGAGTAAATATAATGGCAAAAGTCAAAAAGCGAGAATAACAGAGGCGCTGAAAAATTCGTTTTTTTCTCTCGGCACGCACGCCGAAATTTACTGAAAATGCGATGGCGTCCAACAGCCTTTTCCGAGATTTTTTCAAAGCGAAAAGGTATGAGTTAAAGGAGCATAATGATGATTACAGAATTAAAAGGCTACGCAAACGCAACGCGTGCCACTCTTTCGAGAGTAACGGCGCTTATAATCGTTCTTGCGATTATGTGTGCGGGTACAGCATTTGCCGCCTCTCCGAGCACATACAATGTTGACATTTATGACGGCTCGGAAATCACGAGAGTTTCGACTTTCAAATCAAATCCGCAGGCTATTGTCGACCAGGCGGGCATCGTTACAACAAACGACGATGTACTCAACCTTGACGGCTTTACGGTAGGCAGTGACAGTGTTATTGTTCTTTACCGTGCGGCGGACATCACTTTTACAGATATTCAGGGAAATGTTACAAACGAGAGATTCGCAGGCACCGTTGCCGATTTCCTTGCGGCAAAGGGCGTAACGCTCAGCGAGGATATTCTTGTAAACCTTCCCGAAAAGACCGTTCTTCAAAATTCAATGAATGTCGTTCTTCAGACTGCGTACAGCGTATCCGTTACCGCAGACGGAGCGACGGTTGAATTGAAAACAGGCGACGGAACGGTTGCAGACGCAGTTTCCGAGGCGGGAATTACCCTCGGCGAAAACGATGAGGTTTCGCCCGCTGCCGATACCGCACTTTACGACGGAATACAGATTACCGTTTACCGTGTACAGTATGCCGAAAGGACGGCACAGGAAGCAATCGCTTATTCCACACAGACCGTTAAGTCCGACGAGCTTTTCCTCGGAACGACCAAGGTCACACAAAAGGGTTCAAACGGCTCAAAGACAGTTGTTTATTCCGATAAGATTGTTGACGGTCAGCTCGCTTCGTCAAGCGTTGTCAGCGAGACCGTTACAAAAGAGGCTGTACCGCAGATAAAGACGGTCGGCACAAAGGAGAAGCCCGCAGTTACCGTGGCTGCTCTTAAAAACGGCGGAGCGCCCATTTCGGAGCTCACTCCTCCGTCAAGCCTTACTCTTGAAAACGGAGTTCCGACCTCGTACAAGAGAGTGGTAACAGGCAAAGCCGCAGCTTATTCGGCGTCGGCAGGCGCTAAAACCGCAAGCGGCAGAACCGTAAAGCCGGGTTATATCGCAGTTGACCCCAACCAGTTCCCGTACGGTACGGAATTATATATCGTATCGACCGACGGCATAGTTTACGGCTATTGCATAGCTGCCGATACGGGCGGATTTGTCAAGCGCGGCAAATTCACGGTGGACTTGTTTATGAACTCGACCGCACAGTGCAAGCAGTGGGGTTCAAGAGATGTTATAATCTACGTTCTTTGACAGAAAGACGAAAGCTTTGGCTGAGTGTTCATAAGGAAGTATTGGTTTCTCGCATAAAAATTTATTATGCCTTTGTCGGAAATCCTCGCAAGGCGGCAGCCTTGCTTCGTTTTCCTACTTCTGCATAAAAGAATTTTTATAGCTACGAAACTGCAACGCACTTCAAAATGATATATTTTTGATACAGGAAAAGGCAAACCCCGCAGATAATGCCGGCGCATATCTGTGGGGTTTAACGCATTATTGTGCAAAAAGATGTTATTTTGAAGCAAAACTGCCTTATTAACTCTCAGCCTTAGGCTTCCGTCTGTTTTTATATATTTTCTTTTCTTCTTTTGAGTTCTCGGTTTATTGCGTTGAGGACTCTTTTTTTGTCTGCCGACCACAGCGGCGAAACAAGCAGATTTTTCGGTGCGTCGCCCGTTATGCGGTGGATTGTAACGCTTTTCGGCACAAGGGATATCATATCGCACACGGTGTTGACATAGTCCTCAAAGCCGAAGGTTTCAAATTCGCCGTTTAGATACATCTTTTCAAGCTCGGTGCCTTTGAGCACATGCAAAAGCTGTAACTTTATTCCGTCCGCACCGCTGTTCACAACATATTTTACCGAGCGTGCCATATCTTCTTTTGCCTCGTGCGGCAAGCCTAAAATTATATGAACGACGGTTTTCACGCCTGTCGCTTTAAGGTTCGCCACAGCGTTGTCAAACACATCAAGCGTGTAGCCACGGTTTATGAGCCGTGCGGTCTCTTCGTTTGAGGTTTGGAGCCCGAGCTCGACATACACGGGCTTGATTTTGTTGAGGCGTCCGAGCAGGGCGAGCACATCTTTCCCGAGACAGTCGGGGCGCGTGCCGATGGAGAGAGCGACAATGCTCGGGTTGTTTATTGCGGGATAAAATATGCTTTCGAGGTAATTTATGTCGGCATAGGTGTTGGTATAGCTTTGGAAATATGCTATGTATTTATCGCCCTTGAATTTTTTTGAGACCTGATTTTTAGCCTTTTCTATTTGCAGGTCAATGCTCTCGCACCGCTTTTCGGAAAAGTCTCCGCTTCCGCCCGCCGAGCAGAAAATACAGCCGCCCGTGCCGACCGTTCCGTCACGGTTGGGGCAGGTCATACCGCCGTCAAGCGACAGTTTATACACTTTTTGTGAAAACATTTCCGCCGCTTCATCGTTGAAAGTACGGTAATATTCGCCCATAAAATCACCCGAATATATATTAGCATAAGTTTATGCCCTTATCAATGAAAAAAGGTTCGTAAAATCACTGCCGATTTTGCGAACCCGTTTTCGTGAATATGCTTTTTTGTTTACCGACTTCCGTGTTACGGGGGACAACCCGTTCCAGCCTTTACGGCTTTTCCTGTCAAGCTCACGCCTTGCTTTTTTGGAGAGCTTTTCTCTCTCAATAAATTTTTCCATTGTATCACCTCGGTAATATTATACACCGTTTCTCCAAACTTGAAAAGCCCGCGGGAAAATGGTATGATATAAAATACGGTGGGAAGTTATGAAAGATTATAATAAACCGTGTAGGGCGGGGGCGGCGCCCTTGCGGGCGAGTGAAGAGTGAATAGTGAACAGTGAAGAGGCGTGGGTGCTTCGCACGTCGTCGTTTGCTCCGTATCGTTCGCAACAGCTTTTGGCTGTCTCTCACTCGCTATGCAACTCCTCCTTTTCTGCAAAAATCACGCTCGGCTCGCCTGCTCGGTTGTAAACGCCCTCTCGACGGCTCGCTGTCGCTACCGACTTTTGCGGATGTCCGAAAACGCAGTGTAGGGCGGGGGCTTGCTCCCGCCGAAAAGGAATACTGCAAATTAACCGATACAATCAAATTATATTTCATATCATACCGTAGGGACAGGGCTTGCCCCTGTCCGAATTTCATATCAAATTTGATTAGTGCTTCCGCCCCATCTCCGGGCAACATATGCGACCACCGCCTGTGGCGGATAAAGGGA
Organism: uncultured Eubacteriales bacterium; assembly: GCA_902491475.1. GTDB lineage: Bacteria > Bacillota > Clostridia > Oscillospirales > Acutalibacteraceae > Fimenecus. The sequence continues at coordinate 40,562 of CABUHY010000011.1, forward strand.
GCATCTGTTGGCGCAGCGGTCGATTTTGTGCGGCGCTCCAAGCCGCATTAACAAAATCGGGTACCGCAAGAGGGCAAGGCTGGCATTTTTTTCGCAGAAAAATGACTGAGGGAGTTTTTTACAATTTGATGTAACCTACTTTTACTCCTTCAGTTTCGCTACGCTCAACAGCTCCCTCTAAGAGGGAGCGGAACTTCTTGGGCAATTTTATATAAATAACGGCGGGAGCAAGCCCGCCCTACGGCGTCGTCGTTTGCTCCGTATCGTTCGCAACAGCCTTTGGCTGCCTCTCACTCGCTACGCAACTCCTCCTTTTCCGCAAAAATCACGCTCGGCTCGCCTGCTCGGTTGTAAACGCCCTCCCGACGGCTCGCTGTCGCTACCGACTTTTGCGGATTTCGGACAGCCGCAACGCTCAACCCGTAGGGGCGACCTGTGGTCGCCCGTCAAATTCGAGCAAATTAAAAGCGGGCGAACACAGTTCGCCCCTACGATACAATATTAAAAACCAAAAACAGGTGATATTATGGTTGACAAAAACTGCATAACTACAATAAGCCACATAAGGCTTGACCCGACAAAGCCGACTGCGGAGGATATAGACATTACCGACATCGCCCATGCACTTTCGATGCTGACAAGGGCGAACGGGCACTTTGACACCTTCTTTTCCGTGGCAAGGCACAGCATAAACTGCGCTCTTGAGGCGGGTAGCAGGGGATACGGCAAAAAGGTTCAGCTTTTATGTCTGCTCCACGATGCGGCGGAGGCGTATATCGGCGATATGACAAGACCGCTCAAGCTTAAAATTCCGTATTTTTCCGAAATCGAAAAGGAATATCAGAAAATAATCTTTTCAAAATATATCGGCGAGCTTTCCGAGGAGGAAATAAGCCTTGCAAGGAGCATTGACGACGCAATGCTTTACTATGAGTTTCAAGTGTTCAACGGCGAGGAGCTGAACACGCCCGTAACGCCGATAAGCGTGGATTTAAGACAGAGCATAAAGCCTATCGACGAGACGAAGCGTGAATTTCTGGAACTGTTTTCGGAGCTGACAAGATAATATGCAGGACATTACATGGAACCTGTGGCACGGCTGCCACAAGATAAGCGAGGGCTGTAAGCACTGCTATGTTTACCGTATGGACTCGAATTACGAAAAGGATTCGAGCGTGGTTACGAAAACGCAGAATTTCAACTTGCCCGTAAAGAGAAATAAAAACAAGGAATATAAGGTTCCGTCGGGTTCGGCGGTGTTCACCTGTTTTACCTCGGATTTCTTTGTTGAGGAGGCCGATGAATGGCGTGTGGACGCATGGAAAATGATAAGGGAGAGGAGCGACTGTACCTTTATCATTTTTACAAAGCGCATTGACCGCTTTTATGTAAGTCTGCCGACCGATTGGGGCGACGGCTATGAAAATGTGGTTATCGGCTGCACCGTCGAGAGCCAAAGGCAAGCCGATTACCGTCTGCCGCTGTTTCTGAAAGCGCCGATAAAGCATAAGCAGATAGTCTGCGCTCCGCTGCTTGAAGATATTGAGCTGTCCGAGTACCTGTCGCAGGATATTGAGGCGGTGTCGGTCGGCGGAGAGTCGGGAGAGCAGGCGAGGGTTTGCAACTACGATTGGGTGCTTCATATAAGGGAACAGTGCGTCGAAAAGGGCGTGCCGTTCAAATTTCATCAGACGGGGGCAAAGCTGATAAAGGACGGCAAGTGCTACCGCATACTTCGCAAATATCAACATTCACAGGCTGACAAGGCAAACATAAATTACGGAAAAATGCCGCTCGGTGCGGAAAAGGACGCTTTATGAAAAAAATAAAAGAACTGATAATCAAATACCGTGAGCTGATAACCTATGTTGTTTTCGGCGTGCTCACAACCTTGGTAAACTGGGCGGTTTATACAGTGCTGGTCCTTGCCCTGCCCGACGGTATGGCGGAGAGCGCAAAGCTCACTTTAAGCAATGCCGTTGCGTGGGTTGCGGGCGTGCTGTTCGCATTCATAACCAATAAAATATGGGTGTTCGAGAGCAAAAGCTTCAAGCCGGTGATATTGCTAAAGGAATTTATCTCCTTTGTTGCCGCAAGGGCGGCTACGGGCGTGCTTGAAATTTTCGGTGTGCCGCTGCTTGTCAAAATCGGGCTTAACCAAACGCTGTTCGGCGTTGACGGCGCTCTTGCAAAGGCAGTGGTATCGGTTGCCGTGGTCATTCTCAACTATGTTTTTTCAAAGCTGATAGTTTTCAGAAAGAAAAAAGATAAATAAATTTACGAATATTTATACATTTTACTTGCATTTAATTGCATAATGTTGTATAATCGGGAAAATTAAAAATATTCAGGAGGAATACATAATGAAAAAAGTTACTAAAGTTCTTTCGGTAGTTCTTGCACTCTTGATGGTTGTAGGCTGTTTTGCGGCTTGCGGAAAGACCGAAAAAGTTACAGCTAAGGTTATCAACATTGAGTTGACGGAAGAGCAGTACGCTTTCGGTGTTGACAAGACTCAGCCCGAGCTTCTTGAAAAGGTAAACGCATTTATTGCCGAAATCAAGTCAAACGGCAAGATGGATGAAATCTTCAACAACTACTTCGGCGACGGTACACCCGTAGCTGTTACATCTGCAGCAGAGGATTCTTCAAAGGATCAGCTCCTTGTAGCTACAAACGCCGAGTTCGCACCGTTCGAGTACACAGAGGGCGACCAGTACCTCGGTATCGATATGGAAATTGCAAAGCTTCTTGCGGATTATCTCGGCAAAGAGCTTGTAATCAAGAATATGGACTTCGATGCAGTTTGCCTCTCGGTAGGTCAGCAGAAGTGCGACATCGCTATGGCAGGTCTTACGGTTGACCCCGACCGTGAAGAGTTCGTTACATTCACAGACTCTTACTATCAGGCTTCACAGAAGCTTATCGTTCGCAGCGACGACACCAAGTTCGATAACTGCACAACTGCCGATGATGTTCTTAACACTCTCAAGACTCTTGACAGCAGCACAACGGTCGGCTTCCAGACAGGTACAACCGGTCAGCAGTACACAGAGAACGAGGGCAGCTATTCCGAAAACGGACTTAAAGTTACCGCTAAGGGCTATTCAAACGGCGTTCTCGCAGTTCAGGATATGCTCAACGGCAACCTCAACTATGTAATCATCGACGGTGCTCCCGCAGACGCAATTACCGCTTCTATCAACGGCACCAAATAATTATTAAAGGTTAATTATAACTAAAGCGATAACCTCACCCCGAGTCGGTGAGGCTATTGCATTATTTAGAAGACAAAACATTTTGTGATTTAAGGAATATATTTATGGGTGATTTTCAGTTCAAAGTCGAGAAATTTATTTCTCTGTTTCAGGGCTCTAACGCTGACTCATATAAGTCCGAAATCTTAACGGGACTTTCCAACACCGTTAAAATTGCGGTAATGGGCTTGATTATCGGTATAGTTATCGGTACGCTCATTGCGGTCGTGCGTGTCTTGCCGAAATACAAAACGCTCCCAAAGGTGCTCAACGGAATATGCAGCTTTTATGTAAGCTTTTTCAGGGGCACGCCGATGGTTGTTCAGCTTTTGCTTTCGTATTATGTATTCTTGCCGCTGCTCGGCATAAATCTTCCGTCGGTTACGGTTGCGATTATCGTATTCGGTATGAACTCGGGCGCATATATTTCCGAAATTATGCGAAGCGGTATTCAGTCGGTTGACCCGGGACAGATGGAGGGCGGCCGTGCCATCGGTTTAAGCTTCGGCACAACGATGCTGAAAATTGTTATTCCGCAGGCGGTCAAGAACATTCTTCCCACGCTCGGCAACGAGTTTATAACCCTTATCAAGGAAACCTCGGTTGTCAGCTTCGTAGGTGCGCTTGACTTGTATGTTGCGTTCAGAAAAATCGGTACAAACACCTATGAGTTTATGGTGCCTTACATTGTAATGGCTCTGATTTATATCGTGCTTGTTCTTGTAATAAGCGGTCTTGTTAAATTGATGGAAAGGAGTCTGAGTAAGAGTGATAGAGGTCGTTAACCTTAATAAATCATTTGGAAAAGTAGATGTCCTTCACGATATCAATATTAACATTGAAAAAGGCGAAAAGGTCGTTGTTATAGGTCCGTCGGGTTCGGGTAAATCGACATTTTTGCGTTGCCTTAACTGTATGGAGGACCCGACCTCGGGCAGTATTTTCTTCAACGGCGTCGATATTGCCGATATGAAGGTCGACATCAACATACACCGTCAGAAGATGGGAATGGTATTCCAGCATTTCAATCTTTTCAACAACAAGACGGTTATCGAAAACATTATGCTCGCTCCCGTTTATGTCGAGAAAAAGCGTATGAGAAAGCTTCGCCGCAAAAATCCCGAGCACGAAAAGATTAAAAGCTCAAAGGAAATCAAGGCGCAGGCTCATGAGCAGGCGATAGAACTCCTTAAAAGAATAGGACTTGAGGACAAGGCGGACGCTTATCCGTCGCAGCTCTCGGGCGGACAGAAGCAGAGGGTCGCTATCGTGCGTGCTCTCGCAATGAATCCGGATGTTATCCTTTTTGACGAGCCTACCTCGGCGCTTGACCCCGAAATGGTCGGCGAGGTTCTTGATGTTATGAAAGAGCTTGCCGAAAGCGGTATGACAATGATTGTCGTAACGCACGAAATGGGCTTTGCAAAGGAAGTCGGAAGCCGTGTTCTGTTTATGGACGACGGAAGAATTGTTGAAGAGGGCACTCCCGACGAAATTTTCAACCACCCGAAGAACGAAAGACTCAAGGAATTCCTTTCCAAGGTGCTTGCATAATAAAAACAAAATAATTTGTCAAAAGCAGGGCGATTTTGTCCTGCTTTTTTGTATGCGAAATTTTCCCAAGCCCTGTCCCTACGCTATATGATATTTTTTTCAATTCGTGCGTTCAGCCTCCCTTGTGTAAAGGGAGGTGCCGAACGAATGTGAGGCGGAGGGATTGTAAAAATCAAACCTACATACACTCGCAAGGGCTGTCCGAGTTTTATATAAAATCCGCTTAGTGCTTCCGCTTCATCTCTGAGGGAGCAAAAAACACACAGAACAGCCCCTTTTTTTGTGTTCCTGTCGGGGAATAATTTTATATTTTGAAAATAAATGTTGACAATATTGCGGATTGTATGTTAATATCAAATTGTAATAAATGTAATTTCAAAATAGAAGATGAATATTGCGAAAAAACATTTGATTGCAAAACTATTTATTGCGGGGTGGAATTATGAAAAAGAAAAACAGCGTGATAATTGTACTTGCGGTCGCATTGGCACTTGTACTGGTCGGATATGTGTCATACTGCTTAGGCGGTTCACATTCGGCGGCGGACGCACTTTCGGAAAACGGCGGTGCGCATAAGTTTGAAAAGGTCGACACACTGAAACACAGCGGTACAACATTCGAGGTCTTTGCCAAAACCGCAGATGACGAAAACGGAAGCAGCGAACTGCTTGTTTTCCGCAATCCCAAGTGCTTCGGTATCAATATTAAGAACAGGTATTCGTTTTATGCGAACACCGCTTATCCCAAAAACGAGGTCGGCACATTTTTTATTGAATATACGGGAGACGACGGCACGGACGGTTGGGCGGCTTACCTGTATTCGCTCAATACCGCAAAGCTTGCAAAGGTAAGCTGCACTTATACCTATAACGGGCTCGAAAAGACGGAAGAATTCGATGTTGACCCGAACAGCTATTTTGTCAAGCGTATAGATTTGTCAAATAAGTATTCGGAAATTTACAGTATCACGGGCTATAATTCGGACGGCGTCGAGGTCTATTCAAGACAGTTGAACGAAAAGTGAGCAAAACAACTCGGCAGTGAGCAAGATTACGGCGAAAAATCCGCAAAAGTAGGTAGCGATGACACAGTAGGGCGGGGGTGATTTCCCCTGTCAGGGGAATCACCCCCGCCCTACGCTATTCGCTATAAAATTCAATTTGTGCGAAGCACCCGCAATTTTTCATTCTTCACTATTCACTCTTATCTCGCCCGCAAGGGCTGTCCATACGCTATATGATTGTGCGTTCAGCCTCCCTTGTGTAAAGGGAGGTGCCGAACGAATGTGAGGCGGAGGGATTGTAAAACCCAAATCCGCATACAGCCACAAGCCCTGTCCCTACGGGTTGTACATTGATTTTAATGCAATATTAACCGTAAATTGCGATAAATCAACAACAATTAGGCGGCGGGAGCAAATTCTCCCGAATTCGGGCACCCTTTTGTCTGCTTACGCAGACATTTCCCCTGTCAGGGGAATCACCCCCGCCCTACGCTATTCGCTATAAATTCAATTTGTGCGAAGCACCCGCAATTTTTCATTCTTCACTATTCACTCTTATCTCGCCCGCAAGGGCGCTGCCCCCGCCCTACGCTATTCGCTATAAATTCAATTTGTGCAAAGCACCCGCTCCGCTTCACTTCACATTACCCAAACACAAAAGGCACTCGAAAGAGTGCCTTTTGCTGTGTGAAAAAATCTATATCAGCCGACATCTGTTTTCAGCGTGTCGATGATATTATCGTCCTTAATCCTGTCAATCGAATAGAACAGTGCGCTTTCGATTATAAGGAATACCGCAACCACCGCAATGAGATACGGCATAATATGCAGCTTGAAGCCGTAGTCAAAGCTGTTTGCAAGCGCCTTATACATCAGGAAGTGTATCGCAACGCTTACGGGTATGGAGAAAATGAGCGACCTTGCTCCGTAACGGAAGGATTCAAGGTAAATCATCTTCTTGAACGACTTCGGCGTCATACCGACGGAGCGTATCATTGCAAACTCTCTTCGTCTTTCGTTCATTGAATTCGAGATGGTGTTGATGATATTCATTATCGAGATTATCGTGATAAGCGTTATAAAGCCGTAAATGAATACCTTTGTGATTTTAAGGATATTGTTTATTGCTTCCATAGAGTTACTTGACTCGCTGAATTGGATTTCTATACTCGGGTCAGCCTCGGTTATCCTGTTGCCGATGTTCTCAACCACGGCGTCGGGGTCAGAGCAGTTGATGTATGCTTGCGCCTGAGTGTAGCTTTGAGTGAAAAACTTATCCGCAAAGTCCATTGACATTATGAACACGGGGTGCGCCGTATATTGGAGCGAACAGGTGGGGTTGTTCCACGCCTCGGCTGTCTGTTTACCGATTCTGAAAGCGGCGTCGCTGTATATCGGCGTGTTGTTGTCATCGTCAAAGCCGGTCTGCACCTGTGCCGTGATGACGGTGTTCTGAACATTGATTACGGGAGACGACTTAATGCTTTTGCCGTTATCTCTTCTGTATGCGAGGTCAAGGAGAACCGCAGCGGGTGAGTCCTGATTGTGATACTTTTCCGTGTTCTCGCCGAGCTGATTAAGATACGAGTCGAAAGAAGCGTTGTCCATAAACAGGACTTCGCAGTTGAGCTCATTGTTGTTGCCGTAGCCTATCTTGCTCTCCTCGCCGTCCTTGAAGAGGGCAGGGTCTATCTTTGCGGTTTCGATTATCGTCATATAGCAGTCGTCAATTCCGCTTTCCTGTTCTACCGCATTAAAGAGCAGCTCTCTTTTTTCTCTCGGCACGCCTACCGAGCAGTCAACGGTTGAGGAAAATTCGGTGTTCATAACATCGGAGAACATACTGCTGAAATTCATAACCGTAAGGAAAACGACAACGCTCAAAAACAGTGAAAATACAATATTGCGTGAACGCCTGCCGTTGCGCTTGTAGTTCTTTACGGCAAGCACGCCCTCATAGCCGAATATTTTGCCCGCAAACTTTGAAGTACGGAGCTTTTTCGGATTTTTGACCTTGAGAGTGCCTGCCTGGCGTATAGCCTCGATAGCAGTCGTTTTTGAAGCCTTTTTTGCGGGAATGTATGACGATATAAATATTGTGATTGCACTTGCAAGCACCGTGCCGAGGATTACGAGCCAGTTTACATATACCTTGAGCGTGCCGTCGTACTCAACCGCCATAGTCGCCATAAACGCCGCCTTGATGCACTCAAAGGTTATCGCAATACCGCCTATTCCCGATAAAATTCCCACGGGAATGCCTATAAGCCCGAGTATAAAGCCCTCAAAATAAACGGAGGCTCTTTTTTGCTTTTTCGTTGCGCCGACAGAGGCAAGCATACCGAGGTATTTCGCCCTTTCCTGATACGACACGGCAAAGCTGTCGTATATCATAAATATCGAAACAATCGCAATGATAAGAAGCAGTATTCCCGCAAAGCCTATAAGCGAGCTGAGAATGGAGTTGCTCTTCATAATGCCCGAATAGGTAAAAAGCTCCGTGTTATAGGAGTAACCGTCAATTCCGTCGCCGAGGGCTCTTGAGGTTGCGTCCGCTTTGTCCCAAATCGAATTGTCAAGCTTGTTATAACGCACATAGACATTTGCCGTATCAAGCTGTTTTACCGTTTCGCCGTCATAGCCCATAAAAATGTTTTCGTTGTCCGTGGCTGAAACGGCACTTTCCGTGTAACCGACAACAAGAAATTCCTTTGATACGATTTCGCCGTCGTCCTTTTCAATGTCGAGCGTTACCCTGTTGCCTATGGCGTATTTTTCATCCTTTTCCGCAAAGTCTTTGACAACGAGTATTTCCTTGCTGCTGTTCGGGTATCTGCCTGCACTGACCTTAACATTCCTCATCGAAAACCAGTTGAGGTCAACGGTAAATATGTTTTCCGAGGTTTGCGTTTTGTCGCCCTCTTTCGGAACGCTCATTCCGTAAAAGGCGGAGAGCCCAAACTCGTCAATGTTTTTATCGTTCTGATAAACGCTTTTGTGTTCGATAAAATCCGAATCCCTGAACTTTGCGTGCCAGTTTCCGTCAACGGCAAGCGTTACATTCTGGAAGTATTTTACGAATGAAATTGCGCTTGTGAAAACCGCCGTAACCATTGCGACGGAAACGATAATCGCAAGCAAGGTCAGAACACTGCGCTTTTTATGCGTCTTGATGTGTCGGAGCGTGAGAGTGTTTACAATGTTCACTTATCTCACCTCGTCTCTCAAAATCTTTCCGTCGCCTATTTCAATTACTCTGTCGGCGGAAAGGGCAATGCGTTCGTCGTGGGTGATTATAATTACGGTCTGCTTGTTTTCCTTGTTGAACTGCCTTAAAAGCTTGATGATCTCCTTGCTGTTTTCGCTGTCGAGGTTACCCGTGGGCTCGTCCGCAAGCAAAAGGGCGGGGGAGTTAAGCAGAGCCCTGCCTATGGACACCCTCTGTTGCTGACCGCCCGAAAGCTCGTTGGGGAGGTGGTTGAGCCTTTTGTCGAGACCTAATTTTTCGACAAGCATATCGACCTGCTTTTTGTCGGGTCTCCTGCCGTCGAGCAAAAGCGGAAGAGTGAGGTTTTCCTCAACCGTCAGAATGGGAATGAGGTTGTAGAACTGATAGATAAGACCTATCTGCCTGCGGCGGAAAATCGCAAGCGCCGTTTCGTCAAGCTTGCTTATATCCGTACCGTTTATAATGACCTCGCCGCTTGTCGGCACATCAACTCCGCCGAGAATGTGGAGAAGCGTCGATTTACCCGAACCCGAGGGACCTACGATAGCGATAAACTCGCCCTGTTCCACGCTGAAGGATACATTGTCGAGAGCTTTGACAAGAGTGTCGCCGTCCCCGTATGTTTTACACAAATTTTTTGTTTCAAGAATTTTCATAGCATATCTGCTCCTTTCAACGCCTATATTAAAGCCCCAAGGTTACAATCGGGTTACAAAAACGGTTACAGTTTTGTCATATTATCGACTTGTAGAATTTTATGCTGAAAACAGAGCCCTTTCCTTTTTCGCTCTCGACCGAAACGGAGGCGTTTTCCTTTGCAAGTATCTCCTTTGAAAGCGCAAGACCTATGCCCACGCTGTCCGCAGAGGAGTTTTTACCGTGCCAGAAGCGCTCAAAGATATGCGGCAAATCCTCTTTGTCAATTCCGCAGCCCGTGTCGCTTATTGTGAACTCGCTGTATATGTTCGTGTCGTTTGCGGTAATTTTAAGCCTGCCGCCGGGCTCGGAATGTTCGATGCAGTTTTTGATAATGTTCTTTATCGCCTCGTCCGTCCAGTTCTTATCTCCTGTAAAGTTAAAAGGCTTTACATCTTTTTCCACGGCTATATTCTTTAATTCAAGGCTTAACAGGAACGGGGCAAGACAGTCCTCTGCGGTCTGTACCGAGGAAAGCTCCGTTTTGTTGAACTCGACGGCGTCGGCGTCAAGCTTTGAAAGCTTCAAGAGCGTTGCGGTAAGCCAATTCATTTTGTCAACCTGCGTTTCGATTATGTCGACAAACTCCGTCCGCTTGTCGGAGTCTGGCTCCGCTTTGAGCAAATCGGTCATAACCGTAATCGAGGTAAGCGGAGTTTTAAGCTGATGGGTTATGTCGGCAAGCGAGTCCACAAGGAACAGCTTCTCACGCCGCAGCTCTTCGTTTGTCGTCCTCAGCTTTACGACAACCTTATATATGTTGTTTTTGAGAATGGAAAACTCGCCCTCGGAGTTGTCGCTGACATCAAGCGAGTAATCGCCCGAGCAGACAAGCGAGAGGTATCTGTTAAGCTCTTTGAGGTAATCCATCTGCTTTTTCTTCCAAATGCAGAAAAGCGTGATTATAACGGCGGACAGCAAAAGGCAGATAACCCCGCACACGGGATTTATCACAGCCGCCGCAACGGAAGCAACGGCGGACAGGCAGACGCATATTGTTACTGTTTTTACAAAATCGGATTTTTTCATTTCATCAAATACCCCAATCCTCTGACGGTTTTTATATACTGCGGGTCGTTCGGGTCCTCTTCTATCTTGTCACGCAGTCTTTTTATATACACGGTCAGTGTGTTGTCGTTTACAAAGTCGCCGTCAACATCCCAAATTTCTTCAAGCAGCTTGCGGCGGGTCAGCACGGAGCCCCTGTTATTTACAAACGACAGCAGAAGCCTGTATTCCATAGCGGTCAGAACGATTTCCCCGCCGTTGAGCATAACCTTTGCCTCAGCCGTGTTTACCGACAGGTCGCCGATTTTTACAATCCCGTCAGCCGTCTCTTTTGAATAGCGGCGAAGCACGCTTTTTATTCTCGCAAGCAGCTCACGCACACGGAACGGCTTTGAGATATAGTCGTCCGCACCGAGGTCGAAGCCCGTTACGACATTTATTTCGTCGTCGTAGGCGGTAAGGAAGATAACGGGCAGGTCGCCCTTTGATTTTATGAGCGAGCACACCTCGTACCCGTTTCCGTCAGGCAGAGTGAGGTCGAGAATATAGAGGTCGAATTTTTCTTTTTCAACCGTCTCTTTAGCCTCGGCAACCGTTTTTACAAGCGTAACTTCGTAATTTTCGCTTTCAAGCGTATATGAAAGCCCGATACCGATTGCCTCGTCGTCCTCGAGCACGAAAATTTTCATAAAATCACCTCGGATTTATTGTAGCATAAGCGAAAGACAATTTCCATTACAGTTTTGTAAGATTTGATATGGTAAAGGTTTGTCGTATTTCCATATATTTTATATTTCTAAAGCGACAATTTTGTTATTTATTGTAGAAAAGCGAATCGGTTTGTGATAAAATTTATATTTATACGGGAAATACTTGTCAATTTTTTAACATACATTTTCCGTTTGATTTCACTTACAAACTTTTATATAAAAAGGAGTCTTCGTATGTACAAGATCTTACGAAAGAAAAACTTGAATCCTACTGTTACGCAGATGGAGATTGAAGCGCCGTTGGTTGCCAAAAAGGCAAAGCCCGGTCAGTTCATTATTCTGCGTGTCGATGAGGAGGGCGAGAGAATACCGCTCACCGTTGCGGGTACGGACCCCGAGGAGGGCTCCGTCAAGATAATCTTCCAGATTGTCGGCGCAACCACAGAGAAATTAAATCACAAAGAACAGGGCGACTTTTTGCAGGACTTTGTAGGTCCGCTCGGAGTTGCCACACATACGGACGGCATTAAAAAGGTTTGCATAATCGGCGGCGGCGTAGGCTGTGCCATTGCAATGCCCGTAGCGCAGGAGTTCCACAGGCTCGGTGCGGATGTCACAAGCATTATCGGCTTCAGAGACCAAAACCTTGTTATCCTCGAGGACGAGTTCAAGGCGTGCTCCGACCGTATGATACTTATGACCGACGACGGCTCTTACGGCAGACACGGCAATGTTACCGTTCCGCTCAAGGAAATGCTCGAAGCGGGCGAGAAGTTTGATATGATAATCACGATAGGTCCGCTTATTATGATGAAATTCGTAACCCTTACCGCAAAGCCGTTCGGCGTGCCCGTTACGGTTTCGATGAACCCGATTATGATTGACGGTACGGGAATGTGCGGCGGATGCCGTCTCACACTTAACCGTGACGGTAAAAAGATTACGAAGTTTGCCTGTGTTGACGGTCCCGACTTCAACGGCTATGAGGTCGATTTTGACGAGGCTATGTCAAGAGGCAGAATGTATACCGATTTTGAACGCCATGCTTATGACGAAGCATGCAATCTTTTCAAGAAAGCTTAACAGGGGGTATTAACAATGGCAATAGTACAGAAAAAGCATGAAATGCCCACTCAGGCACCTGAGGTCAGAGCAAAGAATTTCAAGGAGGTCGCTCTCGGTTATTCCGAGGAGACGGCTCTTGCGGAGGCACAGAGATGTCTCAACTGCAAGAACAGACCGTGCGTCGGCGGCTGTCCCGTTAATGTTCATATTCCCGATTTTATAGCAAAAATTAAAGAGGGTGACTATGAGGGAGCATACCGTGAAATTTCCCTTTCGTCAACGCTTCCCGCTGTCTGCGGCAGAGTTTGCCCGCAGGAGAGTCAGTGCGAGAGCAAATGTACCCTCGGAATTAAGTTTGAACCCGTCGGCATAGGCAGACTTGAACGCTTTGTTGCCGATTGGCACAACGAAAACCAAAAAGAAGCACCCGTTGTTCCCGAATCAAACGGACATAGGGTTGCGATTGTGGGTTCGGGCCCCTCGGGTCTTACCTGTGCGGGCGACCTTGCAAAGAAAGGTTACAAGGTTACGGTCTACGAGGCTTTACATACCGCAGGCGGCGTGCTTGTTTACGGTATTCCCGAGTTCAGACTTCCAAAGTCGATAGTTGCAAAAGAGGTTGATACTCTTAAAGCTCTCGGCGTGGATATTGAAACCAATGTCGTTATCGGCAAAACTCTCACGATTGACGAGCTGTTCGATATGGGCTATGAGGCTGTATTTGTAGGTTCGGGCGCAGGACTTCCGAACTTTATGGGAATTCCAGGCGAGTCGCTCAAGGGCGTTTATTCCGCAAACGAATTTTTGACAAGAAGCAATCTTATGAAAGCATATAAGGACGACCCGGTAACGCCTATAATGAAAGGCGGAAAGGTTGCGGTAATCGGCGGCGGCAATGTTGCGATGGACGCTGCGAGAACTGCGCTTCGCTTAGGTGCCGACAAGGTATATATCGTTTACCGCCGTTCAATGGACGAGCTTCCCGCAAGAAAGGAAGAGGTCGAGCACGCAATGGAGGAGGGAATTGATTTCCGTCTCCTCAACAATCCCGTTGAAATCCTCGGCTACAACAATCCCGACGACCCGAGAGACCCCAAAAACGGCTTTGTCACGGGTATGAAATGCATTAAGATGGAACTCGGCGAGCCCGACGCAAGGGGCAGAAGGCGTCCTATCCCGATTGAGGGCAGTGAATTTGTGCTCGATGTCGATACGGTTGTCGTTTCAATCGGCACATCGCCCAACCCGCTTATCAAGAGCACCACAAAGGGTCTTGAAGTCAACGAAAGAGGCGGCATTATCATCAACGAGGACGGACTTACCTCGAGAGACTCCGTATATGCAGGAGGCGACGCAGTCACGGGTGCGGCAACGGTTATTTCCGCTATGGGCGCAGGCAAGGTTGCCGCAAAGGCTATCGACGAACAGTTGAGCAAATAATTTTATTTATGATATTTTAAGGGTTAAAAATTTTATGTGAAACAGGAGGGGGCTATGGCGAAGGAATTTGATTTCGGCGTTGTTGACGAAATTCTCTCAAAGCACGAAGCGGCGGAGCTGTCAACAATCGCTATCCTTCAGGATATCCAGGAGCATTATCACTACTTGCCCAAGGAAATTTTTCCGTATGTCGCAAAGGCGATAGGCGTGGGCGAGGCAAGACTTTACGGAGTGGCGACATTCTATGAAAACTTTTCCCTTGAACCCAAGGGAAAGTATGTAATTCGCTGCTGTGACGGTACGGCGTGCCATGTAAGAGGTTCGCTGCCTATTCTCGACCAGCTTCGAAAGACGCTGGGGCTCAGCGAGGAGAAAAAGACCACGGACGACTTGAATTTTACGGTTGAGACGGTTTCCTGTCTCGGAGCCTGCGGTCTTGCGCCGGTTCTTACCGTGAACGGCGTCGTTCATCCGGCTATGACGCCCGAAAAGGCGCTTGACCTTCTTGAGGACTTGAAAGAAGAGCTCGAAAAGGAGGCGGAGGAATAATGGAAAAGCTTAAATCAAGGCAGGACCTTATTGCTCTGCGTGAGGAGTGCGTCAAGGCTTTCGAGGCGGAGGAGACAAAAATCCTTGTCTGCGGAGGAACGGGTTGCGTTGCAGGCGGCTCGCTTGACATTTACGCAAGGCTTAAAGAACTGCTTGAAGAAAGAGGAATTCCCGTTGAGGTCGAATTGGCTCACGAACCGCACGACGGAGTTGTCGGTATGAAAAAAAGCGGCTGTCACGGCTTCTGCGAGATGGGTCCGTTGGTTCGCATTGAGCCGTCGGGCTGGCTTTACACCAAGGTTAAGCTTGAGGACTGCGAGGAGATTGTCGAAAAGACGATTATCGGCGGCGAGAACATAGAAAGGCTTGCCTACAAGCAAGACGGTAAGGTTTATCAGAAGCAGGAGGAAATCCCGTTTTACAAAAAGCAGACCCGTATCGTTCTCGGCTCCTGCGGCCATATCAATGCGGGCTCCGTGCGTGAGTATCTTGCGGTGGGCGGCTACAAGGCGTTTGAAAAATGCCTTTTCGATATGCAGCCCGAGGAGATAATCAAGGTAATTTCCGACTCTAATCTCCGAGGCAGAGGAGGCGGCGGTTTCCTGTGCGGCAAAAAATGGGCTTCCTGCGCCGCTCAAAAAGAAAATCCGAAGTACATAGTCTGTAACGGCGACGAGGGCGACCCCGGTGCGTTTATGGACCGTTCGGTTATGGAGGGCGACCCCCACAAGCTGCTTGAGGGTATGATGATTGCGGGTCTTGCCATAGGCTCGTCGGACGGATATATCTATGTCCGTGCGGAATATCCGCTTGCGGTCGAAAGGCTTAAAATGGCTATTGCTCAGGCGGAGGACTGCGGACTTCTCGGCGAAAATATCCTCGGCACGGGCAAATCGTTCAAAATACATATTAACAAGGGCGCAGGCGCTTTTGTCTGCGGCGAGGGCTCGGCTCTTACCGCTTCCATTGAGGGTAAGAGGGGTATGCCCCGTGTCAAGCCGCCGAGAACGGTTGAACACGGACTTTTCGGCAAACCCACAAACCTCAACAATGTTGAAACCTATGCCAATGTGCCCGAAATTATAAACAGGGGCGCCGAGTGGTACAAGTCGATAGGCCCCGAAAACAGCCCCGGAACAAAGGCTTTTGCTCTTACGGGTACAATTCAGAACACGGGTCTTATCGAGGTGCCCATGGGCACTACTCTGCGTGAGGTCATTTTTGACATCGGCGGAGGTATGCGAGGCGGCACAAACTTCAAAGCCGTGCAGATAGGCGGTCCGTCGGGCGGATGCCTTACGGAAAAGGAACTTGACATTCCGCTTGATTTCGACTCGCTTAAAAAGGTCGGCGCAATGATAGGCTCGGGAGGTCTTGTCGTTATGGACGACAAAACCTGTATGGTCGAGGTTGCACGCTTCTTTATGAACTTTACGCAGAACGAGTCGTGCGGCAAGTGCGTTCCGTGCCGTGAGGGTACAAAGCGTATGCTTGAAATCCTCGAAAGAATTACCCAGGGTAAGGGCAAGGACGGCGACATAGAGCTTCTTGAAGAGCTTGCCGACACAATTTCAAACACCGCCCTTTGCGGACTCGGCAAAACCGCTCCGTCTCCGGTAATTTCGACTATCAAAAATTTCCGTGATGAATACGAGGCTCATGTTTACAGAAAACGCTGTCCCGCAGGAGCTTGCAGTAAGCTCAATATCTATGTTATCGACCCCGAGCGTTGCAGAGGCTGCTCAAAATGCGCAAGGAACTGCCCTGTCGGCGCAATTACCGGTCAGGTCAGGTCGCCTTATGTTATCGACCAGGATAAATGTATCAAGTGCGGCGCTTGTATGAGCAACTGTGCGTTCGCCGCTATAAGGAGGGAGGACTGATGATGCTTGAAAATATGATGGAAATCGACGGTATCCCCGTTAAAATAGAGGGCGAGAGAAACCTTCTTGAAGTAATCAGCAAAACAGGCATTAAGCTTCCCGTTTTCTGCTACCATTCCGACCTCTCGATTTACGGCGCTTGCCGTATGTGTATGGTTGAGGACGAAAAGGGCAGACTTATGGCTTCCTGCTCCACCGTTCCGAAAGCCGGAATGAAAATTAAAACCAACACGGGCAGACTTCGCAGATACCGTAAAAGTATCCTTGAGCTTTTGCTTGCAAGCCATTGCAGAGATTGCACCACCTGTGAAAACAGCGGAAAATGCCGTTTGCAGGAGCTTGCGGTGCAGTTCGGCATAACGGATGTCCGTTTCCCGAACGATAAGACCGAGCCCGAAAGAGACGAATCGTCTTACAGCATTATAAGGGATTCGAGCAAGTGTATTCTTTGCGGCGACTGCGTGCGTGAATGTAACGAAATTCAACATGTCGGCGCTATCGATTTTGCGTTCAGAGGCTCAAATGCAACCATCAGCACCGCCTTCAACAAGCCGATTGCGGACTCGCTTTGCGTAAACTGCGGTCAGTGTGCGGCGGCTTGCCCGACGGGCGCAATTATTGTCAGAGACGACACACAAAAGGTGTGGGACAAGATAGACGACCCCGAGGTTTTCGTTACCTGCGAAATCGCTCCGGCGGTTCGTGTGGGTATCGGCGAGGAATTGGGACTCAGTGACGGCGAATATTCAATGAACAGGATTATCGCCGCTCTCCACCGTATGGGCGTAGATAAGGTTTACGACACCGTAACGGGTGCAGACCTTACGGTTATTGAGGAGACAAATGAGTTTATAAACCGTCTTGAAAACGGCGGAACGCTTCCGTTGTTTACCTCCTGTTGCCCTGCGTGGGTATCGTTTGTGGAGAAGAAATATCCCGAATTTCTCCCCAATGTGTCAACCTGCCGTTCGCCTATGAGTATGTTCTCGGCGGTTATAAAGGAATATTACAAGGATAAGCTTCCCGAGGGTAAGACAAAGCACTATCACTTTGCGCTTATGCCCTGTACGGCAAAGAAGAGCGAGGCAAAGCGCCCCGAATTTGACGGCTGTACCGATGATGTTATCACAACGCAGGAGCTTATCGGTATGATTAAGAAGTCGGGCATTATGTTCAACGAGCTTGAACCCGAGGCTGTCGATATGCCGTTCGGCGAAATGACGGGCGCAGGTGTGATATTCGGCGTTACGGGCGGCGTTACGGAGGCTGTTTTGCGCTATGTTGCGGGCGACAGCTCAAAGACGACCCTTACGCAGATTGAATACACGGGCATAAGAGGTCTTGAGGATGTCAAGGAAGCCGAAATTCCTTACGGCGACCGCACTCTTAAAATTGCCGTTACTTCGGGTCTTGCAAACGCAAGGAAGATAATCAAGGGAATTAAGAGGGGAGAACTCCATTACGACCTTGTAGAGGTTATGGCTTGCCGAGGCGGATGTATTTCGGGTGCAGGTCAGCCCTATATCTCGCACAGACACCGCATCAAGCGTGCGGACGGGCTTTACCGCTCGGACAAGAGCAGCGTAATTAAGTGTTCGCAGGACAACAAGCTTATCGGCGAGCTTTATAAGGGCGTGCTCGACGGAAAAACCCACGAGCTTCTCCATGTCGATTATGTAAAAACTAAATAACATTATTTGCTTACCGCACCGCCTCGCCCATATGGGCGGGGCGGTGCTTTTTCGAAAGAGGCAGCGCCCTTACGGGCGAGATAAGAGTGAATAGTGAACAGTGAAGAGTGAAGAGTGGAAAGTTGTATAATAAAAACGGACAGCACAACTTGAAAAATATATCATATGGTGTAGGGCGGGGGCTTGCTCCCGCCGAAATATCATTATAAATCAACGGATACAATCAAATTATATTTCATATTATACCGTAGGGACAGGGCTCGCCCCTGTCCGAATTTAATATATCCCACCTCGGACAGCCGCAAGGGCTGTCCCTACGGATTGTGCATTAATTTTAATACCATATTAACCGTGAATTGTGATAAATCAACAACAGTTAGGCGGCGGGAGCAAGCCCCCGCCCTACGCTGCGTTTTCTGGCATCCGCAAAAGTCGGTAGCGACAGTGAGCCGTCGGGAGGGCGTTTACAACCGAGCAGGCGAGCCGAGCGTGATTTTTGCGGAAAAGGAGGAGTTGCGTAGCGAGTGAGAGGCAGCCAAAGGCTGTTGCGAACGATACGGAGCAAACGACGACGCCGTGCGAAGCACCGATAATTCTTCATTCTTCATCATTCATTCGCCCGTAAGGGCGCTGCACCCACACCTCTTCACTATTCACTATTACATATTACCTATCCCGCAAGCTCCGTCCCTACAGGACATAATAAACACCCCAAAAGCGATTGCTTTTGGGGTGCTGTTATGTGTTTTTGTATACTGTTTATGTGTCGTTTCCCGATTACATCGGAGGCATACCGCCGTTTTGCGCCATACCCTCGTTCATCATCTGTGAGAACATACCGGGTTTCTTTTCCTTTTTCGGCTTGTATGCGGGCGGGTTTTTAAGCTTTTCTTTTGCCCTCTTGCCCTTTGAAGTAGCAAAATATTTGTTTATAAGAAGGACGGGTTCTTTCATATCCTCGCACATATATTCCGCCGCTCTCTCGCAAAGGGTCGGGTCGTTGTTCATCTCGCCGAGGATTGTTACGGCGATAAGACCCTGCACATCGGAGCTGCCGTTTTCGTAAATATCGTTGAGAATTTTGAAAAGACGCTTGATTTCCGAAGCGTTGCCAGATTTGATTGTGTTGATTACGGGCTTTGCGCCGTAGTTTACGAAAAACTCCTCGGAGAGGAACTCGTCGTACTTTTCAAAATTCGCTCTGTACGGCTCTTTAAGCTCGGGATAAATTGCGGCAAGCCTGTTTGCAAGGGTGTTGCCGTCATAAGCCTGCGCACCGTTCTTTGCCGCTGTCTTTGAAACGGGAGTCGGCATCTTTTTAGCCTTTGCCGAGGAAGCCGCAGCCGTGCCGAACTTTGCGTCAATCGTTTCGTTGAGCTCGTTGCAAAGGGATTTAATATCTCTCTGGTCGAATTCCTCAAGGTTAAAATAGTTTACCGAAGCTTTGACAAGGTCCTCGTCCGGTGCCTCGTCGCCCTTGACATCGGTATAGAAGAGAAAAGCCTGATTTCCGAAGATTTCAAAGCGGATTTTGCCCTTGTCGCCGACAAAGTCGATATAAGTATGCTCGCCGTCCTTGATAACGGGAACACCGTCTGTTTTTTCTTTGGGTTCAACGACTGTAAAGCCGTTTGCCTTTACAGAAGAATCAATGCCCGAAAGTACGGCATTGAGGGCTTCATTCAATTCCATCATATGCTGAAACCACCTTAATTTTTTTATACAAACGATATTGTACCATATAAAAAGCGATTTGTCATTAAAATTTTTTATTAAATAATTGATAATAAACCGTTAATATGATATTATATATATCTGTATGTATGAAATTTCAGAGGTGATTTAAGTGAAAAAAGCACTTATTATTTTCGGCGGAGCGTCGAGCGAACACAGTGTTTCGTGCGTTTCCGCTTCATATGTTATCTCGCATATCCCGACCGATAAATACGAGGTCGTAACTGTCGGCATTACAAAGGACGGCGAGTGGTATCTTTACGAGGGTGATGTATCGCTTTTGCCCGAGGATAAATGGCTTACGAGCGGAAAATGCACAAAAGCCGTTCTCTCTCCCGACAGGAAGGATAAAAGCCTCCTTGTTTTCAGAGACGGTTCGGTTGAAAAGATAAAAATCGATGTCGCTTTCCCCGTACTTCACGGCAAGAACGGCGAGGACGGCACTATACAGGGACTTTTCGAGCTTTCGGGTATTCCGTATGTCGGCAGTGACTGCTGTTCGTCCGCCTGTTGTATGGATAAGGCAATAACAAACACCCTTGCGGACTCGGCTGACATAGCTCAGGCAAAATGGCTCTCCTGCATAAAGGAAGAGTACGAAAGCGTTAAAGACGGATTTTTGAAGAAAGCCGAGGATTATCTCGGTTATCCGATATTCGTAAAACCCGCAAACGCAGGCTCCTCCGTCGGCGTATCAAAGGCGGTTGACAGGGCTTCTCTCGAAAAGGCTATGGAAACAGCCTTTAACGAGGACAGAAAGGTAGTTTTGGAGGAGTTTATCGACGGCTACGAGGTTGAGTGCGCCGTTCTCGGAAATGCCGACGCACAGGCTATGACCGTGGGTCAGATTAAGCCTGCAAACGAGTTCTATGATTACGAGGCGAAGTACGAAAACGATAACAGCGAGCTTTACATACCCGCGCATATTCCCGAAGAGACCATCGAAGAGGTTCGCGAGACGGCTGTCAAGGTGTACAAGGAGCTCGGCTGTTCGGGACTTTCAAGGGTCGATTTCTTCGTTACAAAAAAAGACGGCAAGGTCATTTTCAACGAGATAAACACCATTCCCGGCTTTACGCCGATAAGTATGTATGCGAAGCTTTGCGAGTACAGCGGAATAAGCTATTCACAGCTTGTCGACAGGCTTCTTATGCTTGCACAGGAGAGAATGTATGGTTAAAAACGACGCCGTAATCCTCATAAAGGGCGAACAGGTGATTGACGGCGAGCACGATGTCACGGAAATTGATGTAACGGGCGTCCTGCACGAAACAGAGGACGGCTTAAAGCTTGAATTCTGGGAATATCTTGACGAAAACGAAAAGGTGCACACCGAAATCACGGTTTCGGAAAACACTGTTTCAATGACAAAGCAGGGCTCGGTTGCGACCGAGATGATTTTTGAAAAGGGCGTTCGCCACAACGGCGAATATTCAACGCCCATAGGCGTGTTGAGCGTTGGCGTCAGCACAAACGATGTAAAGGTTGACATTGAGGACGGCTCGGGAAAAATTCTGCTTGAATACGACCTTGATTTCAACACGGGCTTTATAGCGCAGAACAGGCTTGAAATCACATTGAACCCCAAGGAATAACAAAGATTAAGGAGAAAACAGATGTCCGTATTGGTTAAAAAGACACAGGATGAATTGAGAACCCTGATAATCGAAGCGGTCGGCAAGGCGGTTGCGGACGGTAAGCTTCCGGCTGAACCCTTACCCGATTTTATCATCGAGGTGCCGCAGGACAGGGCTAACGGAGACTATTCAACAAATGTTGCTTTTGCAGGCGCAAGAGCTTTTCACAACGCACCGAGGAAGATTGCGGATACCATTGCCGAATATATCGACCTTTCGGGAACATATTTTTCGGAGTGCTCGGTTGCGGGTGCAGGCTTTATAAATTTCAGACTTCACAACAGCTTTTATGCAGATATTCTGCTTGACATCAAGTCTTGCGGAGAAAAATACGGCAGAAGCGATTACGGTAAGGGCAAAAAATATAATGTCGAGTTCGTTTCGGCAAATCCCACGGGTCCCATGCATATGGGCAACGCAAGGGGCGGCGCATTGGGCGACTGCCTTGCAAGCGTGCTTGAAATGGCAGGCTATGAGGTCGAAAGGGAATTTTATGTAAACGACGCGGGAAACCAGATTGAAAAGTTCGGGCTTTCCCTCGATATTCGTTATCAGCAGTTAATAAACGGCGAAAATTCCGTTGAGCTTCCCGAGGACAGCTACCACGGCGAGGACATTATCGAGAGGGCAAAGCAGTTCCGTGAAAAGTACGGTGACGAATATATCAATAAGCCCGAACAGGAGCGCAGAAAGGCTCTTGTCGAGTTTGCTCTTCCGCTCAATATCGAAAAAATGCGTGAAAATATGGCAAAGTACCGCATAAACTATAACACTTGGTTTATGGAAAGCACGCTCCACAAAAACGGCGATGTTAAGGAATGTATAGATTACCTCACAAATAAGGGACTTACCTATGAAAAGGACGGCGCACTTTGGTACAGAAATATTGAGGTGCAGACCGAAATGCTCAAGGAGCAGGGCAAGTCTCAGGAGGAGATTGACAAGCTTGAATTAAAGGACGATGTGCTTATCCGTAAAAACGGCAATCCGACCTATTTTGCGGCGGACATTGCATACCACAGGAACAAGCTTGTAACAAGGGGCTTTGACAAGGCGATTGATGTCTGGGGCGCAGACCATCACGGTCATGTCGCAAGAATGAAGGGCGTTTTGAGAGCTCTTGATTTGGACGAAAACAGGCTTGATGTCGTTCTTATGCAGCTTGTAAACCTCACAAGGAACGGCGAGGTTGTCAGAATGTCAAAGAGGACGGGCAAGGCGATAACGCTTACCGATTTGCTCGATGAAATACCCGTTGACGCAGTAAGATTTTTGTTCAATATGCGTGAGCCGGGCTCGACAATGGAATTTGACCTTGATTTGGCTGTCGAGGAGTCGTCGCAGAATCCCGTTTACTACTGTCAATATGCAAATGCGAGAATTTGCAGTATTCTCCGCAAGCTTAAAGAGGACGGCATTACTCCGAGACCCTGCACAAGGGAGGAGCTCGAAAAGCTGACCGAACCCGAGGAAAAGGAGCTTATCCGCCATCTTGCGTCGCTTACGGACGAAATTATCCTTTCGGCAAAGAATTACGACCCCGCAAGGATTACAAGATACGCCGTAACCCTCGCAACACTGTTCCACAAGTATTACAACGCTTGCAGGATAGGCGTTGACGACGAAGCGCTTATGCAGGCGAGAGTCTGCCTTTGCGAGTGCGTAAGGAGCGTTATGGTAAATATTCTTTCTGCATTCAGCATTGAAACTCCCGACAGAATGTAATAAAAACAGCTTGTAAAGCGGTGCGGTAAGCCGAAATTCGGTCAAGCCGCACCGCTTTTTTCGGGCGATTTGTCGCAAAACGGCAAAAGCGAAAGAAAATTGTTAAAAATTTTTTAATTTTATTAGAAAATATTGAATTATCCGCACAATAGTCTATAATCTATATTGCAAGGTTAAAAATATGTCAGAAGGTGGAAGTTATGGTAGAAACGAAAAAGGCTGAAACTCAAAAAAGCGAAGCAAAAGACGAGCTTACCGTAGAAAAAGTCATTATGATTTTCCTTGTGGCATGTCTTGTCGGATACGGCGTGGAGGAAATTTGGTGCCTTATCCGCAACGGCTATTTTGAGTCAAGACATTCTCTTATCTACGGACCGCTGTCGGTGCTGTACGGTATGGGTGCGGTGTTGCTTACGCTCTCACTTTACAAAATCAAGGACAAAAAGTGGTACACGATTTTCCTGACCTCGTTTGTTGTCTGCACGGTTGCGGAGTACATAGCCTCGCTCGGACAGGAAATATGCTTCGGCTCGGTAGCGTGGGATTACAGCAATGTACCGCTTAACATCAACGGCAGAGTTTGCCTGTTGTATTCGCTGTTCTGGGGCGTTTTGGGTCTTGCGTGGATAAAGGGCATTTATCCGCATTTGAGCCATATGATAGATATGATCCCCAAGGATATTACAAGATATATCTGCATCGGCTTTACAATATTCTTTGTCTTTGACTGCGTGATTTCGGCTTCCGCAGCGGCAAGAATGGACCAGCGCAAAAACAATGTCCCCGCAAGGAACAAAATCGAGGTTTTCCTTGACGAACACTATACGGACGAGAGAATGCGCCAGATTTACGCAAACTCAAAGGATGTCTGATATTATATAAACTATAAAGAACGGATAGGCTAAACAGCCTATCCGTTTTTTGTGTCTATACCGATTTTTTAAGAAAGTTTTTATAGCTTGCGTCAATTCCGAACGCACCGAGCGGAGCGGTAATAAGGATTGCAAGCACCGCAACCGAAAGTATTATTTTTCCGCATTCAAGTCCCGCCGCCAACGGAACGGAGCCGATTGCCGCCTGAACGGTTGCTTTCGGAAGATACGAAATTACGCAGAAAACACGCTCCTTAAAGTTGAGGTTTGTGCCCGCAAGGCAAACGATAACGCCGACCGAGCGAAACAGTAGCGCAATGAAAATCAAGCCTATTGCCGCAATGCCTGCCGTCAGGGTGTACCGTATATCCACTGCCGCACCGACAAGCACAAACAGCCATATTTCGGCGGCGAGCCACAGCTTTCCGAATTTTTCCGACAGCCTTTTTGTGACCGATTGCGGACTTCTCAGCTTTACAACGCACGCCATACCCACAACCGCAAGCAAGCCCGACAGCGCAATATACGGCTTTAACAGCGTTTCTGCGGACATCAAAAGGAACGATGTGCCGAGTACGATTATCACTTTTACGCTGTTGCGGATATGGTTGTTATGCGAATAAAATGCGTCGAATATAAGGCTGAGTATAAAGCCGGTAAACGCTCCGAGCAGTATGCCTAATACTATCGACACGGGTATATTTATAAAATCCTTTACCCTTGCCGAGCCGCCCTGCGCCATACTCAAAAAGGTTGAAAACAGCACGATAACAAAAATATCATCGCACGAGGCGCCTGCCATTATCATCTGCGGTATGCTTTTGTCGGTGCCGTATTTTTCCTCCGTCAGCTTTACCATTCTCGGCACAACAACGGCAGGGGAGACCGCCGACAGCACAGCGCCCATAAGCGCCGCCTCAATCCTTGTAACGCCCAAAATCAAGGGAGCGAACACAAAATATCCGATTATCTCAAAGTTTGCGGGCAAAAATGAGAGCATTACCGCGCTGCGGCCTACCTTTTTAAGGTCGGCAAGGTCAAGCGAAAGACCCGCCTTTATCAGTATTATTATCAGCGCAATCTGCCGAAGCTCGGAGGATATTCCGAGTATTGAGCTGTCAAGCAAATCAAGGACATACGGACCCAGCACAATGCCCGTCAGAAGCATACCGATTATCCTCGGCAGTTTCAGCTTTTGAAAAATTGCGGCGGCTGAAAGTCCGACTAAAAAAATCAATGCAAGCGATGTTATCATAACTTCCTCCTAAAAAACAAAAAAGCCGATGCTTCTGCAAATAAATGCAGAAGTCATCAGCTCATAAGCGGTTTTAACCTTGACGGTTACGGGAGAACTTCATTCCCTTTTTTATATAATAGCACAGCTTGAAACGGTTTTCAAGCGTTAATTTTGAGAGAATTTATCCATTCGTCAATTTGCGACTGTGAAGCGGAAGATGAAAATCTTTCTCCGTCGAGCCATTTACCCGTACCTGCCATATCGGATAAGAGCTTACCGCTTCTGCCTATGCCCGAGGAAGCCGAGGTGCAGAACGGAATAACGGTTTTACCCGTAAAGTCGTTGCCTTTGATAAAGTCGTTTACGGGCCAAGCTGCAATTCCCCACCAAATCGGATAGCCGATAAATACTGTGTCGTAATCAGCCCAGTTATCGGGAGTGACCTTTGTAAGCGGAACATTTCGCTTGCTTTCGTCGTTGTGCTCAACGCTTACACGGCTGTTATCGTTTGACCAGTTAAGGTCGTCGCTTGTGTAAGGGTCAACGGGTGTAATTTCAAACAAATCCGCTCCGACAGTGTCTGCAACAGTTTTTGCAACGGCTTTTGTGCTGCCTGTTGCGGAATAGTAAACAACAAGAATTTTACTGTTTGAAGAACTGTCTGTATTATTATCGGAGGACTCATCGGTAGATTGTGCGTCCGCCGGAGCAGAAGTGGTAGAGTTTGTTGTGCCTGCACCGTCAGAGGAGCTGTTAGAGCAAGCTGCAAAAGAAAAAACAAGCACGAGTGCTAAAAGAATTGATGTTAATTTTTTCATAATGTTAATCTCCTTTAGTTTAATTATTTTTGTTCGTCAACAGGCGGTATCATCTCGGCATACTTTTTAAGCATTTCGGGTGTGGAGGTGTAATATCTTACACCCTTATCAAGTGATGATATTTCTGCCATTTCTTCATCTGTAAGCGAGAAATCAAAAATATCAAAGTTAGCCTTAATATGGTCGCTGTTCTTTGAACCCGGGATAATAATGTTTCCGTCTTGAATATGCCAACGAAGAATGATTTGAGCCGTCGACTTGCCGTATTTTTCTGCAAGGCTCTTAAAGAGTGGCTCGTTAAGAAGTGCACTGTCACCGTGACCGAGCGGATACCAAGCCTGAATTTTAATATCCTCGTGAGAAAGGAATTTTTTAAGCTCCTTTTCCTGATAATACGGGTGCACCTCGGTTTGAAGAACGGACGGCTTAACCTCGCAAATATTTAAGATTTCGCAAATCTGCTCTTCGTTAAAATTGGAAAGACCGATTGCACAAACCTTGCCGTCCTTATATGCTTTTTCCATTTGTTTATATCCTGCAATGTAGTTGCCGGCAGGCTGATGAATTAAAAGCAAATCGATATAATCTGTTTGAAGTCTTTCAAGAGTTTTGTCTACTGCGTCATCCTGCTCGTAAAATGACGGCCAAAGCTTGGTTTCAAGAAAAATATTTTTACGGTCAATGCCTGCGTTTTTCATTGCTCTGCCCACTGCCTTTTCGTTGCAATAAGCGTTTGCCGTATCAATGAGCTGACAGCCGTTTTTGAGAGCGTAAGTTGCAGATGCCTCTGCCTCATCGGGAGACAGCAAAAATGTTCCGATACCCTGCATAGGCATTTGAACGCCGTTATTTAACTTTGTAAATTCCATATCAGTTACTCCTTTTCTATTCGATAAATTAATTTTAATATCTAAAGTTGACTTTAGGTCAAGGGTTTACTTACATTCTTCAAAAATTTTTAATATTTCCTCGTGAGTCATCTTTTTGTATGCACCGGGTACAATGCCGCAGGAGTCCGCAATTTCTTTAAGGTTGCTATTCTCGTCAATCCCGAGCTCCCTAAAGGTTGTCGGCATACCGATTTCCTTAATGAAATCTGCCAGAGCCTCAACGCCTGCCTTTGCAAGCTCTTCGTCTGTTTTGCCGTCCTTTGAAATACCCCAAACATTAACTGCAAACTGAGCGAATTTCTTTTCGCCCGCCTTGCAAATATGCCTGTAATAAACGGGGTGGAGAACGGCAAGACCCGCACCGTGATTGCAGTTGGTGTATGCGCCGAGCTGATGCTCCATTTGGTGACATTCAAAGTCCGTCTTTTTACCGAGCTTTATAATACGGTTTTCAGCCATTGTAGCGTCCCACATCAGGTTGCTTCTTGCTGTGTAATCCTCGGGATTTTTGATAGCGGCACGCATATTTGTAATAACATTTTTCATAAGAGCCTCGGATATATCGTCCGATACATTGCTTTCATTCGGCTCGCTGAAATAAATCTCCATAATGTGTGAAAGAGTGTCAAAAGCACCCGATACCATTTGGAATTTAGGAACGCTGTAGGTGTAGGTCGGGTCAAGCATAACGAATTTTGCGTTGAGCTGAGGATAATCTCTGCCTGTTTTGATTTTAAGTTCTTCGTTTGTGATTACAGCACCGCCGTTACATTCACTGCCTGTGCCCGAAACAGTGACGATAATACCGAGCGGCAACGGCTCAAAATCAATAACGCCCGGTCTCGCCCAAAAGTCAGCCCAAATGTCGCCGTCATATTTTGCGCCGAGTGAAATTGCCTTACAGCAATCCATAACGCTTCCGCCGCCGACTGCAAGAATCAAATCGGCATTGCTCTCTTTTGCAAGCCTAACGCCCTCAAGCACCTTGCTGTAAGTCGGGTTTGACGGAATACCGCTAAACTCAACAACAGCTTTGTTTTCTTTTTTAAGTACGGTTATAACCTCGTCATAAATACCGTTTTTCTTAATCGAGCCTCCGCCGCAGCAGAGCATAACCGTGTCGCCGTAAGCTGAAAGAATATTTGAAAGATACTCTTTTACACAGCCTTCGCCGAAATATACCTTTGACGAATTTTCAAAAACAAAATTATTCATAGCCTTTTTTCCTATCTTGAAAATTTGATTTTATTATTTCCTCGAGTGATACATTTTCATTTCTGTATCGCTCGTTTTTGTTTTTCTCATGCTTAATGATAATTGCCTTTTGCGGGCAAGCGTGAACGCAGGCAAGGCAGTATTCACATTTTTTATTTTGCCTTTTTGCGTGATTTTCCGTCATAATTATATTACCTGTCGGGCAAACCTTTTCGCACACCTTACAGCCGATGCATTTATCGGTTATTTTTATCATTTTGCCGTTATTAAGTGACGGAATGAGTTTGTTAAGTGTTGCCACCTGTTTGTGGAGTTTCCTGTCTGCAACTGTCGCAGAGGGAACGCCTTTTTTCATCAGTCGAATATTCTTGATGATATGTGCAATTTGAATATCGGTCTGCTTGTCGATTTTCTTTTCCTCTGCCATATCAAAGACAGGCAGGTAATTATCAACGCAGTGAACGGTATCTATATAATCAAAGTTGATACCGAGAGCCTTAAACTCGTTATATGTAAACTCGGGGCAGTCGCTTGCACTGTTGCCATAGGTTAAAATGAGATACATATATTTTGTATCAAACTTCGATTCTTTCAAAAACTCTTTTACCGTATTCGGTATTTCGCCGCAATAAACAGGGCAAACAATACCGATTTGACTGCCTGAATAGATTGACGAATTTTTAATAACCTGCGGTATGCTGACCGGGTATTCGTCAATACATTTTGCAACATAAAGGCTGTTGCCCGTCGCAGTAAAATAAAATACCATAATTACCGATTTCCCCCTTCGCTTGCACGACTCTTGTTTTTTTCTTTTCAACTGTATTATAAGAAAAAAGAGACCTCATATGAAGTCTCTTTTTGTTAATCGGTATATACCTTTGGGTTATAACCGTTTATTTGATTTTTACCGTGTTCTCGGCAGCATCTAAAACCCGTCTGACATTTTCGCTCGGGTTCGGCGAATGTAAAAGCCCATACGGAATGCTGTATTCCCACTCAACGGGAATAACTTTTAACAGCGGATGAACATTTGCCCAGCCCGATATCGCAAGCAAAACATCGTTGGTGTTTTCACATCTGTTAAATATGCTCATGCTGTAAAAATCAAAATCAACAATATGTATCTGCGTATGATTTTGCCAAATATCGTCACGCAAACGGTCAACATAATTGCTCCAACCGCGGTGCATAAGCAGTAAATTTTCGCCGTACAAATCGCTGATTTGAAGCTTATCCTTTTGTGCAAGCCTGTGATGAACGGACACGGCACAGCAAAACGGCTCACGGGATAATTGCAAGCCCTCGCATTTTCTGAGTTTAAGCATTGTGTCGTCAAATATTCCGCCGATAATATCTATATTCTTGCCTAAATTCGCAAGTATTTCCTTTGCTTTTTCAGGTGTGTTTTCAAACGGAACAATCTCAAATTTTATATCCGGGCATTGCTCTTGGATTTTAGGCCACATTTTCATAAGGAGCTGAGCGGGAGTCATAGGCGACGAACCGATACGAATAATATTTTCGCCCTCGCTCATTGCATTTTTTGCCCTGACAACACTGTCCTTGCAGTAGCCGATAATATATTTTGCGTCCTGATAAAGCGATTTGCCTGCGTTAGTCAGTATCAACCCACGGTGCGTACGCTCAAACAAAACCAAGTCAAGCGAGCTTTCAAGCAAATTGATTTGCTTAATAACGGCAGTCGGCGTGATATACAATTCCTCCGCCGCTTTGTTAAAGCTTCCTGCGTCCGCAACCTTTATGAATGTTTCTATCTGCGGATTATACATTGTATCACCACCCGATAATAATCTGTTACAATTATATCGTAGTTTTTATTCAAAATCAATCGCTGAAAATTTTGTTAAAACGGCGGCAGAAAAAAGCAGTTACCGAAATCCGATAACTGCTTTTATATCCGTTTGTATATTAAAATCCGTCGTAATACCGTCCCGTTATATAGGCGGCGGCAATGCTCTCAATTCCGAGCAAAATCAGATAAACGCCGATAAACACATTCATAGCCTGCATTGAAAACGACGGCGAGAACATCATGGCAAAGCCGAGGAAAATGCCGATAATGTTTATTACCAACGAAAAATAATATATAAACTTATTGTTCGCAAGGCGCAGAATGTCGATATGTGCGAGCTTTGACACGCAGTGAGTGATGAACCATATCGCAAACAGGAACGCAAACACCGTCCTGCCGATATTCGGATAAATCATCAGCGTTGCGCCGCACATAACGCTCATAATGCCCGCAATGAGGGCAACGATGGGACCGAAGCCCGTAAAGCGTTCGATTTTGATGTAGGCTACGATGTCCAGAATACCCGTGACGACAGCTATAATACCGTAAATTATCACAATGCCCGTAAGCATAATATTCGGTTTTACGAATGTCAGTATTCCGAGCAGCAGGAAAACGGCACCCTCAATGTATTCGATTATATTAAATTTTGAAAGATTTTTCATACTAATCACCATAGCCTTTCAGGCAACAAATAGTTTATTAAAAATCACCGATTTAACCTGCGTTGCCTGAACAGGCGTGATGGTGATTTCTGCCATCTCAAAATTATGCCGTAGGCAAATTTTGAGGGCATTATAATTATGAATAGTGTGATTTCACACTATTCCCATAGCCTTTCAGGCAACAAATAGTTTATTAAAAATCACCGATTTAACCTGCGTTGCCTGAACAGGCGTGATGGTGATTTCTGCCGGCTCAAAATTATGCCAAAGGCATATTTTGAGGGCACTATAATTATGAATAGTGTGATTTCACACTATTCCCATAGCCTTTCAGGCAACAAA
>CABUHY010000012.1 GCA_902491475.1 uncultured Eubacteriales bacterium
CAGTTTTTTCTTCTTCGCTTATCCCTTTCTCCTTTGTTCAGTTTTTAGGGTGTAATATGCACCTTTAGCTCAGCTGGTAGAGCACCTGACTCTTAATCAGGGTGTCCAGGGTTCGAGTCCCTGAAGGTGTACCACTTGAATAAAACGGCCCGTTGGTCAAGTGGCCTAAGACTCCGGCCTCTCACGCCGGCAACAGCGGTTCGAATCCGCTACGGGTCACCATTCGGATTAAACGGGATTTCCTGTTTATATATACCCACTGATGTGGGACAATTTAATAAGTTAGCGTTAGAGAAATCTAATGTTGATTAGTCGGTGTTTATTACGATGAGGGTCCACCCGTTCCCATCCCGAACACGGTAGTTAAGCTCATTCGTGCCGAAGATACTTGGCTGGAAGCGGCCCGGGAAAATAGGTCGACGCCGACATTTAATATTCCTCCATAGCTCAGCCGGTAGAGCACTCGGCTGTTAACCGAGTTGTCGTTGGTTCGAGTCCAACTGGGGGAGCCAAAAATAGAGGCGTTCTTTTGAACGCCTTTATTTTTTTACTCTCAAATTGAATTCAACCGATGATAGCTTGTATAAACAGCCGAGCGGCTGTTAACTGCATCGTGACCGAGCGCTGCCGGTGGCAGAAGGAGCGAGGGCAGGATGGCGCAGCGGTCGACAGAAAAACGACGCTCCAAGGAAGTTTTTCGTCGGGCACCGCAAGAGATGTTGTCGTTGGTTCGAGTCCAACTGGGGGAGCCAAGAAAAAGCACTTGCAAATGCAAGTGCTTTTTTCAGTTATATTCGCCTTGCGGCGAGTGATATTGCCAAAGGCAGTGATATTATGCTGCGTATAGTGTTATTGTTTTTGAGAACTTTATGCGAATATAATATCACTGCGCCAACGGCGCAATAGCACTTTTGCCACAGGCAAAAATATCACGCCGAGTATAGCGAGGCATATCACAAAATATATAAAGATGACCTCAAAAGGTAAGGTTATTTCGCATCGTTACAGAAAAGGACGATATATTATTATTTTATATCATTTAATATCATTTCAACAACATCGTTGACGGACATATCTTTTGAAATTATTTTTTCTTCATTAAATCCAATTAAATCATTTTCGTTCCACCAACGCTCCATATCTTGTATGGTATAATCTGTATTGCTTTTTGTCAGAAATCTTTTGACTGTTTCGTCAAAAGGTATATCGTAATAATAAGCATAGATATTATTAAAATTTTTTTGTATTAAATTAAATAAAGCCTTGTACCAACGAGAATTTAATATGCCTTCAAGTACGATGAAATTACTATGTGACTTGCCAAATAATGTTAACTGTTCGAGTAAATCAATAGCGATACTATTTTCACCGTCGCTTGTATGTAATAAATCTCGCCTAATAGCATCTTGAGACAATAGCATACAATCTGTGCCAAGTCGTTTACATAGCTCTTTTGCAACAGTTGTTTTGCCGCTTCCGGAATTGCCTCTGATAATAATTATCTTATCCGTCATTTTAACTCCTATATATTAAAGCATTTGCCATATTAACTCAAAACGAGCTGATATTTGCTTTTTATAGTACACCTTAATGCTTTCCCTATCTTAACGCATATGTATGTCGTCACGAGTATGCCGTTATCCTTTCATATATCCAATTCTATAAATCCTACCGTAAACGGCAAATGCTCAAATTTCTTTGTGCCGGTGTGGACAAAGCCTAATTTACCGTACCACTCTTTCAACACGGTGTTTTCTTCTATAATTCCGATTTTAATCTTATCTGAGCCGAGAGTGTTTTTCGAGTAATCGACTGCGAAGTCTACTAACTTCTTGCCTATACCCAAATGCCTGAACTCGGGTAAAACGGACAGACAGGTTGTTTATTTCTGCGCTGTCGCCGTTAACACTCAATGAAAAATACCCGACAAACTTATTTTCATATTTATATAAAAACATTGGATTGCCGCACTTTAATTGTTCCCGCAATTTTTTCATCGGCATAAAGGCAGTATGCTAGGGACAATTTTCTTTTGTCAATCCCATTTCATCGGCGACTGTTTGAAAGCTTTTATGAATTATATCAAGGCAGGTGTTCAGTTGTATGCTTTCGGTAACTTTACAAATCATATTCAGCCATCCTTAATTTTTATTTTATAAGTATACCATAAAAAATCCGCATATTAAATATGCCTTCGGCTTTTGTTGACAGTACATTTCAATTTGTGTTATATTGTGCTTGTAAACCGAATATTTTTTCTTGGGGGATAAAAATGAACGATTTTGAAAATATGCTGTATGAAGAAATAAAGGACGAGATATTGTCGTGGGACGAAGAGGGCATTTACGCCATATCGTTTTTTCTTGAGTCAAATGAATTGATTACATATAAGGATTACAGCAATCTTACAACATGGTCCGTAAGCTATAATACGGAGGAAGATTGCGACGGCGCAGGTGAATTTGACGAGGAAAGATGGAATTTTGCTTTTTGGCGGCAGGACGAAATGATGATTATATATTTCGACGAGCCCAACGAAGTTGCCGACGAGCTTTTCGAATGGTATGCCGAAAAAGGAGTAACGGATTTCGGCGAAGATGTAGATGTTTATAACGAAAATAAGGAATATATCGGCGAAGAACCTGCGGGCCGTTATGAGCTGCTGCAGCTTGCCGCTTCATTTGCCGAAAGGCTGCACCGAGAGGGTACAATAAAGGAACATTTCGGAAAAGACATTCCGATTATTGTCCACGGGCTTGAATACACCTGGAGCGACTTGGAGGCCACCGAAAAAGCCAATCCCGACGGACAGGCAGCAGCGTTTTTTGACGCAATGGGATAATACGGCACTGAAAATAAACAGATTTGCCCGTCGGCTGTGCGCTTCGGTGTGCGGCTTACGGGCATATTTATTTTTTATGACAAGGCGACGGATACTCCTTTTTATAAAAAATCGGGGTTATCTGCTCTTGATTTCTTGACATATTGTACAAAAAGTTATAAAATATCTAAGATAATGTTTTATAATGCGAAAATATATCATTATCTGAAAATTATTTAATAATTTAATAATTTTTACGACATTTTAAGTTTATTGAAAAATTACAAAAGGAGGTGCAATGCTTTTTGAATACTACGCTTTCAGTTATACTCATTATCGCCGCAGCGGTTATATTCGGCGTTGTAGGATTCATTTTCGGCGAGCTTCACAGGAAGAAAGTTGCCGAGGCGGCAATCGGTTCCGCTACCGAAGAGGCTACAAGGATAGTCAATCAGGCGGTTCAGACAGCCGAAAACAAGAAGAGAGAATCCATACTTGAGGCTAAAGACGAAATTCACGCTCTCAGAACGGAAGCTGACAAAGACATAAAGGAAAGGCGTGCCGAAGTTCAGAGACAGGAAAGAAGAATAATTCAAAAAGAAGAAACTCTCGATAAGAAAACGGAAAATATCGAGAAAAAAGAAGAGACGCTCAACTCAAAGCTCAAAGATGTTGACGCAAGATTGCAGGAAGTTGAGTCGATAAAGAAGAGCCAGTTTGATATGCTTGAAAAGGTGTCGGGTTACACCAAGGAGCAGGCAAAGGCAGTGCTTTTGCAGAACCTTGACGAGGAGCTCACACACGAAAAAGCAGTCAAAATTATGGACTACGAGCAGAGAACCAAGGACGAGGCAGACAACCTCGCAAGGGAGATTATTTCCACTGCCATTCAGCGTTGTGCGGCCGACTGCACTGCGGAGACAACGGTTTCCGTCGTTGCGTTGCCCAACGATGAAATGAAGGGCAGAATCATCGGACGAGAGGGCAGAAATGTCAGAACTCTCGAAACAATTACGGGTGTTGACCTTATTATTGACGATACGCCCGAGGCTATCACGGTTTCAAGCTTTGAGCCCGTACGCAGAGAAATTGCAAGGCTCACTCTTGAAAAGCTTATTGCGGACGGCAGAATTCATCCCGCACGCATTGAGGAAATGTACGAAAAGGCGAAACGGGAGGTTGAGCAGACAATCCGTCAGACGGGCGAAAGAGCGGTTATCGACGCAGGCGTAAACGGTATCCATCCCGAGCTTGTCAAGCTTCTCGGTAAGCTTAAATACCGCACAAGCTACGGTCAGAATGTACTCAGCCATTCTCTTGAGGTTTCGTATATCGCAGGTCTTATGGCGGCAGAGCTCGGTGCTGATGTTAAAACGGCTAAGCGCGCGGGTCTTCTCCACGACATAGGCAAGGCTCTTGACCACGAGATGGACGGAACACATATCGAGCTCGGCGTTGAATACGCTAAGAAGTACAAGGAAAACGACCAGGTTATCCACGCTATCGCCGCACACCACGGAGATATTGAGGCGAAAACGGTTGTTGCTTGTCTTGTTCAGGCTGCGGATGCTGTTTCGGCGGCACGCCCCGGAGCAAGAAGAGAGAATGTTCAGAATTACATTAAACGCCTTGAAAAGCTTGAAGAAATCGCTTCTTCATTTGACGGCGTTGAGAAATCGTACGCTATTCAGGCAGGTCGTGAGGTTCGCATAATGGTTAAGCCTGATGTCGTAAGCGACGATAAAATGGTACTTATTGCACGAGATGTGGTTAAGAAAATCGAAGAAGAACTTGAATACCCCGGACAGATCAAGGTCAATATCGTTCGTGAAAATCGCATAGTCGATTACGCAAAATAAAAAATCGGCGGCCCTGACTGCGTAAGTCAGGGCTTTTTCCGACAGATAACAGATACGGAAATCGGTGAATTATGGAAAAAACCGTAAGGGTGCTTGCAGTGGGCGATGTGGTTTCGTCAGCAGGCTGTGAAAAGCTGAGGGAGACCCTGCCCTCATTAAAGAAAGAAAAAAATATAGATGTCTGCATTGTAAACGGTGAAAATGCCGCAGTCGGAAACGGAATGACCGCTTTTTCGTGCGAGCATATTTTTGCAAGCGGCGCAGATGTCATTACGGGCGGAAATCATACCTTCAGAAGGCGTGAGTTCTACGACACGCTTGAAAGCTCATATTCGATAATACGCCCGATAAACTATTCCTCCGACTGCCCCGGCAGAGGGTATACGATTGTCGACAAGGGCTTTGTGAGGATAGGCGTTGTAAATGTGCTCGGCACGGTATATATGGAAAACCTTAAAAACCCGTTTGACTGTATGGACGAAGCCGTTGCGGCGCTCAAGGACGAGGTAAATATAATAATCGTCGATTTGCACGCAGAGGCTACGGCGGAGAAAAAATCACTCGGCTTTTATCTTGACGGTCGGGTTTCGGCTGTGTTCGGCACTCACACTCATGTTCAAACTGCCGACGAGCAGATTTTGCCCAACGGCACGGGATATATAACCGATGTCGGTATGACGGGCCCGGCGCTTTCGGTAATCGGTGTAAAGCCCGAGCTTGCGATTGAAAAAATGCGTACAAATATGCCCGTAAGGTTTGAGAACCCGACAGATAACTGCCTTTTGCAGGGCATAATATTTGAGATAGACCGCTCAAGCGGAAAAACTGTTTCGGTTGAGCGCATAAGCTTATAAAAGGAGGCGGCTGCCGTGAAAAAAAGAATAATTTCAGTGCTTTGCATTTTGGCGGCGGTTGCCGTATTGCTCTGTTCGTGCAAAAAAACGCCTACGGCATCCGAGGAGGAAACAAAGACAAATTCGGGTTCGGAAAGCGTTCAGTCAACGGAGATTTCCCTGCCGTATTCGTCAAGCGACTCGTTAAATCCGTACTTTGCGACGGGCAATGAAAATCTTGCGTTGGCTTACCTTTACTGTCAGCCGCTCTACGAGGTAAAGTCGGATTATTCGGCAGAGCCGGTGTTGGCGGAGAGCATTACCTCGGACGGAACAAAGGTAACGGTTACACTGCAAAATGCGGTATTCAGTGACGGAAGCTCCGTAACGGCAAAAGATGTTGTATATTCGTTCAACAAGGCAAAGGCGTCGGTTGCGTTTTCACAAAGGCTTTCAAATGTGACTTCTGCCGCAGCTTCGGGCTCGGCTGTTGTGTTTACGCTCGGTGCCGCAGATAATCTTTGTGCAAATATCCTGACTTTCCCGATAGTTAAGCAGGCGACCGCAGAGGATTCGGCAACGGTTCCGACGGGCTCGGGGAGATTTGTGTTTGACAGCAGCTTAACGCTTACCGTAAACAAAAAGAGTGAAGTGGCAAGCAGAATAAACAAGATTACCCTTTACGATGTAAAGAAGCTTGAATATATCACAAACGCTGTTGAGATAGGCAATATAAACTATCTGTTTGAGGACTTTTCCGACGGACAGTACAAACGCATTGTGGCGCAGAATAAGTCGGTAACGCTCAACAACTTTGTTTTTCTCGGTATAAATCCGTCCTCGGGGGCTCTCTCGTCCTCGGCGATACGCACGGCAATATACTACGCAATCGACAAAGAGGATATAAGCCAGAGCGCATATCAGGGCTATGCAAAGTCGGCGGTTACGGTGTTTAATCCCGATTTCAATATGCTCTCCTCGCAGGAGCTTCCCTCGGCAAAGGGAGATGCGACAAAATGCGACTCTATCCTTTCAAAAATGGGTTATAATTATTACACGAAAAACGGAGTTAAGACGGATCAGACCAATGTGCTTTCGTTTTCGATACTTGTAAATTCGGAAAACAGCTTCAGAGTTTCCGCAGCTCAGAAAATTGCCGCCCGTCTCGGGGAAAGAGGCTTTTCGGTTACGGTTGACTCGGTTGACTCCGAAACATACAGGCAGAGGGTTTTAAGCGGAAATTACGAAGCTTATATCGGAGAGGTAAAGCTTTGCGAAAACTTTGACCTGTCGGCGTTCTTTAACGGTCAGTCGGGTATGTCGGTTGACGCAAACGGAAACTTCGCCTCGGCGTATAGTTCCTTTAAGAGCGGTCAGGCGGATATAAAGGCGGTAAACGACGCCTTCTTTAACGATATGCCGTTTGTCCCGCTGTGTTACAGAATGGGAATGGCAGCTTATTCAAAGGGCGTTACCCCCGATTTTACATATGCGCCGTTTGACATTTACGGCAATATGGAAAACTGGGAAAAAACAGCTCAATAACAAATAATATATGAACTCACATCGTGCCGCAGGGCTGTAACGGGGCGAAGCGTGATTTATTTTACAGCCGGAAAGGTTCAGTGAATATGATTAAATTTGAAAATCATCTCGGCACAACGGAATTGCACGAGCACTATTTTTCAGACCTTATCGGACACACCGTAACTTCGTGTTTCGGCGTTGCGGGAATGGCAAACAGCGGAGCAACGCAAAATCTCCGTCAGTTTATATTCAGACACAACAACTATATCGACCAGGGCGTATCGGTATATGCCGAGTCGGACGAGCTTGTTATCGACCTGCATATCATAGTGACCTACGGAGTAAATATCCGGGCTATCGTTGACTCGATTAAGAACAAGGTAAGATACACCGTTGAAAAATCAACAGGTCATACGGTCAAGAGAATTAACGTCTATGTTGACGGAATGAAGGAATAAAATAGGAGTGTATAAATTGCTTAACGGTCTCATTTTCAAGCAAGCGCTGATTTCGGGCGCAAACAATATAGTAAATCACAGGCAGGAGGTAGACGCACTCAATGTCTTTCCCGTTCCCGACGGCGATACGGGCACAAATATGTCGATGACGATTTCTGCGGCTTCAAGGGAGCTTCAGGTCAGCGAACAGACGGACATTGCGGGCGTATCCGCAAAGGCAGCCGCTGCGCTTTTGAGAGGCGCAAGGGGAAATTCGGGCGTTATACTCTCGCTTATTTTCAGAGGTATCTCCAACGGCTTTAAGGGTATGGACGAGGCAGACGGCAAAACACTTGCAAGGGCGCTTGAGCTCGGCAAGGAGTCGGCTTACAAGGCGGTTATGAAGCCTACCGAGGGCACTATTCTTACGGTTATCAGAATGGCTGCCGAGGCGGTCAAGGGCACGGAGGAAACCGATTGTAAGGCGGTGCTTGAAACAGCATACGAAGCGGCCAAGGTCGCACTGATGAAAACACCCGATATGCTTCCCGTGTTAAAAGAGGCGGGAGTTGTTGACGCAGGCGGTCAGGGCTTTATATTCATACTTGAGGGAATGCTGAGCGTTATTGCGGACGGCAAGACCGTAGAGCCCGTTGAAACGCTTGAAAAGAAGGACGCCCCCAAGGCCGACAAGAGCATTGTTGCGGCGGCTTCGGGAGATATTAAGTTCGGCTATTGCAGTGAGTTCCTTATCAACCGCGAAAAAAACGCACAGTCAAATGCGGCGGCGCTCAAGGCTTATCTTGAATCGATAGGCGACTGCGTGGTTGTTGTTGAGGACGAGGATATTATAAAGGTTCATGTTCACTCAAACGAACCCGGTAATGTAATTCAGGCGGCTCTCAAATGCGGTCCGCTTACCAATATAAAAATCGATAATATGCGCTTCCAGCACAGAAACGCCGAGCTCGGCACGGAAAACGCAAAGAGCGAAGTTCCGCAGACGGAGCAGAATGTTCAGCCCGTTGAGCCGACAAAGGATTACGGCTTCGTTTCCGTTGCGGCAGGCGACGGCTTTGTCGAGCTGTTTCGGGAATTGGGAGCGGACAATATAGTTTCGGGCGGTCAGACCATGAACCCGAGCACGGACGACATACTTTCCGCTATCGAGGCTACGCCCGCACGCCGGGTCTTTGTGCTCCCGAACAACAAGAACATCATTATGGCGGCTGAACAGACAGTAAACCTTGCAGACAGAAAGGTTTCGGTGCTTCAGACAAAGACCCTTACGCAGGGCGTGAGTGCAATGCTCAATTTTTCGGAAACCGAAGATGTCGAAACAAATCTCCTCAATATGATGAAGGCGGCAGAGGCGGTGCATACGGCACAGGTTACCTTTGCGGCAAGAGACAGCGAGGCGTT
Organism: uncultured Eubacteriales bacterium; assembly: GCA_902491475.1. Classification (GTDB taxonomy): domain Bacteria; phylum Bacillota; class Clostridia; order Oscillospirales; family Acutalibacteraceae; genus Fimenecus. The sequence continues at coordinate 8,900 of CABUHY010000012.1, forward strand.
CGGTCAGAAAATTAAAAAGGGACAAATCCTCGGTATGGAGGACGGAAAAATAACCCTTGTTGAGGATGATATTGTCAACGCCGCATTCCGTACCGCAAGGCGCTTGGTTAAGAAATACAACGGCTCGTTCATAACCGTATATTACGGCGAAGAGACCGACGAGGTTATGGCAAACCTTTTGAGCGAAAGACTTGCGGAGAGATTTCCGAATGCGGAAATAAATGTAATTCCGGGCGGACAACCCGTGTACTATTTCATTATATCAGTGGAATAAGAGTGATATTATGAACTTTTCAACCGATATTAAATACTTAAAGGGCGTCGGCAGCGTCAGGGCGGAGGCTTTTCAAAAGCTTTCCGTCGGCACTGTCGGTGCTCTTTTGCGCTGTTATCCGAGGACATATGAGGATTGGAGCGAGGTTTATCCCATAAGGGAAGCCCCGTTTGACACGAATGTCTGCATAAAGGGAATTGTCTGCGACACTCCGACAAAAATCCGTATTCCCGGCGGCACACTGCTTTTCAAAACAAGCATTACCGACGGAAACGGTCTTGTCAATCTGACATTTTTCAACAACAAATACATTCAGAATATGCTCAAAGAGGGCGAGGAATATTATTTTTTCGGCAAGATAACGCAGTCAAAATTCGGCTCGAGAGAAATGGCTTCTCCCGTTTTTTCAACCGCCAAGGAGGCGGCAGGGATAAAGCCCGTCTATCCGCAGACGGCGGGGCTTAACTCGAAGCTTATTGCAAAATGCGTCAGAAACGCCCTCGACTCGATAGAGGAAATACCCGAGAGCCTGCCTGCCGATATAATATCGGACAACTCGCTGTGTTCGCTTGATTTTGCAATACGCAACATTCATTTCCCCGAGAGCTACGAGGCTCTTGAAAAGGCAAGAAACAGACTGATTTTTGAAGAGCTGTTTATTTTACAGCTCGGGCTTCTGTCGATGAAAAACAAAACGCAGACGCTTAAAACCGACTGCGTGGCAAGCAAGGATTTCACAGAGGAATTCTTCTCGCTTTTGCCGTTTGAGCCCACTTCGGCACAGAAAAGAGCGGTCGGCGAGGCGCTTGCCGATATGAAATCGGGCGAGCCTATGAACAGGCTTTTGCAGGGCGATGTGGGCTCGGGTAAAACCGTGGTTGCGGCGGCGCTCATTTACACCTGCGTTAAAAACGGCTGGCAGTGTGCTATGATGGCGCCGACGGAGGTACTTGCCGAACAGCATATGCGAACCTTTGAAAAGTTTTTCGGCGGCACGGATATAAGCGTTGACCTTGTTACGGGAAGTATGAAGAAGTCGGAGAAAAATGCCGCAAAAGCAAGGCTTATAAGCGGAGAAACCGACCTTATTATCGGCACTCACGCTTTAATTCAGGGCGATGTCGAGTTTAAGCGGCTCAGCCTTGTCATAACCGACGAGCAGCACCGTTTCGGCGTGGCACAGCGTTCCTCCTTTGCCGCAAAAGGCGACAATCCGCACATCTATGTTATGTCCGCAACGCCCATACCGAGAACGCTCGCTATGATTATGTACGGCGACTTGAATGTGTCGGTGCTCGACGAGCTGCCGCCCGGTCGAAAAGAGGTTGAAACCTTCTGCGTTGACACGACATATCACGAAAGAATATATAAATACATAAAAAAGCATCTTGATGCGGGACTTCAGGGATATATCGTCTGTCCGCTTGTCGAAGAGGGCGAAAACGATAACGACCTGATAAGCGCCGAAAAATACTGCAAGGATTTGTCGGCAACGGTTTTCAGAAATTACAGGGTCGGCTTACTGCACGGCAAAATGAAGCCCAAGGAAAAGGACGAAATAATGCGGAAGTTTTCCTCGGGGGAAATTCAGCTTCTGGTTTCGACGGTTGTAATCGAGGTCGGAGTCGATGTCCCGAACGCCGCAATTATGGTTATAGAAAATGCGGAGCGCTTCGGTCTTTCACAGCTTCATCAGCTCCGAGGTCGCATAGGCAGGGGCAGTGAGAAGTCAACCTGTATTCTTGTCTCCGACGCAAAGGGGGACGAGGCAAAGCAGCGGTTTGAGACTATGTGCTCAACCTCGGACGGATTTAAGATTGCAAATGTTGACCTTGAAATGCGAGGTCCCGGAGATTTCTTCGGAAAACGCCAGCACGGTCTGCCGAAGCTGAGGCTTGCCGATGTTATGACGGACACGCATTTGCTTATGAGGGCGCAGAACTGCGCTCAAAGCGTGATTGCGGACGACAGGGATTTGTCAAAGGAAGAAAACCGCAGATTACGCAGACAGGTGGATAATCTGTTCAGGGAGAATTACGGCTCATGACCCTTTGCTTGAAATTGTAACGAAAATATGGTATAATAACTTTTATCATAATTTTGTATGATTTCACGGAGATATTATGTTTGATTTGATTTATAAAAAACTGTATATTCTCGGTCTCTACACCGCAAGGTATGTATCAAGATTTTTCAAGTCTCTCGGCAGATTGATTATGAAGCCGTTGAAGGCTTTGTCTGCCGTGCTCTTTGCGGCTTTTGTGGTTGCGGACAGGTTCGTTTTAAGCTCCGCAAGGTATGTGAATTCCGAGATTAAAGAGCTTTTCGGCGATATAAAGCGTGTGTTCGGAAAGCTCGTGGCGATATTCAAGCAGGATAAAACAGAAGGTGCGGACACTTTCAAGACCTATGTCAAAAAGGCTTTTCAGCGCCACGGCGTTGTATTTTCGTTCTTTACCAACATTGTAACTCCCGTTGCGGCACTTGTGGTCTTAATTGCCACGGTGCGTTATTGGAGCAATATGAATTTGGCGCTCAAAATAACCTATAACAATGCGGATATAGGCTATGTAAGCTCCGAGTCGGTCTATCTTGAAGCCGAGGACAAGGCCTCCGAAAGGCTTGAAACGGCAATCGCCGCTAATGACGGCGAGGCACTTATCAAGAACGCCGAATATAAGATAGTTCCCGTCAAGCTTAACGATATGAAGGACTCAGAGGCTATCTGCGACAAGATAATCGAGTATTCCAACAAGGATATTACAAACGCCTGCGGAATATATATCGACGGGGAGTTCCTCTGTGCCGTTAAGAACGAGACGGACGCCACGACGGTTTTCGACAATATTCTTACAAACTATGACGCAGGAGACGACAATGCGATTGTCAGCTTCGTTGAGAATATCGAATATGTTCAGGGACTTTATCCCGATGACGACAACACCATATGGGCGGCTGACCGTTTGAGCGAAAAGCTTGCTTCCAAGAAGAGCGAAGCGGTCTATTACACGGTTGCTTCGGGCGATACGGTTTCGGGAATTGCCCAGAAATACGGAATTTCGACCTCAAAGCTATTTGAGTTAAACCCCGGCTTGCAGGAAAAAATTCATATAGGCGACAGAATACTTATTTCAAGCGAGGTAAACTTCGTCCGTGTTCAGGTCACAAAGACCGAAGTAAGAACGGTTTCGGTACCGTACAATACGGTCAAGGTCGAGAACCCGAGTATGTACAAGGGTACAAGCAAGACCGTCACAAAGGGCGAAAACGGCGAACAGCAGATAACCGAGCTTGTAACCTATATCGACGGCGTACGGGTTTCGTCAAAAGAGGTTTCGAGAGTTACCACGAAAGAGGCTGTTGACGAGAAAATTCAGGTCGGCTCAAAGACATATTCTTCGGGCTACGGCAGTATCAAGAGCTACGGCGGTACGGTTCAGTCCTACGGCGGAAAGTTCGTATGGCCTGCAATCGGCGCTTACAGCGTATCTTCGGGCTTCGGATACAGGCACGGACGGCTTCACGGCGGTATAGATATTGTTAAGCCCGGCGGCAACAGTACGGGATGTCCCGTTGTTGCGGCGGCTTCGGGTACTGTCGTTTCGGCAGGCTATCATCCGAGCTGGGGATATAATGTTCTTATCAATCACGGCAACGGCTTGCAGACAAGATATGCGCATATGATACCCGGTTCACTTAGGGTATCGGCAGGTCAGTCGGTATCGGCAGGTCAGCAGTTGGGTAATATCGGTTCCTCGGGTAATGTTACGGGACCGCACCTCCACTTTGAGGTTTATGTAAACGGAACGAGAGTAAACCCCGCACCGTATCTCGGAAGATAAAATTTTAACGGACAGAAAAGAGCTTTCTGTCCGTTTTTTGAAAGACGGAGAAAAATATGTCCCTTGTTAAAAATCAGGAAATAGAATTGCAGATAGAGTCGTTCTCCTCGGAGGGCAGCGGCGTAGGACACTATGACAAAATGGCGGTGTTCGTAAACGGTGCGGCGGCAGGAGACAGGGCTCTTGTGCATATAATAAAGGTTAAAAAGACCTATGCCGTCGGCAAGGCGGTAAAAATACTCAAGCCGTCAAAGGACAGGATTGCCCCCGATTGCGAGGTTTCCGCCTCGTGCGGCGGCTGCGCTTTCCGTCATATAAAATATGAGGCGGAGCTTGAAATGAAGCGCCAAAAGGTCGAGAATGCTTTTTTGAGAATAGGCGGAATCGATAAAAAGGTCGATGAAACGATAGGAGCAGACGAGCTTGTCGGCTACCGTAACAAGGCGGAATATCCCGTAGGCTTTGACGGCAGGCTTAAAATCGGATTTTATGCCGCTCACACGCACAGAATCGTCGATTGTCCGCAGTGTGTTTTACAGCCCGAGGTCTTTTCGGATATAGTAAAGACGGTAAGGAAATGGATAGTCGAATACGGCATTTCCGTTTACGACCCCGAAACGGGCAAGGGGATAATCAGGCATATTTATATAAGGCAGGGCACGGTAACAAAGGAAATTATGGTGTGCCTTGTAATAAATGCCGACGATTTGCCGAAAAAGGAAAAATTGCTTGAACGCCTGCTCGTCATAGACGATATAAAGAGCGTTGTTATAAACATAAACAAGGAAAAAACAAATGTTATACTCGGCAGGGAGTGCAAAACCGTTTGGGGCGACGATTATATCTATGATGTGCTCTGCGGAGTGAAAATAAGGCTTTCGCCGCTTTCGTTTTATCAGGTAAATCACGCACAGGCGCAAAGGCTTTACGGGCGTGCAAAGGAATACGCAGACCTCACGGGTAGCGAAACGCTTCTTGATATGTACTGCGGTGCGGGAACTATCGGGCTTTCGATGGCTGACAGCTGTAAAGGGGTAATCGGCGTCGAGATAATAGAACAGGCGGTCGGCGACGCAAAGGTAAATGCGGAAATAAACGGTATTGAAAATGCGGAGTTTTACTGTGCGGATGCGGCAGAGGCGGCGCAAATGCTAAAAGAGAAGGGGATAAGACCCGAGGTTGTCGTGCTTGACCCGCCGAGAAAGGGCTGCGACGCCTCGCTTGTGGAGACGGTCTGCAAAATGCAGCCCGACAGAGTGGTTTATGTTTCCTGCGACCCTGCAACACTCGCAAGAGACTGCAAGCTGTTCGGAGAATTGGGCTACAAGGCAGAAAAGCTTACGGCGGTTGACCTCTTCCCGAGAACCGTGCATGTGGAAAGCGTTGCGAAGCTTGTCAGGAAGTGACAAAAGCGCTCATACGGGCGAATGAAAAATGAATAATGAAGAATGAAAAATTGCGGGTGCTTCGCACGTCGTCGTTTGCTCCGTATCGTTCGCAAATCTTCCTTTTCCGCAAAAGTCGGTATGAATAGCACGGTAGGGCGGGGGCTTGCTCCCGCCGAAATTTTATATGAAATCATCCGAGAAGTTCCGCTCCCTCTCCGGACAACATATGTTTGTACTAAATTTTCAATTTGCTATAAGCCGAAAACTATTATAAGCACGCTGATTTTTTCGGCGGGAGCAAGCCCCCGCCCTACGCTATCGGCAAATATGAAATTATCCGGAAGGTTTCGTTTCCTTGCACCCTTGCGGTGCGTAAATACGGGCAAAAACGCTTTAATATCACAAATTGCAACGGAAAAGCGACAAATTGTAAAGCCCGGTTGGTGGCATGCAACCGAAGCGGGAGGTATAATTAAGGCATAAAACAAACAACACGGAGGTTGGGTTATGATTTTAGCCGACAAGATTATCAACGAAAGAAAAAAGAACGGTTGGTCGCAGGAGGAGCTGGCACAGAGGCTGTCGGTTTCGAGACAATCGATTTCAAAATGGGAGGGCGCACAGGCTGTTCCCGATTTACAGAAAATTATAAAAATGGCAGAGATATTCGGCGTATCTACCGACTATCTCCTCAAAGACGAATTAGAGCCCAATGACGCCGCAGGGTATTCCGAAAACACCTTTAAGGACAGCACGGAACTTCGCAAGGTTACAATGAAAGAGGCGAACGCCTACCTTGAAACCGTGAGAAAAACGGCTCCGATGACGGCGCTGGGCGTTACGCTTTGCATATGCTCGCCGATAACGCTTATCGCACTTACAGGTATAAGCGAGTTTTATATGGTTATTCCCGAGGGACTTGCCGCAGGCATAGGCGTGGCTATGCTCTTGCTGAGCGTTGCAACGGCGGTGTATATGTTCATTATGAGCTCTGCGAAGAAAAAGGAATTCGCATTCCTTGAAAAGGAAGCTTTTGAGACGGAATACGGCGTTGTCGGAATGGTAAGGGAAAAGCGCTCGGAATACGCTCCCACCCACACAAGGAAAATCGCTCTCGGAGTGGTTATGTGCATTTTAAGTGCCGTTCCGCTTGTCCTTGTTGCGTGTATGTCGGATGAGAGAAATGTCGAATTGCTTGCGGTCGCATGCGTAGGATTTTTACTCTTGCTTGTCTCATACGGTGTTAATTTTATAGTCAGCACCTGTATTATCGAGGGTTCGTTTGACAAGCTTTTGCAGGAAAACGACTATACGCTCGAATCAAAAAAGAGCAATGCTTTTATTGAGAAAATATCGGGCGTTTACTGGAGCGTTGTAATTGCAGGCTATCTCGGTTGGAGCTTCCTGTCGGGCAGATGGGATATAACCTGGATGGTATGGCCCGTTGCAGGCGTGCTTTTCGGAGCGGTTTCGGGAATTATAAAGGCGTTTGATAAATAAAACCAAAAAAGCATCGGTATCAAAGTTGATACCGATGCTTTCGTATATTATGCTCTTTTATTTTATCAGCAGTGTTTTTACGGCAAAATAGCCGAGAACAAGCACGCCGAGGACTATTCTGTACCAGCCGAATACCTTGAAATCGTGCTTCTTGATGTATGCCATAAGGTATTTTATTACAAACCATGAAACCGCAAACGCAACTATCATACCGAGACCGAGATATACGACCTCTGCCACGGTGTAGTTAAGACCGTATTTGACAAGTTTCAATGCGCTCGCACCCATCATTACGGGGACTGCGAGGAAAAATGTGTACTCTGCGGCAACGGTTCTTGAAACGCCTATGAGCAGTGCGCCGACTATCGTAGCGCCCGAACGGGAGGTGCCGGGGAAAATTGCGGCGATAAGCTGGAAAAGACCGATAATAAACGCCGTCTTATAGTCGATTGCCGAAATGGAGTTTATCTTCGGAGTAACCGACTTGTTTCTGTTTTCGATAATGATAAACGCAATACCGAAAACGATAAGGGCGATTGCGACAACAACATAGTTGTACAGATGCGCCGTGAAGAAATCGTCAAACGGAATTCCGATTATTGCGGCGGGTAAGCAGGAAACAATAACATGGAACCACATATTGAAGATGGATTTTTTTATGATTATCTTATGTTCCTTGTAGCCGAACGGCCAGAGCTTATTCCAGAATTGAGCGATTACCGCTATAATTGCGCCGAACTGGATGACTACGAAAAACATATCCTTGAACTCGGGTGTGACATCGAGCTTTATGAACTCGTCAATGAGTATCATATGACCCGTACTGCTTATGGGCAGCCATTCGGTAATTCCCTCAACGATACCGAGGACTATTACCTTTATTATTTCAATAAGCTTTATCATCTGTATCCTCCGATACTTTATTTGTGTTTTTAACAACCCCTATTATAAGCGCTAATTTTATATTTGTACAGATAAAATATTAACTTTTCGTTCACTTGCTTTTTAATATATCAAATAGTATAATAAACTATCAGAGATATTACCGAAAGGATGATATACATTGGCAGAGAAAACAAAACGCACAAAAGAGGAAAAAGAACAGATAAAAAAATCAATCCGTACGGGGCTGCTTGCGGCGATAGCATTGGCTGCGGTGGTTTGCGTTATCGTGTTTTACTTCAAAACGGCGTCGGCGGGCAATGAGCCGTCGGTCGTTAAAGAGGATGTTAAGGACCTTAAAAGTATAACTCTTTCGGACAAATCGCTTGCAATGCCGTATGTTACAACGGGTATCGATAAAATTGTCTACACTGCGGATTCGGCGGGTAATATCGTATTTTACGAATTCAACGGAACCGAATATGTCCAGACTGCCGAAACGGGAACCATGGATGTAAATGTTCCTTTGAGCGGTCAGCAAATCCCCGTCAAGGTGCATTATGTCGAGAGAGACGGTAAGTTTGCGGGCTTCGGCGTGTTTACTGCGTCAAATTCGACGGATGTTTATATCTATGATTTTATGCTTGTTAAAATTACAAATCTTCCGTCGGGCTATGAGCAGGACGGTAAGCTGCTTATGCTTGCCAACACCGATATAGAAAATGTATATTCGTTAAATCCCCTCTGGGAGGAGGCTTATGTCGTTTCAAGGGACGGCTCGTCGGTTTCGAGGTTCTTTATCGAAAACAACCGTACGCTTGATATGAACGGTGCAATGCGTTCCGATTTCAGTACGGTAACGGACAAGGAGCTTTCAAGCGCAACGGGCAACATTCCGTTTTTCTCCGCAAGGGCATATGATACGCTCGGAGCGGCAACGGATATTTATGTAAAGACCCCCAAGGGAGAGAGCGAAGCGGTCAAGGGTGTGCTTGACACCTATGCAAAGCCCACGGACGACGGCGGATTTATATTTGTTAAGGAAACAAACGGCGGTTTTGAATTTGTGAAGTATCTCAACGGTACGCAGACCACGGTTTCGGAATTCTTCTCGCAGTACGGCGAGGAATATATCAGAAGCGGAGACTATGTTCTCTGCAAGGAGGACGGAAGAATTTACACCACATATGACGACACGGTTATCGAGCTTCCCGACTTCAAAATGAACCCGTCGCAGTTTACAATCACTTCCGACGGCAAGTATATCGTGCTTGCGGGTACGGTTACAAACGCAACGGATTATCAGATTTATATTTACAATACACAGACGAAAAAGGCAAAGACCTTTGCGGACTCGGATTTCTCTGTTCATTACAGCCTGTTCTGCCCGACAAACGAGACGGTTTGCTTCTATACGCAGAGTGCAAACGGCTATGATGAGAAGATTATAAATCTTGCAAAGATTGCCTGAGGTGAAAGATGGAAAACAGTTTTGATACGGTGCTTTTCGACTTTGACGGAACGCTTGTCGATTCGTCGGAGGGTATATTCAACAGTTTGATTTATGCTTTCCGTGCAGACGGCAAGGAGGCACCTGACAGGAAAGTGCTCAGGAAATTTATCGGTCCGCCGATATACGAGAGCTTTAAGACTCTTTTCGGCTATGAGGACGATAAAATAGATTTTATGATTAAAAAGTACCGTGAGCGGTACAGTACAGAAGGTTATCTTGAAGCGAAATTTTATGACGGCATACCCGAGTTGCTCAAAGAGCTTCATGAAAAGGGAATAAAGGTTGCCACGGCTTCCTCAAAGCCCACGGCGTTTATCACTAAAATGCTTGAAGTAAACGGACTTTCGGAGTATATAGATTATATCGGCGGCACGCTCTTTGACAACAAGGAGTCGGGGAAGACGGGGATAATCAACAACGCTCTGCAACAGCTCGGCTGTACCGATAAATCAAAGGCTTTGATGGTCGGAGACAGAAAATTCGACATTGACGGCGCAAAGGGCGCAGGTATAAAGACCGTTGCGGTGCTTTACGGCTTCGGTTCGAGAGAGGAATTTTCGGAACACGGGGCGAAATATATAGCGGAAAATGTTTCGGATGTACGCAGAATAATTTTCGGAGAATAAAATATGTCATCACCTTTAGCAGACAGAATAAGACCCGAGACAATAGAAGAAATGGTAGGACAAAGGCATCTCCTTGCAGAGGGTATGCCTTTGAGAAATATTATCGAGTCGGGTTCGTTGCCGAATATGATATTTTACGGCCCGTCGGGTACGGGCAAGACTACTCTTGCAAGAATAATCGCAAAAAAGACCAACAAAAAGCTTCACAAGCTCAACGGAACAAATGCGTCCATCGCGGATATAAAGGAAATTGTTGCGGAGCTTGATACGCTTGCCGCACCGAACGGGATTTTGCTCTATCTTGACGAGATACAGTATTTCAACAAAAAACAGCAGCAGTCTTTGCTTGAATATATCGAGAGCGGAGCGATAACGCTGATTGCTTCGACAACGGAAAACCCGTATTTTTATGTCTATTCGGCGGTGCTCAGCCGTTCAACGGTTTTTGAGTTTAAGTCGGTGACGGCAGATGAGGTTGTCCCTGCGGTAAAGAGAGGCTTTGATTATCTGTCCTCGGAGAGCGGAATTAAGGCAAGGCTCGGCGACGGCGTTTGCGAGCATATTGCTTCGGCGTGCGGCGGAGATGTCAGAAAGTCGCTTAACTTTGTCGAGCTTTCGTATCTGTCGGCAAATGTAAAGGACGGGGAAAAGGATATTACGCTTGAAACGGTCGAAGCGCTCACGCAGAAAAATTCGTTCAGATATGACAAGGACGGAGACGAGCACTATGATGTAATTTCGGCTTATCAGAAGTCAATGCGCGGTTCGGATGTGAATGCGGCGCTGCATTATCTTGCAAGGCTTCTCACGGCAGGGGATCTGGCGTCGGCGACAAGGCGGCTTATGGTCTGTGCGTGTGAGGATGTCGGACTTGCGTATCCGCAGATAATTCCGATTGTTAAGGCGGCGGTTGATATAGCCTTGCAGGTGGGTTTGCCCGAGGCGCAGATACCCCTTGCGGACGCAGTTATACTTGTGTGCAATTCGCCGAAGTCAAATTCGGGCGAAGCGGCAATAAATGCGGCTATGGCGGATGTGCAAAACGGCAATTTCGGCAGAATACCCCGTCAGCTTCAGAATATGCACTATGACGGCGAGGACAATAAAAACAAGGGTCAGTTTTATCTGTATCCTCACGATTATCCGAACCATTATGTCGAGCAGCAGTATTTGCCCGATGTGATAAAGAACGCGCAATATTATGTGCCGGGCGAGAACAAAAACGAGCAGGCGGCAAAGGAATATTGGAACGCAGTTAAGGGCAAAAATAAAAATAAATGAGATTTTAATTGACAAAAGGCGCAGAATATGGTAACATTATCTACGCTCTACGGAGAGATACCGAAGTGGTTATAACGGAACGGTCTTGAAAACCGTCGTACGGCGACGTACCGTGGGTTCGAATCCCACTCTCTCCGCCATAAAGACAGATGCTATACGGATTTCCGTATAGCGTTTGTTCAAAATGAATAACTTATAAAATAAGTTACCTGCGGAAGTACTCAAGTTGGTGACGAGGCGCCCCTGCTAAGGGCGTAGGTCGGGAAACCGGCGCGAGAGTTCGAGTCTCTCCTTCCGCGCCAGAAAAGGTATCAAGGATTTTTCCTTGATGCCTTTTCTTTGTGTACAGTGAAATAAAAGGGAGAGACTCGAACTCATTGTCCATCTTTTTGCGAAGCAAAAAGGGACAGCGCACTGTGCGCAAAGTAATAGGTAATAGTGAAGAGTGAAGAGGTGTGGGTGCTTCGCACGGCGTCGTCGTTTGCTCCGTATCGTTCGCAACAGCCTTTGGCTATTTCTCACTCGCTACGCAACTCCTCCTTTTCCGCAAAAATCACGCTCGGCTCGCCTGCTCGGTTGTAAACGCCCTCCCGACGGCTCGCTGTCGCTACCGACTTTTGCGGATTTACGGCGGGAGCAAGCCCCCGCCCTACCGTATCGGCAATGCACAACCCGTTGGAGAGACTGTGTTGCACAGTGCAATAAGATAAAAGCTGTGTAAGGACACAGTAAACAAGTCGTTCCGTTAAACATTAAACCTATTTATCCGAGCTCAAATAAACGATTACGGGGATTTCCAAGCGTTTGCAATTATCGATAACAAATTTTGTTCCGCGAGATTTTCCGTCCCAAAAAGCGATAACAAAATCCGCTTTTGTTATTATTAAAATGTTACGCTTTAACGGTGCTGAGCGTCCGTATTTTTCATATTCGGGCAGAATTTCAGTAAGTTTTATCCTGTGGTTAATTGCATAATTGCGTGCGCAAGAGTCGATTCCCCGTGCGCCGCCGGAAATTATTTCAGTGACATTCCGAGGCAGATATTTACCTAAATCATCCACATAGAGATTTCTTGAGCCGACTATTGCAACTTTCATAGCTTCCCTCCTACAAAAAGTGAATATACAGTATATCTATTTACGACATTATAGCACATAATGAATATAAAATAAACATACAATATGTTCATAAAGAGGCGATTGTATGGCAATAAAAAGCGTATCAATAAGAATTGAAGAGGAAATGCTTGATAAACTCGGATTTGTTGCGGATTATGAGGGGCGTTCCGTGAACAGCCACATTCTTGTACTTATAAGAGACAGCATAAGGGCATTTGAGGAAGAACACGGTCCCATAACAGGCACCATTAACCCCGATGTAAATGTCAAGCCTACAAGAAAAATCAGAGTGGATAAATAAATTGAGTGAATGTTTCATATCATCAATGCCTTTGCACAAAAATCCGCTTTGTAAAAACAGTTGTTGACAAATGCGATTGGGCGTAGTATTATAATCAAAATACATTTCCTGTGAGGGAGTAGCAAGCGCAGATATGCTGCGTAGCAAGTCAACATACTGATCTTTTGATCTGGCTTGTTTCAAATTGCGAGACTCATGTATAACCGCGCGCTGTACCTGTAGTCTTGTTTATTTTTGCTTCTTTGACCTATGTACGGCTTTTGCGGCTGTGCATGGGTCATTTTTATTTTTTGGAGGAATGAAAAATGGATTGGGGCTTTATGTTCTTCTTTAACAGCGTGTTGCTCGGAGTCGGACTTGCAATGGATGCGTTTTCCGTCTCTATGGCGAACGGACTCAACGAACCTAAGATGAGCAAGGGTAAAATGTGCGGTATCGCGGGAGTTTTCGCTGCGTTTCAGGCAATTATGCCGATGACGGGTTGGATATGCGTTCACACGATAGTTCGGTATTTTACTAAATTTGAAAGGTTTATTCCGTGGATAGCGCTTGTGCTTCTGCTTTATATCGGAGGCAAAATGCTCGTCGAGGGTATACGCAACAAAGGCGAGGTTGTCGAAAAGCCCGGGCTCGGCTTCGGCGCACTGCTCGTTCAAGGGGTTGCAACCTCTATCGACGCATTAAGCGTCGGCTTTACCATTGCCGAGTACGGTTGGGTTATGGCGCTGACTGCCTCGCTTATCATTGCCGCAGTCACATTTGTTATATGTATGTTCGGTCTTGCCATCGGCAAAAAGTTCGGTACAAAGCTGTCTAACAAGGCAGATATTTTGGGCGGCGTTATCCTTATCGCCATCGGTCTTGAGATATTCCTTACGGGAATTTTCGGATGATTTCATATTCATTTAGATAGTAGGGCGGGGGACGAGCCCTTGCGGGCGAGATAAGAGTGAATAGTGAAGAGTGAATAGTGAAGAGGTGTGGGTGCTTCGCACGGCGTCGTCGTTTGCTTCGTATCGTTCGCAACAGCCTTCGGCTGAAAGCCGAATATCACTGCGAAACAATATAACTCGCCGTAAGGCGAATATAACTGAAAAAGACGATTGCAAAAGCAATCGTCAAATAAACTTGTATAAAATCATATTTACAGTTTTCTTTAACCAAAACAGGGTGGTAGCGAAACAAAGCCGTTATGATGGGAATACAATTTAAGAAGAGTGTGTTTTCATTATTTTTTGTGAAATGCCGCACTTTGTTCGGCGTGATATTTTTGCTTTCGCAAAAGTGATATTGCGCCGCCGGCGCAGTGATATTATATTCGCCTCTTTAACTGCCGTAAGGCAATATCACTCGGCTGAAAGCCGAATATCACTGCGAAACAATATAACTCGCCGCAAGGCGAATATAACTGAAAAGCCGTTTGCGTGAGCAAACGGCTTTTCGTGGTGGACCTGATCGGATTCGAACCGACGACCCCCACAATGCGAATGTGGTGCGCTCCCAGCTGCGCTACAGGCCCATATGCAATTAACAGGGTATATTATAGTACCAAGCTCGGAATTTGTCAATTGCTTGCTTGACATTCTTTGTTTAATATTATAAACTTAATTGTTACTATTTATATTTTTATCTGTAAGGAATGATACTATGATGAAAAACACTGAAAAAACACTTGAAAAGCTTGTCTCTTTAAGTAAGGCAAGGGGTTTCGTTTTTCCGGGAAGTGAGATTTACGGCGGTCTTGCGAACACTTGGGACTACGGCCCTCTCGGTGTTGAAATTAAAGAAAACATCAAAAGAGCCTGGAGAAAGAAATTCATTCAGGAGAACAAATACAATGTCGGACTTGATTCCGCTATCCTTATGAATCCGCAGACTTGGGTGGCTTCGGGACACCTCGGCGGATTTTCCGACCCGCTTATGGACTGCTGCGAATGTAAAACACGCCACAGAGCCGACAATCTTATCGAAGAGTTTGACGGCACGAATGTTGCGGGCTGGACAAACGAGCAGATGACCGACTACATCAACGAGCACAATATTCCCTGCCCGAACTGCGGAAAGCACAATTTTACCGACATCCGTCAGTTTAACCTTATGTTCAAGACTTTCCAGGGAGTTACGGAGGACTCAACATCTGAAATTTATCTCCGCCCCGAGACCGCTCAGGGCATTTTCGTAAACTTCCAGAATGTTCAGAGAACAACAAGAAGAAAAGTGCCGTTCGGTATCGCACAGGTAGGTAAATCGTTCAGAAACGAAATCACTCCCGGTAAGTTCATATTCCGTGTGCGTGAATTTGAACAGATGGAGCTTGAATTTTTCTGCAAGCCCGGCACCGACCTTGAATGGTTTGATTATTGGAGAGGCTTCTGCCGTGACTGGCTCTATTCTCTCAACATCAAGCCCGAAAATCTCCGTTTGCGTGACCATGACCCCGAGGAGCTTTGCTTCTACTCAAAGGCTACAACGGACTTTGAGTATATGTTCCCTTTCGGCTGGGGCGAGCTTTGGGGCGTTGCGGACAGAACCGACTACGACCTTACCCAGCACATCAAGACAAGCGGCAAGTCGCTTGAATATTTTGACCCGACGACAAATGAAAAATATGTTCCCTATGTTATCGAGCCCTCGCTCGGCGTAGAGCGTCTTTTCCTTGCGCTTCTTACCGAGGCGTATGACGAGGAAGTCGTTGACGCAGAGAAGAATGATATAAGAATCGTTATGCATTTCCATCCGGCAATCGCTCCCGTCAAGGCTGCAATTCTTCCGCTTTCCAAGAAGCTCGGCGACAAGGCGGACGAAATTTATCAGGAGCTTTCAAAGCACTTCAATGTCGAATATGACGACGCAGGCTCAATAGGTAAGAGATACCGCCGTCAGGACGAAATCGGCACACCGTTCTGCATTACCGTTGACTTTGAGACGGTAGGTGACGACAATGCGCCCGCAGACAACTGCGTAACAGTCCGTGACAGAGACACTATGGAGCAGGTAAGAATGCCTATCTCCGAGCTTGTTGATTACATTTCCGAGAAGATTGAGTTTTAACGGATACAGGAGGCGGTGTTATGACGGAGATAACGGGTAAGAAGTTATTTCTTGTGGTAAATCCTGTTTCGGGCAAAAAGCTTGCAAAACAGTATGCAAAAGGTATGATTGAGAGGTTCGGCGAGGCAGGCTTCGTCGTTACTTCGGTATATACTCAAAAAAACGAAAACGCCTATGAAATCGTCAGGAAAAGAGGCACGGAATTCGACCTCATAGTCTGCGTAGGCGGCGACGGAACTCTTAAAGAGACCGTTTGCGGAGTTATGGAACTTAAAAAGGATATTCCGATAGGTTATATCCCGATGGGCTCGACAAACGATTTCGCACATTCGATAGGAATACCGACAAAGGTTGAAAAGGCTGTCGAAAATGTTATAAACGGCGAGCCGAGACCCGTTGATATGGGTACCTTCGGCGACAACACATTTGTTTATGTCGCAGGTTTCGGCAACTTTACGGCTATATCGTATTCCGCAAGTCAGAAGCTTAAAAACATATTCGGCAAAAACGCTTATTATCTCAACGCCGTGGGCGAATTCTTCAAAATGAAGGGCTACCATGCAAGAGTTGAGGCGGACGGCGAGGTGTTTGAGGGCGACTATTTCTACGGCGAGGCGTCCAACTCATATTCCGTCGGCGGTATGCCCGTATTACATAACATGGGCGTCAGGTTTGACGACGGCAAGCACGAGCTTATACTTGTTGAGATGTTTAAGTCTCCCGCCGATTTGCTCTCGCTTGTGCACGATATGCTTCATAAAACGGTGGCAAAGAACAAGCTTGTTACTTTCCGCCACTGCGACAAGATAGATTTCCATTTTGACGACCCGACGGCGTTTACGCTTGACGGCGAGTTCGGCGGCGACCAAACCGATGTTACGGTGCGGACAATCAAGCACGCAGTAAACATCATTACGGAAAATCCGCTGCCCGTCGAGGAGGATAACTCCGAGCTTCCCGAAAAGGAAGAAGCTACGGTTTAACGGTTTTGATTTTAATTC
Organism: uncultured Eubacteriales bacterium; assembly: GCA_902491475.1. Classification (GTDB taxonomy): domain Bacteria; phylum Bacillota; class Clostridia; order Oscillospirales; family Acutalibacteraceae; genus Fimenecus. The sequence continues at coordinate 25,677 of CABUHY010000012.1, forward strand.
CCCTTGCAACAGCAAGGGGGATTTTTTGTCGGAAAAAGAATGTTAGCCGACTAAATATTAACAATATTTGAACAATTAAAATATCTGTTGACATATAAAAATTTTTGAGATAAAATTATTCAACCGATTAAATATAAATCGGCTAAATTATAATTTGAGGAAGTAATATGTTTGAGTTAAAGGAATTAACACATTCTTTTATCAGACTTGAATGTGCCAAGCGCTTTACAATGCACAATATGCTCAAGGACAGCGGTGTGTACTTCGGTCAGCCGCCCATTCTTGACTTTTTGGAGAAGAACGGCGAGTGCACGCAAAACGAGCTTGCCAAGGCGCTGGAGGTTTCGCCCGCATCAATTGCGGTGTCTGTGAAAAGGATGCAGAAAAACGGAGTCGTCGAAAAAATTGCGGACGACAACGATTTGAGGTGCAACAGAATATCCCTTACCGAAAAGGGCAGGGAATTGACAACCGAAATGCACCGCAAATTTGACCAGGTTGACAAGATGATGTTTGCGGGCTTTGATAACGAAGAGCTTGTCGAGCTTAAAATGTATCTTGACAGGATTTACAACAACCTTTCGTTTGACGAAAACGAAAAGGGTTGTGCCTTAAAGCCCGAAAACAAAAGGAACGGAGGGGATAACCGATGATAAAACTGCTTAAATATTCAAAGAAGTATATCTTTTATACAATCATAAGTCCGTTGCTTATGATAGGCGAGGTTATATTTGAACTGCTTATTCCGCAGGTTATGGCTGATATTGTCGAGACGATACGCCTTACCGAAACTGCGGACCCGGTTGCACAGCAGGCGGCGATACAGACAATATTCTCCCTCGGCGGAAAAATGCTTGCTTTCGCACTGTGCTCGCTTTTCTGCGGCGCTATGGCGGCAAGGCTCGCTTCCGTTGCGGGTATGGGCTTCGGCGCAGGTATAAGAAGCGCCCTTATTGAAAAGGTGCAGACCTTCTCGTTCTCGAATATCGACAGGTTCTCAACAGCGTCGCTTATCACGAGAATGACAACGGATATAAATACGGTTCAGAATACATTCCTGATGCTTATCAGAGGCTTGTTCAGAGCGCCGATAATGCTTGTTACGGCGTTGGTTATCTGTATCCGTAAGAGCAAGCAGGTTACAAGCGTGTTCGGCGTCGTACTGCCGATAATCTTAATCGTTCTTGCGGTTGCGGGACCGATATTCATAAAGCGCTTCAAGGCTATGCTTAAAAAGTTCGACGGCTTCAACGCTTCCATACAGGAAAACCTTATGAATATCAGAGTCGTAAAGTCGTTTGTCAGAACGGGCTATGAGAAAAAGAAATTCAAGACCGCAAACGACGACCTTTACAACGCTTCGGTATATGCCGAAAGGCTTATGATTCTCGGCGAGCCCATGCTTATGATTTTGCTCTATGCGACAATCCTTGCGGTGCTTATCGTATCGACAAAGGTAGTTGCAAGCGGAGATTTGCTCGTAGGCGAATTTACGGCGATATTCACTTATATAATGCAGATTATCATGAGCTTCCTTATGACGATTGCGATGCTCGCACAGTTCTTTATGTCGGAGGCGAGTGCAAAGCGTATTTCCGAAGTTCTTAATGAAGAACCCGACATCAAGGACCCCGAAAACGGTCTTGAAACCGTTAAGGACGGCAGCGTTGAGTTCAAAAATGTTTCGTTCTGCTATAATGAGGGCAAGAACATCATAAACAACGCTTCGTTTAAGATAAACAGCGGCGAAATGATAGGCATTATGGGTGCGACGGGCAGCTCAAAGTCCTCGCTTGTTCAGCTTATCGCAAGACTTTACGACGCAACGGACGGCGAGGTTATCGTCGGTGGCGAAGATGTTAAGAATTACAAATTACATTCGCTTCGTGAAGAGGTAAGTATGGTTCTTCAGAAGAATGTTCTTTTCTCGGGAACGATTGCGGAGAACCTGCGTTGGGGCAAAAAGGACGCAACCGACGAAGAGGTTCGCAGAGCTTGCAAAATCGCAGACGCGGACGACTTCGTTTCGTCTTTCCCCGACGGATATAACACCGACCTCGGACAGGGCGGCGTAAATGTATCGGGCGGACAGAAGCAGAGACTTTGTATTGCAAGGGCGATACTGAAATCGCCGAAAATACTTATTCTCGACGACTCGACAAGTGCGGTTGACTCCGCTACCGACGCAAGAATACGCCAAGGCTTGAGACAGAGCCTGCCCGACACGACAAAGATTATAATCGCACAGAGAGTTTCTTCGATTTCCGACTGCGACAAGATAATCATTCTTGATAACGGAACGGTAAACGATATAGGAACACACGAAGAGCTCCTTGAAAGAAATGAAATTTACCGTGATGTATATACTTCTCAGCAAAAGGGCACGGATGATTTTGACGAAATGGGAGGTGAGCGATAATGCCGGGACCGAATAACAGAGCGCCGATGCAGAAGCCGTCGGACACCAAGGGAACCGTTAAAAGGCTTATAAAATATATCGGTAAACAAAAATCGTTGCTTGTCGGAATGATAGTGTTCGTCATTATAAGCTCGCTTGCAACAGTTTCGGCTTCTATTTTCATTCAGCCGATAGTCGATGATTTGCTCATCCCCGCAGTAGGTCAGGAATTTTCGTGGGCGCTGTTCAAGCCCGTGACAAAGATACTCGTACTGCTTGTCTGCGTTGCGATTGTAGGCGCAGGCGCTTCGTACGGAAAATCGAGATGCTCGGTTTATCTTACGCAAAAAACGCTCAACAGCCTGAGAAAGGATTTGTTCGATTCTATTGAGGATTTGCCGATAAGCTTCTTTGACTCAAGACCCAACGGCGAGATTATGAGCCGTTTTACGAACGATGTCGAGTCGCTCAGAGCGTTTTTGAGCCAGGGCTTAACGCAGCTCATTTCTTCATCTATTACCATAATCGGTTCGTTCTGCATTATGCTTTATTACAGCTGGAAGCTTACAATCCTTGTAGTACTTATGGTTTTGGTAATGCTCCTGCTCATAAAGGTGCTCGGTAAAAAGAGCTCCTACTACTTCAAGAAGCAGCAGAAAGAATTGGGCGAGGTAAACGGTTATATCGAGGAAATCATCGAGGGTCAAAAGGTCGTTAAGGTGTTTAACCACGAGGAAGAGGTAACGGAGCATTTCAAGGGTATAAACGAAGAGCTTCGCAAGGCTTCAACGGGCGCGAACACATTTGCAAGCATTCTTATGCCCCTTATGAACAACCTTTCATATGTAAACTATGCCATTACGGCGGCTCTCGGCGGCGTGCTTGCGGTTAAGGGCTTTATGACCGCAGGCGGAATAGTTGCTTTCCTTACAAACTCAAGAAACTTCTCACAGCCGATAACCCAGGTGTCACAGCAGTTCAACAACGCAATTTCAGCCATTGCCGGTGCGGAGAGAATTTTTGAGTATATCGACGAAAAGCCCGAGGTTGACGACGGCTATGTAACGCTCGTAAATGCAAAATTCAACGAAAACGGCGAGCTTGAAGAGTGCGCCGAGCACACGGGTATTTGGGCGTGGAAGCATCAGCATACCGCCGACGGCACTGTAACTTACAGGCAGTTAAAGGGCGATGTTGAATTTGAAAATGTCACATTCAGCTATGACGGCAAAAAGACCGTACTCAAAAATATTTCGCTTTACGCAAAGCCCGGTCAGAAAATTGCCTTTGTCGGCTCGACGGGCGCAGGCAAGACCACAATCACAAACCTGCTTAACAGATTTTATGAGATTGACGACGGCAAGATAAGATATGACGGTATCAACATCAAGAAGATAAAGAAAGACGATTTAAGGCGTTCGCTCTCAATGGTTCTTCAGGATACGCACCTGTTTACGGGTACGGTTGAGGACAATATCAGATACGGTAACCTTGATGCAACGCATGAGCAGATAGTCGAAGCGGCTAAGCTTGCCAACGCACATTCGTTTATTATGGCGCTTGAAAACGGCTACGATACCGTGCTCACGGGCGACGGCGCAAACCTTTCGCAGGGTCAGCGTCAGCTTTTGAGCATTGCGAGAGCCGCAGTTGCCGACCCACCCGTACTTGTTCTTGACGAGGCGACAAGCTCCATCGACACAAGGACGGAGAAGCTCATAGAGCAGGGCACGGATAAATTGATGCAGGGCAGAACGGTATTTGTTATTGCACACAGACTGTCAACCGTCCGCAATTCAAACGCAATAATGGTGCTTGAACACGGCGAGATAATCGAGCGAGGCGACCATGAGGATTTGCTCAAGCAGAGGGGCAGATACTATCAGCTTTACACGGGACAGTTCGAGCTGTCATAAAATATCTTACGGTATGGCGGGGCTTGCTCCCGCCATATTGCATATCACGGCGGGTCTTGTTGTTTACAAATAAATACCGTTGTGATAAAATATCAAAAAAGCAAAAATTCAGGTGTGAATATGGATTATAAGTTTTCGGACAGAATTTCATCTCTTCAGCCGTCGGCGATAAGGGAAATACTCAAAGCGACCTCCGACCCGTCGGTAATTCCGTTTGCGGCGGGCAATCCGGATGTTGCGGCGTTCCCCGTTGACGATGTAAGAGTGATTTCAAAAAGAATATTTGACGAAATGCCCGTTACCGCTCTTCAGTACGGTATAACAGAGGGATATACTCCCTTGCGTGAACGCATAAAGGAATATGTCAAAAAAAGCAAGAATATAGGCAGAGATTTTGACAGCGTTATCATAACCTCGGGCGCAACGCAGATAATGGACCTTATGACAAAGGTTTTCTGCAATTTCGGCGACACGGTAATATGCGAAACACCGTCGTTTATCGGCTCGCTCAACTGCTTCCGTTCATACGGCTGTAAGCTTAAAGGCGTACCCGTAGAGGCGGACGGTATGAACATAGAGGCACTTGAAAAAGCGCTTAAAGAGGGCGAAAATGTCAGATTTATCTATACAATAACCAACTTCCAGAACCCGTCGGGCGTTACAATGAGCTTTGAAAAGAGAAAACAGGTTTACGCTCTTGCCAAAAAGTACGGCGTGCTCATTCTTGAGGATAACCCCTACGGCGATTTGAGAGTTGCGGGCGAGGATATTCCGACAATCAAGAGTATGGACGAGGACGGAATTGTCGTTTATGCAGGCTCTTTTTCAAAAATTCTTGCGCCGGGTATCCGTATCGGCTATATCGTTGCACCGTCGGAAATTATCGCAAAAATGACAGTCGGCAAGCAGGCGGCGGACACACATTCGACAATGTTCTCGCAAATTCTTGTTGACGAATGGATGAAAACCACGGATTTTGAAGCGCATATCGCAAAAATCAGAAAAATATATAAACGCAAGCTTGACCTTATGTGCTCGCTTATTGACGAAAAGCTCGGCGACTTTGTAAAATATGTCCGTCCCGAGGGCGGTCTGTTCGTATGGTGCGAGCTGCCCGAAAGCGTTGATATGCTCGACTTTGTCAAACGCTGTGTTGAAAATAAGGTTGCGGTTGTTCCCGGTACGGCGTTTACCGTTGAGGACGGCGAAAAGACAAACTGCTTCAGAATGAATTTCTCAACACCCACGGATGAAAAAATTGTCGAGGGTATGAATTTGATTGAAAAGGTAAAACAGAGCTATGTATAATCTTTCGGATATAGGCACGGTAAAGACCGTACTTGAAAAGCACGGCTTTACTTTTTCAAAGGCGCTCGGTCAAAATTTTCTGATAAATCCCGAGGTCTGCCCCGAAATGGCAAGACAGGCTGTAACAGGGGAGAACGACGGCGTTATAGAGATAGGCGCAGGCGTGGGCGTGTTGACGGCAGAGCTCTGCAAAAGGGCTAAAAAGGTCGTCTCGATAGAGCTTGACAAAAGGCTTTTGCCCGTGCTTGACGAAACCCTCGGCGAATTCGACAACTTCGAGGTTGTAAACGAGGATATATTAAAGGTCGATTTGCACAAGCTTATAAGAGAAAAATTTTCCGACTGCGAAAATGTTTCGGTCTGTGCGAATTTGCCGTATTATATCACTTCTCCCGTCATAATGAAGCTGCTTGAGGACAAGCTCCCCGTAAAGCAAATAATCGTTATGGTGCAGAGAGAGGCGGCGGACAGGTTGACGGCTCCCGTAGGCTCGAGAGAGTCGGGTGCGATTACGGTTGCGGTCAATTATTATGCCGAAGCCGAAAAGCTTTTCAATGTGTCAAAGGGTTCGTTTGTTCCGAGCCCCAAGGTTGACTCTGCGGTCATAAGACTTACCGTTTACGAAAAGCCGCCGATTGAAACCAAGGACGAGGAGCTGTTTTTCAAAACCGTAAAGGCTATGTTTATGCAACGGCGCAAAACGGCGCTCAACTCCGTTTCGGCAGGGCTCGGAGTGTCTAAAGACACTGTTGCGAGGGCTCTTGAAATGACAGGGCTTGACATAAACATAAGGGCTGAAAAGCTTACGCTTTCACAGCTTTGCGAATTTACAAACAATTTGAAAGAGGTAATGTAAAATGTATTCATACAGAACAAAGGGAACCTGTGCGGGTCAGATTGATGTCGAACTCGACGGAGATATTATAAAGAGCGTACAGTTCTACGGCGGTTGCAACGGAAATTTGCAGGGCATTTCAAGAATTGTTGTCGGCAAAACCGTTGACGAGGTCGAAGAGGCATTCAAGGGAATAAAATGCGGCTTTAAGCAGACCTCATGTCCCGATCAGCTTGTTTGTGCTTTGAGAGAAGCACAGGCGCACGGCGAAAAATAATTGTTGTTGACTTTTGCTGTGCAAAGTAATATAATCTTGTCGAAGCCAAGCGAAAAATCAATATAACAGGGGTGCTGGTGCACAGTCGGCTGAGATGGCGGTATTCCGCCGAACCCTTAAACCTGATGCGGATAATGCCGCCGTAGGAAGTCTGAACAAGCAATTCTGCCTTACGGTATTTGAAGTATCGTAAGGCTTAATTTTTTGTCAAAGGACGGTTTTTTATGAAAAAAGAATCAACTGTAAGATTGGTTGAAAGCGCATTGCTTATCGCAATCGCAGCTGTAATCGAGCTCATTTCAAAGGCTCTCGGTCTTGAATTGCCTTTCGGCGGAACGGTAACTCTCGCAAGTATGTTCCCGATAGTGCTCATCGCTTACAAGTACGGCACAAAGTGGGGACTCCTCAGCGGCTTTACTTATTCTATCGTTCAGATGCTTCTCGGCGTTAAGGTTGTTTCGGCAATGTTCCTGCCGGGCGACGATCAGATGGCTGTATGGCAGGCAATCTGCGTATGTCTTCTCGACTATGTTCTCGCATACACGGTACTCGGCTTCGGCGGTATCTTCAAGGGCAAATTCAAAAAGCCCGCAGGCGAGCTTGCTCTCGGCGCATTCGTTGCGTTGCTTCTCCGCTATCTTGTACATATCGTATCGGGCGCAATCTTCTACGGTGCGTGGGCTGAATGGTTCTTCTCACAGGAGGGCTTCTATTCAATCGGCGAAAAGATACTCAACACCTTCTCGGGAACCTCGCTTTCGATTATTTACTCGATTTTCTACAACGGACTTTATATGGTACCCGAAATTATCATTACGACCGTTGTTGCCGCTATCCTCGGCGCTGTTCCGCAGATTACCGGCAAGAAAAAGGTCAAATAACAAACCCGATAAAAGTTTATGTTTACGCTCCGACCTCGGTCGGGGCGTATCCTTTTTGCCGAAAACAGCGTGTTTGAAAAAATCGATATTTGTTGTAATTCAACAACAAAATGTTAAAAACATTGTTTATTATTTTTGTTGACAAAATTTGATGCATATGGTAAGTTATAGTTAAAGAATATAAATTATACAAAAATATAAGTTTGTATATATAAATGATTGTTGAAAACTGTTGATAATACGGGAAAATCGGCGGCTTCCCCTGCACAAATAATAAACTTACATATAGACCGGCGTAACTATAATATTTTAATAAAGGAGTGAGTCCGGTGGGTTAAATATTTTACGCTTAAAATATATGGGGAACTAAAAGATTAAGGAGAAAATTATGAAAAAATTTATTTCGGTTGTTTTACTAACGATATTGCTTATTGTTTTGATTTTACCTCTTTGCGGCTATGCATATGGTTTGAACGAAGAACGGCGATTTACCTGTGTTGACGAAGAAATAGTAGAATACTTTAATGACGGAAATGGAGACTATATTCTGAAAGACGGGGAAAAAGAATATATTATTGTCATTGATTCTTTCAAGCTGGTTACTGATTATTACGAATTAAAAGAACTTAAAAGTGATATTGCAAAAGCCAAAGCAACAAATTCTTTTAGCCACTTTAATGAAACCATGTCTAACAAATCGTCAAAAGTTGTTTATAGCGGTAAATTAGATTTTTCGGCGACAATAGCAACAACACCGATTATTGCTCTTGAAGGATATAATTACTATTATTTGAAGTGCTCGGATTTGAATCCGTCCGGAGCAAAAAGGGGATTTTCACATTATGTAATGTTTACTGTTGACCAAGGCGCAACTTGGTATCAGTATGACAGCCCATTTGTGAATTATAGCTTGAGTCTGTATACTCGATTTTCGAGAGCAAGACTTGGAAACCCGCAATACATAAAAATAAAAATGTGGTCTTATTACGGAACTGTAGATTCTTGTACATTATCCGTTAAATTGGCTGATGCATAATTCTTTTGGAGGGATAAAATGAAAAAAGCATTGAAAATTGTTTCGAAAATTCTTGCTGTAGCAATAGTTATATTCATATTTGTGTTTGTTGCCTACGAAAGTCCCCCGAAATTCAGCAAACAAAATCATGGATATTTAATAGATGCAAATACGCTTGAACCGGTTGTTTATTTTGAGGACCTTTTCGGAAATACTTTCTATAAAGAAAATGGCAGATGGAGGGTTTATGCCGCTCCGCCTATGGAAATACGGGATTGCCCTATTTACTGGCAATATATTGATCCCGAAGAACTTGAAGAAGCTATTTCGGTTAGAGACGAGCAAAACGCACCCAAACTAAACAGCCAAGAGCATGAAAGTCAAACATCTATACAGACTCAATGAAAAATTATAAGGGGTGTTTTTATGAAAAAAGGTGTAAAGGCCGCAATAGGAATAATTGCGGCGGCAATAGCGGTATTTTTGCTTGTGTTTTTCCTTTGGGACAGTCCTGCCAAATTCGTGCCGTCAACCTACGGCTGTATGGCGGACTCTGCCACGGGCGAACCGTTGGTTTACTATGAGGATATTTTCGGAAGAACCTTTGTAAAAGAAGAGGGCAAGTGGCGTACATATTGCGCTGTGCCGTCGTTCTCGCAGAATTCGGCAGAAGACCAGTATGTTTCTTTCGATAAGCTCGACGAGGCTGTTTCGGCAAGGGACGCCCGATAAATTCTATATTTGAATATAATGAAAAAGCGGAGAGGCAAAACGTCTCTCCGCTTTTTTGCGCCGGTGTCAGCTTGTTGCGTTTGATACCATATCTCCGGCACCCGTTACTATATCGTTTGCGATGTCGCCTGCGCCTGTTACAACATCTCCGGCAAGGTCGCCCGCTCCCGTTACGACATCGCCGACGGTGTCGCCTATGCCTGTTGCGGCGTCTCCGATTACATTGCCGCCCTCGGTGACCGCATTTTCCATACGGTTGCCCGTTTCGGCTTTTGACGAAGTGCTGCCGAGAGTGTCGTCCTTATTCTTTCCGCAGCCGACAAGGGCAAGCGCACAGAGTAAAAGTATTACGCACAATACTGTTATTGCTTTTTTCATAGTTTTTTCTCCTTTTATTCGGACACATTTATTGTGTCCTTTTTGTTTTTATATATTTATTTCAATGCCTATTTGGTTAAAATTCCGCCGTCCGAGTAGAGCAAAAGAAGTATATCGTCCTCTTTTGCGGTAAGAACATCGATATAAACAAGCACTTCCTGCTCATCGGGCGTTTTGCAGTGAAACTCGTAAGCCGTTTTTTCGGTTTTGTAGTCGGTCGGGATAACCGTAAGGCGTGTTGACATAACCGTAAGGTAATCCGATACCGCCGTTTTTGCGTCGTCAGCCGAAATCATATTCTGCGGCAGGCTTCGCTCGGTGTGGTTCATAATATAGCCTCTTGCGTCAAAGGATATTACATTTCCCGTTTCAAGGCTGACGCTTAATTTTATCAGGTCGGGATAATATACAACTCCGTCCTTTTCGTAGGCAAAATTTATTGTGCAAATTCCGTCCTGTGTGGAGTAATAGCTCTCCTTCATATCGTCGTAGCCCTTGGAGGACAGAAAATTGCGTGCGCTCTCTATTGCCTGCTCGCAGGTAAGAGTGCTCTCTCCCGCATTTGACGAGCCGAGCAGATAAAGCACCGCTCCGCCCTTTTTGCAAACGCTGATGTTTATTGAGTCGACGGAGAAATTATACGCCTCTACCGTACCGCTTACTTCGCCGTCAAAACGCAGATTTCCTTTGTCCGTTCCGATAAAATCGGCGGCAATCGCCTGTGCGTCGTCCTTTGAAATATCGGCTTTGCCCTCAAGCGTTTTCGGGCTTTGGTTCAAAATGTGGTCGGAAAACGGGCCGTCGTATATAAGCGTCGGATAGTCCGTGAGCGTTTGCTCCGCATCGCCGAAAGCGGAGTCGATAAGCGTTGTTGCGTTTGCTTTTCTTTCAAGAGTGTTGCCTGCCTGCTCGAAGCTTACGCTTCCGTCCTCGACGCCCTGCGTTATTCCGTCAAGCTCGGACAAAAGCTTTTGCGAAACATCGATAAGCTGTTTCAGCTCCTCCCGTTCCTCGCTTGTGATGCTCTCGCCGAGCGACAGCTTACGGTCAAGGGTCGAAACGAACGAACCTACCTGCGAGAGAAATTTCAGCATATTGTCAAGCTGAGTGTCCGAAAGCGGCAGAGCCGAAAGCGAATTTTTTGCGCTCGATGCGTCTCTGGTCAGCGAAATTGCCATTGAGCTCAACATGGGCGTTGTGTTTGCGTAAAGTCCTTTAGTGAGATTGGTGTTGATGGAGGACATACAAGCTTCAAGCGCAGCGAGCGAACGCTCGGAGTCGGCGTTTAACCGACGGGAGAGCTCCGACGCTTTTTGAGCGTTGATTACAAGACCCGAAAACAGCACCAAAATAAGCACCGAAATATACAGTCTTACCCTTATTTTTCCTCTTCGAGATACCTGCTTTTCCAAATTCTTCACCTCCCGAATATATTTTGTAAATTTTTTATAAATATACATAAAACATTTTATTTATTTGTTTGCCAAACATAGACGGATGGTGTATAATATAAACTCAGTATAGTGTAATTTGGAGGAGAATGGTTTTTGGAAGTTTATCTTGATAACAGCGCAACGACAAAGCCCTGTAAAAAGGCTTGCGAAGCGGCTTTGAACACAATGGAAAACGACTTCGGAAATCCGTCGTCTCTCCACAAAAAAGGCTATGACGCATTGCAGATTCTCGAGCAGTCGAGGGGCGTTATCGCAAAGAGCATAGGCGTTGACCCGTCAAGGATATTTTTCACTCCGAGCGGAACCGTTGCAAACAACACGGCGATATTCGGTGCGGCGGAGCTTATGAAGCGCAAGGGCAACAAAATCGTTACCACGGCGTTTGAGCACCCGAGCGTTGCAAGGTGTATGGATAAGCTTTCGCAAAGCGGTTTTGAGGTCGTGCGGATTATGCCCGACGGGAGCGGTAACATCTCGGAAGAGGCGTTCCAAAACGCAGTTGACGAAAAGACCGTGCTTGTAAGTCTTATGGCGGTCAATAACGAGATAGGAACCGTGCTGCCTTTTGAGAAAATAAAGAGGATAATCAAAAGGAAAAAGTCATCGGCGCTTTTGCATATTGACTGCGTTCAGGGATATATGAAGCTGCCCGTCAAGCCCGAAAGGTGCGGAATTGACCTTATGAGTATGAGCGCCCACAAGGTTCACGCCTTAAAGGGAAGCGGAGCGCTGTACATAGCAAACGGCGTGAGGATAAAACCGTATGTCCTCGGCGGCGGGCAGGAAAATAACATCTGCTCGGGCACGCAGGCAATGCCCAATATTGCGGCTTTTGCGGCGGCGGTCGGCGAGCTTGCGGATATTGACGGCAGGCTTAAAATCGTTTCAGAGCTCAACGCTTATTTCAAAAACGGTCTTGAAAAAATCGACGGCGTTACGCTCAATTCTCCCGAGAATGCGTTGCCATATATAATCAACATCTCGCTTCGTGGAATACCGTCGCAGGTGTCGGTAAATTACCTTTCGTCAAAGGGCGTGTATGTTTCGGCGGGCTCGGCTTGCTCAAAGGGACACAGGAGCGATGTGCTTGTGTCGATGGGGCTGTCTGCCGACCGCATTGACAGTGCGATAAGACTCAGTATGTCCTACGAGACAACAAAGGAAGAAATCGATTATGCTCTCTCGGCAATAAAATCCTGCCTTGAAGAGCTTTCAAAAAAATAAAGGAAGAGAAAATGAAAGAGATTATACTTATCAAAAACGGCGAGCTTGCGCTTAAAGGACTTAACAGGTCCTCCTTTGAGTCGGTGCTTGCGAAAAACATAAAAAGGCGTTTGCACGGCTTGGGTAAATTCAAGGTTACCTGTCTGCAATCGACTATGAATATCGAGCCGCTTTGCGACGATTTCGATATGGAAGAGGCTATAAACAGAATTTCGAGGATTTTCGGAATAGCGGGCTTCCAGAGAGCGGCGGCGGTAGAAAAGAATATCGACGAAATTATTGCGGTTGCTCCCGAATATCTTGCCGAACAGCTTGAAAATGTCGACACATTTAAGGTTGAGGCAAAACGAAGCGACAAGAGCTTTCCGCTTACCTCTCCCGAGATAAGCAGGGAAGTCGGCGGCGCTATACTTGAAAAGTTCCCGCATCTTACGGTTGATGTTCACAATCCCGAACTTACGGTTACGGTCGAGGTAAGAGACAACCATGCGTTCATCAGAGGCAACCAGATAAAGGGCGCAGGCGGTATGCCTGTCGGAACGGGCGGAAAAGCCGCAGTGCTCATTTCGGGCGGAATTGACAGCCCCGTTGCGGCATGGATGGTCTCAAAACGAGGCGTCGTGCTTGACGCAGTGCATTTTGCATCGCCCCCGTACACCTCTCCGCAGGCGGAAATGAAGGTTCACGACCTTTTGCGCCGTGTCTCGAGATACAGCGGCGACATAGGTCTTTACACCGTAGGCTTTACAAAAATACAGGAGCAGATAAGAGACAACTGCCCCGAAGAGCTCTTTACCCTTGTTATGAGACGGTTTATGATGCGTATTTCAAATGAGATAGCAAAGAAAAACGACTGTCAGGCGCTTGTAACGGGCGAGAGCATAGGTCAGGTGGCAAGCCAGACTATGTCGGCTCTTGCCTGCACAGATGCGGTTTCGGGTATGCCTGTTTTCCGCCCCGTAATCGCAATGGATAAGGAAGAAATCATTGCAATTTCAAGAAAAATCGACACCTTTGACATCTCGATAAAGCCGTTTGAGGATTGCTGTACGGTATTTACCCCCAAGCACCCGAGGACAAGACCAACGGTTCAGATGCTTGAAGAGGCGGAAAAGGTATTCGATATAGACACACTTGTTAAAGAAGCGGTTGATACCGCAAGATTTGAGGTTATTTCTGATATAAGATGAAACTTGAAGAAAAAGTTGTAGAATTGCTCAAGGAAAAGAATTTAACATTTACCTGCGCCGAGTCCTGCACGGGCGGACTTATCGCAAAGCGCATTACCGATGTTTCGGGCTCGTCCGCCGTGTTTGAGTGCGGAGTTGTCAGCTACTCGAACCGCATCAAGCACGAAATCCTCGGCGTTAAAACACAAACGCTTGAAAAATTCGGAGCGGTCAGCGAGGAGTGCGCAAGGGAAATGGTAAGCGGTGTGCTGTCGCTTACCCGAGCGGATATTGCGGTTGCCGTTACGGGCATTGCAGGTCCTTCGTCGGACGGTACGGATAAGCCTGTGGGGCTTGTTTATATTGCTTTTTCGGACGGTAAAACAACGATAGTCAAAAAATGTCTAAACGATTTTTCCGACAATGTCAGGGAAAACAACAGAAATAAATCAGCCGATACGGCGCTTGAAACAGTATTGGAGTATTTGAAATGAGCGAAGAATTTGACAGGGAAAAACAGAATAATGTTGATATAAGCTCATCGCCGGCTCCCGACGACAGGGAGACTCACTATGCATATGAGGACGGTATGAAGGTGGCTCACAACCCCTATCAGGACGAAAAGCTGCAGTCGGACGGCGAAGCGGACGGCATTGCCGATGCCGAACCCTCGGAGGTTGCGGCAGCACCCAAGAGCAAGAAAAAGAAGATGAGAACCGTCGATAAGGTAATAATGATTATTGCGATTATCGTGTTCCTTGTGTCGCTGGGTGTTATTCTCAAAACCGTTTACGACATCACGCTCAACAAAAAACAGAACGAGGACATTGCGGGGCTTGTCACGGACTCCGTCGAGGAGACAAAGGAATACGGCGACGACGGCATACTTGAAAAATACCGCAGTGCGTACAACGCCAACAACGACCTTGTAGGTTGGATAGTTGTGCCGAACACCTCGATAAACCATCCCGTCGTTCAGGGCAAAAACAACGAATATTATTTGAGAAGAAGCTTTTACGGCGACTATCAGAAGCGCGGAACGGTGTTTATGGACTATCGGGACCACGCACAGCCGCTTTGTAAAAACACTATACTTTACGGTCATAACTTCCTTGACTCGACAATGTTTGCGGACCTTGAAAAGTACAAGGATATTGAGTTTTATAAGACATCGCCCGTAATTCAGTTCGATACGATTTACGAAAAGCATAAATGGAAGGTTGTTGCGGTGTTCCTTACCAATGCCGACGACAAGGACGATAACGGATACACCTTCAACTATATCTATCCGTTTATGACGAACGACAATTTTGAAGCGTTTATGGACGAGGTCAAAATGCGTTCGCTGTACTTCACAAATGTAGATGTGAACAAAAACGATAAAATTCTTACTCTCTCAACCTGTACGAGAGATATGGATATAAAGGGTAACGGCGAGACGAATGCAAGATTTGTCGTAATCGCAAGGCTTGTCAGGGACGGCGAGAGCGAAACCGTAGATGTTTCAAAGACCGTTAAGAACGACAATCCCCGTTATCCGCAGATTTGGTATGACGCACACGGGTTGTCAAACCCCTATGCCTATGCCGAAAGATGGTTCCCCGAAGGAGTTGAATATTGATGAAAGAAAACGAGTTTGACAAAAACGAAGAGCTGAATGTTCCCGAAGAAAACCGACCCGAAGCGCTTGAAGAGCTTCCCACGCCCGAAGTTTCCGACGATGTCTATGCCGAAATAGCGAAGAATATCGAAAACTCGGAGGCGTTCGACGAAAAGACGACAAGGCGTGTTAAATACGGCGGCGAACAGCATTTTGTCGATGTTGCAAACCCGTTCCAGACAGACAGGAGCGAAGAAAGCTCGGGCGAATTAAAGGGACTCGAAAAGGTTGAACCTACCGAGAAAAAGGAAAGGCCCAAGACCTTTGACGAGATGTTCAGGGACTTTTTCAGAAAGGTTTTCCCCAACAAGCAGGACAAGAAGCCCGAATTCATAAGGAAACTTGTAGCAAATCTCTCCGTTGTTGTGCTTATCGGCTGTGCGGTCGCGTTTGTTGTTATTTATGTTCAGGGAAATAAGACCGAAAAACAGCAGAACGGAATTTCAAGCCAGATTGTCGACACCGCCAACGAGGAGGAAGAGGCAAAGCTTTGGGAGGAGTTCCGTGCAAAATATCCGGATGTCAAAACTCCCGAGGGCATGATGGCGAAATACGCTTATCTCTATGCGCTCAATCAGGATTTGGTGGGCTGGATAAGCGTTCCGAATTCGGGAATTGATGTTCAGGTCGTTCAGTCGGCGAACAATTCCGATTATCTTAAAAAGGATTTCTACGGCAATTACAGCAGATACGGCTGCCCGTTTATGGATTACAGGAACGACCCGAAATATCTCAATCAGAACACTATAATTTACGGACACCATATGAGCGACGGACTTGTATTTGCGGAATTGAGCAAGTACAAAACGCTTGACGGCTTTTTGGAGTCGCCGATAATCAACTACGATACGCTTTATAAATCATACAAGTTCAAGGTTTATGCGGTGTTTATCACAAACAGCAGGGAGCAGGACGACAACGGCTATATTTTCAACTACACCGTTACCTCGTTCGGCAGTACGGAGAATTTTGACAGCTATATCAAGGCGCTTGACGAGAGAAAGCTCTATACGACGGGCGTTGACATAAACTCGGCGGATAAGCTTATCACTCTTTCAACCTGCACATATGAGTTTACCGACGCAAGACTTGTGGTAGTCGGCAGACTTTTAAGGACTGGAGAGACGGCGGATGTTGACACGACCTATGCCGTAACGAACGGCAATCCCCGTTATCCGCAGATATGGTACGACCAGAAGGGACAGTCAAATCCGTACAGCGGTTCGGCAAATTGGTATCCCGATAACTGATAAGTAATTTTAATTAAGGTGGTAATAAAGAGATGGAAATGAAGCTGTTTTCATTGTATCGCAACGCGGCAGACGCCTCTGTTAAGATGCAGATTAAGGTAATCGGCAGTCTTAACGGCTTTGCGGACAGCGATATTTCTTTTGATGAGTACACTTCACTCAAGGAGATGTTCGGAGGCCTTTCAAAGGCTATCAAGAGCAGTGATTTCATTGTAATCGCTGTTGAGTCGGGCATTTACAACTCAACAAAGTTAAAGCTTATGACCGCACTCTCTCTTGAAAAAGAGCAGAGCGAGTCTGTGCTTAAAAAGCTCTCGGAGCTTGACCTCGACGATGCTGCAAGGCAGAAAAATGCGGCTATGCCGGCAGGTGCAACCGTATTTGTGTCGATTGACGGCGTAAATTCGGGCTTTGCGGTTAAAAAAGGCTCACAGACAATCGCTATGATTCCCTTTGACGAACACAGGCTTGATTCGGTTCTCAAAAGAGGACTTGTTCCGTATATCACGAACGGCGGACGGCTCAATTCGGTAGCGGAAGCCGAGGCCCCAGCCGTACCCGAGGTTAAGGAAGAACCGATTTCGGAGACTGTGGAGGATATAAGCGAGCAGGAAAAAGACATTGCCGCACACACCCTCAACATTCTTAAAGAGTCCGATGTTAAAATTGCCGTAAACGGAAATACAAACTCCACTGTTTTGCGTGAGTTTGCGGCGGGACTTGACGATTTTGAGGAATACTTTACCTTTACCCCTCACATTGAGGACAGGGGCGACTACAATGTAACCGATTACACCGCGCAGATGGCCCGTTCGGCAAAGGACCTTTCGAGCGCAACGCTCGGCGCATGCATTTCCGATATTTTCACAACCAACGACGGCTGCGATTATATCTGCATATCGGTTGCGACGGACAAGTCGGCTCTTGTCAGAAAGCTCTATAAAGAGGACGGCGAGGACGATGCTCATTTCATCAGAATTGCGACGGAAGAACTGCTGGCGCTTATCGGAGAAAAGGCAATGGGCAACAATTCGGTAGGCATCGAGATAGCTCAGGACGAAGCGCCCAAGGCAGACAAAAAGCTCAGCAAAAAGGCAAAGACGGCAATAATTTCGGTTGTTGCGCTCCTGCTTGTTGCGGCTGTTACGGTGGCGGCAGTTTATTTTGTGAAGCAGAAGAACGCTCAAAAAGAACCCGAGACCACAACTCCCGTGGAGACTCAGGCTCCCGAGACCACAACCGAAGCTCCCGTCAGCACTGAGACTATGTCGCTGTCAAAGCTTATGCGCTTTGAGCTTGTAAACGGCATAACAAACGAAGAGCCCACCACCGTTCCCGTTGAGACTACGGCAGGTGCAATCACGGCGAACGAACCGCAGACGCAGGCTCCCGCACAGGACCCGAACGCAGTTCCGAGCGTAATTACTGTAAACGGACAGGAAATCGATGCAAAGGAAGCAATCGCAAGGATAATCACGGCGGAGACCGACAGCAGCTTCAATGCCGAGACATTGAAGGCTCAGGCGGTAATCACATATACCTATCTCAAATACAGGAACACAAACTGGAGAATAAGCAATCTTACTATTGCAGATAATTATACGCAGGAAGCATATGACGCCGTAAACGAGGTGTTCGGCCGCTATCTTACCTTTAACGATCAGGTTGCGTTTACGCCGTATTGCAGAATGTCGGCAGGCAAAACCGCTAACGCTTCGACCGTTTTCGGCAAGGACTTCACATATCTCAAGAGTGTTGTCAGCACGCCCGACAAGCAGAGAGACGGATATAAAAAGGAAGTTCTTCTCACGGCGGATGAAATCAAGGCAGGCGCTCTGGCATTTGATTCTACAATCGAATTTTCCGACGATATTTCCACATGGCTTTCAATCGGCGCTCACGACACTGCGGTAAGCACGGGCACGGGCTATGTCGAGAAGATAACCGTCGGCAACAAAGAGGTTTCGGGCGTTACATTTATCTATGATATAATGAAAAACAAGGAACTTTCCTCGCCCTGCTTCAGCCTTTCGTATGACGCCGCAAGCGGAACATACACAATTACCACCTTCGGCGACGGCTACGGCGTGGGCATGAGCCAGCTCGGAGCTGACAGTATGGCTGTTTCGGGTTCAAAGTTTGACGAAATACTCGACAAATATTTCCCGGGAACATTTCTTAACTGACAAAAATAATTTTACATAAACGGAGGAGAATAGTGTGAAAAATCACACCATTCATAATTATATTGCCCTCAAAATTTGCCTTTGGCAGAATTTTGAGATGGCAGAAATCACCATCACGCCTGTTCAGGCAACGCAGGCTAAACCGGTGATTTTTAATAAACTATTTGTTGCCTGAAAGGCTATGGTGATTAAAATGGCAATTCTTGTTACGGGCGGAGCCGGATTTATCGGTTCCCACACATGTGTTGAGCTTCTCAATGCGGGATACGACATAGTGGTTGTGGATAACTACTATAACGCAAGCCCCAAGGCGCTTGAAAGGGTCAAGGAACTCACGGGTAAGGAATTTAAGTCCTATAACTGCGATGTCAGAGACTCGGAGGGTATGGACAAAATTTTCAAAGAAAATAAGATTGATGCGGTAATTCATTTCGCAGGTCTTAAAGCGGTCGGCGAGTCCTGCCAAAAGCCGATTGAATACTATGACAACAATATCGGCGGTACGCTGAAGCTTTGCGATGTTATGAGAAATAACGGCTGCAAGAATATTGTTTTCAGCTCTTCCGCAACGGTTTACGGAATGAACAATGTTTCTCCGCTTAAAGAGACAATGAAAACGGGCGGCACCACAAACCCATACGGCACGACAAAGTATATGATTGAGATTATCCTTGAGGATATTTACAAGTCGGACAACGAGTGGAATGTTACGCTCCTGCGTTATTTCAACCCCATCGGCGCACACGAGAGCGGCAGAATAGGCGAAAATCCGAACGGAATACCGAACAATCTTATGCCTTACATCACACAGGTTGCAATCGGCAAGCGCCCGTATCTCAGTGTTTACGGCGACGATTACGACACGCCCGACGGAACGGGAGTCAGGGATTATATCCATGTTGTTGACCTCGCAGACGGTCATGTCAAGGCTGTTAAAAACATTCTTGAGGGCAACAAGGGCGTTCAGATATTCAACCTCGGAACAGGCAAGGGTTACAGCGTGCTTGACATAGTCAAGGCGTTCAGCAAGGTTTACGGCAAGGAGCTTCCCTACAAGATTGCTCCGAGACGCCCCGGCGACCTTGCGGTCTGCTATTCCGACCCGACAAAGGCAAAAGAGGTTCTCGGTTGGGAAGCGAAGAGGGATATTGACGATATGTGCCGTGATTCGTGGAATTGGCAGTCAAAAAATCCCAACGGCTATGACGACTGATATTTCATATACTGTATAATACGGAGGACTCGGCATGAAAAATAAAAAAGCTCTTATTATTGTTCTTGCGATAGTTGCGGTAATCGCAATACTTGTCGGAAGCGTTGTATCTTCCTACAACAGCCTTGTTGACGAGAGGGAAACCGTCAGCAACGCACAGGCGAATGTCCAGACAATGTTACAGCGGAGAGCGGACCTTATTCCGAATCTTGTAAACACGGTCAAGGGCTATGCGGCGCACGAGGAAGAAGTGTACACCGCTATTGCGGACGCCCGTTCAAAGCTTTCGGGTGCAAGCTCCGTTGATGAGATGGAACAGGCAAACTCCGAGCTCGACAGCGCAATATCAAGACTTCTTGTTGTAGTGGAAAATTATCCCGAGCTTAAAGCGGATACGCAGTTTATCAATCTTCAGGATGAGCTTGCAGGCTCGGAAAACAGGATTTCCGTTGCACGCAAGGACTATAACGATGTTGCGAAAGCGTATAACACTCATATCAAGAAATTCCCCGCAAATATAGTTGCTTCCGTGTTCAATTTTGAACAGGCGGAATACTTTGAGGCTTCAAGTGAGGCACAGACCGTACCGAGCGTCAATTTTGATTGATGCTTAGGCGAGTGGGTGAGTGTATGAAAAAGGTTTCTGCGGCGGTATTGACCGTGATTTTGCTGTTGATGTCATTGTCGGTCGGCGCTTTTGCGGCAAAATATCCTACTCCCACACAGAAATTTTTCGTAAACGATTTTGCCGATTGCATAAGTGATGCCGACGAGCAGAAAATGCAGTCTATGGCAGAGGAGTTATATGAAAAATCGGGCGCACAGGTGGTTTGCGTAACCGTTGATTCGCTTGACGGCGAAGAGGTCAGGAATTATGCGCTCGGCTTGGGCAGAGAGTGGGGCATAGGCAGTAAAAACGACAACAACGGCGTCCTTTTATTGCTTGCCGTTGACGACAGACAGGTGGATATTGAGGTCGGCTACGGGCTTGAGGGCACGCTGACCGACGGCAAAACGGGAAGAATTCTCGACACCTATGCTATGCCGTATTTGAGAGACAACGATTTTTCAACGGGGCTTTACAAGGCGTTTTCCGCGCTGATAGGCGAAACCGCAAATGAGTACGGCGTTGAGATTGACGGCTCAAGAACGGCTCCCGACGATACAGATGAGGATTATGACACCGATGATAATGAAATGACCGCAGTACAGATGATAGTCTTTTTTATAATCGCAATAATCATGATAGCATTATTCATTAGACACCCGTGGCTATTTTTCTTATTTAGCGGTCGCGGCGGAAACAGTAATCATCGTTCAGGCGGTGGCTTCGGCGGCTTCTCGGGCGGTGGCGGAGGAGGCTTCTCCGGCGGCGGAGGCTCGTTCGGCGGTGGCGGAAGCTCCAGAGGCTTCTGACGGAATACAATAAATTAACGCCTTGCAATAGCAAGGCGTTTTTTGTATCGTTTTTTGTGTGCTGATACGGCGGTAGCGACCATTAGGCGAGGTAAGAGGTAATAGTGAAGAGTGAATAGGTGTGGGTGCTTCGCACGTCGTCGTTTGCTTCGTATCGTTCGCAACAGCCTTTGGCTATTTCTCACTCGCTACGCAACTCCTCCTTTTCCGCAAAAATCACGCTCGGCTCGCCTGCTCGGTTGTAAACGCCCTCCCGACGGCTCGCTGTCGCTACCGACTTTTGCGGATTTACGGCGGGAGCAAGCCCCCGCCCTACCGATACGACAACGCACAATCCGTAGGGACAGGGCTTGCCCCTGTCCGAAAGAAATTATATATAAGTCATATTGGCGGACAGCTCTTGCGGCTGTCCGTCACAGGCTCCCTTGTAAAGGGAGCTGTCATTTTTTGGATAACAAAAAATGACTGAGGGATTTTTATAAAATCATATAAAATCGACCTTGAAATCCCTCCGAGTTGCCTCACGGCAACCCACCTCCCTTTACAAGGGCGGCTTAGTCTTGCGAACATTTTAAATGGAAAACAACGGCAATTATTTATCCCTTTTACCGAAAAGCTTTTTCTCCAAAAACCAATCGGCAACAAAGGAAATGAGCATTATCACGGCTGTACCGATTATATTCAATTTCCATATCGAGGCGTTTTGGTATTCTCCGTTGTTTGTTCCGTAAAAATAAATTACAGCTTCAAACGAAAGATATACCGCAAGAAAGCATACAAGAAAAATTGCTTTGTATTTCGTCCTTGTCACAAGCATCACGCTCCGTTTAACAATATAACATTGTTCTTACAATTATATTAAAACTTATATTTTACAAAATGTCAATGAATTTTAATAAAAATATCGCCGCAGTTTAATCTCACGAAAAAACTGCGGCGAATATATTGTTATCTCATTTATTTGTGGAAAAGTGTTTTTGACTGTCTGTAAGGCTCGCAGGTAACATTTACGCCGAGCTTTTTAAGTGTGTGCAGGTCAACCTCGGAGAGGATAACCGTCGAATGCATCTGACAGCCGTCAAGCTTTTCAAGCGCTTTCATTGCCATTTCCGCAGTCGGGTTGGTTGCGGCTGAAATCGAAAGTGCAAGCAGGATTTCATCCGTGTGGAGCCTCGGGTTTTTGTTGCCGAGATGGTTGACTTTCAAATCCTGTATGGGCTCGATGATTTTTGGAGAAATGAGGTCAATATCGTCGTTGATATGCGCTATCTCTTTAAGTGCGTTGAGGAGCATTGCCGACGAAGCGCCCAAAAGGTCGGAGGTCTTGCCCGTAATTATCTTTCCGTTGTCAAGCTCGATTGCCGCCGCAGGCTCGCCTGTTCTGTCGCAGAGCTCGACCGCAGGCAAAACGCACTTCCTGTATTCGGGAACGATTTCAAGCTGCTTCATAATAAGCTCAAGATTGCGGATTTCGTTTGTGACATTTGCGCCGTTCTTTTTGTCGACAAGAGCCTTGTAATATCTTCTGATAACCTCCTGTTTTGACGCTTCCCTTACAACCTCGTCGTCGATTATGCAGTTGCCCGCCATATTGACGCCCATATCCGTGGGTGATTTATACGGCGAACCGCCGAAAATGCGCTCGAAAATAGCATTGAGGACGGGGAAAATTTCAATATCCCTGTTATAGTTTACCGTTGTGACGCCGTACGCTTCAAGGTGGAACGGGTCAATCATATTTACATCGTTCAAATCCGTTGTAGCCGCCTCGTAAGCGAGGTTTACGGGGTGTTTGAGCGGCAGGTTCCATATGGGGAATGTTTCAAACTTAGCATAGCCCGCACGGACGCCGTGCTTGTGCTCGTGATAGAGCTGAGACAGACAAA
This sequence comes from uncultured Eubacteriales bacterium, assembly GCA_902491475.1. Taxonomy (GTDB): domain Bacteria; phylum Bacillota; class Clostridia; order Oscillospirales; family Acutalibacteraceae; genus Fimenecus. The sequence goes on from CABUHY010000012.1 coordinate 48,875, forward strand.
CCGCCATTTTTCCGCTTCCGGGGCCCGGGGCGGTAACGACAACAAGCGAACGGGTGGTTTCGACAAATTCATTCTTTCCGTATCCGTCGTCGCTGACTATGAGCTGAACATCCTGCGGATAGTTTTCAATGCTGTAATGGCGGTAAACATTTACGCCGAGGCCCGTAAGCTTTTGTTGAAAAGCCACAGCCGACGGCTGATTGTTGAACTGCGTCATTACAACGCCGCTTACAAGCAGTCCGAAGTTCCTGTAAATATCGATAAGTCTTAAAACATCAAGGTCGTAGGTTATGCCTATGTCGCCTCTGACCTTGTTTTTTTCAATGTCGTTTGCGTTGATGGCGATAAGCATTTCCGCCTCGTCCTTTAATTCAAGCAGCATTTTCATTTTGCTGTCGGGTAAAAAGCCCGGAAGAACTCTTGATGCGTGGAAGTCGTCGAATATTTTTCCGCCGAATTCAAGATAAAGCTTGCCGCCGAATTCATTTATCCTCTGTCTTATGTGTTCTGATTGAGTTTTAAGGTATTTGTCGTTGTCAAAACCTATTTTCACTGTTCTGCCCCCTGTTACGGATTGAAAATATCATACAAAAGCACCCCGAAGCGGTTACACAACCGGTTCGAAGTGCGACACTTGATATTATAAAATAACAAAGATTAAAAATCAATAGTAATATAAAAACTTTGTCGAATTTTCATTTGAGGCTCCAGTCAATCGGAGTTTGACCCGACGCTGTGAGCAATTCGTTCGTTTTTGAAAAATGCTTGCAACCGAAAAAGCCGTTGTAAGCCGAAAGCGGGCTCGGGTGCGCAGCGGTAAGCTTGTAATGAATGGGGTTTGTGATAACCGACGCCTTTTTCCTTGCGTGTGCGCCCCAAAGCAAAAATACAACGGGTGTTTGCTTGTTGTTGAGCTCGGAAATTACCCTGTCGGTAAATATTTCCCAACCCATATCCTTGTGGCTGTTTGCCATACCCTCACGGACCGTCAACACGGTGTTGAGGAGCAGAACGCCCTGCTTTGCCCAGGATGTAAGCTCGCCGTGACCGACATTCATATCAATGCCGAGATCGGAGTGTATTTCCTTAAAAATGTTCTGAAGAGACGGAGGCGGGGGAGTGCCCTTTTTTACCGAAAAGCACATACCGTGCGCTTGACCCGCTCCGTGGTAGGGGTCCTGACCGATAATAACCGCCTTTGTGTCCGCAAACGAGGTACAGCGCAGTGCGTTGAAAATGTCGTTCATCGGCGGATATATCGTGTGGTTTTGATATTCTTCTTTAAGAAAATGCCTTAATCTTCTGTAATAAGGCTTATCGAATTCATCTTTGAGTATTTCGTCCCAATCGTTTCCCAAGTGCACCATTTGTATCACCTCACGGCTATTGTATCATAAGATTGACGGGTTTTCAAAAATTTTATGAAAAATTTTTCATAAACGCTTGACATATAATATATATGTGCTATAATCAAATCAACATATGAACAGATGTTCATATGATAATACGAAAAAGCGGAAACACCGCTTACAATAAACAACACGACGCCGAGCGTCAGAACGGAGAAAAGTTATGAAAAAATCTTACAAAATCGATGTTGATTGCGCCAACTGTGCCAACAAAATGGAAGAAGCCGCAAAAAAGACCGACGGAGTTAAGGATGCAACAGTAAACTTTATGATGCTTAAAATGAATGTTGAGTTTGACGAGGGCGCCGACGCCAAGGCTGTTATGAAGGATGTCCTTAAAAACTGCAAAAAGGTCGAGGACGACTGCGAAATTTACATCTGACATTTAGGGCGCAATCGTTTCGGTTGCGCTTTTTGAAACGGAGAGAGAACGATGACTAAGAAGCAGAAAAAAGTATTGATAAGAATTATAGTTTCGGCTATACTTATTATTGCGCTTAAAATACTCGGCAAATTCGTTACGCTTAACAGCTATCTTGAATTTGCGCTTTATATGGTGCCGTATTTCATTATCGGTTACGATATTCTTAAAAAGGCTCTTATGGGCATTAAGAACAAGCAGGTGTTTGACGAAAACTTCCTTATGGCGGTCGCAACAGTCGGCGCAATAGCGTTGGGCGACTATACCGAGGGCGTTTCGGTTATGCTTTTCTATCAGATAGGCGAACTTTTCCAGAGCTATGCTGTCGGAAAGAGCCGCAGAAACATATCGGAGCTTATGGACATTAGACCCGACTATGCGAACATTGAGGAAAACGGCGAATTAAAGCAGGTTGACCCCGACGAGGTCGAGATAGGCTCGATAATCGTTGTAACCCCCGGCGAAAAGGTGCCGATAGACGGCGTTGTAACCGAAGGCGCTTCCTCGCTTAACACAAGTGCACTTACGGGCGAGAGCGTTCCGAGGGAGGTTAAGGCAGGCGACGAAATAGTCAGCGGCTGTATAAACCTTTCGGGCGTTATAAAGGTTAAAACCACAAAAGAGTTCGGCGAGTCAACGGTTTCAAAGATACTTGACCTTGTTGAAAACGCAACCTCGAAGAAATCACGTTCGGAGAATTTCATTTCAAAATTCGCACGCTATTATACGCCTACGGTATGCTTCAGCGCACTGGCGCTCGCACTCATACCGCCGATTATAAATCTTATTGCGGGCAATGCCGCATCGTTCGGCACTTGGGTTTACAGAGCGCTTACCTTCCTTGTAATAAGCTGCCCGTGCGCCGTTGTAATCAGCGTACCGCTGAGTTTCTTTGCGGGAATAGGCGGAGCGAGCAACGCAGGCGTACTTGTCAAGGGCTCTAACTATCTTGAGACGCTTTCAAAGACAAAATATGTCCTTTTCGACAAAACGGGCACTATGACAAAGGGCGTTTTCGAGGTTGTCGGAGTTCACGATAACACGATAGATAAAGATGAGCTGATAGAGCTTGCGGCTTATGCCGAAAGCTACTCCACGCACCCGATAAGCAAGAGCTTACAGGCGGCTTACGGACAGGAAATCGACAAGCAGAGGGTTTCCGATGTCAAGGAAATTTCGGGTCACGGCGTTATCGCAAAGGTTGACGGTAAAGAGGTTGCCGCAGGCAACGGAAAGCTTATGGATAAGCTCGGAATAAAATATACCGAGTGTAAGGAAGTCGGCACAAAGGTGCATATTGCCGTTGACGGAAAATATGCGGGACATATCCTGATTTCCGATGTCGTAAAGCCCACTTCAAAGCAGGCTATTTCAGAGCTTAAAAAGGCAGGAGTCAAAAAGACGGTTATGCTCACGGGCGATGCTTCCGATGTTGCAAATCAGGTTGCCGAAGAGCTTGGAATTGACGAGGTTTACAGCGAGTTGCTGCCTGCCGACAAGGTCTCAAAGGTTGAAGAGATTTTGTCGAAAAAGGGCGAAAAGGAAAAGCTTGCGTTTGTCGGCGACGGCATAAATGACGCTCCCGTACTTTCGAGAGCCGATATAGGTATCGCAATGGGCGCTATGGGCTCGGACGCGGCTATCGAGGCGGCGGATATAGTCCTTATGGACGACGACCCGCTTAAAATCGCAAAGGCTATTAAAATTTCAAGGAAATGCCTTAGAATTGTATATGAAAACATCACATTTGCGCTCGGCGTAAAGCTTGTGTGCCTTGTATTAGGCGCTTTGGGTATTGCGAATATGTGGGCGGCAATCTTCGCAGATGTCGGAGTAATGGTAATTGCCGTATTGAACGCAATCCGTGCGCTGATGGTTAAAAAACTGTAATTGAAAGAGGTAAAAACGATGGAGAAAGAATTAGACTGCTGTGAGGTAAACGAGGTTCACGGTTCGGTGCTTAAAAAGGTAATCGACGAGATGCCCGACGAGGTTGAGCTCTATAATCTCGCAGAGCTGTTCAAGGTGTTCGGCGACTCGACAAGGATACGCATACTTTATGTACTCTTTGAGGCTGAGGTCTGTGTGTGCGACTTGGCTTCGGCGCTGAATATGAACCAGTCGGCTATCTCGCATCAGTTGAAGATATTAAAGCAGAACAAGCTTGTCAAGGCGCGCCGTGAGGGCAAGTCGGTGTTCTATTCGCTTGCCGACGAGCATGTCCGCACGATAATCGCTCAGGGACAGGAGCATATCGAGGAATAATAAATCGAGAAAATAAAAGACCGCAGAGGTATTAAGCCTTTGCGGTCTTTTGCGTATTCGTGTTACAGGAATTATTTGAGCTTTGCACCGTCGGAAAATGCCTTTCCGACAACCTCGCCGAGAACACGGTAGGTGTTGTGTACGGGCTCATATGAAATGGGTCTGAACTTGTCGAGGTCGGGTTTGCCGTTTTCATCAAGTATTTTTTCATCAGCGCTGATGTTGACAATTCTGCCTATGATGTTGCCCTCGCTTGTGGTCTTTACAAACTCACATTCAAGCGCAAGCGGAAGCTCGTTGATAACAGGTGCGTCAACAAATTCACTCTTTATTACCGTAAAGCCCGATTTTTTCATTTTGTCGGGTGTGTTGTTGCCCGAAACAATACCAACATAGTCGCTTGCAGCTACATTGTCCGCATCGGCAAAGCTTACGGTAAATGCACCCTTGCTTTTGATGTTCTTTGTGGTTTTGTGGCTTTCGCTCAGGCACAGCTCAACGAGGTCGGAATCGTAAAGTCCGCCCCAAGCGGCGTTCATTGCGTCTGCGTTTCCGTTTTCGTCATATGTGCCTATAATGAGGACGGGAAGCGGATAAAACCACGGATTAGCCTTAAAATTCTTTCTCACGGTAATTCCTCCTTGAATTGTTTATGTGTTTATGATAACACCTAAAGTCGGGTTTATGTCAACGGTGTTTTGAGTTCTTTTTTCCATTTCTTCAGAACGCCGAAATAAATTACAATTCCGATACCGCCTGCGATTATTTCGGAAATCGGAAAAGCGCACCAGGTGTAATTCAAGCCGAATTCGGCAAGTATGCGGAATATCGGGATAAGGCAGAAAACCTGCCTTGTAAGCGACAGTATAAGACTTGTTCCGCCGTAGCCGATAGCCTGGAAGAACACGGGCATCATAAGCGATATTACGGCGGGCAAAAAACTTGCGCCGATTATCGGAAACGCAACCGAGCCTATACTCATAACCTCTTCGCTTTTTGAGAATATCGACATAAGCCTTTCGGGAAAGAACACGAAGCAGACTATGCCGACTATCATAAACGCCGCCGATATAAGGCAGGAAAAGTTCATAATGTCACGGCATCTGCGATAGCTTTTGTTTGCGTAGTTGTAGCTTAATACGGGCACGATACAGGTTTGAAGCCCGAACAGCGGAATAAAGAAGAATGACTGCGCCTTGTAGTACAGTCCGAGCACCGTTACCGCAGAGTCGGAGAAGCCCGCAAGTATCACATTGAGGGCGACTATATAAACCGTGTACAGTAGCTGCATAATTATTGACGGATAGCCGTAGCGGTATATCATTTTTATGTAATGGGAAAGTTTTTTTACTTCGGGCGGCTTGCAGAAGCCTTTTATTCCCGTGATTATCGCCGCAATAATCTGACCGCACACGGTGGCGTATGCCGCACCCGCAACGCCCATTTCGGGCAAAAATCCGACGCCGAATATCAGAAGCGGGTCAAGCACGATGTTTGTCAGAGCACCGATTATCTGCGCCGCCATCGGGAGCTTCATATTGCCCCGCGCCTGGAGTACCTTTGTCCAGTTGCCCTCCAAAAATGCTCCGATACTGCCTATGCAGACTATATTGCCGTAGGTTACGGCGTCTGCAACCGCCTCGGGCGACTTTGCCGAGGTCATAACATACGGTTTCATAACAAGAACGGATGTAAGCGCAAAAACAGCCCATGTCACAAAGCCGAGCAGCATACCCGTGCCTCCTGCCTCGTCGGCGTCCTTTGACTTGCTCTGTGCGAATTTGCGTGCCATATATGTGTTTACGCCCACTCCCGTGCCGACGGCGAGAGCAATTATTATAAGTTGAATGGGATATATAACCGACAGCGCCGTAAGAGCCTCGTCGGAATACCTGCCGACGAAGAAGCTGTCAACAATGTTGTAAAGCGCCTGTATCAGTTGTGCGAGCATAACGGGAGGCGCAGTTCTGAACAATATTTTTGAAATTTTTTCCGTGCCGAAAAAATTTGGGTCGGATAAGCCCTTTCTGCCCATAATACGCCGCCTTTCGCAGTAAAATACATTAAAATTATAAGAGGTCGGAGTGCCTTTGTCAACAAGCTGTATATGTGCACAGTGAACATAAAATTATAGTTATTGAATATGGTTTTTATTTATGATACAATAAACCTGTAATGTGCACAGACACATACAGGAAAGGAAAAAGCGAAATGGATATTCAAGTTATTAAAGACCAGATTTGCGATGTCTGCCATAAAATGTGGCAGCTCGGTTGGGTTGCGGCAAACGACGGAAATGTCAGCGCAAAGCTTGACGACGGCACGATTTTGGCAACGCCCACGGGAATGAGCAAATCTTTTATTACACCCGATAAGCTCATAAGAATCGACTCAAAGGGCAATGTCTTAGAGGCGGCGGAGGGACTTCGTCCGTCAAGCGAGATTAAAATGCATTTGCGTTGTTATGACAAGAGAGAGGATGTTTTCAGCGTTATTCACGCCCATCCTCCGGGAGCAACGGGTTTTGCCGTAGCGCACAAGGCTATGGATATGTACAATATGATTGAGGATGTTGCGGCTATCGGCGCAGTTCCGCTTACGCCCTACGGTACGCCGTCCACAACGGAGGTTCCCGACGCTATTGAGCCCTATCTTGACGAGCACGATGTTATGCTGCTTGAAAACCACGGTGCACTCGCAGTCGGAAGCGATGTAATCACCGCCTTTTACAGAATGGAAAGCCTTGAGCTTTGGGCGAAGATTACAATAAATGCGGTTATCCTCGGCGGAAGCCATGATATTGACCGTAAGAACATACAGAAGCTCATTGATTTAAGAAGCTATTACAGAATTACGGGCAGACACCCCGGCTACAAGGTATTCAACCCCGACGACGAAATGCTTCACAAGCAGGAGGACTGATTATGCTTAAAGGTATCAACCCGATAATTTCCCCCGAGCTTCTCAAGGCGCTTTGCGAAATGGGCCACGGGGACGAGCTTGTTATTGCAGACGGCAATTTTCCGAGCGAGAGCATAGGCAAAAACGCCGTTGTTGTCCGTGCGGACGGCCATTCTGCGGCGGATATGCTTGACGCCGTTTTGTCGCTTATCCCGCTTGACACATATACGGAAAAGCCCGTTGCTTTGATGGAGGTTGTCAAGGGCGACGACACTCCCACGCCGACGATTTGGGCGGAATACGACAAAATTCTTACAAAATACGAGCCCGAACATCACGACATTGAAATGACGGAACGCTTTGCTTTTTATGAGAGGGCGAAAAAGGCTTATCTTATAATTGCCACGGGCGAGACGGCAATTTACGCCAATGTTCTTCTCAAAAAGGGAGTAGTAAAAGCATGAGCCGTGTATTAGCGTTCGATTTCGGCGCGTCTACGGGCAGGGCGATACTCGGAGAATACGAAAACGGCAGGCTCACTTACCGTGAAGTACACCGCTTTGACAATGAATTGGTCAGGGAGAACGGAAAGCTCTGTTGGAATTTTCCTTATCTTCTCTCGGAGGTTAAAAAGGCTGTCGATACGGCGGGAGATGTTGACTCGCTTGCCTTTGACACATGGGGCGTCGATTACGGAATAATCGACAGGGACGGAAAGCTTGTTTCGCTGCCCGTCTGTTACCGTGATACAAGAACAAGCGGTGCGCCCGAAAGGCTTTTTGAAAAAATTTCCCCCGAGCGTTTGTATGCCCTTACGGGAAATCAGATAATGAACATAAACACGCTCTTTCAATTGAGCGTTGAGGAAAACGACGGGGATATGACCCTGTTTATGCCCGACCTGTTTGCATATTCGCTGTGCGGTGTGAAATCTGCCGAACAGACAATAGCCTCGACTTCGCAGATGCTTGATTTGGAAAAGGTGTGTTGGCAAAAAGAGGCCTTTGCGCTCACGGGGAAGAACGAAAAAATGCTTCCGCCGATTGTGAAAAGCGCAAGCGTTGCAGGGGAATACAAGGGCATAAAGGTTATAAAGGTTGCGGGGCACGATACGCAGTGCGCCGTATGCGCCATGCCCGAAAAGGACGGCGAAACACCCGCTTTTCTCTCCTGCGGAACATGGTCGCTCATAGGCTGTGAAAACGATTTGCCGATACTTTCCGAAAAGAGTATGAACGACGAGCTTTCAAACGAGCTCGGCGCAAACGGCAAGATAAATTATCTCAAAAACATAAGCGGTCTTTGGCTTATTCAGGAGATAAGACGCAATTTCAGAAAAGACGGCAAGGAGTATTCCTACAACGATATGGAGCAGCTTGCAAGGCGTGAAAAGCCGTTCGATTTCTTTATAGACCCCGACGCTCCCGTGTTTGCGGCTCCCGAAAATATGCCCGAAAAAATCCGCAGCTTTTGCGAAAAAACAGGTCAGGGCACGCCCGAAACGGACGGTGCGCTTGTCAGGTGCATATATGAAAGCCTTGCGATGAAATATCGCTTTGCAATCAGGCAGATTGAGGAGAACACGGGAAAGAAATTCGATGTGCTCCATCTGCTCGGCGGCGGAACAAAGGACAGCTTCCTGTGCCAGATGACGGCGGACAGCCTCAACATCCCCGTGACGGCAGGACCGACGGAGGCTACGGCACTCGGAAATATTATGCTGCAGCTTATAGCCCTCGGCGAGATTGAAAGCGTGAAAGAGGGCAGGCGTATCCTTGCTTCTTCGGAGAGCGTGAAAACATATCTCCCCGAAAATTCGGAGGAATTCGCCTCGGCATACGAAAAATTTGAAAACATTATAAAATAACATAAAGGAGAAAGTATTATGAAATATCCTAAAATAGGTATTCGTCCCGTTATCGACGGCAGATGGGGCGGAGTCCGTGAAAGCCTTGAAAACCAGACTATGGGTATGGCAACTTCGGCGGCAAAGCTTATCGAAGAAAATCTTTGCTATCCCGACGGCACACCCGTACAGTGCGTTGTCTGCAACACGACAATCGGCGGCGGTGCAGAGGCGGCGGCTTGCGAGGAACAGTTCTCGGGCGAAAATGTAATCGCAACGCTTACGGTTACACCCTGCTGGTGCTACGGTATGGAAACCTACGATATGAACCCGAAAACCATTAAGGCTGTTTGGGGCTTTAACGGAACGGAAAGACCCGGCGCCGTTTACCTTGCGGCTGTTATGGCGGCTTACGCACAGAACGGTATGCCCGCATTTTCGATTTACGGACACGATGTTCAGGATATGGACGACAGAACAATCCCTGAGGATGTTGCAGAGAAGATTTTGCGTTTTGCAAAATGTGCGGTATCGGTCGGCTGGATGAAAAACAAGTCCTATGTTAACCTCGGCGGTGTGGCAATGGGTATCGCAGGCTCTTATTGCAACGCTTCGTTCTTCAGAGAGTACCTCGGAATACGCCCCGAATGGGTGGATATGACGGAAATCGTCCGCAGAATTACGCTCGGAATTTACGACCATGACGAGTACGACAAGGCTATCAAATGGGTTAAGGAAAACTGCAAAGAGGGCTTTGATGTAAACGCAGGTAAGGATTTGCCCGAGATTATAAGAAAATCAAAGGTTGTTGACCCCGATAAGGATTGGGAATTCATTACAAAGATGACCTTGGTTGTTCACGATATTCTATTCGGCAACAAGAAGCTCGACGAGATGGGCTGGCACGAAGAGGCTCTCGGTAAAAATGCGGTTGCAGGCGGCTTCCAGGGACAGAGAAACTGGACGGACTGGCTCCCTAACGCAGACTTTACAGAGGCTCTTATGGCTTCGACCTTTAACTGGAACGGTAAGAAAATGCCCACTCCGTTCGCAACCGAAAACGACACCCTCAACGGTGCGTCAATGATTTTGGGAACTCTTGTTTCCGACACCGCTCCGTGCTTCCACGATGTCCGTACATACTGGAGCCCCGACGCTTGCGAAAGAGTTACGGGAAAGAGACCCGACGGCGTTGCAAAGGACGGCTTTATCCATCTTATCAACTCGGGCGCTACCGCTCTTGACGGCTGCGGCGCTTCAAAGAACGAGAACGGCGAGAGCTGTATGAAACCGTTCTGGAAGATGACCGACAAGGATATAGACGCTTGCCTTGAGGCGACCGATTGGTGCAGGGCAAACTATGAATATTTCAGAGGCGGCGGATTCTCTTCGCACTTCCGTTGTAAGGCTCAGATGCCCGTTACAATGCTTCGTATAAACATTGTTGACGGCATAGGACCTGTTCTCCAGCTTGCCGAGGGCTACACGGTTGACCTGCCCGACGAAATTCACAACATAATCGACCAAAGAACCGACAAGACCTGGCCGACAACCTGGTTCGCACCGAAAATCACGGGAGAGGGCGCATTCAAGGATGTTTACAGTGTAATGGCTAACTGGGGCGCAAACCACGGCGTAACGGTTTACGGTCATGTGGGCGACAAGCTTATCACTCTCGCATCAATGCTCAGAATCCCCGTAAATATGCACAATGTCGAAGAGGCAAGAATATTCCGTCCGCATTGCTGGGCGGCGTTCGGCACGGACGACAGACAGGCTGCCGATTACAGCGCCTGCAAGACCTACGGAGCACTTTACAAATAACAGGCTTATGACGAAAACCGTATCCGCAAGGATACGGTTTTCGGAAATTAAATGAAAGTCTTGCATAGTGTAAAACGGGAATAAAATGTTAATTTTGTTAAAAAAACAAAGTATAATCAAACTAATTCGCTACACATTTATGTAAAGACACTTTGAATAGTGTTAAAATAAATATCAAGGAGGTAGATCAATATGACACACGATCTTAGAGCTATTGGAAGAAGAATTGCAACAGTACGCAGAGAGATGAATTTGTCTCAGAAGGACCTTGCAGCAAAAATCAATATTTCAAACAACCATTTGTCAAATATTGAGACAGGTAAATCTGCACCCGGTTTTGCGACATTCCTTGACATTTGTACTATTCTTAACGCTGATGTTACATACATCATAGGCGGAGACATTTATCCTTCTCCCGATGACGCAACAATCAACAGATTTAAGAGAAAGAGCCCGCAGGACAAGCAGACAATCGGCAGAATTATCGACATATTCCCCGATATGCCCGTACTTTAATCCTAACGGACACACTATCTGTTTTTTGAAACAATAAAACCAAAGCGCATAATTTACTTGGCGGGTAAGTTATGCGCTTTTCGTTTGTCCTTTTGCATTTTGACTCTACCGAGCATAGGTTGAATATATGCCGCAGACGGAATAGAATATCCTCAAGGAGGAAATGCTATGAATAAATATGTTACGGGTGCATTTATAAAAGAGCTTCGTGAAAAAAGAGGGCTTACCCAAAACGAATTGGCACAGAGGCTGTGTGTTTCCGACAAGGCGGTGTCAAAGTGGGAAACGGGAAAGGGCTATCCCGACATAAGTCTTTTACAGCCGCTTGCCGAGACCTTTTGCATATCGGTCGCACAGCTGTTGTCGGGTAACGATGTCAAAAACACAAATGTATCTTCAAATGCGCTGAAAACCAAGTTCTATGTTTGCCCTGTGTGCGGCAATGTGATAACCGCAATGGGAGAGGCCTCGATTTACTGCCACGGAATAGAACTCGTTGCCCTTGAAGCGGAGCCTGCCGGCGAACGGCATAAAATCTCTGCGGAAAAGGTTGAGGACGAATACTTCGTAAATATCGACTGCGAAATGACAAAGAGCCACTATATATCTTTTATCGCGGCGGTGTCATCGGACAGGGTACAGATTGTCAAGACCTATCCCGAGGGAAGCGCTTCGGCAAGATTCAAATCGTCGGATGTTCGGAAAATTTATTTTTACTGTAACAGAGACGGTTTGTTCTTTGAAAAAATATGATGATTAACGGCGAATTCGGTTTCGCCGTTTTTTATGTTGAAATAAATTCGGTTTTTTGTTATAATCGAAATACTATTTGAAAAATATGTTGTTAGGGGATTAGGAAATGGAAAAGAAACAGACGCGAGGCGGATTTTCAAGCTCGCTCGGCTTTATACTTGCGGCGGCGGGCTCGGCAATAGGCCTCGGAAATTTATGGCGCTTCCCGTATCTTGCGGCGAAGGACGGCGGCGGATTGTTTATCGTAACTTATATAATCTTTTCGCTGACCTTCGGTTTTGCACTTATGACAACGGAAATAGCAATCGGCAGAAAAACGGGATTGAGCCCGTTTCAGGCATACGGCAAGGTTGATAAACGCTTCGGATTTTTGGGTGTTCTTGCAACGGCGGTGCCGATACTGATTTTCCCGTATTACTGCGTTATCGGCGGTTGGGTTACAAAGTATGCGTTTACCTACATTTCGGGCGAGGCGTCGCATATCAGCGCGGTGGGACCGAATCAATTTTTCAGCGATTTCATAACTGCCAAGTCGTCGCCCGTTATATGGTTCCTTGTGTTTATGGCACTTACGGCTGTTGTCGTAATTCTCGGCGTGGACAAGGGAATCGAAAAGGCGTCAAAGATAATGATGCCGATACTTGCGGTGCTTATCATCGGTATTTCGATTTATTCGCTTACGCTTAAACACACCGATGAAAACGGAGTTACACGCACCGCTTTGGAGGGCGTAAAGATTTATCTCATACCCGACCTTAAAGGAATCACGCCCGCAAAGTTCATAACCGTGGCGCTTGACGCAATGGGTCAGATGTTCTATTCGATGAGCCTTGCCATGGGAATTATGATAACCTACGGCTCATATTGCAGAAAGGACAGCAACCTTGTATCGTCCGTAAATCAGATTGAAATTTTCGACACGGGCGTTGCGCTCCTTGCGGGTCTTATTATGATACCGACCGTTTATGCCTTCCAGGGCAGAGAGGGACTTACTCAGGCGGGCCCCGGACTTATGTTCAAGGCTATTCCCTCGATATTCGAACAGATGGGTAAGCTCGGTCCGATAATCGGAGCGCTTTTCTTCCTGCTTGTGCTTTTTGCGGCGCTTACATCGTCAATTTCGCTTATGGAAACGGTGGCTTCGGTGTTTATCGACCGCTTTAAGATGTCAAGACCCAAGGCTACGGGCGTGGCGTTCTTTATATCGGTAATTATCGGCCTGGCGGTTTGCTTCGGTTATAATATATGGTACTTTGAAGCAACGCTTCCCAACGGAGCAACGGGACAGCAGATGCTTGATATTCTCGACTACTTCTCGAACAGTATTTTAATGCCGATAGTTTCTATCCTTACCTGTGTTCTCATAGGCTGGGTGGTAAAACCTCAGTATGTTATCGACGAGGTGAAGCAGGGCCTCGGAAACAAGAAATTCGGCAGGGAAAAGCTGTATGTGGTTATGATGAAATTCGTAGCCCCCGTGCTTCTCTTCCTTATCTTCCTGCAGGCGTTTAATGTATTTTCGTTTTTGAACTGACAAAAATCCCTTATCATTGCAGTGCTTTGATAAGGGGTTTTCTTATTTAATACTGTTGTCGTCAAAACAATAATCCACACCGTCGTTATCCGCCGTGCATAAAACGGTTGAGTGTATGATATTTTTCAGCTTGAACATAATGTGCGGATAAACTCTTTTCGAGCTGTTGCATATTACGCTGTATTCGGGCGACAGCTTTTTGAGGAAGTACAGCGAGGACGAGAACGGGTATCCGTGGTGTCCGACTTTGAGCAGGTCGATTTTTCCGACCTTGTTCGCAAGCGGAATTTCGCCGAGCGTCTTATTGGTAAAGTCTCCCGTGAGCAGCGCTCTGTGGCTGCCGTTTTCGACAAGGCAGACAACGCTGTTTACATTGTCGCCGTATTTTATAAGCCGCTTTTTTGCACTTGCGTTATAAAATGTGATTTTGAGGTTTCCGAGCATTTGCGTTTTACCCTCAAACTCCTCGATTATCGGTACATTTCGGCTTTCAAGGGCGTTCTTCATCTGCTCGTAGACCTCTCGGTTATCCCAACGCAGTCTCTCATAAATAAAGACATCTTTGTTTAAATACGGCTTCAGATACGCAAGCTTCACATTGATTTTCGGGTTGCTTATCACGGTGTCAAATCCGCCCAAATGGTCGGAGTGAGCGTGTGTGCCGAGAACAAAGTCAAGAGTTACATTGCCGTCACTGTCGGCGCAGTGATTAAAAAGCCAATCGCATATATAATCCTCATAGCCCTTATATTTGAGATGCGGCTTGTCGGCAGGGTAGTCGTTGTCCTCTGCGGCGTCAATCATTGCGTAATGTCCGTCGCTTTCGAGCACGATACAGTCGGAATTGTTTGTGTTCAGAAAATGAATAAAGTCGCCCATTGTCTATAACAGCTCCTTTTCAAGATAAGTCATTATATTTTCGTCGTTTGAACAGATGATTTTGTCGGCGAGCGCTTTCAGCTCGGGACAGGCGTTTGAAACGGCGTATTTTTTTGCGTCTGTTTGAAATGCGGTAATATCATTTTTGCTGTCTCCCGCAACGGTAACGCGGCTTACGGGGATTTCGATAATTTCGCAAAGCCTTTCAAGAGCCTTACCCTTGCTTGTTCCCGAACATATTATTTCAAGGTTGCTCGTCATTGATGAGGTTATTTCAACTTCTCCGTCTTTTTTGAGCAATTCGATACATTCAAGCCTTTCCGACTCGTTTTTGAAAAAGACATCAAACATTTCAATTTCCCGAGTCGGCTCCGTTACGATTTCCGTAAGGCTCGGCACGGGTCGGCGGCTTATGTGCATTTCGGGGATGAAGCCCTCGTCAATTCGGTACATCCTGAACATCTCGTCGCTGAACTTGTCTTTGCTCGCATAAGGAACGCCGTCGGCATAAATCTCAATAAATGTTTCGTATTTTGACAAAAGCTCAAACAAACATACGGCTTTTTTGTGCGGAATGCAGTTGCCGAATACGGCTTCGCCCTTGCCGGTTGCCGCCGCCGCTCCGTTTGAGTAAATCATATATGCTATGTCGCCGCATTTCCTGAGAACTTCGGGAATTTCGTAAAATGTTCTGCCCGTGAGCAGGATTGTTTTTATTCCCGCCGAACCGAGACGGCGTATTGCGGCAAGATTTTCCGCAGACACTTCGTTTTTGCTTGAGAGCAATGTTCCGTCAAGGTCTGTCGCTATTGCAAGAGAATTGTTTTTGTTAATTTTAATCACATACCTTTTTAAGATTTGTCATCTTATATGATAAGCTCGGCAAGCCGCCGTGTCAACAAAAGCAAAGCAGTCAGGCTTGCTGAGGCTTTTTTCTGCGGTGTATTACAAAGCGGTTTAGGGGATATGTCCATAAGGTGGGCACGGTCATCACAACAAGCTTTGTAAGCGCCTGCACAAGGGCGTTGTCCCAGCCGTTGTTTTTGATAACCGTTCCGAGAAAAGCTCCGAACCATGTGTTGAACGCTATAGTGCAGGCAACCATAATTGCATAAACCACTGTTGAGAATACGGGGTTTGCGTCAGCCTTAAAGGTAAGCTTACGGTTCATTATGTATGCTGCGGCATAGCCGATTATCGCCGATACGGCATAGGAATAGAGGTAGCCCTTGTATTCGATGCCGAGAAAATTGAGCACCGCATTGTCAGTTACGGGCGTGACATTCAACGATTTGAAAACAACATACTGTAAAAACATAAATACGCCGAGTTCCAAAACCGAGGTGCTCGCTCCCGTGAAAGTGAATTTTACAAATTTCCATAGTTCGGCGTGCTTTTCGGTAAAAGCAGTTATCTTTTCTTTCATCTCTTTGCCTCCGATTTTTTATAAATGACCGCCGAAACGCATACGAGCGCCGCTGTGACCGCAAGCCAAATAAGTGTAAGTCCCGCAAAGGACGGGAAGCCTATTTTGCCGACACTTCGGGAATATAAATATTCGCCCGTAAGAAATGCCGCAACCGAGAATATAAAAGCGACTGCGATTTTTTTCATATTTACCGTCTCCGTTTTGTTTGTTTTGTTTACAAAAACAGAATATCCCTTTCGGCGGATTTTCGAAACCTTGTTTGTGTAAAATGAAAGTAAAGATAAAGTAAAATAATAAGGCTTGATTTTTTAGAAAAGATGTTATATTATATTTTTAATTCATAGCAAATCAGTCTGATATAAATTACGGGAGGCGTATTTATGAATAAAATACATTTTGATGTTGAGACCGACGGCTTTTACGGCGCTTATTGGGAGTGTCCCGAGAAAACCGACTGCGGAATTATTGCAATGCTCGGCGACGACCCCGAGGACCATATGGCTCGTTCGGCGGTCAAATGGCTGCATAAAAGGGGCGTAAATGTGCTTACAATGTCGCCCGGAAAGAAGAATTACAGCCATCACAACTATCCGCTCGAAAGGGTGGAGAGCGCAGTTGCGTATCTCAAATCGCACGGCAACAAAAAGGTCGGAATTGCGGGCGCGTCCACAACGGCTACACTTGCGCTGACGGCGGCTTCATATTTTAATGATATTTCGCTTACCATTGCAATGACTCCGAGCGATTTTATCTGGCAGGGCTTTGAGCAGGGCAAGAGAGACGGATATACAGAGTGGCCGATTGAAAACGAGTCGCTGTTTACATACAGGGGCGAACCGCTGCCGTATATGCCGTTTAAGTATCAGCACCCCGAGTACGGCAGGATTATGAAGGAAGAGTGCAAGCGCACGGGCGATATGCTTTCCTCCGTAAAGCTGTTTGAGGACTCGGAAAAGGACAGACCCCATCCCGAGGACGAGATGATAAAGGTCGAAAACATAAAGGGAAAGCTCGTCTTAATCGGTGCGGAGGACGACTCGCTCTGGAACGCCGCAAAATATATCCGCAGAATGGAAAAACGGCTGTCCGAAAAGCCGCACGACTGCGATGTCGAAATTGCGGTATACGAACACGGAACGCATTTTGTGTTCCCCGAGAGTATGCTCAAATGTATGCTTCCCGTAGGTGCGGATTTGTTTGTGAAGATTGCGTTCGTTGCGGCTAAAAAATATCCGCAGGAGTGCAAGCAGACGAGAATTGACATTGACCGACGCATATGCAAGGCGATTTCGGATTGGAAAAAGATATAAAAATGTGCAAAAAGCTATTGACAAATGTTGAAAAACGATATAATATAACACTGTTATATGATTTGCGGGGTGTTGATGTTGACTGAAAACTCGACTTTAGAGAAAATACAGTCGGCTGCCGAAGCGGAATTTTCTGAAAAAGGCTTTAAGTCGGCGTCCCTTCGCAATATTGTAAAAACCGCAGGTGTTACCACCGGAGCGTTCTACGGATATTACAACAGCAAGGAAGAACTGTTCGGTGCGCTTGTCAAAGAGGCATATGATTATGTCCTTGACACCTACAAGAGGTCATTGAACGATTTCGATGAACTCCCCGACACTGAAAAACCGCAGCATATGGGCAAGGCGGGCGGAAACTGCATGAAAGAAATTTTGGTTTACGCCTACTCTCATAAATCGGCGCTGAGGCTTATTCTGCTTCATTCCGACGGAACGGAATATTCGGGAATGGTTGATAAGATGGTGGAGCTTGAAGTTGAGGCAACGCACAGGTATTATGACACCCTGCGCCGTCTCGGCCGCAAGGTCCCGTATATCGACGAACGGCTTGAACACATTCTCGTCACAGGAATGATGAACGCCTGTTTTGAGATGGTAATCCACGATATGAGCTTTGAAAAGGCGGAAAAATATCTTGAAGAGCTCAATGCGTTTTACACTGCGGGCTGGTTAAAAATTATGGGGCAGTAATGCTCTTTAATTTTTAGCGCAGAGTTAGCGGTTGCTAACTCAAATAACAGTTTTGTATATCGTTACAAGGAGGTAATTTCTTTGAAAGAAGAGAAAAAGCAGTCAAATTTAAGCCGCTTGCTTGAATATGCGGGCTCACGCAAGGCACTTGTATATCTTTCCTGGGTCCTGTCCGCCGCAAGCGCATTTTTAGCGCTTATGCCGTTTTGGTATATCTGGCGCATACTTAAAGAGGTCATAGAGGTTGCGCCGAATTATTCCGAAGCGCAGAATGTAACCTCGTACGGCTGGACGGCAGTGCTGTTTGCGGTGCTTACGGTGCTTGTGTATATAGCGGGTCTTATGTGCTCGCACGCCGCAGCGTTCAGAATAGCGACAAACATCAGGATAGACCTGACAAACCATATATCAAAATTCCCGTTGGGAAAGCTTGAAGAATTCGGAAGCGGTAAGCTTCGCAGAGTTATTTCGGAGACCTCGGGAGCTGCGGAGGCATACCTTGCGCATCAGCTTCCCGATAAATACCGTGCTATGGCAAACATAGTCGGTATGCTCATTCTGTTGTTCGTTTTCGATTGGAGAATAGGTCTTTTGAGCCTTGTGCCGGTCGTTATAGCTTTCATTTGTATGAGCGGTATGACGGGCAAAAATATGCAGCAGAAGATGACCGAATACCAAAATTCGTTGAGCGATATGTCCAACGAAGCGGTTGAATATGTAAGAGGTATTCCCGTTGTAAAGACCTTCGGTCAGACCGTGTTCTCATTTAAGAAATTCAAGGCGACCATCGACAACTACGAAAAATGGACGACCGATTACACGCTTAATCTCCGCGGACCGATGATGCTTTACACTCTTGCGGTAAACAGCGTGTTCGCATTCCTTATCATTGCGGGCTTTTGGTTCTCGCACGGAAGCGTTACGGGAGAATTTTTGCTCAATATGCTTTTCTACATAATCGTAACTCCCGTTATTTCGCTTACAATGACAAGACTTATGTATATGAGCGAAAACAATATGATAGTAAATGACGCCATTGCGAGAATTGACGAGGTTCTCGGCTGCGAGGAGCTTCCCGTATCGGATAAGCCCGCTCATCCCGCAGACCGCTCGGTTGAGCTTGAAAATGTTAAGTTTTCGTATGACGGAGTTAAGAATGCGGTTGACGGCGTGTCGCTTAAAATCGGCGACGGACAGACCGTAGCGTTCGTCGGTCCCTCGGGCAGCGGTAAGACAACGCTTGCAAACATCATCGCAAGGTTCTTCGACCCGCAGTCGGGTAAGGTACTCATAGGCGGCACGGATGTAAAGGATATTGACAAAAACGAGCTTATGGAAACCGTTTCCTTTGTTTTCCAGGACAGCAAGCTTATAAAGGCGTCAATCCTCGACAATGTCCGCCTCGGCAAAAAGGACGCAACCGAAAAAGAGGTTACGGACGCACTCAAAGCCGCACAGTGTACGGATATTATCGAAAAATTCCCCGATGGAATAAATACCGTAATCGGCTCAAAAGGCGTATATCTTTCGGGCGGCGAAACACAGAGAATTGCCGTTGCGAGGGCTATGCTCAAAAACTCGCCGATAATCATACTTGACGAGGCGACAGCCTATGCCGACCCCGACAATGAGGTCAAGGTGCAGAGGGCTATGAACGAGCTTGCCAAGGGCAAGACGGTAATTATGATAGCTCACAGGCTCTCGACGGTAGTCAACGCAGACAAGATATTTGTTATGAAGGACGGAAAGCTCGAACAGAGCGGTGCGTTCTCCGAACTCTCCGAGAAAGACGGACTGTTCTCACAGATGTGGAACGACTATTGCAAGTCCGTTGAGTGGAAAGTATCAAAGGAGGGGTAAGAGATGATTAAAAAACTGCAAAGAAGATTTGCCCTTTCAAGAAAAGGCACAATAGATACAATTAAGGGCAGTTTGTTCTGCGCCTTGCAGAATGTAGCCTTTATGCTGCCCGTAGGTTTGCTTTATCTGCTTGTAAAGGATATGCTTTCGGGCTCGCTCGAAAAAAGCCGCATGCCGTTTTATATTGTCGGCTGTATAGTATGTGCGGCGATAATCCTTATCACAACAAGACTTCAGTACAACAGCACATTCCTTGCGACCTATGTTGAAACGGGCGTAAGAAGAATAAACCTTGCCGAAAAGCTCAGAAAAATTCCGCTTTCGTTCTTCGGCAAAAAAGACCTTGCGGATTTGACCTCGGCCATTATGAACGACTGCGCCGTGCTGGAAACCAGCCAGTCGCACCAGGTCTGCCCGCTTATAGGCTCGATAATTTCAACAACGGTCATAGCGATTTCGCTGTTTGCGTTTGACGCGAGAATGGCGCTTGCGAGCGTATGGGTTCTCCCGATAGCGTTCCTTATAGTCGCTTTCGCTTCCCGTGTGCAGAAGAGCCTTTCAAAAAAATCAATGCAGGCAAAAATAGCCTGTGAGGACGGAATACAGGAATGCATCGAAACCATGCCCGACCTCAAGGCGAACAACGCCGAAAAGGAATATCTTGCCGGACTTGACGAAAAGATAAGACATCTTGAGTCAAGACTTTTCAAGGCAGAGTTCGGAACGGCGGCATTTGTAGTGTCCTCAAGCCTTATTTTAAGACTCGGCATTGCCACAACGGCACTTACGGGAGCGTATCTGCTTATAAAGGGCGAAACCGATATTCTTACATTCTTTATGTTCCTGCTTGTAGCTTCAAGGCTTTACGACCCGCTTGAAAATGCGCTTCAGAACCTTGCGGCGGTAATTGCGACAAACACAAATATCGAGCGTATGAATGAAATTCTCGACTGCCCCGTTCAGGACGGCAAAACAGAGCTTGACAACAAGGGCTGCGACATTAAATTCGACGGCGTCGGCTTCGCTTACGACAACGGAGAAACGGTGCTCGACGATGTGTCGTTTACCGCAAAGCAGGGCGAGGTTACCGCTCTTGTAGGACCGTCGGGCGGCGGCAAAACCACGGTTTCCCGTCTTGCGGCGAGATTCTGGGATATTAAGAAGGGTAAGATTACGGTAGGCGGCGAAGATATTTCAAAGGTTGACCCCGAAACGCTTATGTCGCTTTACTCGATAGTTTTCCAGGATGTTACGCTGTTTGACAATACGGTTATGGAAAATATAAGAGTCGGCAAAAAGGACGCAACGGACGAAGAAGTGCTTGCGGCGGCAAAGCTTGCAAATGTCGATGAATTCGCAAACAAGCTTCCCGACGGTTTCAATTCAAATATCGGCGAAAACGGCTGTGAGCTCTCGGGCGGCGAGAGACAGAGGATTTCAATCGCAAGAGCCTTCCTTAAAGACGCACCGATTATCCTGCTTGACGAAGCGACGGCAAGCCTTGATGTCGAAAATGAAACCTCAATTCAGCAAGCTCTTTCGAGACTTATTAAGAATAAGACGGTTCTTATCATCGCTCACAGAATGAGAACCGTTTCGGGCGCAGACAAAATCGTTGTGCTCAAGGACGGTAAAATCGAAGAGCAGGGCGCACCCGCAGAGCTTCTTAAACACGACGGAGCCTTTGCCCGTATGGTAAAACTTCAAACCGAAAGCAACAAATGGGCAATCGAATAATAAAGTGTTGATTTTCCTGCCGTGACGCTGTATAATCAAATTGATAAAACGCAAGGGTGGGAACAGATATGAATTTAAGTATGATAATATCTTTGATTGTCATATTTGTCGTCCTGTTCACACAGCAAAGCGGAAAATATCTGCGGATTATACAGAACAGGAAAAAAGGGAGGAAAAGAAGTATGCCCACTGAGCTTATTAAGGAGTTTATCGGCAAGGTCTGTAACATTTCGCTTTTCAACGATTCTTTCGGAGTTACGGGAAAAATCGTTGCGGTCGAGGATAACTGGATAAAGATAAATGAAAAATCGACTGTGAGGCTGATAAACGGAGATATGGTAAGGGATATAAAAATAATGCCCGACAAATACCAAAAATAATATACGAACCCACGGGTATCGGACTTTGCCGATACCCGTATTTTTTTGTCAAGCAATTGATGAAAACCCCCGGTTCTACCGGGGGAAAAAGAATGCTTTA